>PAZH01000079.1 GCA_002716125.1 Rhodospirillaceae bacterium
AAAAATCTATCAAATATTAAATAATGAAAGGATATTATTAGAAATAATCTATGAGTATTTTTATAAATACTATGAATTAAACGATGCCGCATGTAATTAGCAACCCGTCTGCTGAGTTCATTCAAAGCCGCAATGAACGAATACGCGGCATCTACGAATATTGGGACAGCAAGCGACAAGGTCGCCGTATGCCGTCGAGAGCCGATATCGATCCGGTCGAGATACCGGAATATCTATCGAACGTGATCCTCGTCGATGTCTTCTACTAGCCGCTTCGGTTTCGATATCGGTTGGTGGGGACGGATATCGTCAAGAAACGCGGCTTCGATCCGACGGGCGGATGGATCGGGGACACCTACCTTGGAAACGACAGCCAGTCCGTGACCGAACACTATCGCGAGATTGCCGAGAAGCGCTGTGTGCGGTTTGCGGACTATCCATTTGCCGAACCGCGCGGTTGGTATGTCTACTCCGACCGGATCATGATGACGCTTTCGGACGACGACGACATCGTCAACATGGTTTTCATTTACGCGCTTTGGAAGGATGCGCCGGGTCGGGATTCGCATCCGGAAGACGCACCTTAGTCTGAAATTCGAACCTCGACGTCACCCATCCCCTCGATGGTGTAGATCGCATGGTCGCCCGGCTTTGGCGGAATTGTCGCCAGCGTCGATCCGGTAATGACGATCATGCCTTCGCGCATCGGCCAACCGCGTTCCGCCGCGAGATTGGCGAGCCAGGCAAGCGAGATCATTGGGCTGCCCATCGCGGCGCCGGTATTGCTTTCCTGCGTACGCTCGCCGTTGTAGGTCAAATGTACCGGATTGGACGCCATATCGATACTCTGCCAATCCCCCACCTCGGGGCCGAGCACCACACCTCCGCACCAAATATTGTCGGTGAGCATGGAAATCGCGTCCAACGTGCTGTAATCCGCACGCCGGTCGTCGATCAGCTCGAAGGCCGGATAGCAGGCGCCGACATAGTCTTGGATGCTGTTCTCGTCGAACGGCCCGGCATCTGTCGGTACATCCTTCCCGAAACGCACCGCCAGCTCGAACTCGAGTGCCAGGCCGTTGTAGTCGGCCAGCGAGAGAGCGGCGGGCGAGGGGTGGATTGTCTCTTTGAAGACGAAGCCCCCGCAGGGTTGATCGACACCGCATAATTCTTGAATCGGTTTCGAGGTGAGCGCGATCTTATAGCCGCCAACCGGCCCGCGGCCTTGCCAAAGGTCGACCAGCTTCTCCATCGCCGAGTAGCCGTCGTCGAGTGTATCCAGCATCATGGCGCCGAGGGGCGAATAAATTTCCCGATCCCGGTGCTCGGCAAACCGGCGTTCGGCAACGGCGCGGATTTCGGCTTCGGTGCTCATGCGTCTTCCTCCAGGCGTTTGACCAAGGCGTCGCCAAAGGCCTTGCAGCCGAGCGGCCCGCCGAGGTCGCGTGTACAGGTGGCCTGGTCGGCGAGTTGCGCGTCCAGTGCCGCGCTCAAGCGATGCCCCGCTTCTTTCAGCTTGTTGTCCTGCTCGCGCGCCGCGATCCAGTCGAGCATCATGGCGAGCGAGAGGACCATCGCCGTCGGGTTGGCGATATCCTGTCCCGCGATGTCGGGGGCGGAGCCGTGCACCGCCTGCG
This sequence comes from Rhodospirillaceae bacterium, assembly GCA_002716125.1. Taxonomy (GTDB): domain Bacteria; phylum Pseudomonadota; class Alphaproteobacteria; order UBA8366; family UBA8366; genus UBA6544. The sequence continues at coordinate 1,638 of PAZH01000079.1, forward strand.
CCATCACGTGTTGGTCGCCGGCGTTGATCGTGCCGCCGAGGCCGAGCCCGCCCGCCAGCTCATTGCCGAGGTCGGAGAGGATATCGCCGTACATGTTGGATGTGCAGACCACGTCGAACGCGTCCGGCGTCCGGACCATCAAAGCCGACATGGCGTCGATGATCACGTCGTCGACCTCTACCTCGGGATATTCCGCACCGATCGCGCGCACTGTGTCGTGGAACAGGCCGTCGGTCATCTTCAGCACGTTCCGCTTCGTCACGATGGTAACTTTCTTGCGCCGCTGCATGGCAAGCTTGAAGGCGGCGTGAGCGATCTTGGTGCAGGCCTCGCGCGTGATCTTGCGCACGGCGATGGCGACGTCTTCCGTCACCATCATTTCGCCGTTCCCCATGTGCATGGAGCGGTCGGCGTAGAAGCCTTCGGTATTCTCGCGCGCAAAGACCAGGTCCATGTTGTCGACGGCGGATGGTACGCCCGTCCGCGTCTTGGCGGGTCGGATATTGGCGTAGAGGTCGCAACCGGTGCGCATGAAGGCGGACGGACCCCGCCCGCCTTCCGAAAGCGGCGGGTAGGCCAACGTGTCCGTCGGCCCCATGATCACCCCGTCACTGTCTCGTGCGCGGGCGAGCGCTTCATCTGGGAACGTGTTCCCTGCGGTCTCAAGGCTGGCAAAACCGATCGGAACCTCTTCGAGTGAGATACCAAGGCCGAGCTTCCGATCCAGCGCTTCCAATGCCGCGACGGCCACCGGCACGATCTCGGGGCCGATCCCGTCGCCGGGCATGACGAGAAATTTCATGGAAACCTTCCTCTACCGTTGTCGCGAAGTCCGGAAGGGAAATTGCACCCGCCCGGCCCCGGGTCAAGCGGTGGTTCCAGCCATACAAAGAAGCGCTGTCCGAGCGGTTTGTTTTTTCGGGAAATCAACCCCATGCACCGTATTACGATACCGCACTTCGGTTTCACAAAACGTCCTAATCGCCGAGGTGTCTGATTCACATGTCAAAGAACCGGCAAAAGCCATGTATTTGCATAGCATGAAATCGACAAAATGTCTCTTTGTTTTATAGCTTTGATTCCAGAACCTGCGAAGCAGGAACCCGGAATTTTGGCCTGAGTTTCACATTCAGTTTGGATGCCTTTAGGTATCGCTCCGGCGCAAATTCTGAGTTCGGCCTTCGGCAGCCTCGGAATGACAGCCTGGTGCGTGGGCTCATCTTTCGACAGGCTCAGGATGAGGATACCTAAATGGTCCAGGCGGGGTCTGCCTTGTTCTCCCGTCCCGGATTCCTAAATTCCTGCCTGCCGATCCCGCAGCCTTAGGAGACCGCCGGTGCCCTACAAGTCCTTCGGATTTACAGATCATCAGCTGATGATCCGCGACACCATTATCGGGTTGATGGAACTGGAATTGCCGCCGGAGAAGATCGAGGCCTTGGAGAAGGCGTCGGCGTATCCCGAAGACGCGTTCAAGGTATTGGCGGACGAGGGATGGCTGGCGCTGCCGTATGCGGAAGAGCACGGCGGTGCGGACGCAACGTACAAGGACATGGCGGTGTTCATCGAGGCGCTGGCTTATGTGCATCCGGGTATCACCTCCGCCTATATGACGACGGTGATCTACGGCGGCATGCAGTTGGCGCGAAACGGCAACGACTGGATGCGGGGCGAGCTGATGCCGGAGCTTCTGGCAGGGCGGCTCAAGATGGCGATTGCGATGTCGGAACCTTCCGGCGGCTCGGACCTGGCGAAGATTAAGACACGGGCCGTGCCGGACGGCGACGATTGGGTACTCTCCGGCCAGAAAGTTTATATCACCAACGCCCATGTGGCGGACCGATTGGTCGTGGCGGCGAAAACCGATCCGGACGCGGGTCGCCATGGCATGTCGCTGCTGCTCGTCGATACCAAGGCGGACGGGGTTGAGATTCGCCCGATGGACCCGCTCGGTCGGCGCACCAGTCTGCCGAACGAAGTGTTCTTCGACGAAGTGCGCGTGAGCGGACGCGAAGTCATCGGGCAGGTCGGCGAGGGCTGGAAGCTATTGATGCCGGGCCTCAACCTCGAACGTCTCTTGCTGGCGGCGGCGAGTGCCGGGCAATGCTTGAAGATCGTTGAGCTGGCCCGCGATTGGGCGGTCGAGCGCGAAGCCTTCGGGCAGAAGATCACCGAATTTCAGGCAATCAGCCATAAGTTTGCGGAAATGCAGATGATGACCGAGACGGCGCGTCTTCATACCTTCCATGTTGCCGAGATGTTGGATGCGGGCGAGAACCCAGTGATGGAGACCGCCATCGCGAAGACGCTGGCGACCGAGTACAACCTCGCGGTCGCCGATATGGGCATGCAGGTCATGGGGGGTGCCGGTTACATGATGGGGCCGATCGCGCGTCTTTATGCAGACGCCCGGGTCGGCCCGATCGGCGGCGGATCGAGCGAGATTATGCGCAACGTTATCGCGAAGCAGGTCCTGTCGTAGGGGCCACGGAAAGACACATCGCGGCGCTTCATCCTTCGACAAGCTCAGGATGAGGGGTGAGGGCGGAGATAGCCGATAGATCCTCCGTCCTTCGACGGGCTCATGATGAGGTTCTTGTGGGGCATGCCCGGTCTTTCGCCCTCATCCTGAGCCTGTCGAAGGACGAGGGCGAGGCGAACGGCGGAACGGGCATTATTGGCCCATTGAGGCTGTGATACGGTGAGGGACGATGCTGCTGATATCGCAAACGTACTGGACCGGCGGGCACATCAAGTTCCGCTATGCGCCGGAGGGCGTGAGCGGACGGCCCGTTGCGTTGAACGCGAAGGATGGCGCCCGCATTCGGGGCCTTTACTGGACGCCCGACGCCAACCCGAACCCGAAAGTCGCCGTGGTCGCGGCGCATCCGCGGGTCGATTTCCAGGAGCATCATACGTTTCCGAAATTCCTTGAAGCCGGCTACGGCTGTCTCGGCGCCAATACGCGGACCTTGAACAACGATGCAGATTGCCTGCACGAGAAACTGCTCTTCGATATCGCGGCGTATTTGACGTGGCTGCAAGAAGAGGGCGTGGAGAAGATCGTGCTGATGGGGAATTCCGGCGGCGGGTCGCTGTTTTCCTTCTATCAGGCCCAGGCGAAGGCCACGCCGGACGCGCGGATCAGGATGAGCCCCGATGGCGGTGCGACCGGTCTCGACGCCTTGGAGATGCCGGTCGCCGATGCGTTGATCTTTCTGGCGGCCCATACGGGACAGGGTTTGATCATGAACGAGGTAATCGACGGGGCCGTGATCGACGAAGACGACCCGCTTCTGACCGACCCGGCCCTCGATATCTACGACGCGCGGAACGGGTTCCGTCCGCCGCCCGAATGGTCCCGATACGATCCCGCCTTTCTGAAGACCTACCGCGCCGCGCAACTGGATCGCGTGCGGCGGATCGATGCCGGCGCCCGCGATCGGATCGCCTTTCAGCGGGAAGCGGAGCGCATGAATGGCATCGACGAGTTCAATGAACTGCCGTTGGATGTGCAGCGCCACTCCTTGCGCCGCGAAGCTTTCGAGCCGTTGATGCTCGTCTACCGGACGATGGCTAATCCGGTCTATGTGGACGACAGCATCGACTTTTCGAACCGCGCCTACGGATCGCTGCTGAGCCCGCGGCCCGACTTGATGAACTACCAACGGCTCGGGTTCGGCCGCGTTGTCACACCACGCGGCTGGCTCTCAACCTGGTCCGGCCTTTCGTCGAATGCGAATATTCTGGAGTCCGGCCTTGCCGTAACCGAGCCGGCCCTCGTCGTGAATGCGGGCCGCGACCTGGATGTCCATCCGCAAGCCCATTCGCGGAGGATTTTCGATACGCTGGCATCGACGGATAAGACCTACGTCGAGTTCCCGGACGCGCTGCACTATTTCGAGCCGGACGACGCGGGCGACAAGGCGTTGAACGATCTGATGGACTGCCTGGTGCCCTGGGTGGCTGAAAGGTTCCCGGTTTAGGTTCGAGCGGTCACCCTCGTCCTTCGACAGGCTCAGGATGAGGGGTGAGGGCGGCGTATTGGCGAAAGGTCTCTCATCCTTCGACAGGCTTAGGATGAGGGGTGAGGGCGGTGTATTGGCGATAGGTCTCTCATCCTTCGACAGTCTTAGGGTGAGGGGTGAGGGCGGCGTATTGGTGATAGGTCTCTCATCCTCCGACAAGCTCAGGATGAGGCGTTGGAGCGGGTGTATTGGTGATAGGTACCTCATCCTGAGCTTGTCGAAGGATGTGGCCGATAAAGGATGTGCTTCCGCAGACGGCGCCGAATTCGTTATTCCGGGCTCCCGCTTCGTGCGCTCCGGAATGACATGCGGCGGGCGCTACCCCACGACCTTCCACACGCCGGATTTCTGTTCGCAGACCGTCATCTGCTCGACGCGGCTTTCTTCTTTGGTCTCGATCTTGGATTCGAGACTGCGGCAGCGATCGCCATAGGCCGTGGCGCGCGCCGCTTCCGTCGCTTTGACGGCCCCTCTGCTACCGCGTTCCGGGTTGATCCAAGCGAAGTCTTTTCCGATCGGTCCTTCGGCGGCAAGGCGGATGGATTCCGCGTGCGCTTCCTCTTTTTCCGGATAGAGTAGGTCGCCGACATGCCATCCGATAACGGCGCCGCCGGCTCCCGCGGCGATTGTCGGCAGCCAGGAATGAGTGGCGAATCCCGTCAATGCAACGGCGCCGAGCCCGCCGAGCGCAGCCATCTTTACCTTGTCTTGGTTGTCTTCAATCCAGGTGTTTAGATCGCTCATAGACCCGCAGCCGCCTAGAAGGAGGCCTGTCGAAAGAAGGAGGGCTGCTGTCGTTTTCGATCTCATGCCTATACCTGCGCCACTATGAAAAGACGGCGGAAGGGGAAGAGCGTCTTACCGTCGCTCTGCGGCGGGTAGTGTAGCAGAACGTTCTTCTTATAATCAGCCTCAAAGGCGGATTTCTCCGGCTCCTCCAAGGCATCGAGGAATGGTTTCAGCCATGTGCCTTTGACGTATTCCGGCACGGGGTTCTCCCCTTCGAGGATTTGCTGATATTCGGTCTCCCAAAGGTCGAGGGATTGCACCAAAGGTTTGAGCAAGTCGTAGTAGAATGTCGGAGGGCTCGTGGGCTCGTCCCGGATCATCGGTTCCAATCGCGTGCGCCAATCACCATTGCGAATCGTCTCGTAAACCGTGGTGTGGCTGCGGGCTTCGAAATTGCGGGGCATCTGTATCGCGACATAACCGTTTGGATTCACCCATTTTAAAATTTCGGGGAAGAGTGCGCCGTGATCCGGGACCCAATGGAGGACCGCGTTCGAATATACGAGGTCGAATGGCGCCTCGGGCGACCAGTTCCCGATCTCGGCCTCGATCCACGTCATGTCCGGATGCGCGTCCTGCGCCTTTGCGAGCATATCGGTGGAATTGTCGAGGCCGACGATCTTGGCATCCGGCCAACGTGCTTGCATGAACTCCGTCATGTTGCCGGTGCCGCAGCCGAGGTCGAGGATGGTCTTAGGGGCTTCCATCGGCACCGCGGAGAGGAGGTCGATGGCCGGGCGGATGCGATGTCCGCCAAAGGTTAGGTATTGCGCGGGATCCCAAGTCATGAAGCAGCCCTTTGTTCGTCGTCGAAGTGGCGGGGGTGGAGATCGAAGGCCTCGGCGATCAACTCGTAGGAGCGGATACGGGCTTCGAACTCGTAGCAATTCGAAAGAATGATGAATTCTTGGCAATCGTATGTCGCGGCCATTTCCTCGATTTTAACTTTGACCTTGTCGGGTGTACCGAAAATCAGACGCTGTCGGTTCTGTTGGATGCGGCGTTTTTCGACTTCGGAGAACGTGTAAGAGAGGGCGGTCTCGGGGCTCGGCATTGGGCCGTGAATGCCCCGGTCGGCGCGCAAGCGGTGCAGGTCCCGGCTTGAGACGATGCGCTCCGCCTCGGCTTCGGTCTCGGCGCACAGGACGAAGATTCCCATGGTGAGGGCGGGTTGTTTTAGATATGCCGACGGCTGGAAGCTTTCGCGGTAGAGCCGCAGGAGGGACTCCGTATCGGCCGGATTGATGAAATGCGCATAGGACAGCCCCATGCCGAAGCGCGCCGCGAGAGTCGTGCTGCCTTCGCTCGACGCCAGGATCCAGATTTCCGGCACGCCATCGGTGCGCGGTGTAGCGGTGACGCCGGTCAGCGGATGGTCCGTCGGCAGCGTGTCGTCGAGGAAGGCGGCCATATCGCGAATTTTCGCCGGGAAATACTCGATGCCGACCTGTGAACCATAGGCCAGTGCGATGGCGGTGCGGTGGTCGCTGCCGGGCGCGCGGCCGATCCCGAGGTCGATCCGTCCGGGGTACATGTTCTCCAAGACCTTGAAGTTCTCGGCGACCTTGTACGGACTGTAGTGACTCAGCATGACGCCGCCCGAGCCGACGCGCATCTCGCGTGTCGCGGCGGCGACGCGGGTCACCATGATCTCGGGAGCGGGGCCGGCGAGGCCATCGGTGCCGTGATGTTCCGCCAGCCAATAGCGGTGATAGCCGAGCGATTCAACGCGCTGCGCCAACTCGACGGTCTCCCGGATCGCGTCGGCAGCCGTGCCGCCTTCGCGGATTGGCGATTGATCGAGCACGCTGAGGCGGATTTTGTTGGCGGAATCGGTCATGGGGCGGGCACAATAGCGCGGATGGCGAGGGGATAGAAAGAATGAAGTTAGCGCGGGATCGCGCCGAGGTCTTGGCGCTCCAAGCTTTGGCGTTTATTGCATCGGATGAAGACTTGCTGCCGCGGTTCCTGGCCTTGACGGGCATGGATGTTGACGGATTGCGGACGGCGGCCGGTGAAACCGGTACGCTGATTGCGGTTATGGACTTTATCATGTTCGACGACACTTTGGTCGGCCGGTTTGCGGAATTTGCGAGTTTGGAGCCGGACGTTGCCGGCCAAATCCGGTTTGCCTTGGCGGGTCCGGAAGTCGACCCGGTTTAGATTAGGAAAAAAGAATGACCGACAAAGGTTACGCGAACCCCGATTTGTTGTGGACGCCCGCACAATTGGCCGCGAAGCTTGATGATCCGACGATTTCGGTTGTCGATGTGCGGCCCGGCGAGCGCTATGCGATGGGGCATATCCCGGGCGCCAAGCATTATGCGATCTATGCGGTGAATTGCGACGATACGGACGATGGGCCGCTGAATTCGTTCGTGCGCATGTGGGCCTTTCTGCTGGGGAACCGCGGCGTGTCGCCGGACGACACCATTGTGATCTGCGGCGAAATCAGCGGGATGACCGCGGCACGGGGGCTCTGGTTCCTCGAATATCTTGGGCATTCGCGGGTGCACATGCTGGATGGTGGATTTACAGCCTGGGCCGCGGGCGGTCATCCGGTGGCCCGCGACGCCGAGGTTGCGCCGGCGCAGGCGTTTCCGTTTACGCAGAATCCGGACGTGGTGGCGACGTACCAGGATGTCCTTCGGCTGATCGACGCGCAGGACGGCCTCATTCTCGATACCCGTTCGCGCTTGGAGTTTATCGGCGAGGATGTCCGTGCGGCGCGGGGCGGCGCGATCCCGGGCGCGGTTCATGTCGAGTGGCTCGAGAACTTAACCGAAGATGGCTTGATGAAACCGGCGGATGAGCTTCGTCGGCAGTTCGAGGCGGCGGGCGTTACGCCGGATAAGGAGATCGTCGCCTATTGCCAAACCGGCTACCGGTCCGCGCACGCCTACGCGGCGTTGCGTTTGCTCGGGTATCCTCGTGTGCGGAACTATCTCGGTTCTTGGCGCGAGTGGGGAGATAAGACATTTCTCCCGATTGAAGTGCACGCGGGCACTTAGGTTTCGATGTGATGGCGGCCGTTGAGTTCGATCATGCGGCAGATGGCACTGAGCGCCGCGCCAACCGTTTCGTCTTCGCCGGCGTCTTCATAGCGTTTGGTGAGATTCTCGGCCCAATCCTTCTGGCTAGCCGCATATTTCTTATAGTCGATGGTGATCATGTCTCGGTCCCTGCCTTTCTGGCGATAACGAGAAGAGCTTAACCCGGCTTCGCTGCTCGCGAAGTGATCCGCGTCACATCGGCTGAATTGATATTTAAGCGGCGCGCGCGCGAGGTGCTTTTATGTAGGACGGCAAATCTTGCCGGTCGTCCGTGTAAATGTTGGCGGTCGGCTGCAGGGCCATCGCGAACAGGCGATTCATCGCGAGGATGGCGAGCAAAGCGTATTCCCGGTCGGTGGCGCCATTGTCCAATTCCGATTTAGCTACAAGGGTTTCGGCCCATTCTTTTTGTTCGTCCAAATAGTGACTGTAATCCACCCTAATCACGATCTTGGTCCTTTCTTCGCTTCTGCAGTCTTTGCCGTGTTCGCCGGCACGCGAAACACATTGCCGGCCTTGCCGTAGAGCGATGCAGCCGCTGTGCCATATCCCATCATCCGATGGACTTGCGTTCGGGGCCGGGCTAAACCTGACGGTACCCGCTTTATCGTTCCGGCTTCTATCGAACTGAATCGTTTCAATGAGCATTCCTAAAATTCGCGCAGCGTTGGAGGCCGGCGACCTGGCGACGGCGGAGCGATTGGCGCGCGAGACCATAGAGTCGAATGCCGAAGATGCGTTGGCCCACGCCTATCTCGGTTCTATTCTCGCGGGACGCGGCGAGGCGAGCGACGCGTTGGCGCATTATCGGGCGGCGGTGGCGCTACGCCCGAATGAGGCGGTCTTCCATAACGAATTAGGCAATGCGCTGGCGCGCGTCGGCGATTTCGATGCCGCGGAGAAATCTTTGCGGGAAGCGGCTCGGCTGTCCGATGCCTCACCCGAGATCAATAACAACCTTGGCAATATTCTGCGCGGATTGGGGCGCCATGCGGAGGCCGCCGAGCAATACCGGGAGGCGCTCCGGTTACGCCCCGACTATTCGGAGGCGCAGACGAATCTGGGCGTTGTGCTGCAGGAGGCGGACGATTTCACGGCTGCGCGCGCGGCCTACGAGGCGGCTATCGCGACGGACCCATCCAATGCCTTTGCCTATACGCATCTCGGCTTGATCGCAGCACGCGAAGGACACTTGTCGGAAGCCGAAACCTTGCACCGCAAAGCGCTCGAAATCGCACCCGATGCCGTTGCCGCGCAAGCCAATCTCGGCATCGTGTTGAAGGATCAGGGGCGCCTGAAGGACGCGCGCGCGGCCTATGCGCGTGCGATGGAACTCGATCCGCACGATGCGGGGCTGCATTCCAATTTGCTTCTCGCTCAGTGCTTCGATCCGGCGATGAGCGAGAAATCGCTTTATGCGGCGCACCGGACCTATGGCGAACGGCGGGAGATCAACCGGGCGGCGCCATTTGAGATCGCGCCGCGCGAGGATGGACGTCTTCGGATCGGCTATGTCTCGCCCGATTTCTATGCACATTCCGTCGCGTCGTTTGTCGAGTCCGTCCTCGCGGCGCATGACCGGTCGCGCTTCCACATCACGTGTTATTCAAATCTGTTGCGCGGCGACAACGTGACAGCGCGTCTCCAATCCATGGCGGAGGTCTGGCACGATACTGTCAGTGCCAGCGATGCCGAACTCTTCGATCGGATCCGTGCCGACGGCATCGATATTCTCGTCGATCTTTCCGGGCATACGGCGAACAACCGGCTGCCCGTCTTCGCGCGCCGCGCAGCACCCGTACAAATCAGTTGGATCGGCTATCCGGCCACGACGGGTCTCACGCGTATGGACTACCGGATCACCGATGAATGGGCGGACCCCGAGGGCTCCTCCGATCAATGGCATAGTGAAGACCTGTTGCGCCTGGATGGCGGTTTTCTGTGCTATCAGGCACCGCCCGATGCGCCGGATCTCGACGCCCGCGTCGACGGCCCTTTGACTTTCGGATCCTTTAACAACGCTTCGAAGATCAGCGAAAGCGTCATTGACCTCTGGGCGGAATTGCTTCGCCAAGAACCGGAGTCGCGTCTACTGCTGAAATCTCGCCAGCTGGCGGACGAGGATGTTTGCAAGCGGCTCCGCGATGCGTTCCAGGCGAAGGGCGTTGTCGAAGGGCGCCTGGCGTTCCGCGGGCGTATCGCGTCTCGCACAGATCATTTCGCACTCTACCGGTCCGTCGATGTTGCGCTCGATACGTGCCCCTATAACGGCACGACCACCACCTGCGAGGCGCTTTGGATGGGGGTTCCGGTGGTTGCGCTGCGGGGCGAGCGGCATGCGGCCCGGGTCGGCGCGAGTTTGCTGAGCGCCGCCGGCCGGCCGGAGTGGATTGCCGAGACGCCGCAGGACTACGTGGAGATTGCGCGCACACTTGCCGGCGCGCGGCCGCCTCGTGCCCACGTCAGAGATGCCTTGGCCGCGTCTCGCTTAATGGACGCCGGGCGTCATGTTTCGGAGCTGGAAAACGCGTATCGCAACATCTGGGCACGCTATCTCGAGGCGAACGGGTGACCGGCGCTTCCGCGATGTCGCGTTGGGTCGACCCGGATACCAATCGCCGCTTATGGCGCATGTCGGGTCCGATGATCCTCGCGAACGTCGCCGTCCCATTACGCGGTGCTGTCGATACCGCGATGGTGGGACACCTCTCCGAGCCGTATTTCCTCGTGGCGGTCGCAACCGGCACGACGATCTTTAATTTCATCTTTTTCGCATTCAATTGCCTTCGCATGGGAACAACGGCGCCGACGGCGCAGGCGGTCGGCGCGGGCGATCATGCGGAAGTCCGCGCCATTTTGTGGCGCGCGCTGCTTCTCTCGGCGCTGATTTCCACGTCGCTGCTGGCTTTGCAACTGCCCATCGTCGACGTCGCGTTGTGGATGATCCCGGCGAGCGCGGAAGCGGAAGCCCACGCGCGGACGTTCTTTCTGATCCGCATCTGGGCGATGCCGGCGGCGCTGGCGACCTACGCGTTTGTCGGTTGGCTTTACGGTCTTGAAGACGCAAGAATGCCGCTGGTTCTGCAGATCGTTACAAATCTGATCAATATCGCACTCGATTTCCTGTTTGTTTTCGGCTTCGAGTGGGGCGTGGCCGGTGTCGCCGCGGCCGGATTGATCGCCGATTTTGCCGGCCTTGCAATTGCGATCGTCGTCATTTCGCGCCGGCTCAAACGTTTCGACGGCGCGACGACATGGGCGCAGGTGGCGGATGGTGCGCGGATGCGGCGAATGCTGGCCATCAACCGCGATATTTTCATGCGGACCTTCTGCGTTGTCTCGACGTCGGCGATTTTCATCGCCCGCAGCGCCGAACTTGGCGACCTTGAGGCGGCCGCAAACCAGATTCTCTTGAACTTCCTGATGTTCACGTCCTTCGGGATGGACGGAATCGCGTTTGCCGCCGAAGCGTTGATCGGCGAAGCGATCGGTCGCGGCAATTTGGACCGCTTCCGCACCGCCGTCCGAACGGTCTTGGTCTGGACAGCCGCTTTCGCGGTGGTGAATGTCTTGATCTATTGGCTGCTCGGGTTGCGGATCGTCTATTTGATGACGGATATTGAGACGGTTCGCCAAACGGCGGAGACCTACCTCGTATGGTCGATTGCGATGCCGATCGTATCGTCTTGGGCATTCAGTTTTGACGGTATTTTTATCGGTGCGACGCGCACAAAGACATTGCGCAACACGATGTTTGTCGCATTCGCCGCCTTCTTGCTGATTGTCTTCGGCCCCTTCGCCGAATTGAACAACCATCTTCTCTGGCTGGCGTTTTTTATGTTTTTGACGATGCGCGGCGCCTTGCTAGCCGCATGTTATCCGCGGCTACGCTTGAGTTTGGAACGTACCGGGACGTCGTAGAACCGCAACCGCTTCCAATTCCGCCGACCACGTAAACTGATCGATCGGTACGGCCGATTCAATCAAATAGCCGCCGTCGACAAGAATGCGCAGGTCGCGCGCGAATGTCGTTGGATTGCAAGACACCGCGACGATGGTGGGAACATTCGACAGGGCCAAGTATTCGGCTTGCGCTTGTGCGCCGGAACGCGGCGGGTCGAAGATCACGGCATCGAATTTCTTGAGCTCCTTGTCCGTCAATGGATTGCGAGCGAGATCGCGACGTGTCGCGGTATGGGATAAGCCAGCCGCCGCGCGGCGCATCGCCGACACCATATGTTGGTCGATCTCGAAGGCCGTTGCTTGCGCCGCCTCAGCAAGCGGGAAGGACAACGTACCGCATCCCGCATAGAGGTCGGCGATCCGTTTGGCGCCCTGGACGCCGTCCCGGACCAATTCGACGATTTGCTTTTCGCCTTCGCGGCTCGGCTGCAGGAAATACCGTTCGGGCAACGCGACAGAGGCGCGCCCGAAACGGAGCGTGGGATGGTTGTGCTGGACGACCGGTTCGACAAAAGCACCGTCGGCCCAAGAAATTCGTTCGATCCCGTGCTCGGCGGCGAATGTCGCGGATTGTTGGTAGAATCGCGGATCGGGCGTGCGGTTCGACTTTGCGAGGATCAGAAGATCGAAACCGTTGTCCGTCTCGGTAATCCGGATATCGTCTGCTTTGCCGGCCAAAGCGTTGGCTGAAATCCAGGCGCGCAATGGCCCCAGCAACGCGACAATGGAAGGCAGGGCCACCGCGCACTCGGTCAGGTCGATGACCCGGCGGCTCCCGGCCGCGTGAAAACCCAGCGTGACTGCGGGGCCGCGCCGTTCCATGGCCAATTCGACCCGGCGGCGGGTCCCAGGGGAAATGACAATCGTATCGCGAATCTCGATTTCGGATAGATTTCGGCGCGCTAAGGCGTCTTTGAGGATCGATTTCTTGAACGAAGCGACGGCATTTGGCGCTAAATGCTGTAGCGCGCACCCGCCACAGCGGCCAAAGTGCCGGCAAACCGGCGGTATCCGTTCCGGGCTCGGGGCGATAATGTCCTCGATCGCAGCACGTACACCGTTTCCGCGTCCTTCGGCAAAGGAAACGCGCAAATGATCGCCAGGGGCGCTAAAGGGGACGTAACATATTTCTCCAGAGATTATTTGAGAAATACCGTCTCCTTTTGCACCAATACGCTCGATTATTACCTCTTCATATCGGATGTGAGGTTTTTTCGATGATTTCTTTTTCTTTTGTCGCAAGTAAATAACTGTTCCGATTAACTTGGTTCATAGTTATTTTAATACTGTAGAACTAAGTAATTTGGAGATACGCAATATCGCGAAAGCGATAAACGCGGCGATTGCTCATGTCGTTTACAACCTTTATCGGTGTCATTGTCGGGTTCGGTCTGTTCATCTTTTCGATCATTCTGAGTACCAACAACTATTGGATTTTCGTGAGTGGCCCCAGTCTGCTCATGGTGATTGGCGGAACTTTCGCGGCGACTTTGATCGGCCAAGAGGTACGCTATGTGATACTCGCACTACGCGGGATCATTGGTATCTTTACCGTTCAACGCGGCGGACGCAACGTGCTGAACAGCGAAGTCGGGCGCGTTATCCGTTGGGGATATTTGGTCCAATCGGGCGGTGTCCTGGCGCTGGAAGACGAGGCGGCGAAGGTACATGGAGACGAGTTCCTGCACTTCGGCGTTGAGTTGATTTTGTCCGGTAACGATGGCGACGAGGTCAGAGAGATTCTCCTAAACGTCGCGGCAACGACGTACGAACGGAACACCGTTCAAGCGAATATCTTGAAGAGCATGGGCGCCACGGCGCCAGCTTTTGGGATGATCGGAACCTTGGTGGGCCTGATTATTATGCTCGACAGTATGGGCGATGATCCGTCGAAACTCGGCAGTGGTCTCGCCGTTGCGTTGAACACGACACTCTACGGTGTGTTGGTCGCGCGCATGGTCTTTATTCCAGCGGCGGCCAAGCAGGAACAACGCGAACAAATCGGGCGATTTAGAAATGAATTGATGGCGGAGGGTCTGGCGTTGCTCGCCGATCAAACGAGTCCGCGAACCATTCAGGACAGGATGAATAGCTTCCTGGATCCGGCCATTCGCTTCGATATCGATCAGCAATTGCGCGGCGGCGCACAGGAAGCGGCTGAATGAGGCCCCGCCCCAAATTACAGTCCGAAGAGGTGAGCGAAGACTGGCTCGTAACTTACGCGGATGCCATCACGTTGCTTCTCGCGTTTTTCGTGATGATCATCACTTTTAAGGACTATGACGCGGGCGAGCGCGAAAACGCAGTTGCCGCAATCAAAGAAAACCTGGGTTCGCAAGAGAATGTCGCGACGCCGATGTTTTCCTTGATGAACAATCTTAATTCGATTTTGGATGGTGCAGACATCCAGCAGGAGCAATTCGAAGTCGGATTCGATCAGGATGGCGTCGTTCTAGAGTTTTCCAGTAAAGCATTTTTCGCTTCGGGTCGGGCCACGCTGCTGCCGGAAGCGAAGGCGATCTTGGGTGAGGTCGTTGTCGAAATGCAGGAACCGACCTATGAGGGCTACTTTATTGATGTTGAAGGGCATACAGACGACGTGCCCATCAGCACGAAACAATTCCCGTCGAACTGGGAATTGTCCGCGTCCCGCGCATCTGCCGTTGTGCGTTTCTTCATAGAGCAAGGGATAAAACCGTCCAGGCTAAAGGCAGCCGGTTATGCAGACACAAAACCGAAGCTGCCGAATAAGGATTTCCTTGGAGACGGAATCCCTGAAAACCGCGCGCAAAACCGGAGGGTCGGCCTCCGCCTGCACCCGTAATCGTTCGTTTTTCGATTGTTTGCGTGATGAGCATCACATCATGAAACGTCCAAACGCGCCCAAAACCTTCGTTGATCAATCCTCGCCGCTTAGCCAGGTGTTTATTCGGGGTGCATTGCTGTGAAGGTTAGATTTTGGGGCGTCCGTGGGAGTATCGCGACGCCATCGCCACGTCACATCGCGTTCGGAGGCAACACGAGCTGTATCGAGATACGGGCCGGCAATCGGCTGTTAATCCTCGATGCCGGAACCGGCATCCGTAATCTTGGGAACCAGTTGGTTAAAGAAGACCTTTCGTCGTTTGATATTCTGCTCTCCCATACGCACTGGGATCACATGAATGGCTTCCCCTTTTTCACGCCCGCTTATAACCCCGCCTGCAAAATCCGTATTCAGGCGGGGCACCTTATCGACCAAGGCGGTTTGAAACGTGTGCTTTCGGGACAGATGACGCAGCCAATGTTCCCGGTACCCTTGGAAGCGATGAACAGCCAGATGGACATCGAAGATTTCCGGACCGGCGAGACGCTCGATTTAGATGATGGCATTATCGTTAAGACGACGATGTTGAACCATCCGAACGGCGCCACGGGGTATCGCATCGAATATGAAGGCCGCTCGCTCTGTTATGTGACCGATACGGAGCATGTTCCAGGACAACCGGACCGCAATATCCTGTCGCTGATCGAGGGAGCGGACCTCGTTATCTATGACTCGACCTATACGGAAGAAGAATTTCCGGAAAAGGTCGGCTGGGGACATTCGACTTGGAACGAAGGCGTCAAACTCTGCCAGATGGCGGGGGCGGGATCGATGGCGATCTTTCATCATGACCCCGAACATGAAGACAGCTTTATGGATCAAGTCGAAGCGGACGCGCGGAGCGAGTGGGAGAATGTCTTCGCTGCGCGCGAGCAAATGGAAGTGGAGTTGGCTTAAGAATGCGGAGCGGCAGTCGAGATTTCAACTGCGGCCGTTGTTCTGCTAATGTAAGGCAACCAATATGCGCAATGGGACAGGTTGCCGGGATGGATCGGTATTCCGGCGGAATTGAGTGAGTAGACGGGTGAACGAAGTGCAGCAAACGACCGCAGATATGATGACCGAGCGGGAAAAGAGGTTTGAACGCCTCATCGAGCTCGGGATCGCACTGTCTTCGGAGCGGGACCACAATCGTCTCATGGAGATGATTCTGCTCGAAGCGAAAAGAATACCGAACGCCGATGGTGGGACGCTTTATCTGTATGACGAAGAAGCGGCCGCCTTGTCGTTTGAAATTATGCGGAACGATACCCTCAACATCGCACTTGGCGGTACAACCGGCCAAGATATCCCTTTCCCCCCGCTGCAAACCTACGACCCTGAGACAAAAGAAGGTAACTACAAGAACGTTGCGACGGCGGTCGCGCTGACCAAGCAATAAAGCAATATTTCGGATGCCTATATCGTCGAAGAGTACGATTTCAGCGGGACGAAAGCGTTCGACGAGAAAACGGGCTACCGTTCGACCAGTTTCTTGACGATTCCGCTGTTGAACCGGGCAGATCACGTCATCGGTGTCGTCCAGCTCATCAATGCGCGGGACGAAGAAGGGAATGTCGTCGCGTTCGATCAGGACGTCGAATCGATTATCGGTGCCTTGGCCAGTCAGGCGGCCGTCGCGCTTGAGAATCAGCTCCTTGTTCGCCAATTGCGCACCTTGATGGACAGTTTCATCGAGTTGATTGCCGGTGCGATCGACGAGAAATCCGCCTATACGGGTGGGCACTGTCAGCGTGTTCCGGAACTCACGAAGATGATCGCGCGTGCGGCTTGCGACAGCAACGATCCGCGGTTTGCCGATTTCGATCTAACCGAAGAGCAATGGTATGAGCTTCATTTGGCCGGCTGGCTGCACGATTGCGGCAAGGTGACAACGCCTGAATACGTCGTTGATAAAGCGGTTAAGCTGGAAACGATCAGTAACCGCATCCATGAAGTGCGTAACCGTTTCGAGATCATGATCCGCGAGGCGGAAATCGACTATCTGAAGAAAGCGATGGATGCGCCCGAGGCGGAACGCGAAACCTTGAAGCAAGAGTTCGAGGCGAAGAAGGCGCAACTGACGGAAGATTTCGAATTCATCGCGGAGACCAATGTCGGCGGCGAATTCCTCGACGACGATGCGATCGAACGTATCAAGACGATCGGGGAGATGACGTGGACACGCCATCTGGACCGAAGTATCGGCCTGTCATGGGAAGAAGGACGGCGCCTTGAGGACAGTCCGCCCGCTCCAACGCCGAGTGTGGAGAAATTGCTTGAGGATCGGTCCGATCACGTAACGGACGAATATAACTACGGCGAAATCTATAACCTTTCCATTCGCCGCGGGACGCTGACGGAAGAGGAACGCTTGAAGATCAACGACCATATCTCCGTGACCATCGACATGCTGGAATCGCTGCCGTTCCCGAAGAATCTCAAGAAGGTTCCGGAATATGCAGGCGGTCACCACGAAAAAATGGATGGGACCGGCTACCCGTGCGGGTTGACCAAAGAAGATATGTCGTTGCCGGCGCGCATGATGGCAATCGCGGATATTTTCGAAGCGCTGACGGCGTCCGACCGGCCATATAAGAAAGCGAAGAAGCTCAGCGAGTCTTTGAAAATCATGTCCTTCATGAACAAGGACCAGCATATCGATCCGGACCTCTTCGAATTGTTCCTGACCAACAATGTCTGGCAGGAGTATGCGGAGACCTTCCTTGATCCGGAGCAAATCGACGACGTCGATATATCGCAATACATGCCCGCCGCTGGCAACGCGGATTAAGCGGCAGAAGGCTTTACCGCTTTAAGCTTGCGAAAGCATCGAGCGCCCGTTTACGGGCAAACCCGTGTTCGACCATCGCCGTTGGGTAATTTTCCTCGAAGAGACCTGCGTCCGCAGGTGTTGGCTTGTGAATAAGCTTGTTCGAGAGATCAGCGCGTTCCGGCACCCATTTGCGGACATAATCGCCGTTCGGATCGAACTTCTCTCCCTGTAGGATGGGATTGAAGATTCGGAAATACGGGGCGGCATCCGCGCCGCAACCGGCGACCCATTGCCAATTGGCTGTGTTATTGGCGACATCGGCGTCGACCAGCGTATCCCAGAACCACTCTTCACCGGCGCGCCAATGGATGAGCAAATGCTTCACGAGGAATGAGGCGACAATCATCCGAACCCGGTTGTGCATCCATCCGGTGGTCCAAAGCTCCCGCATGCCGGCATCCACAATCGGGTAGCCGGTTTCGCCCTTTTGCCATCGCCTGAGCGCATCGGGCTCGCTTTGCCATGGAAAGGCGTCAAACCGGGTGTCGATATTGCGGGTTGCCATGTCGGGATGTCGAGACAGCAGGTCGTGATTGAAGTCCCGCCAGCATAGTTGGCGGATGATGCTCCACGAATCGTTTTCGATCTTCATATCTGTCTCGCGCGCGGCCGCGTCGCGGACAGCATGCCAAACCTGGCGGGGCGAAATTTCGCCGAAATGGAGATGAGCCGACAATCGCGTCGTACCTGTCTCGGCCGGGTAGTCGCGGGCGTCCTGATAGTCGCCAAGCGTGCCTTGAATGAACGTGTTGAGGAGATCACGGGCGCCATCGGCGCCCGGACGCCAGGTTTCCCGCAAGCCCGACGCCCAATCGGGTTTTGACGGCAGGAGGTGCCATGCGTCGAGGTTGTCTGAAGCACATTCGGTGCTTGATACAGCGACCGGGGACGGTACTGGAAGCGGTGCCGATGGATTGAAGGTGCGCCAAAACTTCCAGTAGGGTGTGAAGACCTTGTATCCACCACCCTGCTTGTTACGGATCGTGCCCGGTGGGTGCAACAGATTGCCCCCCGCGATCGCAAGCGTCCGCCCGTCGCGGCGGAGACGTTCTTCGACCCGGACGACCTGTTCCGCTTCGGCAGGTTCGTGAACGGCCATCGCGTGAACGGTCGTCGCCCCGACTTCGGTCGCCGTTTGGCCAACCATTTCGGCTGTCGCGCCGCGCTTGAGAATCAGTTTGATGTTGAGTTTTGAGAGATCGCTGCGAAGCGCGTCGAGGCTGTGGTGCAACCACCATCGGGTCGCACCGCCCATAGCGCGCCCGTGCGATGGGTTCGTCTCATCGACATAAAGCGCGAAGACGGGTGTCCCTTGGGCGCAAGCATGCGTCAGGGCTTCGTGATCCAAAACCCGGAGGTCGCGTCGATACCAGACAAGTGTCGCAGGCTGCATATAGCTTATACGCCCGATCCGAGCGCAGAGATCAATATCGACATGTAAATTGCGCGGTCTTTGGTACCTAATTGATCGATTGTGATGTGATTGATCGAAATTAAAGCTATATAGTAATTTGAATTTCACGCTTTCGCATTCGTTGGCGGTTATCGCCGGTCCGAAAACGCTGATTGAAACCGAGATGCCGATCGACCGTAAATTTTTAAAAAGCCTCGATCTCGTTCCGTCCGACCCGCGTCCAAAATACGCGCGATTGAGCGAGGCGATCGAACAGGCAATCGAACGCGGGGAATGGACACCGGGCGAGAAACTACCGACAGAAAGTGCCTTGGCCGAAGTCACGCCATTCAGCTTGGGCACAGTACAGCGCGCCTACCGCCAGCTCGTGGACTCCGGGACCGTGGAACGACGTCAGGGTGCCGGCAGTTTTGTGGCAACTCGATCTCCGATCAAAACGGACGATTGGCATCTGCCGCTTACAACGACGGCGGGGGAGGTTTTATCGCCGTCGCGCGTAAAGGTTTTGTTCCGAGATCGATTTGAAGGCGGCGCCGAATGGTCCGTGCCGCTGGGATTGACGGCGGATGACGAAATTGTCGAGGTCGATTGGCGCCTCAATTTTGACGCCGAATTTTCCGTGCTAAGCCGGTTGTTCGTGTCTGCCGCAACTTACGGAAATCAACTATATCGCCCGCTGCGGGATTTGGAGCATATGTCGATACCGCAATTGCTGCAGTTGGGTGACGGCCTTCCCCAATATGGGATTGAGAGTTCTGTTCAACTTATTTCGATTCCGCAAGAAATAGCAGAAAAGCTGGGGTTGGGCGAAAATTCGGCCGGACTTTATGTTCAGGTCACCGCACGCGATCCAGACGAATCCGTCGTGTTTCATCTGGAGCATTTCATTCCATATACAGAACATAAGTTGAGGTATACGAGGTGACGCGATGAGCATCGAACCGAGGGCATTTCTGCGTCAATTGTTGGATGTCGCGATTTCCGCCGCCGATCCCGACGAATGTGTTGCCCCGAATCTGCCAGATCCGCCAAAGGTGCGGACCATCGTTATCGGGGCCGGCAAGGCCGCGGCGAAGATGGCACGCGCCGTGGAGGCAAGTTGGTCGGGGCCGGTCAGCGGGCTGGTCGTCACCCGGTATGGTCACAGCGTACCGTGTGCGTCGATTGAGCTCGTTGAAGCATCGCACCCGGTGCCCGATGCTGCGGGCGAAACAGCGGCCCGACGAATCCTTGCCTTGGCACAGGAAGCCGGTGCGGAGGATTTGGTTTTGTGTCTGATGTCGGGCGGGGCGTCGGCGCTTCTCTCCCTGCCGGGCGACGGACTCAGTCTGCGCGAGAAGCAGGCCGTAAATCGCGATCTGCTGCGCTCGGGTGCCAATATCACCGAGATGAACTGTGTGCGGAAGCATCTCTCCGCCATCAAGGGTGGACGCCTGGCTGCGGCGGCGTCGCCGGCGCGCGTCGTCACCTTGGCGATATCGGACGTGCCAGGCGACGATCCTGCGGTGATCGGCTCCGGGCCGACGGTCGCGGACGCCACCAGCTTTGCGGAGGCGCGCGCCGTGTTCGACAAATACGAACTCGCGCCGTCGGAAGCGGTCGGCCGGTTCCTGGCGGCAGCCGAAGACGAGACGCCGTCCCCCGGCGACCCGAGACTGGCGCACGCGTCGTGCCGATTGGTGGCGACGCCGCAGATGTGCCTCGATGCGGCGGCGGACGTCGCCCGTGGTGCGGGTATTACGCCGGTGACCCTCGGCGATGCGATCGAGGGCGAGGCGCGTGAGGTGGCGACCGTGATGGCCGGCATTGCGCGTCAAGTGGCGCGGCACGGCCAACCGTCACCCGCACCCGCCGTCCTGTTGTCCGGCGGCGAGACGACGGTCACTGTCCGTGGTGCCGGGCGCGGCGGTCGAAATGTTGAGTTTCTGCTGGCGCTCGCGGTCGCTCTTGAGGGTGAGGCGGATATATGGGCGCTGGCCGCGGATACCGACGGGGTCGACGGCACAGAGGACAATGCGGGTGCAATTGTCACACCGGATACACTGGCCCGAGGCGAACGGGCCGGTCTCGATGCCGGCGCGATGTTGGCGGACAACGACGGTTATTCTTTCTTCAAGAACCTCGGCGACCTCGTGATGACCGGGCCCACGCTTACAAATGTGAATGACTTTCGAGCCATCCTAGTGCTGCCCCGATAGACCGGGTTGGCTATAATTAGCCACCTGCGATCATAAAGGCCCGAAAATGGGCTGAAATACGGGGGGAAACCCGATGTTGTTTCGACAGCTTTTCGATGCTGAGTCCTGCACCTACACCTATCTCATCGCGAGCCGCTTGGGCGGCGAGGCCGTGATCGTCGACTCCGTATTGGAGCATGTCGACCAATACATCCGTATTTTGGAGCAATTGGACCTTAAATTGGTCAAGGTGGTCGATACCCATACCCATGCGGATCATATCACTGCGATGGGGGCGCTGCGCGATCGCACGAAATGCGTCACGGTGATGGGCGACCAGAGCGCGGCGGATGTCGTGTCGATGCGGGTCTCCGAAGGCGAGAAAATCGATATCGAAGGGCTGTCGCTTGACGTGCTCTACACGCCGGGACACACGGACGATTCCTATACGTTCCGGTTGCCGGACCGCATCCTGACCGGCGATACGTTGTTTATCCGGGGAACGGGTCGTACGGATTTCCAAAACGGCGATCCGGAAGCGCAGTACGATTCGATCTTCAATAAACTCCTGCGGTTGCCCGACGATACACTGGTCTATCCGGGGCACGATTACAAAGGTGAGACGGTCAGCACGATCGCCGAGGAACGCCGGTTCAACCCGCGCCTGCAGGTGTCGAATGCCGCGGAGTACGCAGAGATCATGAATGGGCTGAATCTCGCGAATCCGAAGATGATGGATGTTGCGGTGCCGGCGAACCAAAAAATCGGCGCGTCGCAAGGCGATGAAGCGCAAGCGGCTTGGGCTTTAAATGTGGAAGATGTGCGAAATCGCTGCAGCGGCGGGGATTGCGTGTTGGTGGATTTACGCGAAGAGGGCGAGCGGCAGCAACACGGCGTGATCCCGGGGTCGGTCCACGCGCCCTATGGCGAGCTCAACGATTTCGTGCGCGAAGGGGGGCTGCTTCGGGAAATGGCCGAAACGGCTGGCCGGCGTCTCATATACTATTGCGCGTTCGGCGAGCGTTCCGCCTTGGCCGTGCAGACGTCGGAAGGCATGGGCTTGAAGGAAGTCTATCACTTGGTCGGCGGCATCGCCGCCTGGAAGGACGCGGACGGCGACATTCAGCAGGTTTGACCGTCGGCAAATTCTCTCAGTCTCTTGAAGACGTCGTCGCCATCCTGCGAGAGGGTATGGACGGCATCGACGACGGTCCCCGCGTCGGCTTCCTTCCCGGCGACTTCCAGGGTTTTCGCAAGCCGGTTCAACCGCTGAGCGCCGAAGGTCGCTGCACTGCTCTTCAAGGCGTGCGCTTCGTTTGCCACTTTTCCGAAATCATGCGAAGCGGCGGCGCTCACGATATTTTCGATTTGCTGCCCGGCCGAGGTGATGAATGTGTCGATTAATTGGGGAAGCATACTGACGTCGGTATCCTCGCCGAGTTGCACCAACGCGGCTTCTTGGAGGATTTCGTCATCGACGTCGACAGCAACCGGTTCAGCCGTTGTTTCATCTTCTTTGGCTTCCGGCGTTGCGGCGCCCAGCCATTCGTTCACACAGGCCAGAAGTTGCTCGCGCGAAGCCGGCTTTCCAAGATAGCCGTCCATGCCTTTCGATAAGAGGGCCGCGCGGTCGCCTTTCATGACGTGGGCCGTCATCGCCACAATCGGCGTTTTCGCCCGGTCGCCGCCGAGCGCCCGGATTTGTTCGGTGGCCCCGACGCCGTCGAGCTCCGGCATACCGATATCCATCAGGATAAGGTCGTATGGCCGTTTGCGAGCCGCCGCAACGGCTTCGAGGCCGTTGGCCGCGATGTCGACACGCGCCCCCGCTTTCTCCAAAACGGTCTGCGTCACCAATTGATTGGCGAGATTGTCTTCGGCCAGTAAGACATTGCCGCTAATCTGCCAATCTGCTTTCTCTTGTGTTACCCGCCTTGCTTCTTCCAGCGTCGCCCGTTCTTCTTCGGACGCTTTCGGCAATGACACTTCGAACCAAAAGCGGCTCCCTTCGCCAAGTTCGCTTTCGAATGCGATCTCGCCGCCCATGGTTTCGACCAAAATTTTCGAGATCGCGAGGACCAATCCCGTGCCGCCGAACTTCTGTGTATAGGCAGGCGTCAGCGTGGTGAACTCGGTGAAGAGCTCGCCGTGTTTGTCGGAACTGATCCCGATTCCGGTGTCGAGGACGGCGAACTGAATTTTGGCGGCCGTCTCGGTTTCCGAGATGAGGGTCACCTCGATTGTGACACCGCCTTCGTCGGTAAATTTGACCGCATTGCCAGCGAGATTGAGAAGAACCTGACGGAGCCGCCCTTCATCGCCGTATAGATACGCCGGGATATCTTGGGAAATATCGACCTTGGTCCAAATGCCCTTACCTTCGGCGCGCGGTGAAATCACTTCGCCGACGGTATCGACGACATCGGACAGTCTGAAGGGAGCACGATCGAATTTGAATTTTCCGGCTTCCATCTTCGAGAAATCGAGGATGTCGTTGATGATGCTTAGCAAGGCTTCGCTGGATCGCCGGCCGGTCCGCGTCAAGGTGTTCTGTTCTTCGTCGAGAACCGTGTCCTGCAGCAAACTCAGCGTTCCGATGACCGCATTGATCGGCGTGCGTATCTCATGGCTCATCATGGCCAGGAACTCGGACTTTACGGCGTTGGCGGCTTCTGCGTTCTCCTTCGCCGCCAGCAGATCGGCTTCGGCCCTTTTTTGTTCGGTCACGTCCCGAATATAGGCAATGAAGATCGGCCCTTCGCTTCCGGCTTCGGCATGAATCGAAACCTCTGCCGGGAATTCCGTACCGTCCGACCTTAGAGCCGGTAATTCGATCCGTTTGCCCAAAACGGGACCTTCACCGGTTTTAAGATAGTGTTCGAGGCCTTTGTGATGCGCGTCGCGCAATTGCGCCGGGATCATGAGACTGGCGAGTTCTTGGCCGATTGCCTCTTCCGCCCGGTAGCCGAAGATCGACGCCGCGGCGCTGTTGTATTCGATGATGTCGCCGCGATGGTCGATGCCGATAATGGCATCCAAGGAGGCTTCGACGATCAATCGCGAGCGCCGCTCGTTCTCCGCCACTTGATCGTAGAGATTGGAAATGCGGCGCGACATTGAATTGAACGCCTTCGCTGTGTCGGCCAACTCGTCCCGTCCCTTAACGTCAAGTTGGTATCCGAGTTCACCCGTCGAAATGCGCCGCGATGCGTCCCTTAGCTGACTGAGCTGCCGCGTTAGGTAGAGGCCGAGGACGAACGAAAAGAGGGCAAAGAGAACCATCTCGACGACGGCAATGACGATGGTACTGCGACGGGCGTTCTCGACGGTTGCGATAAGGGGTGCGACGGAAAACCCAATTTCGACCTGACCGAAGACCGTGTCGGCCTCCGTGATCTTCGCCGCGGTATCGTAGACGCCGTCTTCCGTCGTTCGATACGAGCGATCTTCGTTAAAATTACGCGCCAATGCGGTATCGTCACCGGCCTGTGCGAGTACTTCGCCTTCCTGACCGCGAACGCGCACATAGTGTAGATCGGGATTCTGAATCAGTTCGTTTACCAGAGTTTCCAACGTTGCGAGGTCGGTACTGATAACAGCGTCCTTAGACGCGTCGGCGAACAGTCGGGACGTGGTAACGGCCCGTTTCGTGAGGCCGTCTTCCACAGAGAATGTCAGTATTTCAAGGCTCTTCCAGACGAGAAATCCCAAAAGGACGGCCTCGATCAAGGCGACACCGAGGATCGTCTTGACCCGAAAGGACATTCGCGTGTCTCTCCTACTTGCCCGGGTTCTTGATCAGGTTTGTCAGAAGATCGATGCCCAATGCGCGTACATCATCCCAATCCGCGTTACCTGCGGCTTCGATACCTTTGAAGTTTATGCTTTTTAGAAATTTTTGCCTTCGGCATCTGCATTCAGGCCGAGAAACGCCTGTTCGATGGCCCGTGCGGCGTCTTGCGGCACATTGGGATGCGTTTCGAAAGCGTGCGGCGTAAATCCGTCCGTCTGCCACAAGACCTTTAGTTGGTTTCGGGTTTTCTCATCGACGTTGCCGAAGGTCCGTTGGATACCGCCACCGGCTTTGAAAAGGCCTTTCGCAACGCTGCGGTAGACGGAATCGTGCGAGGAAACGTATTTCGCCATAAAGGGAATGCCGTCGTTGGAGAGCTTCGCACGCGGCAACACGCTGGCAGCGAAGGCCGCCGGTGCGGGAAACGCCAGCTGACTTCCGGATAGGTCCTTCAGGTTCTCGATCGCACTGTCTTTTCGAACGACAACAATACCGCGAATGCGCTTGTTTGCTTGTTTGGCGAAGGCTCGGTAGCCGGGGTTCTGGCTGAATACCGTGTAATGGTATGGGTTCATGTACGACAGGTCGTAGCCGCCCTCCGCCAAGACCTTTTCGAATGTTGGAATGTTTTTCGCTGTCTTAAAAACAACCTTGTACCCGCTTTTCGCCGATATGCGTTTGAGGATCGGCGACCATAAGCGCGCGAGTTTGCTCGCCGCCTGCTGCGGGACGATTCCGAATGAGTACGCTTTTTCCGCTGCAGTCGCATGACCGCCAGTCAAAACGGACGCCGGAATGACGAGAATCCCTGCATAAAAAACGATTCTTAGGATTTTCTTCATCATTATTCCTTTAAAGGTATATCCCTGGTAGAACTCGCGCCGACTCTCAAGAATGTGGTACATATCGAACGTTGAACTCGCTCATTGAGATCACGATATTTCAATAGTCTTACTGAATTCTTAGCGAAGTTAAATGACTAACACCGATACAGATGATCGGCCGAAAGCGCTTTTGATCGAGGACGATGCCGTGTTTCGGCAAATTGTTACGATTTCACTGGGCAAGCGCGGATATGATGTCGTCGATGTCGAAAGTTTCGAAGCGGGATTGGAAGCGATCGACGCAGGAGACTTATCTTTCGTAATGACGGATATTTTCATGGAAGGGATGGGCGGTATTGCCGGAATCAAAGTACTCAAAGACCGGTTCCCCACGCTTCCCGTAATCGCGATTTCTGGCGGATGGGGCGAGCTTGCGCCAGAGAGTGCAATCGAAGCGGCGCAAAAGATCGGTGCCGACGCGGGCGTTAAGAAACCAATTAGTGCGGTCGATTTCGATGCGGCCCTAAAGCAAATCGGTCGCGGCGCGCCGATCTCGAACCTCACCTAATCACCCGACTGCCTCTATTCATTTTTCCCCCTCGATATAGCGGCGGCGCGGAATATTCTTTTTCGCGACGATACCGCAACGAGTACGAGGACATTTCCAATGGCAGCGGACGACCGGACTCCGATATTTGTTGGTGTGGCGCAGGTCGAGCAGCGCGAAGACGATCCCAATGCAGCGAAGGAGCCGTTGGACTTGATGGTCCAAGCCGTTGAGGCTGCGGCCCAGGACTGCGGTGTGCCCGGAATATTGCAAAAGGCGGATTCGGTGCGCGTTGTACGCGGCATCTGGGGATATGCAAATCCGGCCCGCCAAGTGGCTGAACGCATAGGGGCCAGCGGTGCCGAGACAGGTCTGACTTCGCTTGGCGGCAATTACGTACAATCGCTGACCAATCGCAGTTTCCTCGATATCCAAAGTGGAAAGAACGAGATCGTCATCGTCTGCGGCGGCGAGTGCGGGCGAACGCAATCGCGGGCGCGTAAAGCTGGGATCGAACTCGCCTGGAATCCACTGACGCGCGAGCCGGGCGCGAACCCGACGACCCAAGGGGGCGACGCGCCCGAGATATTTCTTGGTAGCGATAAGGTGACCCGCCACGAGGCAGAGATGAAGCGCGGGATCGCCTTACCGATCCAATTTTATCCGATGTTCGAAACGGCGCTGCGCCATGCCAATGGGGAGAGTGTGGAAGGGCATCTAAAGCGCATTTCGGAACTCTGGGCCGGTTTCAACAAGGTTGCCGTGGAAAATCCCAATGCGTGGATTCGGAAACCGCTGAGCGCGGAAGACATCCGCACACCGTCCGCCGGTAATCGGCCGATATCGTATCCCTATTCCAAGCTAATGAATTCTAATAACAGCGTCGACCAGGGGGCGGCATTGATTCTGACCTCCGTCGGGAAGGCGCGGGCGCTTGGGGTTCCGGAGGACCGCTGGGTCTATCCACATGCCGGGACGGAGGCGTGGGATCATCTCTATGTCTCGGAACGGGACAACCTCCATACGTCACCGGCAATCCGGTTGACGTCGCGAAAACTCTTCGAATTGACCGGCTATTCCGCCGACCAGATGGACCATGTTGACATTTACTCTTGCTTCCCGGCCGCCGTCCAAGTCTCTGCGAACGAAATCGGCCTTTCGCAGGATCGACCTCTGACGGTGACGGGCGGATTGACCTTCGCCGGTGGACCTTTGAACAACTACGTGATGCACTCGGTGGCGCGGACGGTGGATCTGTTGCGTGCGAAGCCCGGCAGCAAAGGTCTTGTGACCGCAAACGGTGGCCTGCTGACCAAGCATGCGCTTTGTATCTATTCGACCGATGCGCCGGATCAGCCCTTTGCTTGGGCCAACCTTCAGGACGAGGTTGATGCAATGCCGCGCCGCGAGGTCAAAGTCGATCACGACGGCGCGGTCACCGTCGAATCTTATGTCGTGATGTATGACGCCGATGCGGCGCCGACGCAGGCGCACGCGGCGTGTTTGCTCGATGACGGACGGCGCACCTGGGCCAACGTGACGGATGCGGACACGGTCGACGCGATGACTAAAGCGGAATTCTGCGGCCGGGCGGGCCGGGTGAACGGCGAAGGCGAGCTCTCCGTCCATTAAGGCGCACGGTGTCTAACAAAGAGGGTTTCAAAGTGAGCACATTTTATATGGTGGAAATGCACTATCCACTCGACGACGATCGAGAAGCATTCAACGGTTTCTACCACAAGCATATCACGATGCTTCTCAGCATCGACGGCTTCCTTTCCGCGCAACGCTACGAATGTACCCATGAGGCGCGCTCGCCCTTTCTCGCGGTGTACCGGCTGAACGATCCAGCTGTCATGACGAGCGAGGGGTATACATCGCGTGCCGGCCGCGATTCGGTCGATCCGGTGTTTAAGGCGAAGATGACCAATTGGGATCGCAACCTGGTACAGGGCGATATCGAGGATATGGACGTGGCCGACAACGGCTGGATGGTTCTGATCGATCGCCTATCCGCGGACAGCGCGCCTCTACCGGAAGGTTTTACGTCGCTCTCGATCGTCGGCCTGGATGCGACCATTGTCGAACGGGGCGTGATGATTGGCCAAGACGGCTCACCACCCGATATTTCCGATGCGGAAGACTGGATCGTTCGCCGATTCCGCCCGGTTCATGCGCCGCGGCATCCGGCTTGAAGCACGGCCGACGTTGAGAGATCGGTTGTGGGCTCGAACGATGCGAAAATCATCATCGCTGGGGCTGGCCTGGGCGGCCTGACCGCTGCCGGATGTCTGTTGCTCGCAGGTTTCGATGTGGAAGTCTACGAGCAGGCGCCCGAGCTCGGTGAGATCGGCGCGGGCGTTCAGCAGAGCGCCAATGCGACACATGTCATGCGCCATCTTGGCGTTCTAGACGCATTGCGGGACGTCGCCTATTTGCCGCCCGTCACGGAGTTTCGACTGTTTGACAGCGGTGAGGTGCTGCAAGTTTTGTCATTGGCCGAAAACCACGAGGCTCGCCACGGCGCCCCCTATCTGCAGATGCATCGCGCCGACTTTCACAGAATTCTGGCAGAGCGTGTGATGGCGCTGAAGGCGGATGCGATCCATTTGGGGGCCACAGCCGTCGGTTTCGAGGAGTCCGCCTCGCATGTGGCTTTACTACTTTCCGACGGACGCCGTATCGAAGGCGACGTCTTAATCGGTGCGGACGGCATTAAGTCGGCCGTCCGCCGGCAGATCGCCGGGCCCGCTACACCTGATTACACAGGGGATGCTGCGTGGCGGCTGACAGTGCCTGTCGACCGTTTTGCCGCCGATTTTATGGAGGGAAAGTCGTCGATCTGGGTCGGGCCGGACAAACACGCCGTTGTTTATTTCCTGCGCGGCGGTGCTTTGCTGAATTTCGTCGCTTGCACGGAACTCGATGAGTGGATCGAGGAATCTTGGACTCTCAAACGTCCTTGGCGGGAGCTGAAAGCCGACTTTGACGGCTGGCACGAGGATATTCACGCGATCATCGATGCGGCGGACCGGGACGAATGCTATCGCTGGGCACTGAATGTCTATCCCGCTTTGGATAATTGGAGCACCTCGCGTGCCACCTTGATTGGCGACGCGGCGCATCCGACCCTTCCGTATTTGGCACAAGGCGCCGCGATGGCGGTCGAGGATGCGGCTGTTCTGACGCGGGCGTTGGGTGAGGCCTCGTCCATCGATGACGCGTTTCAGCTTTATCAACGAAACCGGCTTGAGCGGACCGGGCGGATTGTTCGGGAAGCCTACGAGAACCGGGGTTTGTTTCATCTCGAGACGATCGAAGCGCTCCGGGCCGCCTTCGCGAAACGGGATATGGACCGAGAGCGTTCCGACTGGCTCTATGCGTACAACCCGCTGACAGTCGACCTCGTCTAGGCCCAGTCGGAAAGTGTGGCCGCCTCGCGCCCCGCAATCCGGCCAAAGGCGAGACACTCGCCGATATTCCCCGTTCCTTGATAGAGATAGCTGTAGATCGAGCCGAGCTCGCCCGCACTATAGAGGCGCGGGATCGGCGTGCCGTCCGGTTTGACGATTTCGGCCTTTTCGTTTCGCCGTGGCCCGCCCTGGGTGTTCAACATCGACGGTGAGAGTTCGACGGCGTAGTAGGGCCCTTCGGTACTGAGCGGCTTCAACATCAGTTTGCGGCCGAATTCCGTATCTTCGCCGGAGGCCGCATCCGCGTTCCAGCGTGCGATCGTCGCATCTAAAGCGGACGGATCGACACCGATTTTGATGGCGAGGTCCGGGATCGTGTCGCCTTTCGTGATCCAGCCTTTCTCAAGTTCGGCACTGTTATCCTCACTCCAATCGTATTGCACGACGATTTGAGTCCAACCGTGGCTTGGATGGCTGTCGTAGATAGGCCCCGCCGACATATGCGACTGGTCGAAGATCAGATGCATTGGACAGGGCGTCGTCAGCGCCTTCCAAGTGCCGTGTGCCGGCACCTTGCCGTGCCGGGTCTTGTACTTCTCGTCGCAGAATCGTTTGCCGTCCGGGCCGACGACGATCACACCGCCCTCGATCTCCTTGCTGTAATGCAGCGCCTGCATGGAAAAGGTCGTTGGATACTCTGGCACCTTTAAGGCCATCGAGGGCCCGGCATAATTGTTCATGTGCCAGAGGTCGGCGCCGACGGCGAGCGCCATTGTGATCCCGTCGCCCTCATTGTGCGGGCTGCCCGACGTGTAGCAATAAGGCACGCCCGTCAGGTAGTCGCGTATCATTTCTTGATTGTTCTCGAAACCGCCGCAGGTGAGGACGACACCCTTTCGGGCCTTCACATGAATCGTTTTGCCATTTTGCTCAGTGGTAATGCCGACGATCTCCCCAGTCATCCCGTCCTGGATAAGGCTGCGACCCGGCGTTTCGTAACACACCTTGATCGGTCGTTCCTTTACCAAACTATGGAAACGTTTCCAGGTGAGCGAATAGCCGTAGGTCGGTCCATCATGGAATTTGTGGACGCAGTCTGATCCGGGCAGGTCGGGAAATTCGATGCCGACGGGTTGGTGCTGGTGTTCCTGCGGATCTCCGCCGAGGCTCGCCAGCCATTCGTTGTTGACGCAGACCTCTTCCGACCACACGCGGATCATCTCTTCTGGAACCTTGTAGGGGCCGCAGAGCGCCGTCAGGTAAGTCGCAGCCTTATCCGGCGACGACGCGTTCAAATAGCCTTGGCCGGCGACCTTTGTGTTGCCGCCTTCCTCACCTTCCGGCGCCTTCTCTAGAAGGATGACTTCCGCGCCGAGGTCATGCGCGGTGACAGCGGCGGCCACGCCCGCACCCCCAAAGCCGACGACAACCACATCGGCTTCCAAATCCCAGTTTTCCGGTATCACCTTCGGTTTCTCCGAATCCGTTTCTTATTCTTCAAGCTCGGGGATGACCCAAAGCGGCTCTTCGCCCCGCGCGACGCGCTGCACGTTGTCGAATGCGTTCCGAACGCGGGCGATATTGCTCTCAAAAGTTGGGCCCGCTAGATGCGCCGACAGGATGACATTATCGAGTTTGAAAAGCGGATTGTCCGGTTGCGGCGGCTCCTGATCGAAAACGTCGAGACCGGCGGCGAGAATCTTACCTTCGGTCAGGGCGTCGTAGAGAGCAGCCTCATCGATGACGGGTCCGCGCGCCGTATTCACCAGGATCGCGGACTCTTTCATCAGGGAGAGTTCTTCCGCACCGATAAGGTGGCGCGTCGAATCGTTGAGCGGCGTATGCAGCGAGATCAAATCGGATTCCCGCAAGAGCTCTTTCAGCAAGCGGAACCGCACACCGATGGCGTCCTCTTCGTGCTCAGCCAGGCGCGCGATATCGTAGTAGATAATATTCATGCCGAAGGCGGCGGCGAGGCGCGCGGTTTTCTTCCCGATGGTGCCAAGCCCGACGATCCCAAGCGTCTTGTTCCGCAACTCATGAACGCGCGGCGTTTCGTTGCCGCGCCAATTCCCGGCGGCGACAGAAGTGTGCTGACGGACGAGTTGGCGCGAGACAGCGAGCATCAAGAGCACCGCGTGCTCCGAGACGGCGACGGAATTCGCGCCGCCGTTGTTGGCGATGGGCACGCCCGCTTTTCGCGCGGCTTCGATATCGGCGCGGTCGTAACCGGCGCTCAAAAGTTGGATCAGCTTCAGGTTCGGGCCGGTCTCGAATAGTTCGTCGTCGACCAGGCTGTCGACAAATCCGACAAGATACGACGAATCTTTAAGCGCATCCTTATATTCCTGGCTGCGTGCAGCGACGACCGCCAACTCAAAGCCGGATGGAGTGATTTCTTGCGCCGCTGTTGCCGCATCGGGAAAGTCGGTCACAAATACGATCGTCGAAGTCATCTCGCCTCCAAATATTGGTCATGTTCATGTTGGCGCAACAGCGTCATTGCACCTGTCTCAGCGCCGATTGATTTTTACCGGTTCGGATAGTCCGGCAGGTCGAACTTAAACATCCGTTTCGCGTTCAACCCGAGAATCTTGGCCCGTTGATCGTCGTTCATGTTTTGCATGGTCCGTTCGATCGCGGCGGCGGAATGCGGCCAAGTCCCTTCATGATGCGGATAGTCATTCGCCCACATGAAGTTGTTCCAAAGGTCGTATTCTTCCGCGAGAAGCAGTCCGGCCGGGTCTTCCTGGAAGCTGGCGGCTCCGTTGGAACGGAAATAGTCGCTTGGCAGGCCTTGTAGTTTCGGGCGAACCCAGAAGTGGTGTTTTTTGTAGGCTTCGTCCATTGCGTCGAGGACCCAAGGCACCCAGCCGATCCCGGCTTCGATCAAGGCAAACTGGATCTTCGGGAAGCGCTCCAGAACACCGGAAGAGCAGAGATTCGCCAGCGGCTCGATGGTCGGCGATAACGAGTGCGTCACGTAATTGATGACGGCGCCGCCATTGCCTTTCGAGGCGCGCGGATCGCGGCCCGTCGATACGTGGAACGTGATCGGAAGGCCGGTTTCTTCGATCAACGCCCACATCCGATCGAAGACCGGCAGATTGTAATTGTCGTGATCGACGTCGTGCGCGCCCCAGATCGGTTTACACGGCAAGGTGAGGCCTCGGAAGCCAAGGGCGGCGACGCGTTCGATTTCCTGCATCGAACCGTCCAAATCGCCCGTCGCGATGGCCGCCAGCGGCGAGACCGTGTCGTTGTGGTCGCCAAACTCTTCCCAGGCCCACTCGTTCCACACTTTGCATTGCGCCATGGCGAAGACCGGGTCGGGCGTCGCCCACATGGCGAGACCTTTGTTCGGGAACATGATCTCGCCATCGATGCCGTCATAACGGTTGTCTTCGAGACGACCTTCGATGGTCGCACCGGCTTTACCGCGCACACCGTCTTCGCCGAGCATCTTGAAATCGAAGATTTTCGACGGCCGGTAGCCTTCCGTAATACGCCATTTGCCGCCTTTATCGTCGGTCTCGACGCGGGGAATTCGATCGAGATACTTCTTGTCGATCCGTTTCTCCCAAAGGTCGAACGGTTCATTCGCGTGCGTGTCGGCTGAAATCATCAGATACTTGTCCGGATCGTCGCGGCGGGCGGTCCGTGTCCAGCCTTCGGGCCCTGGCGTTTCCATGCGCCATTCGTTTTCCGGGTTTGTGTCGTATTTCGGTTGTTCCGACATCGTGCGCTTCCCTCTCGTCCTCGATAAATCGCAGTTTCCACAGAAATCTATGTGTTTTACGGCGCAATCCTAGGGTGGGACTGGTTTTTTCGAGAGGTGGATGACATATCAAATCCCGTCGCAAAGGAAGGGTTTTGATCATGGCGGATATGAAAGTAGCGGTACTCGACGACTACATGAAGATTGCGGGTGAGCTGGCCGATTGGACCTCCTTGCCGGATAACATTCATACCGATTTCTTTTACGAGAAGTTGCCGGACGGAACGGACGCCCGTGCCGAAGCCCTGGCAGACTATGATGTGCTGGTCGTCACGCGCGAGCGTACACCATTGCCGAAAGAACTGCTCGAGCAGCTACCAAACCTGAAATTCATTGCGTCGCCGGAAATGCATAATCGCGTCATCGACTTCGATTATTGCCGAGAGCGCGGCATTCCCGTTTGCGGCACGACGCCCCGTCCGTCGCCGACGTTCGAACTAACTTGGGCGCTTATTCTCGCGCTCGCGAAGAATGTGACAATCGACGACCGCGCGATGCGCGAGGGGCAGTGGCAGACCGTCGTCGGCACGGAGATTCGCGGCAAGACCCTCGGTGTCATCGGGTTGGGGCGCATCGGATCGGAGGTCGCGAAGGTCGGCAACGCCTTCGGTATGAACGTGATCGCCTGGAGCGAGAACATGACGACGGCGCGTGCCGAGGAATGCGGCACGACTTTGGTCTCGAAGGACGATTTGTTCCGCCAATCCGACTATGTCGTGGTCATGGTGATCCAGAGCGAGCGGACCATCGGTCTCGTTGGCGCCCATGAGATCGGCCTGATGAGGCCGGATGCCTATCTGATCAATCCGGCGCGCGGCCCGATTGTGGACGAAGCGGCATTGGTCGACGCGCTCAAGAACAAGAAGATCGCCGGCGCCGGGCTCGACGTTTATAACGAGGAACCGCTGCCGGTCGATCATCCGTTTCGGAGGTTGCCCAACACCGTCTTGATGCCGCATGTCGCCGGCTTCACGCGCGAGCACTACGCCCATTGGTACAACGGCATGTTGGAAGACGTGCGGGCCTGGCTCGACGGCAATCTGATCAATGAAATCCATGGCAGCGGAATAGTCGCGGCCCGGGTGTAGTCCGGCGATCATGTCCGAATTCGAAACGCTGCTCTATCTCAATCGCGCCGACGTCGAATCGCTCGGGATTTCAGCGGCGGAGACCGTCACGCAGATTGAGCATCTCTGCCGGGAGCGAGACGCGGAACGGGTCCTCAACGCACCGAAAAGTCTGCTCCGACCCGTCGACGATGTCTTGTTCATGTCGACCTTGGCCGTCTCCGAAGACCCGCCATATACGGCGATCAAGGCGCTTGGTGTGAACGCGGCAAACGCGCATCAAGGAATGGAGACGATCGGGTCGACGATCACCTTATTCGACCGCCGGACGGCCTATCCCGTCGCCGTCATGGACGGCGCCTGGATCACCGAAATCCGCACGGCGGCGTTGAGTGCGGTGGCCGCAAAGCATTTCGGGCGAAAGGATTCGGAGACGATTGCCTTTATCGGCAGTGGCGCGCAAGCGCGCAGCCACCTCGACGCTTTCCTCGATCTGTTCCCGCTTCGACATGTTCGAATCTTCGGCCGAGGCGAAACGAATCGCCGAATTCTCCAAGAGAAGTCTGAAAGCCTTTGACTTTCGGCACTCGATTTGAGCGACCCGCGGGACGTCATCGAGGACGCGGATATTATTGTCTCATCCGTGCCATTGCAGACGGGGCTCGAACCGTTTTTGGAAACCGACTGGGTCAAACCGGGCGCGTATGTGAACCTCCTTGATCTGGCGCGGACCTGGCGGCCGGAAACCTTGGCGCAATTCGACCGGATTATTGTCGAGGATGCGGTGCAAGAAAGGCAAATGTCGCCGCAGATGATTCCGCCGGAATTGATCGGCGAAGACTTGTTGGATTTGGTGACCGGACGAACATCCGGGCGTATAAACGACGCAGACCGTATCGCTTTTATCTTTCGGGGTTTGGCGATCGGCGATCTCGCTCTCGCGATCCTGGTCTACGAGCGCGCGCGGCGATCCGGCATCGGTACATCCGTGCCGCGCTAGAGACACGAATACGATGGAAGGCTGAACATGGAATTCGAAGAATTGGTCCACACCCGCCGCAGTGTGCGGGGATACAAGAAAGACCCGGTGCCGCGCGAATTGATCGATGAAATCATCGCCGTGGCGAAAGGTGCGCCATCCTCGATGAACAGTCAGCCCTGGCACGTTCATGTTCTGACGGGGGCACCGCTGGACGAGGTGCGCCGGCGCAACATGGAAGAGATGGAAGCCGGTGTGAAACCGAAGCGGGATATATTCACGCACGGCCCATACGAAGGCGTCCATCGCGAGCGGCAGGTCGGTATTGCCAAGAAACTCTTCGCGGTTATGGGCATCGAGCGCCACGATGCGGAACGTCGCCAGGATTGGGTGCGGCGCGGGTTTCGGCAATTCGATGCGCCGGTTTCGATCATCCTGACTTACGACCGGGTCCTCGACCCGGGCGCCACGTGCCATTTCGACCTCGGCGCGCTTGGCTACGGGATCGTCCTCGCGGCCTAGAATCGGGGACTAGGCGCCGTGACGAACGGGCAGGGGATTGCGCGCTCGGATATCGTCCGCGAAGTGGCAAACATCCCGGAAGACGAAGTCATCATGACGGCCATTGCGATGGGTTGGCCCGATGACGACTTCGCCGCCAACAGCGTGAAATCGGAGCGCGAGCCGAACGAGAACTTCGTGCGGTATGTCGGGTTCGACAGCTAAGCGACGGCAGCGGCTTCTATCGCTTTATCGGAATTTTCCATGCGACCGCCGAGGGTTACGGGTTTCAGTTTTTTCGCGATCGCCTTGTCGAGCGACGCGAGCAAGTCTCGGCCGAGGGTACCGCCGTCGTTCCGGAGTTCCTGGCGCATAACCGCCTTCATCGTATCGATATGCGCTTGGAAAATGGCGATCGTCGTATCCGTGCGCGGGCAATTCGTGCCGATGACCTCGAACAAGGTTCGGCCGATATCCGTAATGAGGGGATAGCCGAAGGTGCCGCCTTGGCCGCGTAATTCTTGCGCGAGATTGTGTAGTGCTTCGAACGTTTCGGCGCGATCCTTCTCATCGAGTGACAAGGCTTCTTCGCAGAGTTCGCTCATCTCCTGAAGGTAGTCGTAAGCCATGTCTTTGAAGTCTTCCGCACCGGCGTTCAGGATGCTGTTGGCCTCGTCCAAAACGTCTTCGGGTAAATCCCCCGTGCCGTACGCGTTGAGCCCGGCGGCCAATTCCTTGAGCCGGTTTCGCATCCGATAGAAATAGACCTCCCCCTCGATTTGGGGGCGTATGACCCTGTCGAAGGAATAGATGACTTTTCCATGCCTTTCCTCCGCAGACCTGCGACGGTCGGCGACTTTTTCGAGGACCTGCTTACGCTGTCGGTCGGGCCCAAAGTAGCTTGTGGTCGCGACGAACTGTCGAGGGCGGTTGATCACCGCCAAGATGCGGCTCTTTATGGTACCGGCCGTAAAGGGCTTTGCGATGAATTCGTTGACGCCGTTGTCGCGCGCTTGGCTGACAATATCATTCTCCGCCGCGCCCGACATGAGGATCATCGGCATGAAACGGTTCGGTGAGTCCGAACTCTCACGGACCCAGCTCAGCAGTTTCAGTCCGTCGAGAGTGTCCATCATGTAGTCGGACAATATGATGTCGACGTTGCGGCATCGGGTTTTGTTGTACTGGCTGTCGGTACTTAACTTTTCGATGGCTTCGAGGCCGTTGCGCGCGGTGACG
Source organism: Rhodospirillaceae bacterium (assembly GCA_002716125.1). GTDB lineage: Bacteria > Pseudomonadota > Alphaproteobacteria > UBA8366 > UBA8366 > UBA6544. Next base: position 38,884 of record PAZH01000079.1, read on the forward strand.
ACGTCGCCCACTCCTAGTGCCTCGAGCATGATTTGTAGCGTTCGACGCAGATTGTCGCTGTCCTCCACGAGTAGTACGCGGAGTCTCGACAAATCGTAAACGTGCCTCATTCGGCGGCGCTCCTCCAAATTCGGCTGTCGCCCCTCCCAAGAGCAGGCAGCCTTTCCTCCTCACCTTCGCACTACATGCCGCCGTGCAGTACGATTTTCCCCATCCCGAATCATCCGGATACAAACAAACCTTGGATTCTTGACGGTTTCCTGACGAAATTCTGTACAAAACAATAAGTTAACCATGTTTATCGTTCGAGTCTGGGTTTTGTGTATTACGTCGGGCGGAATTGTGGCTGTATTTCTAGTCACTTAGCGAATCAGCTGAATGGGTGATGGTCTCGCAAAAAATCTGCAGTTGTTAACTATACATTCCTTGCTCGCCGTACCCGCAGACTCCGCTGGTGCTCACGGCACGGCGTATTATCATGTCGCAACCAAAAAATTTATTGCCGACGGAGCGACGCCATGCCGGATACGGGACCGAATGTGGGAAAGAAAGCGGATCGTTACAGACTGCCGGACTCCGATTACGTCGGCGAAGGGTGGACACCCGTTCAGCCGGGGGCGGATCCCGTCCTCTACGGGCATGTGGATTTTGCGCCGAAGGGAAAGTTCGAAGTCCGGAGCTATCAGACATTCACGCTGACATATACGGTCGGGCGCTTTGGGCTCGATGATACCGGCGCGATCCGGGTCGTCTTCCGCGCTATGGGCGATACCGGCACGATGCAGACGACCGATCCGACGGCAGACAACTATGTTTCCGCCACTTCGAGCAATGGGGCCACGCTGTCGGTCGACTACGCCCGGCGCGGCAAGAGTGCGCGGCCCCGCTGGAAGTCACTCACCGTTAACGTGACGGGCGGCTATATGCGGGAAGGGGATACGATCACCATCACTTTCGGCGATACCTCGAAAGGGTCGAACGGCCTCAAGATGCAGACGATGGTCGAGACCGATTTCGAGTTCAAGGTATTGGCGGATGTTTGCGCGGTCGGCCACTTCATACCAATCCCGAACACGCCGACCATCGATATCGTTCCAGGCCGGCCCGCCGTCTGGCGCGCCGTGCTATCGAGCTTGCGCCGCCCGGGAGAGAGCTTCCATTTCGGGCTAAAGGCCGAAGACAGCTGGGGCAATCCGACCGAACATGCAGAGGGAAGTTTCCGCTTCGAGACGACCTTGCCAGTAAACAACCTGCCGGAGACCTATGACTATCCCCTCGGCGAACGGGCCGTGATGTTCGAAGGATTGAGCTGCGATCAAGCGGGCGAGCTCCGGATCACTGTGAAAGATGCGGCGAGCGGCAACGTGGTCGCGGAATCGCATCCGATGCAAATTCGCGACGGCGACTATGGTGCGTATTGGGGCGACCTGCATGGCCAGAGTGGCGAATCCATCGGTATCGGCACCTCGCACAGCTATTTCGATTTCGCCCGAAACAAGGCGTTCCTCGACCTGACCAGTCATCAGGCGAACGACTTTCAGGTGAACAATAAATTCTGGGCCTATCTGAACGAGCTGGCGGCGGAATTCTTGGAAGAAGGGCGTTTCGTAACCTTCCCGGGCTATGAATGGTCCGGCAACACGGCCGTCGGCGGTGACCGTAACGTCTATTTCCGAACGGAAGGACGGCAGATTCACCGCTCGTCACACGCCTTGCTGCCGGAACGCCATGACCTCGATACGGATGCGCCGAACGTCAACCTATTGTTCGAAGCGCTGAAAGACGAAGATTGTGTGATTTACGCTCATGTCGGCGGCCGATACGCCGATATCAAATACGGCCATGACCCGAAACTCGAACGGTCCATGGAAATCCATTCCGCTTGGGGGACCTTCGAATGGTTGCTGACGGACGGCTTCCCTTTGGGGCATCGCAGCGGTGTGGTCTGTAACAGCGACGGCCATAAAGGCCGACCGGGGGCAAGCTACCCCGGCGCCTCGATGTTTGGTGCCTACGGTGGGCTGACCTGCTTTTACGCCAAGGAATTGACTCGCGATGGCATCTTCGAATGTCTGCGGAAACGCCACCACTACGGCACCACCGGCACGCGCCTCCATCTCGATGTGCGGGCCGAACTCGCGGGCGGCGGCGAACTGTTCGACGAAGATCCGAATGCCTTTCCCGATACCAGCTCGCAGACCGTGAATAGCGTCATGATGGGCGACATTGTGAAGACATCGGACGAATCCGTGACCTTGAAGGTCGAGGTGTCGGCGCAGAATCCAATCGAGCGGATCGAAATCCGCAACGGCATGGACGTGCTGAAAACGGTGCGCGGATTCAGCGAAAGCGATCTCGGCGAGCGCATTCGTGTCGTTTGGAGCGGTGCCGAGTATCGAGGCCGTGGACGCGAGACCAATTGGAAGGGCCGCGCTAGTTTTGGCGGTGCACAGATTCGGCGTATGGAAAAAATCAACGCCTGGAACCACGAGCGGAAGTTGGAGCAGCACGGCGCTGACACGGTGGTTTTCGACGCGATCACGACCGGTAATTTCGGCGGCTTCGACGCTTGGCTTGAGGGCACGGACGGCGCGTCGCTGGACGTCTCGACCAATCTCGGCACCTTGCAGGTACCGCTCTCTGATATTGGGGTCGAAGATGTGACGATGGAAGCCGGTGGGCTCGAGCGTAAGATCCGCGCCTTCCGGTTGCCGGAAGATAATCCACATCGCACGATCACGACGGAACTCGAAATTCCGATCAAGGCGGATGGTGACAACCCGCTCTGGGTCTGCGTCACCACGGAAGACGGCTTCCAAGCCTGGAGCAGCCCAATCTACGTCTTCAATTAGAGGACCGTTCGTTGCCTACGAAGCCGGGCGCTTGCACTGTTCGAAGAAGGATTGAATAGCGCCTTTATTCCGGCCGGATTTGGAGTGTGCCCATGACCGATACGACTTATACCCCCCGCTTTCCCGTGCCGAAGGGCGCTTGCGACTGCCATTACCATGTCTTTGGGCCGGCGGCGCGGTATGCGCCGAAGCCGGAGATTCGGCATTTGATGCCGGATGCGTTGGCTGTGGATCATGCGGCGATGCGGGCGCGGGTGGGATTGGAGCGGATGGTGCTGGTGCAAGTCGGGGGTTACTACCCAGACAATCAGCCGATGCTCGAGGTCCTGGCGGCGGAAGGGGACAAGATGCGCGGTGTCGCGGCCTACGATCCGGCGATCGAAGCGGACGAGATCGCCAGTCTCAATGCAGCCGGTGCGCGCGGCATGCGGGTCAGTCCCGGACGCGACTTGAGCGACGATCGGCTGGACGAGGTCTGGAGCATCGTCATGCGCCTGGCGAAGTTGTTCGAACCGGTCGGCTGGCATATCCAATTCCTGCTGTCGGGACATATGCGCGACGCTCTGTTGCCGCGCCTCAAGGATGTGCCGGTGCCGGTGGTGATCGATCACTTGGGGCTCTTCCGCCCAGAGCGCACCGACGGCCATAAAGGGTACGAAGCTTTTTTAAAGGCGATGGAGAGCGCGAACACCTGGACCAAGGTGTCTGGCGCCGACCGGGTGACGCGCGACGGCAACTACGAGAACGCGATCCCGATCATGCGGGATTTGATCGCTGTCGCGCCGGAACGCTTGGTTTGGGGGACGGATTGGCCGCATACCCCGGAACGCCCGCCACTTGCGGACGGCGAAGGGCCGGTCACGTTGGCTTATACGGATGTGGACGAAAACAAATGTATCTCCGTTTTGGCCGACGCATGCCCGGACGAAGCGACGTTCAAGGCCATCCTTGTGGATAACCCAGCGCGGCTATACGGCTTCGAATAATTTGCGGAAAGACCGCGTCCATTCGACGGGCTCCGGATGAGCTCTCGACCAAATGCTGCCTAGACGGAACGTGTCGAAGCGCGGGTCACCTAGACAAGTGAAGTGACTTGGCTACGTTTCTAAGAGACACAATCGGTTTGGATTGTGTCCTTTGGGCACGGGCGAAACGAATGAATCGATTGGAACTGCGGCTGGCGGCGCTGGACGACGCGTTGCCGGAGACCGCGTCGCCGGAAATGGCGCAGGTACTCGCCTATTGGCGCTCGCTCTTCAAAGGCGATGTCTTGCCGGACCGGCGCGACCTCGATCCCGTGCAAATACCCAAACTACTCCCCGGTATTATCCTGATCGATATCCACCGCGATCCTTACCGTTTCCGGTTTCGTCTGATCGGCGAGCGGATGGTCGCGTATCACGGCCGAAACCTGGCGGGCTTTTGGATGGACGAGGCGTTTCCGCACTTCAATGAAACCGCGACGCCTGGCAACATCGTCGACGTCGCGGAAAATCATGTGATCAACTACCGCAACGGACCGCCACTGATGACTTACCAGAAGACCTTTATCGAAATGGAACGGATCTTCCTACCCTGTCGCAACGGTGGCGACTTGGTCGAGTTGCTGCTGACCTTCACGATCTGCCGATAGGTTATCCGCTCGTTCTTGCCGTAAAATCGTCAAGCTGGGCACGCACGCCCGCGACCATCGAATTCAGGTCCGAGGTGAGCATGACCATGTCGAAGCCCCGCTCGATGGCGCCCGCCGCGAATTCGGCACCGGCGCAATGCATGACCGCCTTGATGCCGTGCTTGTGCGCCGTGTCGCGAATCTTGTCGCAGGTCTCAAGGTGGACCGGGTTTGGGTTGTCTGGCTGCGGCGGCAAATCCAGGGCAAACGATAAGTCGGCGGGGCCGATATAGACGGCATCGAGGCCCGGGGTGGCGCAAATCTCGTCGAGATTGGCGATCCCTTCCTTGGTCTCGATCATGGCCATCACAACGATTTCGTCGTTCGCCTCGGTGAAGTAATTCGCGCCGCCGTAATGGGCTGCCCGGACCGGGCCGGAAGAACGGAAGCCGGTCGGTGGATAGCGGCACGCGGCCACCGCTTGGGCTGCTTCTTCCGCGTTATTCACCAACGGTACAATGATGCCGTAGGCGCCAAGATCGAGCGCCTTCATGATCGCGGCGGGATCGTTCCAGGCGACGCGAACGACCGGAACGGTTTCGGTCTGAGAGATTGCCTGCAGCATCGGCAGGATCGTATTTAGTTCCGAAGTGCCGTGCTGTAGGTCGACGCAAAGACAGTCGAATCCTTGGCGTGCCATCATCTCGGCGGTGAAGGGATGCGATATGGAACACCAGCCCATGGTCCCGCTTTTGCCGTCGCGCCACATCTGTTTGATCTTGTTCGGTCGCATGGTCGTTCCTTCGCTTTTGTTCTAATCGTATCGTTGTTCGGACGGAGTTTTTCCGGCGAAACCTATAAACTGATCCGTTCCGGAGAAGTGTCGACCCCTACGGTTGCATTGTTTAGAATGTGGCTAGACCGCTCCGTTGCCGCCCAGTTGGGGAGTTACCGAAATTGCGTTATCGATTTGCAAGACAAGCGGAGACGCTTGGCAAGTCCGTCTATGATCATGCGCCGGGTGCAATTATGTTGAGCGCCGGTTCTGCTTATCCGATGAGCTTACCGGATGTCTCGCATGAAGCTGCGGAGGCGGCCCGGCACAAAGAAGAAACGATGCAGTACGGGCCCTTGATGGGGCTCGACGACTTGCGGGATTGTATCGCGGCCTATGTGGCGGAAGACGGCGTCACGTGCAGTCGCGAAAACATTCTGGCGACCAATGGCGCCAAACATGCGACGGAGCTGGCGTTGCGCGTTTTTACGGAGGCGGGCGACCGGATTATCGTGTCGGCACCGACGTATATGACGACGTTGCAGACCTTTCGGAACTACGGCCTGAATTTATTGGGCGTCCCACAAGACGTTGAGGGCTTGGACGCCGATCTATTGGAAACGCGTCTACGCACGCTGCGCGACAACGGAGAGCCTTTGCCGAAGCTCCTGTTCGATATTCCGGATTTTCACAATCCGACCGGCATTACCATGTCTTTGGAACGGCGAAAGCGGTTGATCGAGCTTGCGCTTGAGTACGAATTCGTCATCGTCGAAGACGATCCCTATCGGCGCCTTCGCTTTGAAGGCGAGCCGGTACCGCCCATTAAGTCACTCGATACGGAGGGCATCGTCATCGCTGTCGGCACCGTCTCGAAGATCCTCTCACCCGGCTTGCGCGTCGGTTGGGCGATCGCGGCGCCCGAGATCGTCAAACGAATGGCGTTGCAAAAGTCGGACGGCGGTTCCTCCCCGTTCAATCAGCGGATCGTTGCCAGTCTGATGCGATCGAACAAGATGGGCCTGCATATCGCTGAGGTCTCGCAACACATGAAGGCCCATCGCGATGCGATGATTGACGCGCTCGCGACGGCGCTGCCGGGGGCGACGGTGCGGAAGCCGGAAGGCGGATATTTCCTGTGGGTGGAATTACCGGAAGGGATGTCAGGTGACGCGTTGGCGGCACGCGGTGTCGCCCATGGCGTGGAGGTGAGCCCGGGCCGGGTCTGTTTTCCGACGGCGGCAGCGGGAAATTATCTCCGTTTGGCCTATAGTTTCGTCGGTCCGGACACGATCCGCGACGGCATTCGCCGGCTGGGTATAGCGTATAAAGAGTTGTTGTAGGCGACATAAAGGAACGTCCGTGGAATACACGAATTTAGGCAATACAGGCATCCGGGCGAGCGTCGCCGGATTGGGCTGCGGCGGCGGCAGCCGGCTCGGCCAGGCGCGCGGTCTCTCGACGCAGGAATCAGTGGCCCTCGTGCGGGTCGCCATGGACCTTGGCGTCAACTATCTCGACACGGCGGCGGTCTACGGCACGGAGGCGATTGTCGGCGAAGCGATCAAAGCGGTGCCCCGGGATGAGATTTTCGTCGCGACCAAAGCGACCATCCGTAAGGGAGGAGATCTCCTGCCGGTCGAGGACATGATCGCCAGTCTCGAGAACTCGCTGCGCGAGATCGACACTGACTATGTCGACGTCTTCCAGTTCCACGCGGTCCCGCCTGCGCTCTACGACCGTATCCGCGAAGAATACGCACCGGCGTTTTTGCGCGAAAAGGAGAAGGGCAAGATCCGCCATCTCGGCCTGACGGAAACCCCGCCGAACGATCCGGCGGGGGAGATGCTGATCAAGGCGTCCCAAGACCCGGTTTGGGAAGTGGTGATGCTGGGCTTCCACATGATGCATCAAGTGGCGCGGCGGAATTGCTTTCCCGGCACCATGAAGAACGGTATCGGCACGGCCATCATGTTCGTGGTCCGCAGTATTTTCAGCATTCCGGGCCGCCTCGAAGAAACCATGGCGACGCTGGCGGCAGATGGGAAAGTTCCGGCGTGGCTCGCCGAGAGCGACAATCCTTTAGGTTTCCTGATCCACGACAATGGCGGCGCCAAGAGCGTCATCGATGCGGCCTATCGCTATGCCCGCCACGAGCCCGGCACCGACGTGATCCTGTTCGGCAGCGGCATCGAAGAGCATATCCGCACCAACATCGGATCGATCCTGGGGCCGCCGTTGCCCGAAGCGGATGTCGCCAAGCTGGAGGCATTATTCGGCCACCTGGAGGGCGTTGGCCTCGACCTACCGGAGCCACGGAAGACGTGAATATCCATCGGCTCGTCATTCCGGAAACGCAAAGCGTTATCCGGAATTATTGTCTGAGCGTTCACGGACGGCATCTCAATAGCTGTAAGGCTCCGGCAGAAATTCCGAGTTCCCGCGACGCGGGCCCCGGAATGACAAAACTCAGCCGCTACCGCTCCGCCAGTGTCTGTTCGAACCCGTAGAGGATCAGCACGGCGGCGATGAACCCAATGCCGCCCGCCATCACCAGACTGGCGAAGAGGCGCTTCGGGTTGAAAGGATGCACCTCTGTATCGTCGAGGTCCGGTTCGCCCGTCTTCCGCTTATGCATCCCCATGCCGAAGAACAGCAGCCCCGTCACCGCAAACCAAACGGCCATGAAGGTAACCGTCATCTAAACACCATTCGTCATGTTTGCGCGCACTTCCGGCCGCATTATAGCAGTTTTTAGACCTTAGGGTGACGGTAAAGGAACCGGGATGGCCTGCGCGGCCCTAAATCTCCACCACCAAGCCGTCGTGCGCGCATTCCTCGGGTACCTTGTCGGCCATCGCCAGCATTTCGGGCGACATATGAGTGAGGATCGTGCGTTTGGCTTGGAACTCGTCCCAGTGTTCTTTCACGTCCGGATAGTTGATGTGGAATCGCACCGGTTTCTCGTAGAAATAGGATTCGCAGATGAACAGATCCGCGTCTTTCGAGATTTTCGGAATGTGTTTGGTCCAGGCACTGTCCCCGGTATACGACACGACTTTGCCGCCGGCCTCGACGCGGAGCGACATCGGGTGCGTCTTCGGCGTGTGGTTGGCGGGGTAGGGGGTGACCACCGCATGTTCGCCGACCTTATTCGGTTTCATCAGCTCCAACTCGACGAAGGTGAGGTCGAACTTCGGGACCATAATATCGCTGCCGGGCAGCATGGATTCCATCATCTCACGCAGGCGAGTTTCTGTATCGCGCGGTCCGGCAATGATCAGCGGCTTCGTGCGCTTCGCGGCCAGCATTGCATCCAGCAGCATCGAGGGAATGCCCGAGCAGTGATCCGCGTGGATATGCGAGAAGATCACGGCGTCGAGCGAGGCGTGCTTGATTCCGGCCTGTTGTAAGGCGACGAGCGAGGTTGCGCCGAACTCGATGGCGTAGCGAAAGCCCTCGACATCGACGACGAAGCAGGAGTTGAAACGACCGCCGGATCCGAAGGCATCGCCGCAGCCGGCAAAGGTCACCGTATTCGTTTTCGTCATGCCGCTTCCCGTTTGCTCCGGCCCGCCAAGCGCGGGGCTTCTTGTTTGAAGAGCCGGATCAGTTCGTCCATCACGGCGCGGACGCTCGGGACTTTTTTCAGGTCCCGGTGAACCACCAGATTGAGATCGCTTTCGACTCCTTGGATCGGTGCCGTCAGACGGACGAGGTCCGGATCGCTGTCGCCAGCAAAGCATGGGAGGACACCCAGGCCCGCACCGATACGGACGGCGTCGTGGATTGCGTGGCCATTATTCATACGGATGGCCGGTGCGCGTCCGGCGAGTTTTTCGCGCAGCCAGGTCTGGCCGTCGAAATATACATGATCGTCGTCGAAGGCGACCCATTCGCAATCTTGGTAGCGCTTGTTGCCACGCGCGGCGGGTGTCGCCGCGACGTATGCATGTGACCCATAGACCGCGTAGGAAAGCTCGCCGAGTTTACGCGCAATGAGACCTGGTGTGTCCGGTAAGCACACTTGCAACACCAAGTCTGCTTCGCGGCGCGAAAGATTGGCATTCATATGATTGACCGAGAGTTCGATCTCGATCTCCGGCAGATTCGCCCGGATCGCCGGCAGATGCATCGTCACAAATTGGGCAGGAACCTCAAACACGGAAAGGCGGACGGTGCCGCTTACCGTGTCGGCCAAGGTGGCCTGGCGGCGCTGCAACGCGTGCGCGGCTTTCTCCATGTCTTCTGCGATCGGCAGGAGTTCTTCACCTGCTTGGGTTGGCACGAAACCGTCCGGCAAGCGGTCAAACAATCGCGTACCAAGATCGCTTTCAAGTTGCCCGAGTCGGCGTCCCACGGTCGGCTGCGTCACCTTCAGATGCCGGGCGGCCGCCGAAAGGCTGCCGTCCCGCGCCACCGCGAGGAACACCCGCATGTCGTCCCAATTCATTGTCATCGGCGGAAACCCTTAGGAAATGTGCCTATGCGAATTTTTATAGATGGTATGCAAAATCGAAAACGGCGCAACAAATATTTTTAGGGTATGTATTGCCTCATGGAAGAGGTCTAATGAATGTCATTCCCGCGAAGGCGGGAATCCAAGAAATGGATTTGAGCCACTGGAGTCCCGCTTTCGCGGGAATGACGGCTATAAGGTAACGGGACAAGACGCGCATGTATTTCGACTTACGGTTATGGAGCTATACCAAGGGTGTCCGCGGGCGGATTTATGGGGCCGTCGCGATCGGCACACTGGCGGTCCTGTTCGGTATCGCGCGCTTGGCATTGCTCGGCTGGCTGATCGCGCAAGTCTTCAAAGGCGTGCCGCTCGATGAGCTGATCCTGCCGTTTGTCGGCGTTGGCGCGGTCATGATCGTCCGAGGATGGCTCGAATATCTACGCACCATGGTCGCGCACAACACAGCGGCGAAGGTCCAACTCCATCTCCGCTCGGTGATCTTCGATAAGGTCACGGAACTTGGGCCGGCGCATTTCGGCCTTGAGCGCACCGGCGACGCTATTCTGGCGATGATCGACGGCGTCGAACAACTCGAAATCTATTTTGGCCAATACCTGCCGCAGCTCATCGTCTCCGCCCTGACGCCGGTGATGATTTTCGGCGTTGTGGTGTTCCTCGACGTGCCGGTGGCCTTGGTGATGCTTGCGGCTGCGCTCTTGACGCTTATCGCGCCGCAGATATTCCATGGCTGGGATAAGAAAAACAGCCTCTCCCGTTCCCGCTCGTATAAAGCGTTCGCGGCGGAGTTTTTGGATTCCGTGCAAGGACTGGCGACCCTGAAATCCTTCGGGCAAAGCGGGCCACGCGCCAAAACGCTGAAAGAGAAGGCGGACCATCTCTTTAGCTCGACCATGTGGGTTCTGGCGACGAATTCGCTGGCGCGCGGGATCACGGATACCGGGATCGCGGTTGGCGCGGCGGCGACCTTGGCGCTCGGTGCGTTCCGGGTCGCGGACGGTAGCATGGATTTGGCGCCGCTGATCATGATCCTGATGCTCGGTGTCGAGGTTTATAAGCCGCTCCGCGATATGCGTTCATTGATGCACAACGGGATGGTGGCACAGGCGTCGGCCCAGACGATCTTTCACCTTCTCGACTCGCAAATTATCGTTAACGAGAAGACCGATGCACAATCCGTCGGCGCGATTGCGCCAACGGTCGCCTTCGAAGGTGTCAGCTTCGCCTATCCGGGTGGGCGCCGCGCCGCGCATGAAGGGCTCGATTTCGACGTTCAGGCCGGCGAGCGCGTCGGATTTGTGGGGCCGAGCGGCGTTGGCAAATCCTCGATCGTGCGTTTGCTGCTGCGCTTCTACGACCCGGATAAAGGGACAATCCGGATTGGCGGGCATGATCTCCGCGATTTGCCGTTTGAGGATATCCGCAGCCAGATCGCTGTGGTCAATCAAGATACCTATCTGTTCCACGGCACGGTCGAGGATAATCTCCGGGTCGGGAAGCCCAACGCCACAGATGCCGAAATCGAGGCCGCGTGCCGGGCGGCAAATGCGCATGATTTCGTCGAGAAACTACCGAACGGTTATGCAACGGTGATCGGCGAGCGCGGCATCCGCTTGTCGGGCGGACAGCGCCAACGCGTTGCCATCGCCCGCGCCATTCTGCGCGATGCGCCGATCTTGGTATTGGACGAAGCGCTGTCCGCCGTCGACGCGGAAAACGAAGCGATTATCCAAGATGCGCTGGACCGTCTGATGGAAGGCCGGACCACGCTGATCTTTGCGCACCGCCTATCGAGTGTAATCGGCTGCGACCGCATTCTGGTCCTCGACCAAGGCAAGGTTTCGGAGACCGGCAGCCACAACGAGCTGATGTTGCAGCGGGGCGTGTATCATCGGTTGATGGCGGCGCAAGCCGAAGAGAAGGTGGAGGGCGAGGTCGCGATCGGCGGCGGCAAGCCGCTCGATACGGGCGGGACCGACGCACCGACATATAGCGAGGAGGCGCAGTTCGCCGCCACCGATGCGATTGTGAAGGCGGAAGGTCTCGGTTGGGCCGGGGCCACGCGCGAATTGATGAAGCACATTATCCCGTACAAAGGAAAGCTCGCGCTGACCTTCGGGTTTGGTGTGACCCGGGTCATCGCCTTTATCGGTATCGGCGCGGTTAGTGCGCTCGCCGTGCGGGCGGTCAAGACAGGCGAGCCTTTCGTCGATCTGCTCATCCTGTTGGCCGTCCTGGCGCCGGTGGCCGGTATCTTCCACTGGTTCGAATCCTGGATCGCGCACGACATGGCTTTCCGGCTTTTGGCGAAGATGCGGATCGCGCTTTTCGAAAAGCTCGACCGTTTGGCGCCGGCCTACATGGTTCGCCGCCGGACCGGCGATATGGTCGCGATGGCGACCCACGACGTGGAGCTTGTGGAGTATTTCTTCGCGCACACGGTGGCGCCGGCTTTCGTCGCCATTCTCATTCCGAGTTTGGTCGTCGGTGTCCTGGTCTTTTTCGGCTGGGAATTGGCGGCGGCCTTGGCGCCTTTGCTGATCTTGGTCGCAATCAGCCCGTTTTTCTTGCGCAAGCGGGTCGACGTCATGGGATCGAAAGCGCGCGAAGCCCTCGGTGAGTTGAACGCCCACGCCGTCGACACGATCCAGGGGCTCGGCGAGATCATCGCCTTCCAGCGTATCCCAGAACGGCGGGCCGAACTGATCGAGCGAACGGAGAACCATCACACGGTCCGGCTGCCGTTTTTTCGCGACCTCACCTTGCAGACCACGTTTCTCGAAGTTGCGACTGGATTGGGCGGTCTGGCGGTTGTGGTCGCAGGCGCGACAATGGTCGATGCTGGCCGTCTCGAAAGCGGATACCTGCCGCTGCTCACCTTGCTTTCAATGGCGGCGTTTCTGCCGATCTCCGAAATCTCGAATGTGAGCCGTCAATTGGCGGATACGCTTGGTTCGACGCGCCGTCTCTATGCGGTCGACAACGAGCCGGTGCCAGTGACGGATGGGGACGGTGTGGCGCTTGATACGACAGGCGGCGGTCTGCCGATCGAACTCGAAGCCGTCGATTTTCAGTACGAGGGCGGTAATCGGCGCGCCTTGCACAGCGCGGGTTTCACCGTTCCCGCAGGCAAGACGGTCGCCCTCGTCGGCTCGTCCGGTGCCGGCAAGACGACGATTGCCCACCTTCTCATGCGGTTTTGGGATCCGGAAAGCGGGGCGATCCGCCTCGGTGGGCATGATTTACGCGACTATGCGCTCGACGACCTGCGGAGCAAGCTCGCGCTTGTTGCGCAGGATACCTATCTCTTTAACGATACGCTTCGCGCCAATATTTTGATCGCCAATCCGGATGTGGACGAAGCGACGTTGATGGCGGCCGTGGAGCGTGCCTCGCTCGGTGAATTCGTCGCCGGATTGCCGGACGGGCTGGACACCAAAGTCGGTGAGCGGGGCATGAGCCTCTCTGGCGGCCAGCGTCAGCGGGTTCCGATCGCCCGCGCTTTCCTGAAGGACGCACCGGTATTGATTCTCGACGAAGCCACATCGCATTTGGACGCGGTGAATGAGCAGGCTGTCCGCGCGGCACTTGAAGAACTCATGGCCGATCGGACGACCATCGTAATCGCGCACCGTCTGTCGACCGTGCGCAACGCGGACCTGATCGTGGCGTTGAACGAAGGCCGCGTCATCGAAACCGGGACGCATGACGAACTCCTCGCGAAGGGCGGTCTGTATGCCCAGCTCGTGGCCCACCAGTTGGCGGGTGCTGCCGGCCGATCTGCGGCGGATTAGGGCGCATGATGACTCTATTGGTGTCACGGGAAGCATTGGGGCCAAAGCGTCCGAATCAGAAATCGTCGGTTACGCGGGTCCTGTCGCATGTCGTTAAGGCCGGCAGAAGGCTCCTGTCGCGGCAGTAATTATCCCTTCGCATCCGCAAGGATCATATCGGCCCCTTTCTCGCCGATCACGATGGAAGGTGCGTTGGTGTTCGAGGTCGGCATGTTCGGCATGATCGAGCTATCGACCACACGCAGGCGTTCTGTCCCATAAACTTTCAATTGATGGTCTACGACATCCATGTCGCCTCGGCCCATGCGGCACGTGCTGATCGGATGCCAGGAGGTTTGCCCGCTTTGGCGTGCGTAGTCGAGCAGTCCCTCGTCATCCGCTACTTCGGGGCCGGGTCGGACTTCGCGGACGATATAGGGTGTGATTGCGGATTGCGATGCGACGTTGCGGACGAGCTTTAGCCCGCGCAAGGTCGTCTCCCGGTCCTCCGCCTCCGTGAGGTAATTCGCACGAATGATGGGTAGTTCGGCCGGATCGGTGCTGCGGGCATGCGTTGAGCCGCGCGACTTTGGATAAATCGGAAAGACGCCGATATTGAAACCGGAGAAGGGGTCTGTGCCGATCTTTTTGCTGCGCGCGTAGCGGTCCTTTCCGGAGACCAGCATGATTTGCAGTTTTATATCCGGATGGGTGAGCTCCGGGCGGCTCCGCATGATGGCGTGGACCGTGGCCGAGGAAATGGCCATCAATCCGTCGCCCTTCACCAAATACCGGGCCATAGCCATCGCACCGCGAATACGGCTGTTTAAGATGTCGTTGATCGTCACCTTCTGGTTGGTTTCGTAAGTGATGCGGGACTGGAGGTGATCGGTCAGGTTCTCGCCCACACCCGGCAATTCGTGGCGCAGGTCGATGCCGAGTGATTTCAGCAACTCCGGCTGTCCGATGCCGCAGAGCTCGAGAATCTTCGGTGAGTTCATCGGCCCAGCCGAGAGGATTACTTCGCCTCGCGCATGGACTTTTTTCGAAATACCGTTTGCGCGATAGCGGAGACCGACGGCGCGGCGTCCTTCGAAGATGATCTGTTCCGCGAGGGCGTGGGTCTCCACTTTTAGATTGGTGCGCCCGCGCGCGGGCTTCAGGTAGCCGACGGCGGTAGAGTTACGCCGACCGTTTCGGGTCGAATACTGCAGCCAGCTGACGCCTTCGTACTTCACATTGTAATCGTCATTGGATTCTGCACCGGCTTGTACGCAGGCTTCACGGAAGGCGGCGGAAAGCGGGTCGCGGTAATTGCCGCTGGAGACGCGGATCGGTCCGCCTTGACCGCGGTCCGGATGATCGCTCTCCGGGCGGTCTTCGATCTTGCGGAAATAGGGCAGCAGTTCCTCATAACCCCATCCGGGCTCGTTGCCGTCGCGCCACTCGTCGTATTTGTGCGGGGCGCCGCGCACGTACAGCATCCCGTTTACCGAGCTGGAGCCGCCGAGTAATTTTCCCCGCGGCCAATAAACGGTTTGATCGTGGAGTTCGGCTTCGGGTTCGGTGTTGAAGCCCCACACGAATTTCGGATCCGTCAGGAGGCGTCCGACACCAAGGGGAATGTGAACCCAATGGTGATTGTCCTTGCCGCCCGCCTCCAAAAGCAGAACGGTGTATTGGCCGGATTCAGAAAGCCGGGCGGCGAGCGCCGCACCCGACGAGCCTGCGCCCACGACGATGAAATCGAAACTGTCCAAGAAACCCGTCTCCTTGATAGGTTGCGGCTAGAGAAGTAGCGGCGATCCGTGGAAAGGCTAACGCTAAATGAGACGCAGGAGCACGACATGTCGATGAAGGAAAAATCGGTCCATTGCTTGGGAAAGGCCGGATTTCACCAGATCGCCTATACCGAATGGGGCGCGCCGGAGGCGGCGCGGACCCTGATCTGCGTTCACGGATTGACGCGGAACGGGCGCGATTTCGACACCCTGGCGTCGGCGCTGGAGGATCAGTACCGAATCATTTGTCCCGACGTCGTCGGTCGGGGAAAGAGCGATTGGCTACAAAGCGGATCCGAATATCAAAATCCGAACTATCTGGCGGACCTCGCGACCTTGTTGGCGAAGACCGGCGCGCGAGAGGTCGATTGGCTTGGTACATCGATGGGCGGCATTCTCGGCATGCTGATGGCGACGGTCCCTGGCAATCCGATCAAGCGGCTGATTATCAATGACGTGGGGCCCTTTTTGCCAAAAGCCGCGTTGGAGCGGATCGCGAGCTATACCGGCAACGCCCCAGACTTTGATGATCTGGCAGCACTCGAAAGCTATCTCCGCGACGTACACGCGACGTTCGGTGACCTGACCGACGGGCAGTGGCGGCATATGGCGGAGACCAGCCACCGCACGCTCGAGGGCGGTAAAGTCGCGCTCGCCTACGATCCGGCGATCGGCGACAATTTTCGGGCGGGGCCGCTCGACGATGTCGATATGTGGGGCTTCTGGGATCTCATTCGTTGTCCGACCCTCGTCCTCCGGGGCGAGACATCCGATCTATTGCGTCAGGAGGACGCTGAAGCCATGACACAACGCGGCCCGAAAGCCGAGTTGGTTGAAATTCCCGGCTGTGGCCATGCCCCGGCCCTGATGGCGGCCGATCAGATCGCGATTGTAAGAGATTGGCTGAATCGTTGAATCGCCCCGCGCGAGGAAACCTGATTAACGCCCGCAAGGAAATGTCTTCCCCCTTAAGGGGGGAAGGTTAGGATGGGGTGACATGTCCGAGACCGAACAAAAACCCGCACAATCCCTCAAGGTGGATTTCCCGCAGTTCCGGGAGCGGGCGCCATGGTTCGGCGGCGATCTCCAGACGCTGCGCAATTTCTTCGCACGCCGGATCGGACGGGGACCGGGCGATCTGCCGGGCGAACGGCTTGAATTATCTCTTTCCGATGGTGGGAAGCTGGCGGCGCGTCTTACCGAGGGTGAACCCGGCATGCCGCTTGCGGTCGTCATACATGGTCTGACGGGCTGCGAGACCGCCACCAATGTCGTGGTCGCGGCACGGCATCTGAGCGGTCTCGGATTTCCGGTCTTGCGCCTGAATCTCCGGGGCTCCGAGCCCTCCGCGAAGCTGGCGAAAGGGCATTATCACGCCGGTCGGACGAAGGATCTGCACGACATTTTATCCGCCCTCGATCCCGCGCTGACCGAGGCCGGGATCGTCTTTATGGGGTTTTCGCTCGGCGGAAATATGCTGCTGAAGTTCTTGGCGGAAAGCGGCAAGGATTTCCCGGTACGCGCGGCGGTGGCGGTCTCGACGCCGATCGATCTCGCGGAATCGGCAGCCCGATTGCTGCTGCGCCGGAACCGGCTCTATCACCGCTGGCTTTTGAAGCGGATGAAGGATCAGTGGCGGGACACGCCGCTCAGGGGCAATGCGGCGAAGGCCCTGGACGAAGTGACCAGCATCGTTCAGTTCGACGACCGAATCGTCGCGCCGGTGAACGGATTTAAAGGGGCGAAGGATTATTACAAAAAGAACAGTGCCGAGCGGTTTCTCAAAAAGGTCGCTGTGCCGACGCTCCTGATCCATGCGCAGAACGACCCTTGGATCGGGACGGCGCCCTATGCCCGTTTCGACTGGCCGTCGAATCCGAATCTCGGCCTCCTGATGCTGCGGGGCGGCGGTCATGTCGGGTTCCACAGCCGCAACGGCCCGACGCCGTGGCACTGCGTCAGCGCGGGTAAGTTTTTCGAGGGGATTAGCGGCTTAACCTAGTTGCTTCAGCTTCTTCGCGGCGTCGACCGCGAAATAGGTGAGCACGCCGTCCGCTCCGGCCCGTTTGAAGCCGAGGAGCGACTCTAGGATCACCTTCTCGTCGAGCCAGCCGCGCTCGACGGCCCCCTTCAGCATCGCGTACTCGCCGGAGACCTGATAGACGAAGGTCGGCATCCCGAAGGTGTCTTTCACGCGGCGCACGATATCGAGATACGGCATACCCGGCTTCACCATCACCATGTCGGCCCCCTCGTCGATGTCGAGCGCGATTTCGCGCATCGCTTCGTCGGAATTGGCGGGATCCATCTGGTAGGTTCGTTTGTCGCCGATCAGCGCCGCTTTGGTGCCGATGGCGTCGCGGAAGGGGCCATAGAAGCCGGAGGCGTATTTTGCGGAATAGGCCATGATGCGGACGTCTTGGTACCCGGTCGCATCCAAGGTCTGGCGGATCGCACCGACGCGGCCGTCCATCATGTCGGATGGCGAGATCGTATCGCAGCCGGCTTCCGCCTGGTTGAAGGCTTGCTTGACCAAAATCTCCAAGGTCTCGTCGTTGAGGATGGTCTCGCCGTCCATCACGCCGTCATGGCCGTGCGAGGTATAGGGGTCGAGCGCCACGTCGCAGACCACCATCATGTCCGGCACTTGCGCCTTGATGTTGCGGATCGCCGTGCAAACCAAATTCTCGGGATCGAGGGATTCGCGTCCGTCCGGGGTCTTCTTGTCCGGGTCGGTGAACGGGAAGAGAGCGATGGCCGGCACACCAAGCTCGAAAGCTTCGTTCGCCGCTTCCGCGATCACGTCCGTCGAGTAGCGCACCACGCCCGGCATGGAGTCGACCGGCACACGCTGGTTTTCGCCGTCGACGACGAAGGCCGTCCAGATCAGGTCGTCGACCGAGAGCTTGTTCTCGGCAACCAACCGGCGCACCCCGTCGCCTGTGCGATTGCGCCGCATACGGATCGTCGGATACCGCCCTGGTGTCTCGCCGACCTTCCCGGCCTCTTTATATTCAATGTCGCGCCCAAACGGCGGCGTCACGATCTTCGGATCGGACATGATACGACTCCCGATATCGATGTTTCGGCGATTTTACGCCGCTGTGGGGAAGGGGGCAACGGGCGGCGGTGTCGCAGGCGGTCCAACGATGTTTATGGCGCATCCTTCGGCAGGCTCAGGATGAGGTGTCCATGTATGTCGCCTCATCCGGAGGAGGCCGCGAAAGCGCGGGTCACGAAGGATGTCATCCGCCCAATTGACTCCCAGCCACCCCCGCCTATCATCCGGGCGCGAAGGAGGCCGGGGTTATGGATTTCGAGTTGAACGAGGAGCAGCGGGCGTTTCAGGACGCGGCACGGGCATTTGCGGAGGATGTTTTCGCGCCGAATGCTGCGGCATGGGACGAGAATTCGATCTTCCCGGTCGAGGAATTGCGCCAGGCGGCGACCCTCGGATTTGCCGGGATTTATTGCGGCGAGGCGCACGGCGGCTCCGATCTAAAGCGCCAGGATGCGACCGTCATCTTCGAGGAGCTTGCCGCCGGATGCACTTCGACCTCGGCCTATATCTCGATCCATAACATGGCGAGCTGGATGATCGACTGCTTTGGCAATGACGAACAGCGCGCCCGCTTCCTGCCGAAATTGATGACGATGGAGCATTTCGCGAGCTATTGCCTGACGGAACCGGGCTCGGGCTCGGACGCGGCGGCGCTCAAGACGACAGCGAAGCGCGACGGGGATCACTATGTGCTCAACGGCTCGAAAGCGTTCATCTCGGGCGGCTCGACCAGCGATGTCTATGTGACCATGGTGCGGACCGGCGACGACAGCCCTAGGGGAATTTCCTGCATCGCCATCGAGAAGGATGCGCCAGGCCTGTCCTTCGGCAAGCGCGAGCATAAGATGGGCTGGAACAGTCAGCCGACAGCCGCCGTCATTTTCGAGGACTGCCGCGTGCCGGTGGCCAACCGGATTGGCGAAGAGGGGGATGGGTTCAAGATCGCGATGAAGGGGCTCGATGGCGGGCGAATCAATATCGCGTCCTGTTCGATCGGGGCAGCCCGCAAATGCCTCGACCTCGCGCGTGATTATATGTTGGAGCGCAAGCAGTTCGGTCAACGATTGGCGGACTTCCAAGCCCTTCAATTCAAGCTGGCGGATATGGCGACGGAGCTGGAGGCGGCGCGCCTCATGGTCCACCGCGCGGCCGCGAGCCTGGATGCCGGCGATCCAAATGCAACGATGTACGCCTCGATGGCAAAACGTTTCGCGACCGATGTCGGTTTTAAGGTCTGCAACGATGCGCTGCAGCTGCACGGCGGTTACGGCTATATCAAGGAGTATCCGATCGAGCGGCACCTGCGCGATGTCCGCGTACATCAGATCCTGGAAGGAACCAACGAAATCATGCGCCTGATCATCTCCCGAAAGCTGCTCGACGGATGAGTGACGAGCCGGAAATTCTCTTCGACCTCCGCGACGGTGTCGCGGAAGTCACGCTCAACCGGCCACAGGCGTTAAATGCGCTGACACTCGATATGGTACGCGTCTTCGATCCGCAACTCGCCGCCTGGGAGACGGACGATGCGGTCCGTGCCGTGGTCGTTCGCGGGGCCGGCGATAAGGCATTCTGCGCCGGCGGCGATATCCAGAAGCTCTATGACGGCGGACCTCGGAGTCCGATCACGCAAGACTTCTTCCGCGAGGAATACCGACTTAACCGACGTATTCACAATTACCCAAAGCCGTACATCGCGATCATGGATGGGATTACCATGGGCGGCGGCGTCGGGCTTTCCGTTCATGCGGGGACGCGGATTGCGGCCGACAACACGATGTTTGCCATGCCGGAGACCGGGATCGGTCTCTTCCCGGATGTGGGCGGCAGCTGGTTCTTGCCGCGCCTGCCGGGCGAGATCGGCATGTATATGGCGATGACCGGGGCGCGACTGAGACCCGCCGACTGCGTTTATGCGGAAATCTGCGACGCCTATATGCCGAGCGACCGCCACGATGATTTTATCGCCGAACTCCGTGCCGGCGCGGCTGTCGACACCACACTCGCCAGATTGTCCAAAGCGCCGGGCGATGCTGCGCTGGCTGAAGCCCGCGAGGCCATTGATGGATGTTTTGCGGGCGGTTCGGTTGAGGAAATACTCGCCGCGCTCGACGCGGACGGCGGTGAGTGGCCAGCGAAGCAGCTCGGAATTATGGCGGGGAAATCGCCTACAGCGCAAAAAGTCGCGCATCGCCAGTTGCGCGAAGGCGCTACGCTCGCCTTCGACGACTGTATGATCATGGAATACCGCATGGCGCAGTGCTTTATGGAAGGCGGCGATTTCTTCGAAGGGGTTCGCGCCGTCGTCGTGGACAAGGATATGGCCCCCAAATGGTCGCCGGCATCGCTAAGTGACCTTTCCGATGCGGATGTGGCGCGCTACTTTGCGCCGCTCGGCGAGCGCGACTTAACCTTCCCGGATTGAGGGCGGGCTTTTAGAATAACGGCAATACAGACCGCCGTCCGCGATGCGACGGCCGGATAGGGAGAGAAGACATGGCGAAAATTGGTTTCATTGGCGTCGGCAATATGGGCGGCCCCATGGCGACGAACCTGATCAAGGACGGCCATGAGGTGAAGGCTTTTGACGTGGTCGGGCAGACCTTGAGCCGGATCGTGAATGCAGGTGCCGCGCAAGCGTCGAGCCCGGCGGATGCCGCGAGCGATGTCGAGGCCGTCGTCACGATGCTGCCGGCCGGCCAACACGTAAGCGATGTGTATACGGGAACGGGCGAAGTGCTCGGGAACCTGGCGCCCGGCACGCTGATTATCGATTCATCCACAATCGACGTTGCGACGTCGCGGGAAATGCATGCTGCGGCGGCGGATGCCGGTTTCGACATGCTGGATGCACCGGTCTCCGGCGGTGTGACGGGAGCCGAAGCGGGCACTCTGACCATCATGTGCGGCGGTTCCGCGGAGACCTTCGCGCGCGCGAAGCCCTATCTCGACGTCATGGGTAAGAACATCTTCCATGCCGGCGGTCCCGGCGCCGGGCAAGCGGCGAAAGCTTGCAACAACATGTTGTTGGCGATCAACATGATCGGTCTTAGCGAGGCGTTCAATCTGTCGGATGCGCTGGGCCTCGAGCGTCAGACTTTGTTCGATATCGTCAGCACGGCATCAGGCGGCAGCTGGGCGCTCTCCAACTATACGCCGGTGCCGGAACTGGTCCCGACCACGCCGGCGAACAATAACTTCAATCCGGGCTTCACCGGCGCGATGATGCTCAAGGACCTGAAATTGAGCCAAGATGCGGCGCAAAGTCTGGATGTTTCCTCGCCCCTCGGCGCGGCGGCGACCATGCTTTTCAGCCTATACTGCAACGAAGGCCACGACGCGGACGATTTTTCGGGTATTATCCGTATGCTTCGCGGCAAGAAGGTCGACTAGCGGGTCAAGTGCCCGGTTGGGATAGGAGACGGTATTGGAGATCGACGAGTATCTAAGCGCGATCCGTATGATCGAGCGGCTGCACCGCCAGTTCTTGGAAATGGTGCGTAAGATCCTCGACGCGGAAGGTGTGCGCGATCTCAACGCGGCGCAGGCGGTCGTCCTCTATCACATCGGCGAGGACGACGTGACCGTCGGCGAACTCACGAACCGAGGCTACTATCTCGGTTCCAACCCGTCCTATAACGTCCGCAAGATGGCCGAGGCCGATTACCTAATTCAGGAACGCTCGGCCCATGACAAACGGTCGACCCGGTTGCGGCTTTCGGAGAAGGGACTGGAGGTCCGCGGCAAGCTGCAGGACATGTTCAACCGTCAGACCATGGCGCTCGGACCTGATTCCGTCTCGGAAGACGACCTGCGGACGGCAAACGAAATTCTCGCCCGGCTCGAGTGGTTCTGGGGTGGCGGCCAAGGCTTCGGCGGTGGGCCTCAAGGCTTCGGTGGCGGCGGCGGCGTCGGGTTTTTCTGAGCGTTTTTCTTAGACGGTAAATTGAGCGTGCTGGCCAGCGCCGTCGTGATCAGCAGCACTGCGACGCCTTCCTGCCAACCAACGCTTTCCCCCAGAATAAGGACACCCGACGTGATGCCGACCATCGGGACCGGCAGGAGGCTGATCGTAGCGATAGGGGCTGGGATCAGCTCGAGAATTTTTATCCAGAGGACGAAGCCGATCATATTGCCGACCAAAACTGTGTAGGCGACGGCGCCGGCACCGTAGAGCGTGAACTCCGCGAAAGGGTCCCGGTCGAATATCGGTGCCAAGATCAGAAGCGGAATGCCGCCAAGGATCATCTGCCAGCCGGCGAGCACAAAGGACGGCGTGCGCCAGGTTCGCTTTTGCAAAGTTGCACCGATCGCAAAACAAACCGCGCCGCCCAAGATGGCGAGCACGCCGAAGGGCGATTCACCGAAGGCTTGGAAATCTCGGGCCGACAGGGCGGCGACGGCACACATCCCGCAAAAAAGGGCGAGGAAGCGGCGCATCGTGAGTTGATCTCGGCCCATTGCGTAGGCGATAAGGAACGCGAAGAGCGGATGCGTATAAGCGAGGATCGTCGCGCGGCCTGAACTCAACATGGTGAGCCCAAGGCCCGAGAAATAGAACCAGCCCGTCACGTTGAAGAGGGCGCAGATGAAGGCGATGCGGATTTCTTCGCGGTATAGCCGAAGCTTGTGTCCCATAAAGGCGGCGAGCGAGAGCACGCCGATACCACTGAGTATCGCGGTCATCCAACGGAATGTCAGAACCGGTAATTCGACCACGCCGTATTTCATAAGCGGCCAACCCGAGCCGAACGCAAGCGCAATCAGAAATAGCAGCAGGAATGCTTTTGGAGGAATTGTTATGTTTTCGTTGTCGGATTGCACGCCGTCGCCCTTTAACATCCGGGCGTCGCACTATAGGGAAGCGACGGAAGGCTACAATAGGCGACCGCGTCACGCTTTGTCGCGGGTGACCCCTGGCATTCCGAGGACGATATCCAATTCGCCCAACTTGGCGCGCGCATCGGGCGCGTTCTCGGTCGTTTGGAAATCGACGATTACCCGTTCCCGCGCGGCGTCGCTCGGTAGATTGCCGAGGAGAAAGTCACGTTTGTTTAACGCCTCTCCGGCGAAGTACATCTGTGTCGACCATGGGGAACCGCCTTCGGGAATAACCGCGAAATGAATATGCGGCGGCCGCAGCCATTCCGAGCTGTCCGGATAAGGTGCGGGTTTGATGCTCCGGAAACGATAGTGTCCCTCCGGTCCCGTGAGGGTGTGGCCAAAGCCGAAAAAGTTCGGATCGAGCGGTAGATTCGAATTGGCGTGTCGCGGCTGGTTGTAGCGACCATAGGCGTTGGCCTGCCAGATCTCGATCCGCGCGTCCTTAATCGGTTTGCCGGTTTGATCGAGGAGGCGGCCGCGAATGTAGATGACCTCACCGTCCGCACGTGATTCCGGATCCTGGTGATAGAGTAGGTCGTTGTCGACAGAAAGCGGTTCCATCGGATGGTAGAACGGTCCGGCCGGTTGGCGTGTTGTGGCTTCGAGCCATGCGGCCATTGCTGGCCTGGTTGCGGCAAAGCCGAGGGCCGATGCCGCCATCAGGCCACCTGACCTGAGGATTTTTCGTCGTGAATATTCGGACGTCATCGTTTCCCTCTGCCGTTTCACGGTTTAGTCTTGCGCCACTTCTTAATGTTACGTCGTCTGGTGGCGATTTCGCCACCCTGTCGCGGTAATGTGAACCGAATGAATCTCAGCGCCCTTGGAAATTTGTCTCATCGTTTGAAATTGGTGGGGACGCTGCCGCCAAAGCTGGTGGCGGCAAAGATCGCCAAGCGTCTGCCGTGGTCCAATAAGCGCGCAGTACGGATCGCGGAAATCGTGCACTCGCCGAAGGACCGTGAAGCGGACCGCCTTCTTGGCTTCTTCCGGACGCAAGAAAGCTTTCTCGTCGAGAACGAGGGCTGGGCGCCGATCGATTTCACCGGCAGGAATGTGCTTGAGATCGGACCAGGTCCGCTCGGCGGTCTGTCCTTGATGGCGGTCTTTCGGGGTGCGGAACGGGTTTACGGTGTCGAGCCGGATTGGGTCGACGATGTGCTGACGGACCCGGCGATTGAAGATGCCTATTTGCGGCCCCATCATAACGTTCTCTCGGCGGCATTCGGCAATTTGATGGATTATGCGACGTTCCGTACCAGGCTCGGTGAGCGGCTCAAGATCGATGCCGTCGGTTTGAGTGATGCGACCCCTGGATTTGCGGCCGATATCGTTTTGTCGAACTCCTGTCTCGAGCACATCGGCGACTTGCCGGACGCGTTGTCGGCGCTGGTGGATTTTACCGCCGACGACGCACGGCACATGCACCTGGTCAATTTCGGCAACCACCGGGATCGGGAGGCGCCGTTTGCGACGATCTACGAAATGCCGCCTGATCAATACCGGTTAAAATACGGTGCGCACATCAATTTACTCCGCGCGAGCGACGTCTTTGCGGCGAGCGCATCCGCCGGTCTGGGCTTGTCCATGGCGATCGTCGACCAGCCTGTCGAAAAGGCGGAAGCCGTCGATCTGCATCCTTACTGGCGCGATAATTACGAAATGGATGATCTGGCGGTACGGACCGCGCTATATTTCACCCCGATGAGCAACGAAACCGAAAGCCCGATCCCATGAGCCGTCGGCGTGGCGCCGTTCTGTTCGAGTTTATTCGCATCGGTGCCTATGTGAAGGTGATTGCGGTGGATGAGCGCACTGGCACAGAGGTGTCGATGGTGGGCGATCCGTCGCGCAGCAGCGACTATCTAAAGAGGGTCGCCCTGCAAAAACTCGAACGCGTCATGGCCCGCAACGCAGAGAAGCCGAAAGATTTGTACTGAGCGGGAACGGGTTATTCGTCCTCCGCGACACCGATGACATTCGCCTCGAGCAACGCGTCGATTTCGTCATCGCCATAGCCGACTTCCCGGAGAATTTCACCGGTGTGTTCCCCCAACCGTGGCGGCAAGCGATGAATGCCCGCCGGTGACTCTGAAAAGCGGGTCGGGGGCCGTGCCTGTACGAGCGTGCCTTCCGTCGGATGATCCAGCTCTTTGAACAGTTCGACCGCCTTTAGGTGCGGTTGCTCCGCGACTGCTTCGAGTTCTGTGAAGGCGGTATGCGGGACGTCGATTTCGAGCAATAAGGCTTCCCATTCGGCGGTCGTCCGTTCCACCGCGATTTCGGCCATCTTCTTGTAGATGCGGTCTATATTGCGGCCGCGCTCGACCCTATCCTGTACCGCGAACTCTTCGATACACTCAGGGTGCCCGACCGCTTCGAAGAATGCGCACCAATTATCGCCTGAGTACGGCAGCATGGTAATCCAGCCGTCCTTCGTGCGCACGGGGCTGCGTTCTTGAACACGCTTGTAACGCGTCGGGCCGATCGGGGGCGAGAAGGCATGTCCGCCGAGCATCTCGATACTGTTGAACGCAGCGAGCGTTTCCATCATCGGTACCTCGACGCTTTGGCCTTCGCCGGTCCGCTCGCGATGAAGAAGGGCGGCGGAAATCGCCGAGCTTAAAGCCACAGCGCAGAGTTTATCCGCAACCAAACTCGGCACGAACGCCGGTTCCGCCTCAGTCCCCAGCGCGGACGCAAAACCGGAGGCCGCCTGAATGATTTCGTCGAAAGCGGGACGTGCCCGCCACGGTCCGTCCTGACCAAATCCGGTGGCCGACGCATAGATCAGTTTAGGGTTTAGCGCTTTACAGTCTTCGTAAGAAAAACCAAGCCGTGCGAGCCCCGCCGGCCGGATATTGCTGACCAACACATCGGCTGTGCGGAGCAGGCGCTGCAGGACCGTCTTACCGTCCGGATGTTTGAGATCGAGCGCGATACTCCGTTTGTTGCGATTGACGGCCATGAACTGGCCGCTCATGCCGCGGTTTCGAAACGGTCCGGCGGTTCGCCAAGTATCGCCGCTCAAACGTTCGATTTTGATGACGTCGGCGCCCCAGTCGCCAAGTGTTTGGCTTGCGTATGGACCGAAGAGAACGGTGGTTAGATCGAGGACTCGAAAACCGGCGAGCGGGCCCGTCGGATCGTTGGTGGTGGTCATGCGTCAGAACTTCCTGTCAGTCGGCACCTGCTTAATCCGGTGGATTTCGCAGCAATGAATTTGGTGCGGCGACAGCTGGAGACCAGCGAAGAATTCGTTCTTTATTTCCTACGTGAGCGTTCTCATGACGGTATTTCGGTCGCTTTGCGGGCCAGCGCCTCAAGAGGCGTTTCCATTCGACCGGCTTCGGCGAGGGCGGCTTTCCGGTCGACCGGGTAGGGGGTCTTGAACGTATCCGGCGGCGGCATGGCAGGGGCCGGATAGTAGGCCATTTTCTGGCGCGCCGGGTCGATATTGGCGCCGGGATCGAGGTCACGCCGATTGGTGCCGACTTGCGGTTCCACCGTGATCTCATCAACGACTTCGAGGTCGAGCCACCATTTCTTGATCGTGTTGAGGCGGCCGTTACCGAGTCTGTCGTCCAGCCATGTGGCGAACGGCACCAGTATGGGCTTCAGCCACATCGCTTTGATACCGAGCCATGTTCCGATCTGTGCATAGAGCGGGCCGTCGAGCGTGACGACCTTGTTGAGCGGACAGGTCTTCATACAGCGCCCGCAGGCCGATCCTTTCATGTTGGTGACGCGGTAGCGGGCGCAGCGCTCGACATCCGGCTTCCACATCTCGTAGCCGTTGAACATCACTTTGCTGCCGAGCGGAATTGCATCGCAGGGGCATTCGCGGGCGCATTTAAAACAATTCTCGCAGAAGGTCTGCAGACCGAAGTCGATGGGCTTGTCGACCGCAAGTGGCATATCGGTGGTTAGAACCACCGACTTGAAGCGTGGACCGACGAACGGATTGAGGACGAGCTCGCCGATCCGACTGAGTTCGCCCAAGCCCGCTTGCAATATTAGGGGTATGTGCAAAAGGTCGCTGTCGCGGTTGGTTTGCGGGCGGGCCGGAAAGCCCAGATCGCGTAAATGCTCCGCCATAACGCCCGCGATCTCGGCACCCCGCAAGTATCCGCGCATGGATTGCAGGCCGGAAATCCAATCGTCGCCGCTTGCGCCTTCCATCGTGTCGTAACCTTGATCGATCAACATGACGACGGCGTATTTGTGTTTCTTGGGAATTGGCGTGCCGTCGGATTGGTGCGAGTACCACGCATAGTCTGGAATTTCGCAGATTCCGGTCAGGTCGGCGCCGAGCGCGTAGGAAAGGGACTTTAACGCGCGGGCGTTGGCTTCGGGGTCTTGCAATGTCGAGGTGTCGACTTCTGCCACGGGGCCATCCTGATAGGGGACCAACGCATTGATGAGTTCCCGGACGCAGCGCGAAGTCGGTGCTTTGTACGCGAAGCGCGTGATTTCGCGCTCGGCCTTCGCGCCAAGATCACCAAACCGTGCACGCTCGAAGAACGCTGCGCGCTTCGGTACACGCGGTACTTCGTCTTCGAGGATGAGCGTCGTCGGCTTTTCGACGCGTTTCACCCACTCCATCGGATAGCGGCTCATGTGAGACGGTCGTTTCGCGCGACGACGCCATTCGAGACCGGAGACGGCACCCCCCGCACCGAGCCAATAGCTCAGGCCACGCGCATCCCTGGCCGAAGCTTTGAGTGGCGTATCCGTTGCCAGCGTGTAATCGGTTGTGACGACGGTGATGGAGAAGTCGTTATCGAGAAACGGGCTCGCAATTTGGCCGGTCGTCTCGTCGCGGATCGCCACGCCGGCCAGGACCGCCAAGCGTTCAAGGTCGACTTCGGTCGCCGAAACGACATGGGCGCGGGCCGACCAGCCGAGCAAGCGTATGTAGCTTGCCAGGCCAGCGCCGATTTCCGCCGCCCGGAGATTGCCGGGCAGGGACCCGGCCTCTTTGCACCACGCGCGCGCCGGATTGTTCGTCTCCGGCGAGCGTCCATGTTCGACGAGGACTGCGATAGCATGATCATGTGTCGGGCATGCGGTGTCGCCGATCCAGGCCCCGTCGCTCATCTTCGTAATGCCAACATGTGCCGCGTCGAGGAAGTAGACGAAGCCCTTTATGTCGGCGGCCCGGCGCGTCAAATCGTCAGGGACCGGCGCACGTTGTGCCGCAATCTCGCCATCGCGAAACGCCATGTAGAGATCGGTATATTTCCGGGCGGCGGCGCCAAGACTATTCGTTACTTCTGACGCGCTATACGAAGGCGTTTTCGCGGGTCCACGCGCTTCTTCGCGCGCCCGCATGCCGGGATCGCGCGCGAGGCGTTCCAGCGGGTAGGGCCCCAGATGTGTCGGCCGTTTCTTGGCTCCGGTAAACAGCATTACTTACACTTTTTGAACGGCGCTTAGCATGAAGCGTAGCGGCTTCTATCGCAAATCGCCGAAATACTTCTTCATCAGCCGATCGCGGTGACCTTGTTCGATCGCCCAGCGCGTTCCGTAATTCAGGTCTTCGATGACTTTCGGTGAAAGATGTTTTGGGCCGGCGAGCCATAGTTCCTCTGTTGGAACCGGTTTGCCGATGACGATGCGTTTTCGCTGCGCTGGACTTATACCTTCGAGCCGCTTTGTGAACTCGTGGATGGAGCCGAACCAGGCGTCGATGCGACCGCCGTCGAAGAATTTGATGATGCGATCCGGATTGCTGAAGCTGCGGATGTTCTCAAAACCGCGTTCTTCGAGCTCGACCTCGTAAGACGTCGCCCGATGGACGCCGATTGCGGAAAGCTTGCGGGCGTCTTCATACGAATTAACCGCCCGGTCCAACGAGATGAAGGCGTTCTTCAACGTTAATTGGCGCACGATCCACGCAAAGTTATGCTCACGGCTTTCCAAGCGGGTAAAGCCGGAGATCAAGGCGTTCTTTTCGGTACGCGCAAGCTTGATGGCGCGCGCCCACGGGACGACCTTTTGCTCTATCGAATACCCAGTCTTCTCACCGGCGATGCGCGCTAACTCCACAAGTATGCCAGGATTCGGCTCCTCGGCACCGG
The DNA here is from genome assembly GCA_002716125.1 of Rhodospirillaceae bacterium. Taxonomy (GTDB): domain Bacteria; phylum Pseudomonadota; class Alphaproteobacteria; order UBA8366; family UBA8366; genus UBA6544. The sequence continues at coordinate 68,185 of PAZH01000079.1, forward strand.
CAAAACCCGGGAAGCTGGCCGTATATAGTGTGAGCTTCTTTGGCGCCTCTGCGCTCGCTGTGTCGATGGGGCCGAGCAGGGAGGCCGCACAGATGATGCCGAGCCCGAAAAGCGTCCGTCGGATGAGCCTATTTGGAGCGCAAGTCATGGAATATTCCCCAATCGTCGGAGTTATCGTTGTTCGCCGGACCTTTCATTACAGGTGTTCCTCGGGTGTCGTCCAGGGAGGCCCGCGCGTCACTTGCGTGGCTGGTAGCCCTTTGGCGGCCAGACGATAAGGGCGATAAGCGGATAGGCGAGCATCGAAATCCACAGGAATAGGTGGAATGAATTGATGTAGCCGATCGCCGTTGCTTGGCGGCTGACTTCGTCTGCCAAGCTGGCCAGACCCGGGGCCGTGTCGACGTTCCATTTTGCCGACAGGTCGGGCGCGCGCAGGCGCTCGCTAAACGGATTGATCCACTGCACAAGGTCGCTGTAAGCGATTTTCTGCGTATGGAAGACGACGATAAAGCTAATGGATATGTAATAGCTGGACGCGATGCTCCGCATGAAGTGGAAGATTGCCATGCCCTCGGCCGAGCGGTGCGGGTCGAAGTTTGAAAAAGTAACCAAGGTCATCGGGACCCAGAGACATCCAACGCCGAATCCCTGCATGATCATCATCCAGGTCAGGTCCGGCAGGGGCGCGTTCATATCGAGGTCGATCATGGCCCAGCCGGCATAGGTGTGGGTTCCAAAGCCGATCAAGAAGAGCGGCCGCGGATCCCACCGGTGCGCGAAGGCAATCATGAGAACTTGAGCCAGCATGGTGCCGAGGCTGCGCGCGCTGATCAGCAGTCCGGAAGTGAATTCGGGCACGTCCCGAAGCTGTTGGATCATGGCCGGGATCATGACCATCGGCGTGACAAACAGCATGCCGAATACCGTGGTAATACCGATTCCGAGGAGGAAATTGCGCTCTAGAAACAGACGCAAATCGATGAAGGGGCGGTCGGCGGTCAAACTGTGCACCAGGAAGATCCAGCCGAATACGAGCGTGGCCGCAAACTCAAGGATGATCTCGATGGAGTCGAACCAATCTTCGCGCTCGCCCCGGTCCAGCATGAGTTGGATGCAGGCGACACAGATGGCGAGGCTTAAGAAGCCGGTCCAGTCGAGTTTAGGACGGGCGCCGCGCGGCGGGTCGGGTTTGATGAACGCCAACACGCCGACGAGCGCGATGACGGCAATTGGGATCAGAATGAAAAAGACCCAACGCCAGGAAATCTCTTCGCTGACATAGCCGCCGACCAAAGGTGCCAGCGTCGGCGCCACGCCGACGCCCATGCTGTAGATGGCCACCGCCACGCCGCGTTTCTCGCCGGTAAATTCGTCGATCACAACCGATTGCGATATCGGCGTCAGGGGCGAGCCGAACGCCGATTGCACCACCCGCCATATGACGAGCTCGGTTAGCGATGTCGAGAGACCGCACATGAGTGTCGCCGCCCCGAAACCGACAGTGCCCCACAGCATGCAGCGCCGCCGACCGAACCGGTCCGAAAGCCAGCCGGCGAGCGGAATCGTCACCGCTGTCGCGATTAAGTTGGCCGTCACGATCCACGCGATCTGATCGGGACTGGCCGACAACGCCCCTTGCATCTGGGGCAGCGAGACATTGGCGATCGTAATCGTGGTCGCATAGAGCGTCGTGACCAACGTACAGGTGATCAGAAGCAGCACTTTAAGTTCGCCTTAAACGCGGTCGGTGGTCATTTAAGCGGCCACAGCTCTCTTGGGTTGTTCGACGCGACACGGACAATCCGTGCGGATGCGTAAACAGACGTAGGTCCAAAGCCGATATTACAAACGGAAATCGTCCAGCCGGTCTCCGCAAAGGGCGATCGTTCTTGTCGACTTGCGAAGAAATGACCGTCTCCTACCTTGCTCGACAGATAATACCGGGAGGACGGCCAATGAGGTTCGAAGGCAAGACAGCTGTGATAACGGCGGCGGGGGCTGGGATCGGCCGGGCCACGTCGGACATTTTGGTGAAGGAGGGCGCGACCGTCGTCGCGGTCGAAATCGATCCGGGCAGGATCGATAAGATGACGACCGAGTTGGCCGGCGAAGCGGGAACCGTCGACGGACGTTCTATCGACGCGATGGACGAAGGGCAGGTTCGTGCGTTGATCGCGGATGTGGAGGCCAAGTATGGCAGCATCGATCTCTTGGTGAACGGTGTCGGCGGCAGCACCATCGTTGAAGACCCAAGTATGACCATCGACGAGATGAGTTTTGACGATTGGCAGAAGCTGATCGACTTCAATCTCAGCGCCACGTTTCTGTTTTGCAACACGGTCATCCCCGGCATGAAGAAAGCCGGGAGCGGTAAGATTGTGAGCCTCGCTTCAATCGCCGGTCGGGGGCTCAGCCTCAACAGCAGTTCCGCTTACGCGGCCGCGAAGGGCGGTATCATTGCGTTGACGCGAAAACTCTCCATTGAGCTTGGTCCCTTCGGCATCAACGTGAACGCGATCGCGCCAAGCTTGACCCTGACGGAGCGCTTGATGCCGCATTGGGAGAAGCGCAGTGCGGAGAGCCAGGCCGCCGAAATCGAGAAGGTGCCGCTGAGACGTGTCGCGACCGCGCGCGATCAGGCAGGTGTCATCGCCTTCTTGCTGTCGAGCGACGCGGATTTCGTGACCGGATTGACCATCGATGTGACGGGTGGCCTCTCATAACTGAATAGGGGGGCGGCGACCCAGATCAAGACGGGCGCGTGAAGTGCCGTCTCGATTTACCATTTTGACCGGCCGAATAGACTGCTCTTTTCGCTCAGCATCTCGACCAATTCAGATTGTATGCCTTCGATCGCCCGCTTTTGCACCTCTTGCATCAGCCCGGGTACCATCAGGCAGTGATCCAGCCAACTCGTGTCGCTTTCGGACTCGCCGCGCGACGTTTCTATTTCCACCTTCGGCTGGTTCGGACGGGAAACAACGGTTTTGACCGTAAAGTCCATGCGCGCGTTGCAAGTGCGTCCGGAGCAGAAGGCGTAGGGCTTGGCCTGCGTCAGCGTAACCGAGATGCCGCCATCGGCATTGAAATCCTGAATGTTGATCGGTGCGTCGCTCTTCGGCACGAACACGACATCCTCGAAGACCGCCTCGACCGCCAATTTCATCAATTTTTCAAGCGTTGGCGCAAATGCCAGCTTAAGGACGCAAAGATGTTTTTCTAAACTTTGAATAAGCGCCTTCGGGTTCATCAAGGAGACTTGAGGCGTTTTCTCCGGTGTTACATTGAGGACGGCGACATAGCGGCCCGGCGCTTTTTGATCCAAATCGCGAACGGTTGAGGTCGTGCCCGTTGGCTCAATGGTTTGGGTGCATCCGACGGCCAACAGGGAAACTAAGATCGTGAGACAGCGTGCCGTTGGTTTTGCGATCATTGGAAGTAATTTATCTTTTAATTTTCTCCTAATTATTGTGTCGCGCCCAAGCCGGCGTGACAAGTGCGAGGCGGGGCTTTGTCTCCAGGCGTGCAGCCCTGGCTACCGATGATCTTGTGCTTTGTAGACCTGCTTCTACCTTGGTCATTATGGCATCGAGGGAGGCAGTTACATGAGTGATCGCAACAACACCGTCGGCTTTATCGGTATGGGTATGATGGGGGGCGGTATGGCTGCCAACCTGTTGAAAGCGGATTTCGACATGGTCGCTTACGATATCGACCCGGCGAAGAACGAACGGTTTGCCGGGCTCGGTGCGAAGATCGCCAACGGCCCGGCCGGCGTCGCGCAAGGGGCGTCGACCGTGATTTGTATCGTCGAGACCTCCGCGCAGGTGCGCGATGTGGTTCTCGGCGACGGCGGTATCCTCGAGGGGGCGCAGGAAGGCGATATCTTCGTCTGTAGCGCGACCGTCGATCCGATCATGGTGAAAGAGCTGCACGATATCTTGGCGGAGAAGGGCATCCGGATGTTGGATGCACCGGTCAGCGGCGGCGTGCCGCGTGCGGACTCCGGCGAGCTCTCGATTATCGTCGGCGGCGATGCGGCCGTGGTCGACGCATGCCGCCCTTATTTCGACGCCATGTCGTCGAAAGTCTTCCATATGGGAGAGATCGGGCTCGGGCTCGCGATGAAGCTCTGCAACAACATGATTACGCAGGTGACGAAGGTTGTGGTGGCCGAGGCGATGGCGCTTGGCACGAAAGCGGGGCTCGACCCACAAGAGATGTATGACGTCATCAGCGTCAGCACCGGGAATTCGGATAGTTTCCGCGCGGCGGTGCCCCGATATCTCAGCGGCGATTTCTCGCCTGGCGGCACGGTGGATATATCGTACAAGGATCAGGAATTGGAGACCGCCTTCGCGAAGGCGCTCGGCGTGCCGATGTTCATGGCGGCCGCTTCGCAACAGGTCTATCAAATGGCGCGGGCCGCCGGCTTCAACAAGAACGACGGGAGTGTCCTGATCAAGCTCTACGAAGAGATGACCGGCGTGAAGTTGGGGCCGCGTTAAGACACCGGCGAGTAGATTTCGATGGGCCGCCCAATGTTCCGCAATGTGAACGCGCCGTGGCTCTTCCAAGGGTGGTTCAATAATTCCGCAAACCGGTCGGAAACGAGAATCGTCTCGCCAAGCTCCTTGCACTGAGCTTCGATGCGGGCAGCTTCGTTGGCGGCCTGGCCAATGACAGTGAATTCGATTCTCTTCGGCGTGCCGATGTTCCCATACATAACTTGGCCGACATGCAGTCCGATTCCAAAATCGATTGCCGGCTCGCCTCGCGCGCGCCGGTCTGCGTTCACTTCCCGGCCGCGGGCGGCAGCTTGCAGTGCGGCGCGCAAAGCGTACTGACAGGCTTTCTGTTCCGGTTCGTAACGCTCGAACGGGAAGATAGCGAGTGAGGCATCGCCGATATAACGCAATATTTCGCCGCCCTCTTCGATAACCGCGCCGGCCGTTATTTCGTAATAGTCGTTGAGTACGGTCAGGAAGCCATCTAGGTCGTAGTGTTCGGCTAAGGTTGACGATCCCCGTAGATCGCAAAACAGGATTACCGCGTCGATCACGTCACCGTCGCCTCGCTGAATCTGGCCGTCCCGGACGCGCTTGCCGGAATACGGGCCAAGATAGGCGGCCAGGATGTCGTCCACCAATCGTCGATGTGTAAGGTTCTTGAGCTGAGCGCAGAGAGGCAAACGTATCGCCCGGAGAACTTCGAGTGCTTCTTCCGCGAATCCGCCGGGTGCGTTCGACGTCCACGTCAACGCGATCCCTTCTTGAGCATCGACGGGAATGGATCTGTCCGGAAAATTCGTGAATTGAACGAAATAGTCCGTGGCACCATTTTCCGCCGCCGATTTGAGGATCGAGAAGCGATCCGATTCCGAACCGGCGCGGATTGTGATGCGGCCTTCGACGCTGCCGTCTTCATAGAAGGGGCGCAGCGGACTTTCTTTCCAGGATGCCTTTCCGGCCAGTCCCCGTTGGAAGTTGTCCAATACAACGCCTTGATCCGGGCCCCAGGTATAGGTCCCAATCGAATAGAGAGGGTGAAGCATCGGCAATCCGATATGCATCCGATAAAATCGCATACCGAGGTTTTCGAGGTGACCGATGAGTTCGTTTTGCAGCTGCGGAACATCCATGTCGCTGAACGCGCTTCGGCTCAACCAGTCGAGCAGGTGCTGGTAACGGTGTGGTTGTAGTGCCATGGCCGGATTCGCCGATTCCAAGTCTACGATAGAGATAGCGGATAGAAGCGGTTCACGCGGCATCATATAATTTTGTGAAAAATTATATTAAGCGTTAGTTTTGGATATCAGTATTCCTAAAATGGATATAATGAGATGGATACCGAAGGTGTGCGCCTGTTTGTGATGGCCGCCGAGATGCTGAATATCAGTGCGGCGGGACGTCAACTCGGTTTGGCGCCGGCGGTCGCGAGTGCGCGGCTTTCCAAGCTTGAAAAACAAATGGGCGCGGATTTGCTGCACCGTTCGACGCGGCGCGTTTCGCTGTCGCTCGAAGGGGCTGAGTTTCTTCCTTTTGCCAAAGAGATTCTCGCGCAGGAAGACGCGGCGCATGCCGCACTCGGACATATCAGCGCCGAGGTAACGGGCACCCTGCGCTTTGCGGCGTCCAGCACGTTCGCCCAACTCTTTGTCGCGCCGATTTTGCCGGTGTTTTTGGAGCGCTATCCCGGCATCAATCTCGATCTGAAGTTGTCGGACACGCAGATGAATTTGATCGAAGGCGGTTTCGATTTGGCGCTGCGTAATTATGCCATCGAGGACAGCACGCTTCGGGCACGGAAATTGGCAGACGATCGCCGCATTCTCTGCGCGTCGCCGGATTATCTTGCCTGCCACGGTTCGCCCCGGGTACCTGGCGATCTCATCGACCACCAATTGTTGGTGTTCATGGACGGTCCGAGTCGAAAACTCCTCAAGGATGGTGAAGTTTCGTCCGAGGTTTTCCCGCCGAATAATGTTGCGGGACGGATCGTCTGCGATGATGGAAACAGCATGAAGATCGCGACAAAGGCGGGCGTTGGTATTTCGATGAACTCGCTGTGGAGCGTTTATAAGGAAATTCAGGACGGATCGCTCGTCCGCGTGCTTCCGGACTATGAGGTGTCGGACGCGTCGGCAATTTGGTTGGTTTATCCGAAGTCGAACGTTTTGACGGCGAAAGTCCGCGTCTTTATTGACTTCCTACTCGAAGAAATCGGTTCCCAGCCCATTTGGGAACAGAATTCTTAATTTTCATTATATGTATTTCTTAAAAAAAGTTTTCGATTCTGCGCTCTATATAAAAAAATAAAAGATAATACCTTGGGGTCAACGTTACCTCCCAAGGAGATCTTCGATGAAAGCGATGGCGCTCACGGAATACGGCGAAAATGCCGAATTCCAATCCACCGATATAGCGAAACCTGAAGCAGAGCCGGGGCACGTCATCGTGCGAATTGCGGCAACCAGTGTGAATACGGTCGATACGATGATCCGCCGGATGGGCCAAGAAGAGCTGCCGCTTTCGCCGGATTTGCCGGCCGTACTCGGTATGGATTTCGCCGGAACGGTCGAGGCCGTTGGCGATGGCGTGTCCGGGTTTGCCGTCGGGGACGAAGTCTATGGCTGCGCGGGCGGGCTTGGCGACTTGCAAGGCGCGCTCGCAGAATTCATGGACGCGGACGCCAAACTCATTGCCCACAAGCCGAAGTCGCTCTCAATGCGCGAAGCGGCGGCGCTGCCTCTTGTTGCGATTACCGCCTATGAAGGATTGAAGCGTGCAAATTTGGAGGCCGGCCAAACGGTCTTGGTGCACGGTGGTGCTGGAGGTGTTGGACATGTCGCGGTTCAGCTGGCCAAGCATTTCGGTGCGGACGTTTATGCGACGGTCGGCGGCCATCAGCAGCTTGAGTTCGTCAAAGGGTACGGCGCAACGCCGATCAACTATAAGACAGAGGCGGTCGCGGATTACGTTGCCAGTCACACCGGTGGTGCGGGGTTCGACGTCGTCTTCGATTCCGTTGGCGGGGTCAATATGCTGAATTCGTTCGAGGCCGCGGCCTTAAACGGCCAGATCGCGACGACGGTTTCGCTTCTGGAATTGGATTTGTCGGCGGCGCACTTCAAAGGGTTATCGGTACACGTGGTGTTTATGTTGATCCCGATGCTGCACGACCATAAGCGGGAATCTCATGGTGCGATCCTCAGCGAACTCGCCGCGATCGTTGACAACGGCGGACTGAAGCCATTGCTCGATGCGCCGCGCTTCTCATTCGATGAGGTCGGCCAAGCCTATGATCGCCTATCCAGCGGTCGGGCGATCGGCAAGGTCGTCGTCGAATTGTGATCGAGTGCTGCTCACCTTCGGACCGCAGGCGCAAACGCCGGTCTCCGGCAGGTCGAGTTCGATCCGGCGCGCGGCGTCATAGTGGCCGGCCAACTCGTCCGCGATGGATCGGACCTGTTCGTATCCCGTTTTCATGAGGAATGTCGGTGCGCGTCCGTAAGCCTTCATGCCCACAATGAAGAAGTTCCGATCGGGGTGCGATAGTTCGTCGACGCCGTGCGGCGGGACCGTGCCGCAGGAGTGCAGGTTCGGATCGATCAGCGGTGCCAGACGCCGAGGCGCTTCGACGATCTCGTCGAGGTCGAGGCGCAATTCGCGAAGCATTTCGAGGTCGGGCCGGAAACCGGCGGCAACGACAATTCGATCGACCGCCAACGTCTCGTTACGGCCATCGACTTGCGCATGCACGTTGAGCCCGTCCACCGTCTGATCGATCTTGCGGACGCTGAAGGGCGCGAGAAGTTTAAGCGATCCGGCCTCCATGGCTTCTTTCGCGGCGAGCCCTAGGGCCCCGCGCGCCGGGAGCTCATCGTTGATGCCGCCGCCGATCAGTTTGTCGATGTTGTTTCGACGCAGGCCCCAGAACAGCTTCGTACCGCCATGCCCTTTCTTGAGAGACAGTAGGTCGAGGGACACGTTGATCGCGGAATGCCCGCCGCCAAGAACCAAAATGCGTTTGCCCGCGTAGTTCGCCTTGTCCTTGTCGAGGACATCGGGAATGCCGTAGTCGATCGACGCTGCGGCGGCCTGTTCGCCCGGTACCGGCAATCCGTCGATGCCGATTGGGTTCGGCTGGAACCATGTGCCCGAAGCGTCGATGACGGCCGCCGCTTCGACGATACGATGCGCGCCGTCAGCGTCTCCATAATGAACGTTGTAGGTTGCCGTATCCCGGTTCTCAGATGAGGGTTTGCCGTGGCCGCGTTTAGATACGGCGCGGACGTCTGCATTGTAGATGATGCAATTTGCGAGCGCCGCCGTCGTGACCGCGGGGACCAGATAGGAGTCGACGATTTCCTGGCCTGTCGGCAGGTGTTCGGGGTCCGGCAGTTTCCAGCCGGTGGGCGCGAGCAATGCTTCGACGGCTTTATCCGTCACGTGTTTCCACGGTGTGAAGACGTTGACATGACCCCATTCCCGAATGGCATGCCCGGCGGCGGGGCCCTTTTCCAATACCAGCGGCGTCAGACCGCGCGCCAAAAGGTGGGCGGCGGCTGCAATGCCAATAGGTCCAGCTCCGATGATGACGGCGTCGGGTGTGGCTGTTTTCTGGTCTGACATCGTCTTTGTCCTTCGTGCATCGACCCTTGAAGCATCGGGTCAAATTAAGAGTTAACGCCTTTGCGCGAGCATTGGCACGCAGCCTTCCAGTGTCTTGGTCATTTTCATCCACTCCCCTAGACCGACGCGGAAGGCCTCGCGGCCCTTGTCCGTGATCGCATAGGTCTTTCGTTCGCGGCCTGAGACGATCTTGCTCTCGTAGGTGACGTATCCACCCTCGGCGAATTGTTTCAGGACCGGATAGATTGTCCCTTCGCGCGGCGCACAGCATCCTTCTGTCCGCCGCTCAACTTCCTTGGCGATATCGTAGCCGTGCAACGGCCGGTCCTGGAGCACGCACAAGATGAAGAACTTCGATAAGCTCATACGAATGGTGCCGTTCCAATAATCCGGGCTCAGTAAATCTGGCAGGTTTGCGGTATTGGTCATAATGATCATCTATGCATTGAGCATCGATGTATCAAGGCACGATGGAAGAATTTTTATCGACAATATTGTTCCGAATTCCAGACAAGAAAAAACCGGCGTGACGCCGGTTTCTTCTTAACGCGTGATGTCCGCTTTTATTGTGCCGCTTCAGATCGTCCCAGGCCGATCTTTTTGGCGAATGCGGAACGTTGTTTGGAGTAGTTCGGGGCAACCATCGGATAGTCCGCGGGAAGTCCCCATTTCGAACGGTATTCTTCCGGAGAGAGTCCGTATACGGTCCGCAAGTGGCGCTTCAACATTTTCAGCTTCTTCCCGTCCTCAAGACAGACGATGTAGTCCGGCGTGATCGAACGGCGGACCGGAATAGCTGCTTTTTGAGAATGCCCATTTGCGGGGGCTGACACGCCGTTAACGCGGCGGAGAGTACCGTAGACCGTATTAATGACATCCGGGAGTTGCGTCGCCGGCAGCGAATTGTTCCCGACGTAGGCCGCGACGACTTCTGCCGTCATGCGGAGAATGTCTCCCCGCTCAGCTTTCTGCTGTGTGGCTTCCTGACTCATTGTTAGTGCTACCCAAGTTTTAGTGTTTTGTAAGTTTAAATAGTTATTATGTAATTATTCATTCACATATTTCAGGTTTAGAGTCAACTTTATTTGGCGAATTGTTGAGTAATCGATTCCCTTTAGACTCTGCGAGATGAAATAATTCTCATGTATTCAGTACGAGTTCATGCCACTACATGTGCGAATATTTTAAACCGAGTCCCCAAGATGATGTGTCGTGCACCTGTACCGGGAGAAGTCGCGAAATTTTATTGCTCAAAACGGCCAAATTCGCGCCGATCCGGGCGATTCTTCGAGACCTAGTAGCAGGCTGGTCAGCAATATCGACATATGGTATGGAAATGCCCCAAGTATGTACGCGACGACCTGTTATCAATATTTAATTCGGAAAGGTGCCGGTATATGGCGGCTGAAGTAATCGCCATTGCTTCCGATCACGCTGGAGTAGACTTCAAGGAAAGCTTGAAGACGATGTTGAGCGAGGCAGGGCGGGACGTCCTCGACCTTGGTACAAACAGCCCAGATTCGGTCGATTACCCGGATTTTGCCGACGCGCTCACATCTGCGATCGGCGATGGACGTGCGGAAAGGGGCGTGCTGATCTGTGGCACCGGCATCGGCATGTCGATAGCGGCGAACCGCAAACCGTTTATACGTGCTGCCCTCTGCCACAGCGCGACCGATGCCCGGTTTGCGCGCCAACACAATGACGCCAATGTTTTGATACTGGGCGCGCGGACCCTCGGAATTGAAATTGCCCGGGACTGTCTCGGTGCTTTCCTCGACACTGAATTCGAGGGGGGCCGTCATCAGCGCCGGGTCGACAAGATGTCCGGTTAGGATATCGGAAGAGAAAGCTTACGAATGTCGGAATCCAACACTGCAAGTCTAATGGGCGACTTCGACGCGTTTTTTGGCCAATCCGTTGGCGAGCGCGATCCCGAAGTGGCGGCAGCGATTGCCAACGAATTACATCGGCAACAAAACCAGATCGAGTTGATCGCGTCCGAGAATATTGTCAGTAAGGCAGTGCTCGAAGCCAGCGGCTCGATCATGACCAACAAGTATGCCGAAGGGTATCCGGGCCGGCGCTATTATGGCGGTTGCGAATTTGTCGATGTGGCGGAAGAGCTCGCGATCGACAGGATCAAACAACTGCTTGGCTGCGCGTTTGCCAATGTTCAGCCGCACTCGGGAAGTCAGGCGAATTTCGGCGTCTATCAGGCCTTGTTGACGCCGGGCGATACACTCATGGGGATGTCGCTCGACAGTGGCGGGCATCTGACGCATGGCGCGAAACCGAACCAATCGGGGAAGTGGTTCAACGCGGTGCAATATGGTGTGCGTCAGCAGGACGGCCGGATCGATTATGATGCGGCGGCGGCGCTGGCCCAGGAGACGATGCCGAAAATCATCGTTGCCGGCGGATCGGCGTATCCGCGCGAAATCGATTTCGAGAAGTTCCGCGAGATCGCAGGTTCCGTGGGCGCCTATTTCATGGTCGATATGGCGCATTTCGCGGGTCTCGTCGCAGGCGGTGTGCACCCGAGCCCGGTGCCGATTGCCGATGTCGTGACGTTCACGACCCACAAGACTTTGCGGGGACCGCGCGGCGGGGCCATTGTGACGAACGATGAGGCGATTGCGAAAAAGGTGAATTCCGCGATCTTTCCCGGCATTCAAGGCGGGCCGCTTATGCATGTCATCGCGGCGAAAGCGGTGGCCTTTGGGGAAGCCTTACGCCCGGAGTTCAAGTCTTATGCGCGTGCCGTCGCCGACAATGCGGAAATATTGGCGACCACGCTGAATGCGGGCGGCTTAGACATCGTCACCGGCGGCACGGATACGCATGTGGTGCTGGTCGATCTCCGGCCGATGAAATTGACTGGCCGCGATTCGGAAGCCGCCATGGAGCGCGCCGGATTGACGTGCAACAAGAACGCTGTGCCGTTCGATCCGGAAAAGCCGACGATCACTTCCGGTGTCCGTCTTGGATCGCCGGCGGCTACCAGCCGCGGCTTCGGGCAGGCGGAGTTCAAACGGGTCGGTGAACTCATTATTCAAGTCTTGAGCGGCCTTGCCGAGCGGCCGGAAGAACAGGAAGCGACCGAAGCTGACGTTCGGGCGCAAGTCGAGGAACTGTGCAAGCGGTTCCCCATCTACCCAGGAATTTAAGGATGAAAGGGCAGGAGGTTTAACAATGCGGTGTCCGTTTTGCGGCCATGAAGACACGCAGGTGAAGGATTCTCGCCCCACCGAGGATAATACGGCCATTCGCCGTCGCCGGTTCTGCCCTCATTGCAGCGCCCGATTCACCACGTTCGAACGAGTCCAATTGCGCGAGTTGACGGTTCTCAAGAAGAACAATCAACGGGAGCCCTTCGATCGCGACAAGCTGGCACGCTCTATGATGATTGCGTTGCGCAAACGCCCCGTCGAACCCGGGCGGACGGAACGGGTGGTCAACGGGATCGTGCGGCGTCTCGAAAGCTCCGGCGAGAGCGAGATTAAGGTTGATGCGATCGGCGCACTCGTAATGGAGGCTTTGGCAACGCTCGACCAGGTCGCGTATGTCCGTTTCGCCTCGGTCTACCGCAATTTCCGCGAAGCAAAAGATTTTGAGGAGTTCATCACCGATGAACTCGCCGAAGAAGCCGACTGAAGTGGTTGATCGGCGCCACATGCGCGTGGCGCTTACGCTGGCCCGGCGCGGACTCGGTAATGTGTGGCCCAATCCGGCGGTCGGTTGCGTTCTCGTGGGCGCCGATGGTTCGGTTGTCGGGCGCGGATGGACGCAGCCGGGCGGACGGCCGCATGCAGAGACGCAAGCCCTCGATCAAGCGGGTCCCAAAGCGAAGGGGAGCACCGCATACGTCACCTTGGAGCCATGCAGCCACCACGGGAAAACCCCGCCTTGCGCGGAAGCGCTAATCACGGCGGGCGTATCGCGAGGGGTGATCTCAATCGAAGATCCGGATGACCGGGTATCGGGGCGGGGAGCGACTTTACTTAGGGAAGCCGGAATCGATGTCAATCTCGGTGTCTGTGCCGATGAGGCCGAGGCCGTGAATGCCGGCTTTCTCCTGCATCGAACGCAGGGGCGGCCTCTCGTGACGTTGAAGACGGCGAGTACGCTGGACGGCCGGATTGCGACCCATAGCGGCCAGAGCCAGTGGATTACCGGCGCGGCGGCGCGGCAACGCGGACACCTCATGCGGAAGACCCATGACGCGATTGTCGTCGGTATCGGGACCGCCTTGGTGGACGATCCAGAGTTGACGTGCCGCTCTCCGGGTATGGCACAGGACAGTCCGGTTCGCGTCGTTGTCGATACGCGTCTCCAGTTGCCGTTGGAGAGCAAACTCGTACAGACGGCGAAGACCGTGCCGACGTGGATCGTTGTGTCATCGGAAACCACGACGGAGCGTCACAACGAGTATGCGGCGTTCGGTGTCGAATTCATCGAGGTCGCACCGGGCTCGGATCAGCATCCGGAAGCCCTCTCCGTATTGCAGGCGTTGGCGGCGCGCGGTTTGACACGTTTGCTGGTCGAAGGCGGTAGCGCGCTTTCGGCCGTCCTGCTCAGGGCGGGGCTCGTCGATCGTCTCGCCTGGTTCCGAGCGCCCGGCGCGATCGGCGGCGACGGCATACCGGTTTTTGCAGCCTACGGCGTGGATCAACTTTCGGATATGCGCAGGTTCGTCCTCGAAACTTCGGAGCGGGTCGGCAACGACACGCTGGAAACCTACCGCGCCGCGGATTAGGTTCGTCGCGAGCGCTGTTTGGAGAGCCAATGTTTACTGGATTGATTACTGATGTCGGGCGTGTCCGGGCCGTTACGGGTGTGGGCGACCGCCGGATTGAGATTGAGACGTCATTTCCGATTGCGGAAATCGAGCTGGGCGCATCGATCGCCTGCTCGGGCGTGTGTCTGACCGCTATCGAGTTCGGCGACAATTGGTTTGCCGTGGAAGCATCCGAGGAGACAACGTCGAAAACGACGGTCGGCGATTGGCAGGCCGGCGATGCCCTCAACCTGGAACGCTCGCTCCGGATCGGCGACGAGCTTGGCGGACACCTTGTGTTCGGACATGTGGACGGTGTCGCGGAAATCGCCGAACGGCGGACGGATGGAGACAGTATTCGGTTCAGTATTTTGGCACCCAACGATTTGGCGCCTTATATCGCTTCGAAAGGCAGTGTCGCGTTGAGCGGTGTTTCCTTGACGGTAAATGAAGTCGACGGGAACCGATTTGGGGTCAATATTATTCCGCATACGGCGGATGCGACGACCTTCGGAAAATTGTCGGCCGGCGACCGGGTCAATCTTGAGGTCGATATGCTTGCCCGATATGTTGCGCGCCAATTAGAAGCTCGAAAGGGATAGAGGATGTCCGACGAAACAGGAAATCTTGTCTCCATCAGCAAGCAGGACGTGCGCCGCGCACGCGAAGATTTGGATTTTCTCTCTTCGATCGAGGATATCATCGAGGAGGCGCGGAACGGGCGGATGTTTATCCTGGTCGACGATGAAGAGCGGGAGAATGAAGGGGATCTGGTCATTCCCGCGCAAATGGCGACCCCGGACGTTATCAATTTCATGGCGACGCATGGACGCGGCTTGATCTGTCTCGCGCTGACCCAGCAACGCTGCGACCATCTCGGATTGAAATTAATGTCGCAGGCGAACGAATCACGACATTCGACGGCGTTCACCGTGTCCATCGAAGCACGAGAAGGCGTGACCACGGGAATTTCGGCGCCGGATCGCGCCCGAACAATTTCCGCGGCCATCGATCCCGCGAGCGTTGCGGACGATATTGTCTCGCCCGGCCATATCTTTCCTTTGACGGCCCGCGACGGCGGTGTTCTCGTCCGGGCCGGGCACACAGAGGCTTCGGTCGATATCGCCCGGTTGGCGGGGCTCAATCCATCCGGCGTGATCTGTGAGATCATGAACGACGACGGTACGATGTCGCGGCTGCCGGATCTCATCCAGTTCGCGCAATTCCATAACATGAAGATCGGTGCGATTGCGGACCTCATCGCCTACCGACGCCGCCACGACCGCACCATCGAACGGATCGCCGATACGACGTTGCGCAGCCGACATGGCGGCGACTTTAAGATGTATGTCTATGCCAACCGGGTCGAGTACGCGGAACATGTGGCGCTCGTTATGGGCGACGTTTCACGTGGCGGACCGGTCATGGTCCGAATGCACGCGATGAATATTTTGGACGATGTGCTCGGGTCGATCGACAGCGGTAAGGAAGGCGATTTACAGGCGTCGATGGAATTGGTCGGCAAGGAAGGGCGCGGTGTCATTGTGCTAATTCGCGAACCGCGGCTTAACTATCTTGCGGATATGGTGAAGGCCCACGCGTTGGGCCGGTCGCCCGATAAGAGCGCGCAGCGGCGCGAATTGCGGGACTATGGCGTTGGCGCGCAAATTCTCCTCGATCTCGGCGTTTCCGAGATGATTTTGCTGTCGGATACGGTGAAAACCATCGTCGGCATCGAAGGCTATGGATTGAAGGTCGTCGAACAGCGATCGATTAGGTGAGCGGACCATGAGCCAACCAAAGATAATGATCGTCGAAGCGCGGTTTTACGAAGACCTTGCAGATGAGATGGCCGAGGGGGCGATTGCGGCGATCGAAGCGCGCGGCGGCACATACGAACGTTTTGCAGTCCCGGGGGCGTTCGAGATTCCGGCGGCGATCAAATTTGCCGTTCGAAGCATGGATTTTGACGAGAGCCGCCGTCGGTTTGACGGTTATGTTGCCTTGGGCTGCGTCATCAGAGGGGAGACCACGCATTACGATTATGTCTGCGGTGAGAGCGCGCGCGGGTTAACGGATCTGGCCAATCAATATACTCTCGCGATTGGTTACGGCATCCTCACGACGGAGAATCGCGAACAAGCGTGGGCCCGCGCGTCGAGGGATGCCGGCAACAAAGGGGCCGCTGCGGCGAACGCTTGTCTTGATATGATCGATCTCAAGAAGCATTTCGGCCTGTTCCCTCGATAAAATGGCACGCAAAGGATCTCGGGGTGTCAGACGCCGCGGCGCACGGTTGGCCGCGGTCCAGGCCATGTATCAAATGGAGATTGCCGGCAAGTCGAGCGCCGAGGCAATCGAGGATTTCCGCCTTCGCCGGCTGAACGATACGGTCGACGGAGGGGACGGCATCACACCCGAGAATGTCGACGACGAGCTTTTCGTCGGTCTTGTGGATGGCGTGTCTGCATCCGTTTCCGCTTTGGACGCACAGATCGATCAAGCCATTTCCAAAGAGCGCAGCATCGAGAATGTCGAAGTGTTGCTCCGCCTCATATTACGTGCCGGTGCTTATGAGATAAGTAATCGCCCCGATATCGACGCCGCGCTGAGCATTAACGAGTATGTTGCCGTGGCGGAGGCGTTTTTTGGCGGCACGGAGCCGCGATTCGTAAACGGGGTCTTGGACCGTTTGGCGCAGGAGCTGACGCCGACGAAAGCACCGAGCGATGTCCAAGAATGAGTTTGAACGGATAGAAACCTATTTTGCGCCGTTGACGGCAGGTTTCGACGGCGCCTTATCCTTAAAAGACGATGGCGCGGTTCTGGCGGTTGAAGCGGGCCGCGAATTGGTTGTGACGACCGATACGATCGTCGAGGGCGTCCACTATATCGGCGACGAGACGCCGGATTTGATCGCGCGCAAACTCTTACGTGTCAGCCTGTCCGATTTAGCGGCGATGGGGGCCGATCCGATTGCCTACACGCTCAATATCGCGCTGCCGCGCGGAACCGGGGATAACTGGCTCGAAGCGTTTGCGGGTGGATTGCGTGCGGATCAAGATGCGTTCGGGATCCATTTGGCGGGCGGCGATAGTGTCTCGACGCCAGGGGCCGCGGTGCTGACCGCGACGCTGTTTGGCTCGGTGCCGGCCGGGATGGCCGTCCGCCGCTCGGGTGCCTCTCCCGGCGATGTAATATTCGTCAGCGGCACGATGGGCGACTCGGCGTTCGGGCTCGCGGCGGCGCAGGGCGCCCTTTCCGCCGACAAGTCAGAAATGGACGCCTTAGAGGCGCGGTATCGTTTGCCGCTGCCGCGCGTCAACTTAGGGGCATGTTTAAGAGAAATCGCGACTGCCGCGGCCGACGTGTCGGATGGGTTGCTCGCGGACCTCGGTCATATCACCGAGGCCTCCGGTTGCGGTGCCGTGATCGAGTTGGAGAAAATACCGCTTTCACTGGCGGTTCGTCGCCTTGTGGACCAAGATGCCGGTCGATGGGGACAAGTTGTCACCGGGGGCGACGATTACGAAATCGTGTTCACTGGCCGCAACGAAAGTCGTGTCACGGAATTTTCCGCTCGGCTAGGCTTGCCGATAACAGCGATCGGTCGGGTTACACCAGGAAAAGGCATCGAAGTTCGGAAATCGGACGGCGAACCAATTTCTTTCGCGGCGGCCGGTTATAAGCATGCTTAAGCCGTACGGCCGACGCACACGGCTCTTACCTTCCCCCTTTCTTCCTGTTACAAGGGGGCAGTATTGCTCGGGGGGATGGATCGGGAATAAATGAACCGGATCGTCATTATAATCATTGCGGTGCTCGTCATTGCCGGTGCCGGCGGTGCGGTTTGGTATTTCTTTACCCAGGCTGATGCGCCGATCGAGGATCAAGAAGAAGAAAAAGCCTCGCTCGAAGAGCCTGAGTTTGTCGATATCGAGAACCTCTCGATCCCGGTGATTCGCGAAGGTCGGGTTGATCGCTATATAACGATCAGCGTGAGCCTTGAGATGCGGGACCAGGATTCGAAAGAGCTCGGCGACGAAGCATTTCCGCGCCTGAAAGACGCGGTATTCAGTCAGCTCTATTCATATTTCTCCATGCAGCAATCCGGTCAGTCGGGAATCAATATTGCGCAAGTGAAGGCGCGGCTGCTCTGGGCGGCCGAACGGGCCATCGGGAAAGGTCATGTCCGGCAAGTGATTATCCAAGGAGCTTACGAGCGAAAGGGCGAGTTTAAGTAACGCCCGGAAATCGCAACCCGCTGCAGATTTTGGCAAGTCTAGTCGACCGCCTAATTGTCTACTCACAACATATTGCGCTTCGCGAACCGTTCTGGCATCTTCCTGGCGGTTTTCAGTACCCACTACTGCCGAATTAACGGAATCAGTGGGTGTGAGAAAAGCAATTAGGATTGTCTCAGCAACATAACGGGGTGGATGAACGATGTTACAGTTCGTCATCGCCTGTGGCGTTATCGCAGTGCTCTACGGAATTTTTGCCAGCCGCTCGATCTTGGCGGCAAGCGCGGGCACGGAACGCATGCAGGAAATCGCGGGCGCCATTCAAGAAGGCGCAAAAGCATATTTAGACCGGCAATATCGCACGATCGGAATGGTTGGTATTGTCGTAGCGGTCATTTTGTTCTTCACGCTCGGCAGCCAAGCGGCCATCGGCTTTTTGATCGGTGCGATCCTCTCCGGCGCGGCCGGCTATGTGGGGATGTTGATCTCGGTTCGGGCCAATGTGCGCACGACCGAGGCCTCTCGTCAGGGATTGGCGCAAGGCTTGTCGATTTCCTTCAAATCCGGCGCTGTGACCGGAATGTTGGTGGCTGGCTTCGCGTTGTTGGCGATTTCGATCTATTACGGCGTTTTGAATGCGAACGGCTCTGACGACAAGCAGCTGATCAACGGCTTGATCGGTCTGGCCTTCGGTGCATCGCTGATTTCGATCTTCGCTCGTCTCGGCGGCGGTATCTTCACGAAAGGTGCTGATGTCGGGGCGGACTTGGTCGGTAAGGTTGAAGCCGGTATTCCGGAAGATGATCCCCATAACCCGGCGGTGATTGCCGATAACGTTGGCGACAACGTTGGCGACTGTGCCGGTATGGCGGCCGATTTGTTCGAGACCTACGTCGTCACTGTCGGTGCGACGATGGTTCTCGCGCTTATATACGGTATCAGCGGGATCGAGCTGAAAGAGTTCCTGATGTATCCGATGGCGATTTGCGGCGCCTGCTTGGTCGCGTCGATCGTTGCCACCTTCTTCGTGAAGGTTGGGGCCAGCGGAAATATCATGGGGGCGCTCTATAAGGGCTTCTTCGGCAGTGCCATTATTTCGGCAATTCTGCTTTGGCCGATCACCGACTACGTCCTCGGCATGGACACGAAAATGCAAATGGGCGGCTCGGAGTTCACCGGAACAGGCTTGTTCTGGTGCGGCATTATCGGACTCGTCCTGACAGGGCTGATCGTTTGGGTGACGGAGTACTACACCTCGACGGAATTCCGCCCCGTTCGTTCGGTTGCGAAAGCGTCCGAGACCGGCCACGGGACCAACGTTATTCAAGGCCTCGCGGTTTCGATGGAAGCAACGGCAATTCCTGCTGTTTTGATCTGTATCTCCATCGTTATGACCTACCAGATCGCTGGCCTGATCGGCATCGCGATTGCCGTTACCACGATGCTGGCCTTGGCCGGTATGGTGGTTGCGCTCGATGCGTATGGTCCGGTTACGGATAATGCCGGTGGTATCGCTGAAATGGCCGAACTCGACGACAGTGTCCGCAATACGACGGACGCGTTGGACGCGGTCGGCAATACGACAAAGGCTGTGACCAAAGGTTACGCGATCGGTTCCGCCGGTCTTGGCGCCTTGGTGCTTTTCGCAGCGTATACGGCGGATCTCGAACGGTTCTTCAAAGGCGTCGAGGTGAATTTTGGTCTCGATAATCCGTATGTCGTCATCGGCCTGTTCATGGGCGGTTTGCTGCCGTACCTGTTCGGTGCGATGGGCATGACAGCAGTCGGACGCGCCGGTGGTGCCGTCGTCGTCGAAGTGCGCCGGCAATTCAAGGATATCCCGGGCATAATGGAAGGCACGAGCAAGCCGGAATACGGTACGTGCGTCGATATGCTGACCAAATATGCGATCCGGGAGATGATTATCCCCTAGATGCTACCGGTGCTCAGTCCATTGGTATTGTACGCGATTGTTGTCGCGGTGGCGGATCAAGGGGCGGCCTTTGCTGCCGTCGGAGCGATGTTGCTCGGTGTTATTGTGACGGGCTTGTTCGTTGCGATTTCCATGACGGCCGGTGGCGGTGCTTGGGATAACGCTAAGAAATACATCGAAGACGGTCAGCACGGCGGTAAGGGCTCGGATGCCCACCACGCCGCGGTGACCGGCGACACGGTTGGCGATCCTTACAAGGATACGGCAGGACCGGCCGTCAACCCGATGATTAAGATCACGAATATCGTGGCTTTGCTATTGCTGGCGATGCTGGCATAGGCAAAACCGTTGAACGGTAAATTTAAACCCCCGGGAATTTCTTCTCGGGGGTTTTTCTTTTCGGGATCGGTTTAGTAAGAGGCCGGTCTGTTAAATCGACCGAGGTTGCCGATGATTTGCTCGATGACACCCAATTCGCGGCCGGATGTTGGGGTTTCTCGGCCCACCATCTCGACCTCACGGCCGTCTTGCTTGCTGTAGTTCTGGATGTATTCGATCTTGCCTTGCTTATCGAAATATATCGCGACAACTTTTTGCTCGATGATGGATTCCCGCAGGAAGGCCCATTGCTCGACCCGCCGTCCAATATAGTACCAAACCTCTTTGTCGAAGGTACCGATGGTGGATGGCGTTCCCAATACGTTGCGGACGTAGTCCTTTGAGTGCTTGCCGACTTCGAGTTTCTCAAGTTGGCTCGGCGGAGGAATGTGCCCGCGATTCGCCGACCTTGGCGCGCAGGCAGCACTGATTATCAGAGTGCCGGCCAATACGGTGACGAGAGCAAGTGACTTTCGCATATGAGCGCGATCCAGTTCCGTAATACGTTTGCGTTCGAGATTGGCTTATTATACCAAAGCCGCCCCGTTTTGACAGTTGCACGGTGTGCGGCTTGCCTTTAGACCCTAACACCTGCGCAATTCTTAGATAAGAATTCTCATCGCATCGCGGGCCTCGAAAAATGATCTCTCTATTTAGACGAAATTCGACAGACACAACGGCAGCCGCACGCGCACTCTATGCGACGATCGTCGATCAGTCTCGCCAGCCCGGATTTTTTACCTCATGGGGCATTCCGGATACGCCAAATGGGCGTTTCGAGGTTCTGGTGCTCCATGTCTTCTTAGTCATGCACAGAATGCGGGACGATGCCGATTGCGCGAAACTCGCGCGAAGCCTTTCGGAGCAAGCCGTATTGGATATAGATCGGAATCTGCGCGAAATGGGCGTCGGCGATCTCTCCGTTGGGCGGAAGGTCAAATCACTGACGGAAGGCCTGTACGGCCGATTGGGTGTATATGCCGAGGGCATCGAGCGTGCGAACGGCGGCCTCGACGCAGAGCTCCGCCGAAATTTGTTTTCGGAAGGGCAAGCCTTGGACGCGAGCGTTCAGGCTGCTGAATCTTATATGAGGCGAGAGACCGAGGCCTTAAAAACGTGCGATACGGCAGACTTGCTGGCCGGACGTGTCAGATTCGGCGCGGGGCCAGCAGAGGGTATTGAAAATGGCGGAAAATAACGGCGTAGAGTTTTCCCGGCCGCAGCCGATTGACGAGATTGGCCGCGATGGGCTGCGTGTAAAATTGACAGCGGATTCTTCCGAATGCGCGGCGCTTGCCAAAAGGTTCGATATTATCGGCGTCTCCGGTCTCAAAGCGGAACTGCTGCTCCGGCAAGTCCGCGGCGGCGATATTATCGCCGTAGCTGGAACGTTAGAGGCTGAAGTTGAGCAAGAATGCGTCGTATCGTTGGAACCGGTCGCGTCAAAGATATCGGAGACAATCGATGAGCGGTTCGCGCGGAATGCCGAAATTGCGGACGAAATCTTGGTTTCCGTGGACGAACCTGAAGAAATTGATGATCTCGTCGTCGGAGATGAGATTGATCTAGGGGAAATGCTGGCGCAATGCTTGTACTTGGCGTTGGACCCATATCCGCGGAAAGAAGGCGTTGAGATCAGCGAAAGTGTAGAAGCCGCGTCGCAGGATGTTGCTTCAAACCCGTTTTCGGTTCTTGAAAACCTTAAGACAAAAGAAAAACATTAGTGGGCAACAGCGGCTTGCCGTACCGGCTAAATTTGGCTATGAAGGCGCGAATTTGCCGCTAGGCATCCGAAATTTCGAGAGAATTTGATCGATGGCCGTACCGAAGAAAAAGGTATCAAAGTCGCGACGGAATAAGCGTCGCGCGCACGATTCGTTGAAAACGATGAGCTACACCGAATGCCCCAATTGCGGAGAATTGAAGCGGCCCCACCACGTTTGCGGGGCTTGCGGGTATTATGACGGCCGTGAGGTTGTCGAAGCCGCCGCAATCTGATTCAATTCACTTTTGCATTTGGGCGATCGCATTGTGTCAGACCGACTGGTCATTGCGCTCGATGCGATGGGCGGGGACAAGGCTCCCGAAGTCGTAATCGACGGTGCTGAAATAGCGCGAGAGCGTTTTCCGGACATTTCGTTTTTAATGTTCGGCGATCAGCCGCGAATAGAACCGCTCGTCGAAAAGCATCCGAAGCTCGCTGCGGTGACCGAGTTTCGGCACACGACGCAGGTTGTCAGCGGCGAAGACAAACCTTCGATCGCATTAAGGTCCGCGCGCGAGTCGAGCATGCGTCTCGCGATCAATGCCGTTCGCGATGGCGAAGCGAGTTCCGTGGTGTCCGCCGGGAATACGGGCGCCTTGATGGCCATCGCTAAATTCGTGCTCAAAACGCTGCCCGGCATCACCCGACCTGCGATTACGACGTATTATCCGACAATGCGCGGCGAGAGCTGCATGTTGGATCTCGGTGCGAATGTTCAATGCGATGCGGAAAATCTAGTCCAGTTCGCTGTCATGGGCGAGGTGTTCGCGCGGACGGTACTTGGGATCGATAAGCCGACGATCGGCTTGCTCAATGTTGGCGTGGAAGCCTTGAAAGGCTCGGACGAAGTCCGCGAAGCGGCCGCTATTCTAAAAGAAACGTCCTTGCCGATCGAATTTATGGGGTTTGTCGAGGGGGACGATATTCCGGCTGGTACGGTAGATGTCATCGTGACCGACGGATTTACCGGAAATATCGCACTGAAGACGGCGGAAGGTATGACGAAACTTTATACGAGTTTCCTCAAAGATGCCTTCAGCAGCAGCCTATCCGCTAAAATCGGGTACTTGTTCATTCGGCGCGCGCTGAATAACTTGCGACAACGCACGGATCCTCGGCGGTACAACGGCGCAATGTTGTTGGGATTGAACGGTATTGTCGTCAAAAGTCATGGCGGCACGGACAGTGTCGGATTTGCCAACGCGATCGGTGTTGGCGTCGATATGGCGCAACACGGCTTCATCTCGAAGATCAAACAGGATTTTGAGAGATTGAAGGACGGACAGAACGAACAGAAAAAGGCAGCCGTTTCCTAATATGCGCCGCTCTCAAATCATCGGTTTCGGATCGTATCTTCCCCAAAACATCGTCACGAACGACGACCTCGCCGAAAAAATCGACACGTCCGACGAGTGGATTCGGAAGCGGACGGGGATTGCGCAGCGCCATATCGCGGCCGATGGGGAATTGACCTCGGATATCGCGACGAATGCCGCTCGTGCGGCGCTAAAGAATGCAGGTCTCGACGCGGATGCGGTCGATTTGATCGTTCTCGCGACTGCGACGCCCGACAACACGTTCCCCGCCACGGCGACGCGCGTGCAATCCAATCTCGGCATTCGCCGCGGGGCGGCCTTCGATGTGCAGGCCGTGTGCGCCGGCTACGTATATGCCCTGACGATGGCGGACAATATGATCCGGCTCGGTCAGGCGGAGACGGCGATTGTCATCGGCGCGGAAGTCTTTAGCCGTATTCTCGATTGGGAAGACCGCGGCACGTGTGTTCTTTTCGGCGACGGTGCCGGTGCCTGTGTCCTGCAAGGGGCCGAAACGGCGGGAACCAACGCGGATACGGGTATTCTGTCGACGCGTATTCATTCCGATGGGGAATACTACGATATGCTTTACGTCGACGGGGGACCGAGTACGACGGGCACGTCAGGCTATCTGCGGATGGAAGGCAAGGAAGTCTTTCGTCATGCCGTCCAACGCATGAGTGAGGTGGTCACGGCCGCGCTGGATCAGAACGACTTAGCCGTCGATCAATTGGATTGGCTGATTCCGCACCAGGCGAACAAGCGGATTATGGATAGCATTGCGAAGAAGTTGAACCTGCCCGACGAGAAGATCGTCGTTACAGTGGATCGGCAGGCGAACACCTCCGCGGCGACGATTCCGTTGGCCCTTGCGGAGGCCAGCGCCGACGGTCGCTTGAAGCCCGGACACCTGATCGCATTGTCGGCCCTCGGTGGCGGTTTTGCCTGGGGTTCGGCCTTGCTGCGCCTCTAAGAAGTAATTGTAAAATTTGACGCTTCTGAATTGACGTTCGGTCAAGCTCGCACTACCGTTAGGATGATAAAAAAGGTTTTAAAGAACCTAGATATTCGATCAGGGGGACTATGACATGACGGGCAAGACCGTCACGCGGGCGCAGTTAACGGAGGCGGTATACCGGGAAGTTGGGCTGTCGCGGAATGAATCGGCCGATTTAGTGGAATCGGTTCTCAATGAAATTTCAGACGCGCTTTCCGAAGGCGAAACGGTAAAGATTTCGTCCTTTGGCAGTTTTTTTGTGCGGAAAAAAGGTCAGCGCATCGGGCGGAACCCGAAAACCGGCGAAGAGGTGCCGATCTTGCCGCGCTCGGTCCTTATCTTCCGGCCAAGCCATTTATTGAAGAATAAGATCAATATCGGTCAGGCGGGCGGACCTTCGGGCGCGGATAATTGAGTCCGGCGGACACATCGAACACATCTGAGACGGGAACGGCGTCCAAGGCGGCGCGCGCATTCCGCACGATCAGCGAAGTGTCGCGGGAACTGGATGTCCCGCAACACGTCCTGCGGTTCTGGGAAAGTAAATTCACGCAGATCAGCCCACTAAAGCGGGGGGGCGGGCGGCGCTACTACCGTCCGGAAGATATCCGGCTTCTCGAACGCATTCGAGACCTGCTTTATGTCGATGGGTTTACCATCAAGGGGGTTCAGAAGCTGATCCGTGAGCGGGGCGTCAAATCGATTTTGAACGCGGCGTCGGCGGTCGCGCCGGCACCGGAAGAGACGGCGGCCCCTGCATCGGCAACACCGGCCAAGCCAGCCAAGAAGCGCCGCGCCATCTTGGCCGCGATCGCCGAGCTCTCGGAAATTAAGAACCTGCTGGAGCCCGCCGAATAGGCGCGAAGCCCATTGCACAGCTAAGGCGCGGGGCGTAAATTGCGCGCACGGTCGGAGTATGGCGCAGCCTGGTAGCGCACTTCACTGGGGGTGAAGGGGTCGCAGGTTCAAATCCTGCTACTCCGACCAATTTTTTCCCGGAAATCCAATTGATAATTATGAGGTTTTGTGCCGCTCAGGCACAAAATCGCTATAGCCGCGCCGAATGCTTGAGATCGGTGAACGGGGCAATTCTCGATCCTAACCAAAACCTAACCCTCTACAAACGCGCAAATAACTCTGACGAACTATGTTGAGCGTGCTGGGAAGGGCGCGTCTCCGCACCCCTCCTTATGAATTTACCAACTGAAGTTCAAAGGACACGATCAATGATGAAGTACGGAAAGAAAATCGCGGCAATTTCCTTGGCGGCGGCGTTTGGCCTCTCGGCGCAACAGGCGTTGGCCGTGGACGAGCATTACATCAGTGGCGCCGCTGCTGTCGGTGGAACCGATGTTGTCGCGTATCACACTGTTGGAAAGCCGACGGCGGGTTCGTCGAACTATGCGGCCACCTATCAAGGTGTGACTTGGCATTTCGCTTCCGCCGAGAACAAAGCGCTTTTTGAAGCAAATCCGGCGAAATATGCCCCGGCTTATGGCGGCTGGTGTGCGGGTGGCGCCAGCAAAGGCAAGAAAGTGCCGACCAAGCCCGAACTTTGGGCCATTGTTGACGGACAGTTGTATCTGAACAGCAGCCCGAAAGTTCATAACAATCTCTTCCTCGCCAATACGGAAAAGGTAATTTCCAAGGGCGAATCAAATTGGAAAGTGATTTTCGCCACCTCCCGTGAGGCGCTCCTCGCGCAGTAGAACTGGCACTCTGCGTCGCCGTCTCATCGACGGCGGCGCAGATCCGGTCACAGCCCGCTCTCCAGAACGTTATTGGACGGAAAATGCCGATAGATGCACCTTGCCATCTGATCCAAAGTTCATCTGGGGAGGCCGGGGAAATCGTCGCCAAAGCCAAAATCCTCGTGGTCGAAGACGATGAGAACATTCTCAATCTCTTGAGTGCGTATCTTGAAAGCGCAGGCCACGAAGTGGTGGCGCATCAAGATGGTTATGTGGGCTACAAGGCTGCCCTCACAGATACCTTCGACATCTGCATCCTCGACGTCATGCTTCCCAACAAGTCCGGCATCGAGATTGCCGAAGCCATGCGCGCGCAGAGCACCGAGATTCCAATCCTGTTCCTGACCGCGCTCGGTGCAGAAGCCAATGTGCTTAAGGGCGTCGATGCGGGGGCGGACGACTATGTGATCAAGCCATTTTCCCCGCGCGAATTGAACGTCCGCATTCAGGCGATCCTGCGCCGCAGTCAGATGGCGATGGCAAATCGTAATGACGTGCTGGAGGTCGGCTCGCTCAGATTGGATGTCGAACAACCCAACTGCGACGTGTCCGGTCATTCCATTCAACTCACCCCCTATGAGCACAAAATTCTAAGACGTCTTGTGGAACAGCCTCGGAGAATCCTGTCGCGGGGTCAGTTGATCACGCTTCTTTATGGGAACGACGTCGCGGTCGGCCCAAAGGCGATAGATGTTCATGTCCACAACATCCGCGCCAAACTTGGCGATGAGATCGGAGAGATGATCGAAACGGTGCGCGGATTCGGCTACCGGTTCACGCCAGCCAGCGACGCCGGGCGCAGGGCATCGTGAAACACCGCCTGCGCCGGTTGCCGTGGCTCTCGCTCCAGATGATCGCGGCAAACGTCACGATTGTTCTGATGCTCGGTGTTGCGTGGTACTGGCTGTTTACAAACCAGAGCATGGTCTACTCCGATCGTCTTATGTCCACTTTCAACATCGAGCCTGGCCGTGTCCATGCCATGTTTGTTGACGAGGTTGAACGTCAACTTTGGACAAGCATCTCGATCGGATTGGCGTTCGCGGTCCTGGCATCCATTGCGGCGACACTTTATATCGTCCGCCCGCTTCGGGCGCTCGCCCGGGCAACGGACAGGTTGCGACAGGGCGATTATCGCGCGCGCGCCCAAAACCAATCAGGCGAAATCGGTCACCTTGCCGAGACGGTCAATGCCCTTGCCGCGGCGTTGGAGCAGGAAGAGGGGCGTCGGGCACGATACCTCGCCGACCTCGGGCACGAATTGCGGACCCCCATTACCAGTTTGCGCGGATATACCGAAGGCCTGGAAGACGGCGTTTTCCAGGCCGATGCAAAATATTTTTCCCTGATGTCCGATGAACTCAATCATTTGACCGCGCTGACCCATTCCATTGAGGCCATGGAACTTTCAGCCGTAGACCAAGAGACCGAATCTCAGGGCGTGGCTGTGCCGGACCTTCTGGCCGATGTGCAGCGACGATGGCTGCCCCAATTCGAGGCGAAGAGCCTTCGGCTCCGTGTCGATTCGGACAACGCGTTGTCCTCGGGTTGTATTGCGCTCTCGAGCAAATCTCTGCGGCATATCATCGATAACCTGATGTTGAACATGCTGAGATATGCGGATACGACGCCCGAATGCTGCATCGTGTTTTCACGGCATAACCCGCAAACAATTGAAATGGTTTTCAGTAATGGCGCCGAGGGCTTGCCGTCGCAGAGTCTTCCGTTGCTGTTTGATCGCTTTTTCCGCGTCTCCCAGAGCCGGACCCGGGAACACAAA
Source organism: Rhodospirillaceae bacterium (assembly GCA_002716125.1). GTDB lineage: Bacteria > Pseudomonadota > Alphaproteobacteria > UBA8366 > UBA8366 > UBA6544. Next base: position 96,266 of record PAZH01000079.1, read on the forward strand.
GATCATTCTAGTGGGCTTGGTCTATCGATTGTGAAGCAGCTTTGCCTCGCCAGCGGCGGCACGGTGCATGCGGAAATGAAGAACAATACTTTGAGCATTGTGGTCCGGCTTCCCCTTTTGGTGTCCAGGAAGACGATGGAACAGAGGGTACCTCAGGCGCTCGCGGGGCTCTGATCGGCCTCGCGTCAATGTCCACACGTCGAACGAAGGTGGCGTCGCGTCCGCTCTCACGCAGTCAGAAGCGGCCTTTGTTCAAACGTGTGAACTATCAGGCCCGATGCGATGCGTCGAAGTGTCGGGTTGCCGCTTCGAACTTGTCTCTGCAACCCGGATTGCAAAATCCGACAACGCGACCGTTGTAAACCGTCAACGAATCTTCCGCCACGGGATCGCCTGACCAGGGACAAGTCTCGTTGGTACAATCTTCAAGCTTCAGAGCGCTGGGCCCAGGTTCCGATGTAGCGTTCAAAATAGAAACTCCATGTTCACTGCGCGTGTTAGAACACGCCCTTAAGTAGATCCAACGTCTTTGCCCAGGAGTCCGCGTCCGCGTCCGCGTCGTACTTCAAAGGCAGGCTGAACTTTTTCCCCTTTTCGGTCGCGCGCTTGCTCGTAAAGCTGTGCGTCACGCCCGGGTAGTTGATGTATTCGAAATCCGCACCGGCCGTCTTCATACCTTCCTTCAGCGTGGCAAGTTTATCCGGTTTGATGAACGGATCGTCGGCGCCGTTAAACACCCGGACCTTGGCCTTTATGGTGCCCGGTGTCGCCGGAATCGTTTGCGTGAGGCTAGCATGGTATGCGGCAACAGCACGTAGATCGACGCCCTTACGCGCCATATCGAGGACCACATTGCCGCCGAAGCAATATCCGAGCGCGGCGATCCTGGATGGGTCGACAGTCGCGTGCCGCTTCAGGAGTTCATGCGCCGCGATGAACCGTTCATGCATCACGCCTTTTGTTGCAATGACCTCTTTCGCCATGGTGCCGGCATCTTTTGGATGATCCGCCAACCGGCCCGTGCCGTACATATCGAGCGCGAAGGCTGTGTAGCCCTCAGCGGCGAGCATGTCCGCGCGTTCCCGCGCATAGGCGTCGTGTCCCCACCATTCGTGGACGACGATAACGCCGGGGCGTTTACCCGAAATAGCATCGTCGTAAACGATGTATCCTGTCAGTTCCCGGTCTCCGGCCTTATAGGACACCTTTTCGGATTGAATTTCCGCTTCGGCGCCTTTGCTCAGGCTGAAGACAATGACCAGTAAGACGGGAAGAAACTTCATAAAACGGGGCATCACTTCCTCCGTAAATCTGTCGATTTTGTTGAGGCCGATGCTAGCGAAAGACAGTGTGACGGGAAAGCGGAATCAATGCCGGCACTCGCGGTTCACTGCCGCTCCGAGGCCGATATGTTTGTCATGACTCTTCGGGTGCCGACTTGTGTCCAGGCGGCGGCAGACCGAGCATTTGATCGCGGACCTCGCGATCGCTCGCTTCGAAACGGTCGACCACCTGGCGGCAATAGGGATTGAAGCGGAAGACGTCTTCGAAGAGCCCCGTGTCGTGACGCACGGAGTCGACGGCATCCATCAGCGATCCGAATGAGACCGTATCGATGTCGGAGCGTTCGAAGCCGCCATGGGCAACGATTTGGCCGATGTAGTGGGTGAGGAATAGGGTCTCCGCCAGGTCTTTGTCGTGGGCATCCGCTGTCGTTTCGATAATCGAAAATCCCGCGTCGGTGAGCAGGTCGCAGAAAGCTGAATAGATATTGCCGGGTGTATTATGGCCGGTGATCACGATTCGAAATCCGCTGACGTCGCCATCGCGTTGCGCGTAGCTTTCCGGCCCGAACATCGGATGCATCGAGAGGAACTGGACTGGTGGTTCGGTTGCCTGCAGCAGGTCCATGGTATGTTTCTTAACCGTTGCGATATCGATCACGACGCTGTTCGGACGCAGGTGCGGGCGCACGCGGGATAGGGTTTCTTGATAGGCGCTGATCGGTACCGCCAGAATGACGGCATCGCAACCGGCGGCCTCTTCGAAAGGACAAAAGAGATCACCGTCCGCCGAACATTCTGGTGCGTACACCTTGAGGGATGCGTCCGGCAGATAACGCTTTGCAAGCACGTGTAGAAACGCGCCGAATTGCCCGTATCCGATAAGGCCGATGGAGAATGTCATGGGCGCTTGGTCTTTGTCTTAGCAGGTTTGTAGGAGACGTGATTGCGAGGCGACAGGTCCTAACAGGTGAGCGACCTGCTGTTCAAGCGCTTGTTTGGCTGGGCGATGATGGTTTCGATGCCCGAAGCGCTGCCGGAAGGAGCAAGGCTGCCACAATGAGGCTCAAGGCAACCAACAGCCAGCCATCGGCATATCCGAAACCTTCAACCAGCATAAGACCGATGGCGATGGGGCCGACCGCCGCACCGGCTCGGATGGCGAAATAAATCGCGCCGTAGATACGCCCGAAAGATGTGCGCCCGAAGGCCTGCGCGACCGTCAGCGGTTGCAAGGTGATCACCAATCCCATCGTGGCCCCGAAAAGAATGCTGCCGCCCCAAAGCGCAGCTTCGCTCTCGCCGAAGCCCAAGATCGCAAAAGAAAGCGCTTGAAGACCAAAGACAAGGGTCGTCCATTTGAGCGTTGAGAGGCGCGGACCCAAAGTTATGAAAATCACGCGGCCCGCGATTCCGGCGAGCGTGGTCGCGGAGACGACGCCGGCCGCACCCAAAAGACCGAGACGCCCTTCGTGGAACGGGGTTTGGTGGTAGAGATAAGCGCTTTGCGCGAGCATGCCGAAACCGAGCGCCAGAGCGAGCGCCCAAAAGGCCGGTCGGGCCATGGCCCCGGCGAGCGTCCATGTCGCCGTGTCGTTATCGACGCGTGCCGCTTCTTCCGGCGCAGGCGGTGCGCCATTATCGATTTCTAACCCCATACTTTCCGGGCCGTCCTTAATGACCCAGAGCGCCATCGGGATTAGCACCACGAGCGTGACAATGGCGAGCGCTAGACACCCGGCTTCGATACCGTAGGCCTCGATGAGGCCCGCGTTCAGCGGGACCAGCGCGGCGCCGCCGAAACCGGCGCCGAACGTGGCGGCGGCCATCGCTCGGGCGCGCTGTGCTAGAAACCATCGCGCAACAATCTTGCCGAGGGTAACCGTGTGAATGCAGGCGAAGCCCGTTCCCATCAACAGGAAGGCGGGGATCGCCTGCCAAGCGGCGGCGACACGGGCGATCGCGGCGAGGGCCACACAGATAAAGACGGCGCCGATCAGAATGACGGGCTTTGGCCCCCAATGGTCGACGCTGCGGCCAACGAATACGCCGGCAACACCCGCCCAAAGCTGGAACAGCGTCGGCGCCAAAGCGAGCGTCGCCGGCGACCAGCCGAATTCCCGAATCCAATAGGCGGCAAAGACCCCCTGATTGAAGATCGTCACGTCCCACGTAATACAAGCGACCAAGTTACAGGCGATGACGATTATCCAGCCGTAGTAGAGTTTTTCCGTCATGGTCGTATCTGAATGGGAACAGAACGCGGCGGACGGGCCGCTCCAAAACGAATATAGGTTTCGGCGCGCCATACGGAATTATTTTTTACGTAAAGGTCGAAAGGGCCGGAACCCCTGCGGATCCGATTTTCAGTCACGCATACCTCAATTAAGCTTTCCCTAATATCATCACGCTTATCCGAATCCGGATTGACGGCGGAACCCGTTCGGTGGGACGCTGTTGGCAATTGCAATTCTGTAAGAGGGAGAGGACTTGATGACCATTCGTCGTACGATCGCCGCGTTGTCGATGGCGCTTGCCGCCACCGCTTTTGCTACAAGCGAAACCCGGGCTGAGACGCCGCAGGCGCTGGGCCTTGTCGCCACGGCCGCTCCGGCGCCCATGCAATGCGAAGGCGGCCTCTGCATGGCCTATCTCACCGCCTTCTGCCTGGAAGAACACCGCAAGTCGCCGCAAGCGCGCACGGCCTATCGCCTGGCCGATAAGACCCAAGTCACCTTGATGGTCGAGACCGCGGCTGGCGAAACGCTTCGCTTGCCGGGCCGCGATTGGCTTGCGTTCGAGACGCGCACGCTTTTCACAGGTGTCGAGGCGTCGGTCGACCAAGCGCGACTCGCCAAGCTGAACCCGGTGAAGCTGTCCATTGAAGTCGGTCCGTTGGCCTCCATGCTGCCGGTCGTGGCCGCGGACGATAAGACGGCGCACAGCGCTGCCGAAATCGCACTCGCGACAGGGCCTTACCGCCAAGCCGCCGAACAGCATTTCGAAGGGAATGCTGATATGCGCGCGGCGGTTTCCATCACGACCAACCTAATCAACTCGCTGCCGAAGACTGGTGTGGTATCTGAGGAACGCCGTATTCAGACGATGATCAATGCGTTCTCGACGCTTGAGAGTGCCGAAGCCAGCGAGAAGACACGGTCTGTCGTTGGCAGCATTGTGCGCTCCTGCGACCGGCACGCCTATTACGGCGTCGACAGTATGCGTCATTGCATGGAGCTGAAACACAGCAGCATACAGGCAGACACCAACCGGAAGTTCTGGGACTCGCTCGGCGGCGTCTAATTCGCACAGAGAGAGCTCAGTATGTTGAGATCGAGAAGCGGCCTTCGGGCCGCTTCTTTCGTTTCGGGGCCACGGACCCGGGGCTTGGCTCACGCCCGCATAAGGCGCACTCTGGCGACAACAATAACGCCATTCGGAGGGACAGATGCCCAAAGGTTACATCGTCGTTTGTTACAAAGAGATCCGGGATCCGGAGAAAGTGAAAAAATATTCGGAGCTGGCGCCCCTCGCCATGCGGCCGCGCGGGGCAAAAATTCTGGCGCGGGACGGGCGGGTCTCCGCCTTCGAGGACGGGATCGAGGAACGGACGGTCGTTGCCGAATTTCCGAGCTACGAAGCAGCGCTCGAAGCCTATAACAGCCCGGAATACCAAGCGGCGAAGGAAGCGCTCGGCGATGGTGCCATCCGCGACTTCCGTATCGTCGAGGGCGTCGACTAAGCTTTGTAAGCAGCCGAATGAACGGCGCCTGATAAGGGTTTTGCGAAAATTCTCAATGATTTAGAAGAAATTCTCTATTAGGTGATATTTGACGCTCTGAACTTGTCATCCTTCTTGAATCGACGTCCGCACATCCCAAATGCGGGGTAGCACGTCGGGTGAATCTTCCGATACGATGCGTGCGGCGTTCAACGTTCAAGTTGGGAAGGCGTTCTGATGCAGAATTCGGAGACGGAAAGGCGAGACGACCCACATTCGGGCCGACCGGAAGAAACGAAGCAAAACGCTTCTATTTTATTCCGCACTGGTCTGTCGATGGCAATCTGTTTCGTCATGGCGACGACAATGCCGTCCGGTCTCATGTTGGCGTCCCTTCAATCGCTCCTGTTATTCGGCGCCATCATATTTTGCGGCATGGCGATGCTCGCCCGGGAAAAGGTCCGCGCGCCTCAGGTGACACGTTGGGACGCGGCCGCATTGCATCTATTTATGAGCATGTTCTGCGCCATGCTCGTTGACCCGCAAGCGGTCCTCGAAGCGTTGGAAGCTCTGCCGCAAGCGTCTTCGGCAATCTCGAAATAACGCTGCTTGCCGACCGCGCGGCAAGTTTTCGCCAAAGAAAAACGCCGGTGCGAATGCACTGGCGTTTCCTGTCTGGGAAGGTTGTTCGCCGAGCGGCGCACCAACCTTACTTCTTGGCGGCGCAGGGGTTGCAGCCCTTCTTCGCGGCGCAAGGATTGGAGCCCTTCTTGGCGGCGCAGGGGTTGCAGCCTTTCTTGGCGGCGCAAGGATTGCAGCCGCGCTTGCCGGCGCAGGGGTTACACTTCGCGAGTTGAACCGAGAAGTTCGGCGTGTCGGCGGCCGAAACAGCGGCCGGTGCGGCGGCGGCGGTGGCGGCCAGAGCGGCGACGCTGACGGTAGCGAGAGTTTTCTTGAACATAGGTTGTCCTCCAGATGCGACGTTAAACAATAAATCTTTGGGCGCTCGGCACGGTGCGGTACACCGCCGGACCCTTCCGGTCCGGCAGCTCGCGTCGCAAGCCGACCGGGACCAATGCCCGGACATATTAGAGAGATTTTGGCGATCAACAGCGAATCAAGTTCACTCGCGGATTTATCACATTTTGGTGATAAACCTTTGATTTCCGCGCTTTCTGGCGGTCAGCCGCCTTCGGAAATACGCCGACCTTCGTCAGTCAGCTTACACACCAGCCAATCGGGTTTGATGGGGTTGGCGAACCAAGGTTCCGCCCAACCTTGCGAGATACAGCTCTTGATGGTTCGGGTATTCACGCGTTGGCCGCTGTCGTCAAAGAGCGGCAGTTTTCCGCCCGGCTGCGCGAGGCCGCGTTTAAGCCATGCTAGCTGTGCCGCGGTCGGGCCTGCGCTGGCCTTACGACTTCTCGATTGCCGCTTCGTCGTGGTCATAGCCAGATCCCCCTGAGATTGGCTGCGACGATTATCGTACGGTAGAATGGATGAATCGCCAAGCGGGTGATCGCGGGGCGGCCTCACAACAACACGGACGGATGGCGGGCCGATGGAAACTTGTCTCGTATATATTACCGCGCCGAACGCGGCGGAAGCGGTCGCGATCGGCCGCGATTTGGTCGAGCGCGAGCTTGCGGCCTGTGCCAACGTGCATTCACCGATCGTCTCGATCTACCGTTGGGAAGGGGCCATACAGGAGGATTCGGAAGTGGTCTTGATTGCAAAGACGCGCCACGATCTTGTCGACGAACTATCGGCGCGGGTGGCGGACATTCACAGCTACGATTGTCCCTGTGTCGCGGCGCTTCCGATCGAAGGCGGGCACGCGCCGTTTCTCGAGTGGATCGGGGCGGAGACGCGGACCTGACCTGGCTTGGATGGACCTCTTCCCCTGCGCGGGATTGGTCCTTGCTATTTCCGGGCCGCCAGCGTCTTTTACGGACCTCTGGAAAGGAACCACGTTAAATGACCGCGTCCGCCCGCTTGGCGATGATCTTCTCATGCGTCGGGCACTTCTATATCCACATGATGACGGCGTTCTACTTCGTCATTGTGCTGACACTTGTCGTCGAATGGGACCAGCCTTATAGCGAGCTGCTGCGCCTTTGGACTATTGCGTCGGCGTTGCTGGCATTGGTGGCGATTCCGGCCGGGCGCCTGGCGGACCGTTGGAGCGTGCGCGGCACCATGGTGATCTTTTTCATCGGAATGGGGCTATCGTCGGTTGTCTGCGGTTTGGTGTCGACAAATCTGGCGTTGCTCTTGGCACTCTCCGGGATCGGTATTTTCGGGGCGATCTATCATCCGGTCGGTATCCCGTGGCTCATCCGCAGCGCTACCCGGAATACCGGCAAGATTCTCGCCGTGAACGGTATTTTTGGCAGTCTCGGCAACGCCGGCGCCGCCGTCATCGCGGGTGTGCTGATCGACCTCTACGGTTGGCGGATGACGTTCATTATCCCAGGTGTCGTTTGCGCGGTGACGGGCCTTTGGATGTGGTGGTTCGTGCTGCGCGACGGGATCGTCGACGGCACCTCGGGCGGCGACTCCGACAGTGAAAACGTTGCCAAAGGGGATTTCATCCGTGTGGCCCTCTTGCTGCTCGTTGCGATCGCCGTCGGCGGGATCATTTATCAATCGACGCAAACGGCGCTGCCCAAGCATTTCGCAACCGAGTTGAAGGATTGGAGCCTACATCTCTTCGGTTTCCTGAGTTTCGATACGAAGACCGCCACCGGGTTGGGGACGCTTGTCTCCATCGTCTACTCGTCCAGCATCGTGATGCAGTATGTCGGCGGGGCGCTGGCCGACCGCTTCCCGCTGAAATACATCTACACCATCTGTTGGTTCCTGCAGATCGGCATGCTGGCGGCTATTTCCGCAACAACGGGGCTCGGCTTGCTTGCCGCGGCTCTGTTGGCCGTCGCGGTGAACATCACCATGCTGCCCTCCGAAAACATGCTGATCTATAAATACGCGCCGTCGCGCCATCGCAGCCTGATCTTCGGCATTAAGTTCGTCATTACATTCGGCGCGGCGCCGGCGTCCGTGGCCTTGGTCGCCTTTATCCAGGAAGCGACGGATGCGCTCAGTCTGCTGTTCGCGGGTTTGGCGGCGGCGACGCTCGTTGTCGCATTGCTGATGATTTTCCTGCCGCTGGACAAGCCTGGCGTCTCGGAAGCCGCGCCGGCGGAGTAGGTCGGGCTGGTCTGTTCGCCGCCGATAGACTATGCCATTCCCGCAAACATCATAGGAGAGAGCCATGGCGACCATCGTCGAATTTGAAGGCAAACGGCCGCAAATACATGAATCGGTTTTCGTCGCGTCGACGGCGGTCCTGATCGGCGATGTGGTTTTGGACGAGGGGGCGAGCGTGTGGTACGGCGCCGTCTTGCGGGGCGATTCCGGGATTATCCGGATCGGCAAGGAGAGCAACGTTCAGGACAATGTCGTCATCCACGCGGATACCGAGCACGGTACCATCATCGGGGATCGTGTCACCTTGGGACATGGCTGCATCCTGCATGACACGAATGTCGGAGACGGCTGCGTCATCGGCATGCTGGCGACGCTTTTGCATCACTCAGTGGTTGGCGAGCGCTGCATGATCGGTGCGGGGGCCGTTGTGCGCGAAGGGTTCGAAGTGCCGCCGCGCTCCGTCGCCGCCGGCGTGCCGGCCAAGGTGATGAAGGAACTCGACGGCAGCGCCGAAGAATGGCTCGATATGGCCTACGAGGAATACACCGAACTCTCCGAGCGCTATAAGAAGGGCGCCCGGATTATCAGCGAATAGCGGCTACTCCGCTGCCTGGGCGGTCTCCAGGCCCGCCAGCGCTTGGTCGAGATCGTTGATGACGTCTTCGACGGTCTCGATTCCGATGGAAATCCGGATGACCTCCGGGCCGGCACCTGCGGCTTTCAGCTGTTCTTCCGTCAACTGCCGGTGCGTCGTTGAGGCTGGATGAAGGATAAGCGAGCGCGTGTCGCCGATATTGGCGAGGTGGCTCAACAGCTCACAACGGTCGACCAGCGCGACACCGGCGTCATAGCCGCCTTTGAGGCCGAAGGTGAAGACACCGCCGGCGCCTTTCGGCATGTAGCGTTTGCGAAGCGCGTAATATTTGCTGGATTCAAGGCCCGCGTAAGAGACCCAATCGATTGCCGGATGGCCTTCGAGATAGGTCGCGACTTTGAGGGCATTCTCGCAGTGCCGCTCCATCCGTAGCGCCAGCGTTTCAATGCCAAGCAAGGTAATCCAGGCGTTGATCGGCGATTGGCATGCGCCGAGGTCGCGAAGGCCCACAGCGTGGCTGTGCATGGTATAGGCAAGGTCGCCGAAGGTTTCGGCGAAGGTTAGACCGTGATACTCGGCGGCCGGCTCCGAGAGGCTCGGGAACTTTTCGCGGCCGGCGAAATCGAAATTGCCGGAATCGACGACGCAGCCGCCGATTGAGCTACCGTTGCCGGAGAGAAACTTTGTGGTCGAGTGAACAATAATGTCCGCGCCGTGCTCGAATGGTTTGCAGAGATAGGGTGTTGCCATCGTGTTGTCGACGATGAGTGGAATACCCGCGTCGTGCGCAACAGCAGCGACCGCCTCGATATCGACCACCACCCCACCCGGGTTCGCCAAGCTTTCGATGAAAATCGCCTTGGTCTTATCCGTGATGGCGGCGCGGAAATTTTCGGGATCGTCCGGATCGACGAAGGAGGCGTTCCAGCCGAACTTTTTGTAGCTGATCCCCATCTGATTGATGGAGCCGCCATAGAGCTTATTGGCGGCGATGATCTCGTCGCCCGGATGCATCAAGGGAAAGAGCGCCAGAATCTGCGCCGCGTGCCCGGAAGATGTTGCGGTGGCGCCGCGGCCGTCTTCCAGCGCCGCGATCCGCTCTTCCATGGCGGAGACCGTCGGATTGGTCAGGCGCGAATAGATGAAGCCAGGGAGCTGCAAATTGAAAAGCGAGGCCGCGTGATCCGCATCGTCGAAGACGAAAGACGACGTCTGGTAGATCGGCATTTGCCGGGCGCCCGTCGTCGGGTCGGGCGGCGTGCCTGCATGGACTGAAAGCGTCTCGATTCCGGGTTTGCGATTGCTCATATCTCGGCTCCTTAAGCCTGTTTCCGCCGTTTGCTGGTAATGACGTGCGAATTGATGCCGTGCCAGCTCAGCTCGCCGTAGAGACGGGCGTATTCGATCTTCGGGCAGCGGTTCATGACGACGCGGAGACCCGCGTCTTCGGCGCGTTTTGCCGCTTCGTCGTTGCGAACGCCAAGCTGCATCCAGACGATTTTTGCACCGGCCTTGATGGCGTCGTCGGTGATTTGCCCTGCCGCTTCGGAATTGCGGAAGATATCCACCATGTCGATCGGATCCTCGATCTCGTCGAGGCTGGCGACCGTCATTTCACCGAGGATTTCCTTGCCGGCGACGCCTGGATTGACCGGAATCACGCGAAAGCCCTTCTGCTGCATATATTTCATGGCGAAGAAGCTTGGCCGGTTCCAATTGGCGCTGGCGCCCACCATGGCCACCGTTTTGGCGTCCCGAAGGACCTCGATAATGTATTTGTCGTCGTAATCGTCGTGGTTCACGTCTTTTCCCCTATTCCCCCCGCCAAACCGGTTTCCGTTTCTCGACAAACGCGCCGACGCCTTCTTGCGCGTCATGCGACATCATATTTTCGGCCATCACTTTCGCCGTATACGCATAGGCTTCTTCGACGCCGGAATCGAGTTGCTTGTAGAAAGCTTCCTTGCCGACCTTGATGGTGTATCCCGATTTGTCGAGAATCTTGTCGGTCATTTCCCGGACGGTCACATCGAGCGCGTCTTCGCCGACCACGCGGTTCACAAGCCCGATCTCGAGCGCTTTCTCGGCCGGGCAGGGATCGCCTAGGATCAGCATCTCCATCGCTTGTTTGCGGCCGACATTGCGGCTGAGGGCCACCATCGGTGTGGAACAGAAGAGACCGATATGGACGCCCGGTGTGGCGAAATGCGCCGTGTCTACGGCGACCGCGAGATCGCAAGTCGCGACCAGTTGGCAGCCCGCCGCCGTCGCGACGCCTTGGACGCGCGCGATGACCGGTTGTGGCAGCTGCATGATGCTCGTCATCATCCGGCCGCATGCGTGAAAAAGTTCGTCGTAGAATTCCGGTGTGCGGTTCGAGACGAGCTCCCGCATGTCGTGGCCGGCGCAAAATCCGGGGCCATTGGCCGCGAATACGACGGCGCGCACCGACGCATCCTCTCGAATATCGTCAAGCTCATCTTGGATCGCGGCAATCATCGCGCGCGACAAGGCGTTGCGCTGTTGGGGCCGGTTAAGGGTCAGCGTCGTGACGCCCCCTGCATCGGTGCGCAGCAGCATGGGGTCGGTATCGGTCTTAGGTTCCGCGCTCACGTCCAATCTCCCGAAATGATCGGCTATTCCCGCCATATAGGGCGGGCCGCGTCAAGCCACCCGCTAGATCGCCTTCTCCCGCGGGTTGAAGACCCGAGGCGGCGACGTGTAAGGCGGCTTTTGGGGCGGCACCGGCGGTGGGACGATCTCCACGTTCAAGTCGCCATAATCGTCGAGCGATTGTCGCGAGAAGAAATGCCGCAAGACGACATTGCCGTTCTTGTGGACCGCTTCTTCGAGGGATTCCTGCAGTTTCTCCGCCAAGCGGTTGCTCCAGGGCAGCGAGTAATACCGCGGCTTCGTGTCGCCGTCGAAACGCACCCAGAGGTAGATGGCTTGTTTTTCGTGGAAGCTGGCGCTCAAAACCGTGACTTTATCGACGTCGCGCCGCAGCCATTCGTAATTGGCCGGTTTCGGGCGGCTCAGCATTTCCGTGACTTGCAGGAAACCAATGGGGACGATCAACAGCGTGATAACGAGGGCGCTGACCCGGACCCACGTCTTGCGCGGCGCCCAAGCCGCGATCGAGGCCAAGGCTGCGGCCAACAATACAATGGCCATGATCAGAAATGTCAGGGAATTGAATTCCATCACATCCTCCACTTGCAACCTGCAACGTCATTCCCGCGCCGGCGGGAATCCGGCGTGCGCCGGTCTTCATTCTGGATTCCCGCCGGCGCGGGAATGACGTTGGGTATTGCGTGCAGCTTAGACATCGTCATTTCGGTTGTGCGGTGAGGAACCGCCAGGCGAGGGTGCTGACGCTGCCGTCGACCAGGTCGCCGTCGTTGTTCATCTTAAAGCGGAATGCCTTCTCTTCTTGATTATGCCGTTTCAAGTCGACCACGGTCTTCAGAATCTGCCGCGTTTCTTGACCTGGTTTTTTGACGCTGACCACGACGTTTACGGGAACGACGACGGTCTTCGGCTTTGGGCCATACATATGCACGTTGACGATGAATTCGCCTTCCGGGATGCCGCGGCTATAAGTGATCTCGTAATTCTCTTTCGTCGCGTCGCCGACATGTCCGAGATCGTCACGCAGCAGGTTTAGCGCTTCGTTGCCCAAATTCCAGAAACCGACCGGATGCGCGTCCGGCGCCTTCACCCAAAGATCGACGTCGTAAGGCATTTCCGTCGGCCAATGCATCTCGACGATCAGATTACCGGGCGCGCGGTGGTCTTCGTCGTCTTCCTGCGTCGGCTTGATGTGCGGCAGCAGCATGATGACGATGGCGACAAACCCGATCAGGGCCAGCAGGATAACGTCGCGAAAGACGGTCCCTGTCGAATCGTCTTCGTCGAATTCGTCAAGTCCGTACACGGGCCTCTCCAAGATCGATGATCGTGTTGATCAGGTTGACCGTGCCGGAGGCGAGCATTCGATGATTGACGATCAGCCAGAGATAAAGGACAGCCCCGACCAGCGTCGTGTAGAGCGCGATGGACATACCTTGGATCAGGTTGGCCACCATCGGACCGACGGCTTTGGCGCTGCTGATGGTTTGCGGATCGACGCCGGAGAGCGCGACGATGAAGCCGATGACCGTGCCGACAAGGCCGAGGAACACCAGCGAGTTGGCTGTATGACGGACGATGGCGATCCGGTTGGAGAGTTTAAGGCGGACCATCTGCGACTTGATCGAGCGGCTTTCCCCGTCGTGCAATTCCAACTCGGCGAGATATTTACCGGCTCGGGATTCAGGGCCGGGCATGCCGGTCTTCAGGTCGTTCAGCTCTTCGCTGGTGCGCCAAATCTTCGTGCCGCAGGCGATCAGGCCAAACATGAAAACAATGAAGATGCCGAGCGTCATGAGGAAGGTCGCCCCTTCGAACATGCCGTCGAGCCAACCTTCCATATAGCCGGCAAACTGCGCCGCGAACGCGACGATATTGAAAAGCGCAAAGCGCACGACCAAGAGGTAGCGGTATTCCAACGCCGGTCTCCTTCATAGAACCCTAATATTATTAGGGGTGCCCGTCTCCGGTACCAGCGCGATCACGCGCTATTGATCGGTTGAGGGCGTTAACCGCCCGCCCCCCGGATCGCGACGGAGTCGATCTCGACCTTGAGGCCCGGGGCCGCGAGTTGCGAGACCTCGACCAGGGTGGAGCACGGGAAGTCGCCGGTGAAGAACTCGCGGCGTGCCTTCCAGACCTCTTCGCGCAGGCGAATATCGGTGACGTAAATCTGAACGCGCACGATATCGTCCATCTTGGCGCCGGCTTCTTCAATCAAGTGCTTGGTGCGGGTGAAGATTTCCTTCGCCTGCTCGTATTCGCCGACCTTGCTCATTTCGTCGGACATGCCGCCCGCGGTGAGGCCCGCGATATGGATGTGGTCGCCGATAACCAGGCAGTTCGACCAGGTACCTTCCGGCGGTTCGTTCACATGCGGACTGATAATGCGTTGCTTCTTCATCGTTGGGTTCTCCCTTGTTGGTCTCACGATATCATGATGGGGCGGGGGCGTGACAGTATCGCGTCCATCCTCTCTAATGTTGTCTATGTGGAAGGGAATTGGCATTTGGGCGGTGCTCTGGGCGTTCTGCTGGAGCCCGGCCGTACAGGCAAAGGACGTCGCAGTGGACCTCGAATTGGTCCTCGCGGTCGATATATCTGGCAGCATCGACGAGCTGGAGGCGCGCTTGCAGCGCGAGGGCTACATCAACGCGATCTTGCACCCGGATGTGTTGGGCGCGATTAAAGGCGGCATGCTCCGCCGGGTCGCCGTCACCTATGTCGAGTGGGCCGGGCTCTATCAGCAGAAACTGGTCGATTGGCACTTGATCGAGGATGAGCCTTCGGCCCGCGCTTTCGCGCAAAAACTGGCGGAAGTCCCGGTGTTCACCAGCGCCTGGACCTCGATCAGCGGGGCCATAAACTACGCGCTGCCGCTGTTTGAGGGGAACGGCTTCTCCGGCGTGCGCCAGGTCATCGACCTCTCGGGCGACGGTCCGAACAACGAGGGCGAGAAGATGCCCGCCGCCCGCGACCGCGCGATCGCCGCAGGGGTGACGGTCAACGGCCTGCCCATCATCAACGACCGGCCGAGCCCTTACGGCTATCCGCCCTACAAGGATCTCGATCTTTACTACACCAACTGCGTGATCGGCGGCCCCGGGTCCTTCATCGTCGTCGCCCACACCCACCACGACTTCGCCCGCGCTATCCGCAAGAAATTAATCCTGGAGATCGCCGGAAAGACGCCGAGCCATTGGGACAATCCGCCGAAGTCCCGCATCCAGCGTGCGTCCACAGAACGCGTCGCCCCCGCCTGCGACAGCGGGGAGAAACGGCGAGAGCTCTATTGGAACGAAGCCGACGATTATTGAGGGGCGAGCACCCTGCAGCAGGCTCATCCTGCAGCAGGCTCATCCTTCGACAGGCTCAGGATGAGGGGTGTTTTTTTTATGTCCTCATCCTGAGGAGCCCGCAGGGCGGGCGTCTCGAAGGGTCACCCCATCTCGCGCCTGTCGCGGTAGCGGTAGAGCGACAAGACGATTGTTGAGGGGGAGCACCCTGCAGCAGGCTCATCCTTCGACAGGCTCAGGATGAGGGGTGTTTTTTGTGTCCTCATCCTGAGGAGCCCGCAGGGCGGGCGTCTCGAAGGATCAGCCCATCTCGCGCCAGTCGCGGTAACGGTAGAGCGACAAGGTGAAGGGGCGGGAGGTCAGGCGGAGGAACTTGTGCATCGGGAGCGGCTCGATTTCCGTCAGGGGGAAGGCGAGGTCCTGTTCCTCGGCGCCCATGACCGCTTTGGCGAGCTCGCCGCCGAGCGTGACGGAGAGCGCGACGCCGCGGCCGTTGCAGCCGATCCAGGTCCAGCCGTTGGGGCCGAGGCGGTGGAAATGCGGGGTATGGTCCCGCGTCGCCCCCACATAGCCGGTCCAGGAGTATTCGATCTCCGGCTCGACATATTGCGGGAAGATGCGTTGCAACCGTTTTGCGATGCGGGCGCGAATACGTTGGTGCCCGTTGAACGGCATGGCCAGCGCGCCGCCGGTGATCAACCGGTTCCGCGCGTCATAGCGAAAGAAGTGGAGGTCGCCGTGCGTGTCGGAGATAGCTTGGCGGTCCGGCACCACGGTGCTGCGCACATTATCGCTGAGGGGCGCCGTTGCCAGTTGCCAAGAGGTCACCGGCATGACGCTTCTTGCGAGACGCGGCGCCAGGCCGGGCGCAAGTTCGCCGGTATAGGCGTTGGTCGCCACCACTAGGGCGCGAGAGCGGATCGTGCCGTCCGGTGTCGTCACGCGCCAGCCGTCGCCCTCCTGTCCGTAACTGAGGGCCGGCGATTTTTCATGGATGACGGCCCCGTTTTCGACGGCCGCGCGGGCCAACTCCCGCGTCAGCGCTAAGGGATTGATATGCCCGCCGGTGCGATTGCCGAAGCCGCCGAAGAAAAAGTTCGTGCCGATGCGGCGGTCGAGCTCTGACTTGTCGATCAATTCGACCTCGGCCCCGTGCTTCTCCCATTGCCGGAACCGGTTCTCGGATATGGCTTTGAAGCGCCCCGGCGTGTGGGCCGGTTGAATCCAACCGTTCTGCTCCGCCTCGCAGTTGAGCCCGTGTTCCCGCACGAGATCGAAGAGATAGGCCGCCGAGCTGCCGATCAGCTTCACGAACCGCTCGCCCGCCTCGCCGAAGCGCGCGCACAAAGCGTCCGGGTCGGCCCGCGTGAGGACGGGGATGACCTGCCCGTTGTTACGGCCCGACGCGCCGTAGCCGACGTCCTCCGCTTCCAGGACCGTGACTGTCGTCCCGGCCTTCGCCAGGTGAAGCGCCGTCGAAAGACCGGTGAACCCGGCGCCTAAGATTGTGACATCCGTCTCGGCGTCACCCGATAACGGATCATAAGTCGCGCCGACGGGCGTGAAGGCGCGCCAAAGGGAGGTTTGTGTGGGCACTGGATCGGTCTTTCTATGGGTGTCATTCCGGAATTGTAGCGCGTTATCCGGAATTATAGCCTGAGCGGTTCCCTCTGGCATCTCGACTGTTCGCTATTTTCCGGCAGAAATTGCGGGTTTCCGCTACGCGGCCGCCGGAATGACACATCAAGAAAGAGGACAAATCGTCTAATTTGTGATATAAGACCACTCGTTATTTGACAAGTGAATCAACAAACCACGCGACAGAACGTTTCTGTATGCGGGATGAGCGGTACGCTATTACCCCATTCTCTCGGTGCATGGGGTTGATCTTCGAAAAAAATAAACGCGCCCGCGACAGCGCAGTTCTGTCGGCAGGTTCATCCTTCGCCCTTCGACGGGCTCAGGGTGAGGTGGCTCATCCTTCGACAGGCTCAGGATGAGGGTGTTTTTGTGTCCTCATCCTGAGGAGACCGCGAAGCGGTCGTCTCGAAGGATGTGCGCTCAGCTTTGTTTGCCGAGGAACGTCATATAGGCGTTGTTGAACGCGTCTTTTTGCTCGACGTTCGAGAAGTGGAGGGCGTTCGGGATGACCACGAGTTCCGAGCCTTCGATCTTCTCGTGCATAACTTCGTGGGCCGCGACCGGCGTGCCGGGGTCGTCCTCGCCGACGATCATCTGGGTCGGTACCGTGATGGCGGAAATTTTGTCCGTCAGGTCGAGGCCTTGGATGGCGCGGCAACAACCGCAGAAACCGGAGACCTTGGTGTTGCGGATCATGTCGCGAACCTTGTCGCATTCCGCGGGTTCCGCCGCCATGTAGTCTTCGGAAAACCAGCGGGCCATCGTGCCTTCGACAAGGGCTTCCATGCCGTCGGCGCGGGCGTTCGCGATCCGCTCGTCCCAGGCGGAATGCATTTCCGGCGGCACGCGGCTCATCGTATCGCAGAGCGAGAGTGAGAGGAAACGGTCCTGGTCCTTCAATGCGGCCGTCTGGCCGATCATGCCACCCATCGAAAGGCCGATATAATGCGTGCGGTCGATTTCGAGCGCGTCCATCAAGCCGAGCAAATCATCGGCCAGCATCTCGAGCGAGTAATCCATGTCCGGCGCGTCGGATTCTCCGTGGCCCCGCATGTCGTAGCGGATGACGCGGTAATCCTTCAGAACGTCCATCTGCGGGTCCCACATGGCGTTCGTCGCTGCGAGCGAATGGCTCATCACAACGGTCGGCGCGTCCGCCGGGCCAGAGGCTTGGTAGTTCAATTGAATACCGTTCGCGCTGATTCTCATCGTATCTCTCCTCCCGTCAGTTGACGGCGAATTCCTTGAGCTGTGCCGTGTCCGGTTCCACACCCAAACCGGGTGCTTCCGGCAGTGACATGATGCCATTCTCGATGCCTGGCAGGCCGCCGGTCAACCTTTCGCGGATCGGATTGGCGTTGGCGTCGATCTCGAGTACCCCGTCGCCGCCGGCCACGGCCAAACAATGCGCCGCAGACATCACGCCGATCGGTCCCGCCAGGAAATGCGGGCAATAAGTAAGACCCGCGGCGACAATCCGTTTGGCCAGCGGCAGGGTCTTGGTGAAACCACCCCATTTGCACATATCGGGCTGTACGACACCGAAGACGTTCGCCTCGATATGAGCGTCGAATTGCGCATCGCCAAGGAGGTTTTCGCCCGCCGCGATGGGACTGCCGGGTTGTGCAGCGAGCGCCTGCCACTCCGAGATCGGCCGGTCGGCCGGCAGCGGTTCCTCGATCCAGCGAAGGCCAAAATCGGAATAGGGGGCCCAGTTGTCCTTCGCGGTGGCGAGATCCCAGCCTTGGTTGACGTCGGTCATCAGCGCGCGCTCACCGATCATCTCGCGCATCGTGGTAAGGGCGGCAAAGTCCACTTCGCGACCGAAGCCGATCTTAATCTTGAAGGCGTTGTACCCCTCCGCGAGTTTGCGCGCGACGATGTCTTCGAAGCCGCTGGGGTTGAGGCCGCTGGCATAGGTCGGAACGGCATCGCGTTTGCCACCGAAAAACCGCCAGAGCGGCGCACCGGCTTTACGGGCCGCGAGATCCCAAAGCGCGATGTCGACGCCGGCGATGGCCTGAGCGAAGGATCCGGGTTCGCCCGACTGCAGGGTCATAATATGGGTTTTGCGTGTCATTGCGGCGAACGCGGCCGCAGGCGAATGCCAAGTTTCCGCCAACGCGACCGGTGCAATGTAGTCGCGGATCAGGTGCGCGCGGTTTTCCGCCCCATGCATCGGGAAATTACCAAATACCTCGCCCCAGCCGACCGCGCCGTCGCGGTCCTCTGCGCGGACCAGGAGGACGGCCCGCTCCGGGATTGTGCCGAAAGATGTGACGACCGGCGTCTCGACCTTGGCGCGAAGCAGGATCGGCTCGAGTTTCGCGAGTGCGATTTCATCGGTCTGCGTCAGGTCGGACATCAGAGGACCTTTCCGGGGTTCATGGTGTCGTTGGGGTCCAGCGCCGCCTTAATCTTGCGCATCAGATCGAACTCGACATCGGATTTATAGCGGGCCAATTCACCGCGCTTCAGTTTCCCGATCCCGTGTTCCGCGCTAAAGCTGCCGTCGAGGTCGACGGCAAGATCGTGGACAGCCACTTCGAGATCATGCGCCTTGGCCATCATTTCAGCCCCGTCCGTCTCGGGCGGGCGGCTTAGATTGAAGTGGATATTGCCGTCGCCCATGTGTCCGAAGGGAATAACGTTGACGCCCGGGATCATCGCCTCGGCGATGTCGGTGGCCTGCTCAAGGAAGGCCGGGACGTTTGTCAGCGGTACGGAGATATCGTGTTTGAGGCCGGCGCCCGCCAGTTTCTGCGCCTCGGGAATGGTCTCGCGTAATTTCCAAAGCGCCGCCGATTGTTGTCCGCTGGAAGCGATTACGGCATTGGCGACTTCGTCCGCTTCGAAGGCGGCGCCCAAGGCGTCTTCGACCGCTGCCGCGAGGCCGGACTCTTGGCGGCCTGCACTGCATTCGATAAGGGCATAGTGGTCATAGGCTTCGTCGAACGGATCGCTCGCGCCGTCAATCTGCGCCAGTACCAGATCGATGCAGGCGCGGTGAACATACTCGAAAGAGGTCACGCCGTCGCTGGTCGCCGACCGCATACGGGAAAGCAGCTCAAGGGCGGCCCGTGCCGTCGGCAAGGCAACGAAACTGGTGACAACTTCCTGCGGGCGCGGAAACAGTTTCAAGACAACCGCGGTGACTATGCCAAGCGTGCCTTCCGCGCCGAGGAAGAGCTGCTTCAGGTCGTAGCCGGTATTGTCCTTTCGCAGCCGACGGAGGCCGTCCCAGATTGTGCCGTCCGGTAGGACCACCTCGAGCCCAAGGACGAGGTCCCGCGTGTTGCCGTAGCGCAGAACCGCGACACCCCCGGCGTTGGTCGAGAGGTTGCCGCCGATCTGACAGCTGCCCTCGGCACCAAGGCTCAGGGGAAACAGTCGGTCTGCCTCTTCGGCGGCGTCTTGAATGGCGGTGAGAATACAGCCGGCTTCCGCCGTGATCGTGTAGTTTAGTGCATCGACATGGCGAATATTGTTCATGCGGGCCAGCGACAAAACGATCTGATTGCCCGTCTCATCTGGCGTCGCGCCGCCGCAATAGCCTGTGTTTCCGCCTTGCGGTGTGAGAGCGATGCCGGCGGCCGCGCAGATTTTTACGACCGTGGAGACTTCTTCCGTTGTGGCGGGGCGCAGCACCAAGGCTGTTTTGCCGTGATAGAGCTCGCGCGCATCGACGGCATAGGCTTCGGTATCGGCGTCGCCTTCGAGATAACCGTTGGGGCCGACGGCGTCCTTTAGTTGCTGGAGTACTTCGTTCGTAAGAGCGGTCATGGCGATCACCAGTAACGCATGGCGTCTTTGAAGAGTTGCGTGAGTTCGGCTTCGCCGACTTGGGCCGGCGACATGACGAGGAGGCGTTGTTGCGGCAACGTGCCTTTAACGAGGTTCGGAATGTCTTCCTCGCTGTATCCGACGCCGCTGATACCGTTCGGCAGGTCGGTCTCACGCATCATGTCGACGATACGGTCGGCAAGAAGGTTGCCGCCATCGGCGATGTCGGCACCGGCCGTATTCGCGCCCATGGCTTCGGCCGCCGTGAAGTGCCGCTCGGGGCAGGCAGGGCCTGTAAACCGGAAAGCTGCCGGCGCATTCACGATGACGGATGTACCGTGTGGCACCATCGGGTGGTTCGACTTCCAGCCTTGCGGATAGTAGTCGCGAACAAGACCGGCAACCGCGTAAGCCATCGCATGGGGAATATGCACGCCGGAATTACCGAAACCGATACCGGCCAGCATGCCGGCGAACATCAGTTTTTCGCGGAATTCGGTGGCGCCCGGCTGCTTCACCGCTTCGACGAGGTTGGCGCCGATCAGGCGAATGGCTTCCAGCGTCGAGAGATCACTATAAGGGTTGGCGCCTTGGTAGACGGGGCGTGCGGTCAAATCCGCAGGCTTGTCGCGGCTGGTATAGGGAACAGCCGTGTAGGACTCGCAGGCATGGGTAAAGACATCGAAACCATTGGCGGCAATAACCGGTCCCGGCAGGCTGGCTAAAGTATCGGGATCAAGCACGCCGAGGCTCGGCCGCAGATGGGCGTTCGAGATGCCGGTCTTCACTTCCATCTCCAAAAGATCAAAGATCGCGACGGCCGTACATTCGCTGGCGGTCCCAAAGGTAGTGGGGCACGCGATGTGCGGTTTGAGCGGTCCCGGGACTGGTTTGGCGTTGCCGATCGGCGCATTCACGTAGTCGAGAAACTCATCCGGTGGGTGCGAGGTGTAGAGGTCGGCTGCCTTCGCGGTGTCCATGCTGGAGCCGCCGCCGACGGAGAAGAAGCCGTCGAAATTACCCGATTTTGCGAATTCGATACCGGCTTTAAAGGACTTGTCCGTCGGCTCGACCTCAACTTCGTCAAAGACGGCGACGTCGATATTGGCGTCCGACAAGGCTTGCTTAACGGTCGAGACACATTCGAGCTGTGCGACGGTTTTATCGGTGTAGAGTGCAACGCGGGACATGCCGAGCGCTTTTGCGTCATGGCCGACTTCCCGCAGAGAGCCGGGGCCGAATTTGATTTTCGGCGGGGTGACAGTGAAGGCGGATTCGCGACCGTCGCCATGGGTGTAGTAGGGGGATAGTGTCATCGTCGTGTCGGCTCCCTGTCGCGGATTGTCGGATTCGTGTATTTAACCGGGCGCGACTTTATAGAATACAGCTGGTTACGTCAGCCCGGGGGAGAAATTTATTATGATTGTCGTTGGTGAAGAAGAGACACGCGAGCGGCTGGAATTCGGGGCGCTGGTCGAAGCCATACGAGACGCCTTCAAAGGCGGCATCGAATCGCCTGCGAAGCACCAGCACTATGTCGAAGTGCCGGGCGAGCCTGAAGGCAAGATCATGATGATGCCGGCCTGGCGCTCTGGCGATTATGTTTGCGTGAAATTGGTGAACATGTTTCCGGGCAATGCGGATCGCGGGATGCCGGCGGTCAGCGGGATCGTAATCCTATTCGACGGGCGAACCGGCGAAGTCTTGGCACAAGTCGATGGCGGGGAAGTCACGGCGCGGCGTACCGCCGCTGCTTCCGCGCTCGCAGCGGATTATCTGGCGCGAAAAGACAGCAAGATGCATTTGGTCGTCGGCACGGGACGGGTCGCTTGGAACCTTATCTTCGCGCATCGTGCGGTCCGTTCGCTTGAGAAGACCTTCATTTGGGGCCGGAACTACGACAAAGCCCGCGCCATGGCGGCGGATGCGATGAAACTTGGGGCCAACGTCGAAGCGGTCGAGGACGTCGAAGCGGCGACGCGGGGCTCGGATATCATTTCGTGTGCAACGTTCTCCGCAGATCCGATTGTTTTTGGCGATTGGCTGCAGGAAGGCGCGCATCTTGATTTGGTCGGCGGCTACCGACTGGAAGTGAGAGAGACGGACGATACGTCTGTTCGCCGTGCAACTGTATTCTGCGATACGCTGGGCGGTGCGCCGAAAGCGGCAGGTGATCTCACCCAACCAATCGCATCCGGCATATTGAAATTCGAAGAATTGCACGACCTCTACGCTTTGGTCGGCGGAAGCCATCCTGGCCGGACGAGCGACGATGAGATCACGATGTTCAAGTCCGTCGGCGCTTCGCTCGAAGATTTTGCGGCGGCAGTCCTGATTTACGAGCAAGTAGCGAAAGAAAAACCCTGATTATTCGTCGTAGGTGACGAGCGTCGATGCCGCGATATCAAGGGTTTCCAGACGGCTGCGCCCCGGTAAGAAAGATAACTCAACGATAAAACTCGCACCGGCCACAACGCCGCCGACGTTGCGAATGAGTTCGACAGCGGCAGATGCGGTACCGCCTGTCGCCAGAAGGTCGTCCATAATGACGACACGCTGTCCAGGTTCGATCGCGTCGGCCTGGATTTCGATCGTGTCGCTGCCGTATTCCAAGTCATAAGTGTGCGAAATCGTGGGGCCCGGCAGTTTGCCTTTCTTGCGTATCATGGCGAAGCCGCAGCCGAGTTCGAGCGCCAATGGCGCCGCTGTCAGGAAACCGCGAGATTCGATGCCGACCAAAATATCGGCCTGCAAAGGCTTTACGTGAGCGGTAAGTTGATCCACACAACTCCGCCACGCGCCGGCATGAGCAAGCAAAGTCGAAATGTCGTAGAAAAGTATGCCTTCTTTGGGAAAATCCGGGATGCTCCGGATGTGCTGCTTTAAATCCATCATGTCGCTTTCGTTGATCGAAGCCGGCTCCTGCCGAACGCTCCCTTGGACGCTGGCAATGTACTGATCCCCTGTTGGCTCTGCAATGCGCCAAGCGCTTTAAGCGTCTGTTTCTTCGTGCTATTCGAAGTAGGTAAGAGCGGTGCGAATGGCTTAGCCGTTAAGCTGCGCATCTGGGGAGTGTTTTCGTTGGAAGAACAGGGCTGTTGGCTCAAGACATCGGTTGAAGGACAGTCGCTCACCGTGGAAGGCGGTGGCGATTGGACCGTGACGCGTTCCGCGCATCTCGATGGCCTGTTCGGCGGATTGATGTTCGATGGAATCCGCAACGTAACGGTCGACGTCTCCGGCCTCACCGCATTGGATACGGCGGGCGCTCACATCATTCATCGAACAATGAGCGAGTTGGATAAGCGCGGCATCGCCACGGAACTTGCCGGGCTCGACGCGGCCTATAAGCCGCTTCTAACGATTGTCACGGAAGCGGACGATCAACCGCACGAAGCTTTGCATGAAGAGCCTCATTTTATCCTCGCGATGTTCGAGCGTGTTGGGCGCACATTTGTCGACGCGATGATCGAAGCCAAACGGCTCGTGAATTTCTTCGGCTTAACGATTATTGCATTTGGGTCTGCCATAACGAGACCGCGCCGGCTCCGTCCAATCGCGTTGATCAATCAGATCGAACAGACCGGTTTGAATGCCGTACCGATTGTTTGTCTGCTGAACTTCCTGATTGGAATCGTTATTGCCTATCAAGGGGCGGTTCAGCTTCGTCAATTCGGTGCGGAAATCTTTACCATCGACGGTTTGGCGTTCGGCATACCGCGCGAAATCGCCGTCTTGATCACAGCGATCGTCGTTGCCGGCCGTTCCGGCTCCGCGTTTACAGCGCAGATCGGCACGATGCAGGTCAATCAAGAAGTCGACGCCTTGCGAACGGTCGGCTTTGACCCGATCGAAGTGTTGGTCCTGCCGCGTATAAACGCGTTGCTGATTACACTGCCGATGCTGGTGTTTCTGGCCGACGTGGCGGGCCTGATGGGCGGCGCCTTGATGGCGGTTTTGGCGCTTGATTTGACGCTCGGCCAATTCATGAACCGTCTCGAGGATGTCATCAGCCTTCAACATTTCCTTGTCGGTTTGGTGAAGGCACCTGTTTTTGCCTATATCATCGCGATTGTCGGGTGTTTCGAGGGATTGCGTGTCACCGGCAGTGCCGAGAGCGTCGGCAAGATGACCACGAAGTCGGTCGTTGAATCGATTGTCTTGGTGATCCTGGCAGACGCGCTATTCTCGATCTTGTTTAGCGCGTTGGGGATTTAGTCAGTGAACGTCGAACAGGACAGCGTCATCAAAATTCGCGGCTTGCGAACGCAATTCGGCGAACAGGTTATCCACGAAGGCCTCGATTTGGATGTCCGGCGCGGCGAAGTGCTTGGCGTGGTCGGCGGCTCCGGAACCGGCAAGTCCGTCTTGTTGCGGACGATCATTGGCTTGAACAGTCCGCAGGGCGGCACGATCGACGTCCTTGGGACAGACGTACATCGGTCGAGCGAAGCCGAACGACAGGTTCTTCGAACGCGTCTCGGCGTGCTCTTTCAGGATGGCGCCTTGTTTTCGTCTTTGACGGTTTGCGAAAACATCCAAGTGCCGATGCGTGAGCATTTACGGATGCCGCTTGGGCTGATGGATGAATTGGCGGCCTTGAAAATCGCCATGGTGGGACTGCCGCCGAATGCAGGGCCTAAGTTCCCGTCAGAACTTTCCGGCGGGATGCGCAAACGCGCAGGGTTGGCGCGTGCTTTGTCCGTTGATCCGGAGATCATCTTCCTGGACGAGCCGACGGCGGGGCTCGATCCGATTGGTGCCGCCGCCTTCGATCGCCTGATCCGGGAACTGCAGTCGAGTTTGGGATTGACCGTCTTCATGGTGACCCATGACTTAGACAGTTTGACGGCCATCTGTGACCGTATTGCTGTTCTTGTTGAGAAAAAGATACGGGTGGCGACTATGGCGGAACACATGGACGATCCGCATCCGTGGATTCAAGAATATTTCAAGGGGCCGCGTGCCCGGGCGGCGTTGAACGCGAAGTCCGGACAGGCAGAAATGGTGTAGTCATATGGAAACGCGTGCCAGCTATATCGTCATCGGTATCTTTACGCTTGTGGTGTTCATCGGAGGTGCAATCGCCGTTATTTGGATGGCGGGCGTGCAGTTCGACGAAGAAGTGGCGCAATACGATGCGTATTTCGAAGGATCCGTAACAGGTCTTAGCCCCGGCAATCAGGTCCGATACCGAGGTGTCCCGTTTGGAATTGTGACCGGCATGCGGATCGACCCGAAGAATGTCGAACGGGTAAAGGTCACAATCGAAGTTCCGAATGAGCCGCCGATTAAGACCGATGCCGTCGCTTCCCTTGAATATCAAGGAATCACGGGCGTTGCGTATGTCCAAATATCTGGCGGGACACAAGAAGCGCCGGTTCTGGAAACTCAAAGCGGTGAAGATAATCCGGTGATCGAAACCGCCCCCTCTCAGCTCGATGTGGTGCTGGAGAAAGCACCGGAACTTGTCACGCGCTTCATCGCGTTGGTGGACCGTGCGAATCAACTCTTTAATCCGGCCAATCAGAAACGCTTTGCGGGTATCCTGGAAAACGTCGAAGGGTTTACGGGCGCCTTATCCGATAGCTCCGGCGACATTCGGACGATGATGAAGAATGGCGCTTCTTCATTGGGTGAGGTCCAGGCGGCCGCGTCGGAAGCGAAGGCCGCTCTATCGAAGATACGCGGCAGTACGGACCGAATGACGGGAGATGCGGAGCTTGCCATGCGCGACGCGCGCGCTTTGGTCGCCGATCTCCGGACGCAAGTCGATCAGCTGGCTAAGGAAATCGGTGATACGTTGGGCGATGTGCGTGGCAGCGTCAACCGGGTAAGCACGGGTGTCGAGACGAGTGTTGGCGAAGTCACGAAAGGCGTGAGTAAAGTTTCCGACGAGGCGACGGTGACATTGGCGGAAGTGAGGCGCTTGGCGTCCGAGCTTCGGGTAAGCGCTTTGGAATTCACCGGCGGTATGGGGAAGGCCCTCGAATCCATTCAACGCGAGATGGATGGAATCGGTGGGGAGACGCAGTCTGCGATCAAGACATTGAATGTCTCCGCAGGCCATGTTGGCGATGCTGCCGAACAACTAGCGGCATTTATCAAAGAGAACCGGACCCCGGTCGAAGATTTTACCGGTTCGGGTTTGTACGAATTAACGCAGCTCTTGTCCGAAACCCGCGTTTTGGTCGGTGCCTTGTCGCGCATTTCAGCGCAGATCGAACAGAATCCCGCACAGTTCCTTTTCGGGGAAACACAACGCGGTATCGAGGTGAAATAGTCATGAATTTCAAAACCGGATCTTGCCTGAAATTTGTGTGCCTTGTGGCGTTTATCGCGACCGCAAGTGGTTGCTCTATTCCAATCCCGGGAGGTGGGCCGGCGCCGCGGCACTACGTCCTGACGCCGAAGAGCACGTTCCCGCAGGATTTGCCGAAAGCCGATTGGCAGATTTTGATCGAGACTCCGGTCGCTGCCGCGGGATTGAGCACGGCACGTATCCCGTTGCAGGACAGTCCAATCGAGCTGCGTTACTTCAGCCTTGCGAAGTGGACGGATTTCGCACCGAAGATGGTTCAAACTTTGATGGTCGAGTCGTTCGAAAACTCGAAGAAAATCGTCGGTGTCGGCCGGGAGCAAATTGGCCTGCGTTCGGATTTTATCTTGAAGACGGAGCTGCGTGAATTCCAGGCGGAGTACAAAGATCGACTGCCAACGGAAACATCCACACTTTCTTCGGCAAGCACACCACCGACAATTCGTGTGCGCATAAACGCCAAGCTGGTGAAAATGCCTCGGCGCGAAATTATTGCGTCCGAAACCTTCGAACGGAAAGTGCCCGCAACACGGAATTCGATGGAGGCTATCATTGGAGCCTTCGACGAAAGCCTTGGAAAGGTCCTGAAAGCGATCGTTATCTGGACTCTGAACAACGGCGATGCGAATAAGCCGGAACGGCTTCGCACGCCAAAATCCTAAACCTATCTGGAGCAAACATGTCGCACGTATTTCACAGACAGGCCAAAACCGTCCCGCGCGTCGCCGCCAGTGGCGATGGTGTCTACATTACGGATACCGAGGGAAACAAATTCCTCGACGCCTCCGGAGGTGCTGCGGTTTCGTGCTTGGGGCATAGTCATCCGAAGGTTCTGCAGGCTATTCGCGATCAGATTGACGCTATTCCGTTTGCGCATACGGGGTTCTTTACGTCGAAACCCGCGGAAGATTTGGCGGATAAGCTTATAGAGACGGCACCGGGCGGGCTGGAGAAGGTCTACTACGTTTCGGGCGGATCGGAAGCGGTAGAGGCAGCGTTGAAGATGGCGCGCCAGTACTATCTTGAGATCGGACAACCGCAACGCCGGCATCTGATCACACGGCGGCAGAGCTATCATGGCAACACATTGGGCGCACTCGCAGCCGGTGGAAATATGTGGCGCCGCGAACCTTTCGAGCCGTTGTTGATCGAAACGCACAATATCGCACCTTGTTTTGAATACCGTGAAAAACGCGCGGATGAGAGCGAAGAAGAATACGGTCTCCGCGTTGCGAACGAATTGGAAGCGAAAATACTTGAGCTCGGTGAAGATAGCGTCATGGCGTTTATTGCGGAACCTGTTGTCGGTGCGACGGCGGGTGCGGTGACGGCGACGCCAGGTTACTTCAAGCGGGTTCGCGAAATCTGCGATCAATACGGCGTGCTGCTCATCCTCGATGAAGTGATGTGCGGTATGGGGCGAACGGGCAGTCTTTATGCTTATGAGCAAGAAGGTATTACGCCCGACCTGCTGACGTGCGCTAAAGGCTTGGGCGCGGGTTATCAGCCGATCGGCGCGACCATGCTTTCGGATAAGGTTTTTGCGGCGATCCGCGATGGGTCCGGCTTCTTCCAACACGGTCACACTTATATGGGACACCCTGTTGCCTGTGCGGCCGCGCTGGCGGTACAGAATGCGATTGAGGAAGAGAACCTCATTCCACGCGTGAAGGAGATGGGACTTCGCCTAAACGAAGCGCTCGGCGAGCGTTTTGGGAATCATCATCATGTCGGCGATATTCGCGGAAGAGGTCTGTTCCAGGCCATTGAGCTGGTATCGGATCGTGGCTCCAAAGAGCCGTTCGACCCGGCATTGAAGGTCAACGCGAAGGTGAAGCAAGAAGTGATGAAGCGTGGACTGATCTGTTATCCGATGGGTGGCACGATCGACGGTGTGCGGGGCGATCATGTGCTGCTTGCGCCGCCGTTCATTGTTGAAGGTGTCCATATCGAAGAGCTTGTGGAGAAGCTCGGCGATTCAGTGGACGCGGCTATCGAGTCCTCACAAAACGCATGAGTCGGTCATTAACTGCGCGGGCGATACTGTTCGCGTGCGCGCTTATCTTCGCGGGGCCTGCCGCATCTCAAGAAGACGCACCGAAGCAGTTCGTCGTCGGGGGCGGTACGCCTTTCGGCTATTATTTTGGATTGGCCGGTGCAGTTTGCGCGGCTCTCAATGGTCGAAATGATGCAAAATTTCGATGCTTAAATGTCGCGAACGGCGACTCAGCGACGAATCTCCGCGAAGTGGACGAAGGGCTTATCGACTTCGCTTTTGTGCAATCGGATTGGCTCTACCGGGCGTCGCGCGGCAAGGGGCGATACCGCTCTGCCGGTCCGAATAATGAGCTGCGGTCGATCTTGTCTGTGCCGGCGGAAATGCTGACGATCTTGGCCCATCCGAACGCCGGTGCGAAAGCCATTACGCAACTGGCCGGACGTCGTATCGGTTATAATGCGCCGAACAGTTATTCCTATCTCCTTATGCGGGCCGCGGTTGAGGCGGCACGCATTGATGTTCTCGATTCCGCGCCCGAGCTAGAGGCAAATGCGAATATCTCAAGCCAGATTTGCCGGGGGCGGATCGACGCGATGGTAACCGTAGAACGGCATCCAAGCGCATCTCTCGCGGGCTTGATTGGACAGTGCGCTCTGACGTTGGTGTCGCTCGACCAACCTGTTATCAACCAAGCATTGACGGAAAGACCCGATCTCACGCCATTCCGGATCAAGACCGGCAGCTACCCGGGAATAGAAACGGATATCGATACTTTCGGGCTGATGGCTGTATTGGTGACGCAAAGCAGCGCGTCCGTACCTTTAATTGAAGCGGTAATGAAGGCGTTGTTCGAAAGAGGTTCGAATGAAGCGTCGGCACCGTTGTTTAAAGCGCCATCATCAGACGAATTAAAACGAACCGAAGATGTCGCCCCGCTTCATTCGGCGGCCGAAGCCTACTTCCGACAAATGGGCTGGACCCAATAGATGGCCGCCGCGTCGGCCGCTAATTGAAATAACCCGATATCTCTTGTTGGCGGATAGGAAGGTCCGGATTCTCGAGGTTTCCGGCGGCACCCCTTTGCGCGGGTGCTGTTGCCTCTCGGGAGGCGGCCCGCGCGGGCCGTCGCGATGGGAGTGGTTGCTGCGCAAGCGACGTCAGCGATTTTGTTTGCGAAGAAATGGGAGCGTCCGGATTGAGAAGGGCCGGCCCTCCGATTGGAGGTGACGAGCGGGCAGGTGTCGGCTTTTTATTATTGAACGGGTTTTGTTGCGCGGAGATCGGTGCGTCCGGATTGAGGTTGCCGGTACTCCCGATGACGGGTGCGGGGCCGGTCGGCGCGGGGGTTGGCGAGCGAGAGGCCAAAGGGTTGGGTTGCGCCGTGATAGGCGCATCTGGATTCAGCGCACCGGGGCTGCCGATAACAGGCGCTGGCCCGGCCGGTGCCAGCGCCGGCGATGGAGAGGTCAAAGGATTAGGTTGCGCCGTAATGGGTGCGTCGGGATTTAGGGTACCGGGGTCGCCGACGACAGGCGCAGGCGTTGTTGGTGCGGGAGTCGGTGAAGCGGTGGCCAAAGGATTGGGTCGGGCCGTGATAGGGGCGTCGGGATTCAGCGCACCCGCGGCACCGATGACGGGCGCTGGCGTCGCGGTCGCTGGTGCCGGCGCGGTCAAGGGATTGGCCTGTGCGGTTATGGGAGCATCCGGATTCAGCAATGCGGTTTTGCCGATCGGTGGCGCCGTTTCTTCCGAGGCTTTGGGCGCTTCGGGCGCGCTTTGCTCGGAAAACGTATCGTTCGGATTGAGGGACGGCGGCGTAATTCCGGTCGCGGCCGCAGGAGGCGCGAGCGCGGGGGCATTGGGGTCTAAGACCGGCGCATTCGGATTGAGTGCCGGCGCATTCGGGTCGAGTGCGGGCGCGTTCGGGTCCAGAGCGGGGGCATTTGGATCAAGTGCCGGTGCATTGGGATTTAAAACGGGTAGCGTTGGATCGGGCGGCGTCAAAGATGGCGCTGTGGGTGCCGTCCCGGTGGTGGGCGCAATGACCGGTCCGCCTACGGGTGGCGCTTGGATGGCTAAAGGTTTGGTGGGGTCGAGCGCGGGCGAGCCGGCGACCGCGGGAGCGGTTCCGGGGTCGAGGACCGGTTTGGTGGGATCGAGAATTGGGGCGGTGGGGTTCAGTGCCGCCGTCGGTGCCGGTGCGGCGGCATCATTCGGGTTAAGAATGGGCGCCGTCGGATTGAGTGGTGCCGGATCTCCGCCCGGCACGAGAACCGGTCCGCCAACGGGCGATACCGGCGCGGCATCTGGCGTTGGCGGCGCGGAACCGGGCACGAGGGGCGCAGCGCCCGGCACCAGTGGACCGGTGATGCCAGGTATGGCGGGCAGCGCGCCTTCGCCCGCGGACAAGGGTGCGTTGGGATCGAGAATAGGTTGGGAGGGCGTTATACCCTCTTGGGTCGGGTCGAATTTTTGCTGTTCGCCCCGGGTTGTAATCTTGCCGGGTGCTTGACCGCGCAAAAGCGCGAGGTAGACCGAATCGGCGGATTTTCGGTCACAATCCTTACAAAAGTCGATATCGTCGCTGTGCTGCCCCTTCGTGACCCCGATGATATCGCCTTCGGGGCCTATGACCGTATAGCGCCAATTACCGCCGACGGTGTTGAAACACTTCTGCATCTTCTCGAGTAGGAAAAGCGGACCAGGCTCAAGTGTGCCGTCCTCAGACAGGCTAATGGACGGCGTCGCCATAGCGACACCGCTGGTGATCGGCGCGTCCGGCGCGGCGGAAAGTGTCGTGAGGGTCCGGTCGTTCGCAAAGACCGCGACGTATCGGTTGCCGTGAACCGCGGAGAAGAACGGGTTGGCATCGAGCCGGGACCAACCTTCGAAGAGATTCGCCAGACGATGTCCGGAATTTTTGTACCGCATTTTGTCGCGCAGGCATGTGAAGGCGGAGGATGCGACGTTCGGCGGTAACGTGGCACCATCCTTAATCTTGCAGATCGTTTCGGTATAAAGGCTCGGTTCGGGCGCCTTTGCGGCAACCGCTTCGGATTTATCCGGGGTGTCGGCAGCGGAGGACACCTTCGGATCACCTGCGGCCGCCGTTCCGTCTTCGTCGCCGGCACAACCCGAGATGGCCAATCCGATACAGATCAACACGGCTGAAAGCGCCGCATATCGTCCCGTGTGGGACCGGTTTTTCATCCGGCTGCTTCGCCCTTTGTTCCCTTTAACTCTCTATTTCTACATCGAATTCGGAACTGAAACAATTTCGATCACGTCTCGGCGATAAAGGGCGTGGATACCTAGCTACCGCTGCGTGTGAGTGGCAGAGTGTCGTCAGGAATTGAAACAGCTACCGAAAATTGTGGCGACGAAAATGGCGAAGAAAAACGGCACCTTTGCGCTGAACGTTTTTGGTCTCCTTTTGCTGGCATTCGGGCCAGCGCATTCGGGTGAATTGCTGCCGGAGATGGTGGAGGTTCCGGCCGGACATTTCATCATGGGATCTGACCGGGATGAGCGCGAATATGCGTACCGCCTGGATGAGAAGGCCTACGGGCATTCGCGGACGAGAGAGTGGGAGTGGTACGAAAGCGAGGGTGAGCGCCGCAGCGTCGAACTCCCGACCTTTCAGATAACCCGGCACCTTATAACCAACGCGAATTATGCGAAGTTCGTTGCTGCGACGGGGCGGGCTGCGCCGGACGTCGACCGTAAAACTTGGGCGGGCTACAAGCTCATTCACCCTTATCCTCGGACCCGGCGACATGCCTGGCGCGACGGCAAACCGCCGGCGGGCCGGGAGATACACCCCGTTGTTCTGGTAAGTCATGCGGATGCCGCGGCGTATGCGCGATGGCTGAGCAAGGAAAGCGGCGTTACGTTCCGTCTTCCGAAAGAGGCGGAATTGGAGAAGGCGCTGCGCGGCACCGAAGGGTTTCGATTTCCGTGGGGTGATACGTATGAGCCGGACCGTCTAAACAGTCACGATAAAGGACCGTTTGACACCATGCCGGTTGGTAGTTTCCCGCGCGGCATTAGTCCTTTCGGGCTCACTGACGCGGCCGGACAGGTTTTCGAATGGACCTCGACGGCAGCTGGGCCGAACCGGTATATCGTGAAGGGTGGTTCGTGGGATGATAGCGGCTGTGGTATTTGCCGCCCCGCAGCGCGGCACTCCCGGCCGGAAACGTTAAAACATATTTTGGTCGGTTTTCGTCTTGTCCGCGAATGATACGGTCTCATTTAAAACAACAAATACATGCGGAAAGCATCGAACATGAGTATTGAAGTCGACTTCTCAAAGGTCTCCGAGACCGAGTTAAAGGAAATGCAGGAGGCAGGTCTCACCGTCATAAACTGTCACCGCATTTTGGCGAAGACGAGTGACAATATCGTTGGCGAACTGCTCCGGGACTACGAAGAATTCTTCGAGTGGGATCACTATCCCGATGGCGATGTGTATGATTTCGAGACCCATGGTCAGTACTACTATCACGCCCATCCGAAGGAAGAGCGGCCGGGCGAACACGGTCATTTCCATACGTTTTTGCGCCCGGATGGGATGCCGCCGGGCGCGACGCCGGCGGTCGTTGAAGATTTTGCGATGCCGGACGATCCCGATGACGCACTCAGTCACTTAGCGGCAATCTCGATGGATCCGAAAGGGTTTCCGATAAAGCTGTTTACGACGAATAGATGGGTGACCGGTGAAGTCTGGTATGAAGCGCGAGACGTCTGTCGGTTCTTGCACCGGTTTGAAATCGATCTGGCACACCCCTCTTGGATCGTAAACGTTTGGGTGACGAACATGGTCACGCTATTTCGCCCGCAAATCCGCGAACTCATCTACCAACGCGATATCGCCGTGCGTCGACGCAAAGAAGCTTTTCCGGACCGGAATGTTTTCGAAGACCGGGAGTTTGAGGTGGTCACTGAATGTGACGTCGATCTCGACGCACAGATGACTGCAATCGAAGCGGCGCTCTCCGAGCGCTAGCCCTCTAGCACTTTGAGCAAGGTTCGGTCGGGAGGTTGCGGGCGAGCCACCCCGGGGCCCCCGGGCGCCCGAGCATACCTTCGCTGATGTCCAGAACTTGCGTGAAGCCCTGTGCCTTGAGGAAAGACTGCATGCGGTCCGAACGGTTGCCGCGGGCGCAAATAAGCGCGATCGGCTTCGTCTTATCGCCGCCGACGGTCTTCAGGACGTTGTAATAGAACGCCTCCAATCCGTTTGGGTCATGCATGGTGATGGGATGTACCGTTTTCCCAATACCTGTGCGGCGCCACTCCTGAGGCGATCGTACATCGATTAAGACCAGGTCGCCTTTGACAGCGCGATCAAACGCCTGCGGTGCCGCGATGGTTGGTTCGCCCGCTGTTGCACCGGAAATGATGAAGGTGCAAATCCCGACAATGCAAATATGTGCAGCTATCCAATATTTCATTCGATGATACCTAACGAAGGTAACCGAGTTCGCGCCACACGCGGTACTCTTCGCGAAACCGGGTCTGGGCTGCCCATATCCTGGCGAAGTTTTTACTCTTGGCGGAGAGTTCCGCGGCGACTTCGAGCCAAGCTTTCTCCAAGCCGTTCAAAACCTGGGGCGGGAATTTTCGAATCTCCGTGCCGCGTTCTCGAATGTCGAGGATTGCGCGCGCCTGAAGCGCCTCACCTTGGGCTATCCCTCGCGCCAAATTCGCCGCGCAGGCTGTTCGAACCTGCGCCTGCTGCGCTCTCGGGAGCGCAAGCCAGGCGGATTGACTGATGAGGAGTTCAAAGAGCGTGGTTTGTTGATGCCATCCCGGAAAATAATAGTAGAGCTGCCCGACTTGATCGAACCGCAGGTTCGTATCGATCGCCGGCATGGAAAATTCCGCGGCGTCGAGAGATCCGTCCTGAAGCGCTGTATGAAGCTTATCATGGGCGATCAGTTGCGGGTTCATGCCGAGTTTCTGCAAGACTTGGGCGCCGAGACAAAAGGCCCGCATCTTGAGACCGCGAAAATCTTCGATCTGTCGAATTTCCCGGCGGAACCAGCCACCGGCTTCCGGTGCCATCGCCCCGCAAACGATAGAGATTAGTCCGTGAGGTTCGTATAGTTCGTCGCGCAATGCCGCGCCGCCGCCATACGACATCCAGGCTGTGAATTCCAAGGGATCGGGGCCGAACGGGACGCTGGAGAAAAGTGCGAAAGCTGGATCTTTCTGAAACCAGTAGGACGGTGTCGCCCAAGCCGCTTCGAGCTTATCTTTGCTGACCGCATCGAACAGCCGGAAAGGACGCTCGATAACATTGGGTTCGATAAAGGCGACCTTTAGGCGATTATCGGAGATATCGGTGATGTTCCGCGCGATCTCACGGCCAAGCGTGCCGAGTTGAAGGGCGGAACCCGGAAATGCACTCGACATTCGCCATTCGATAGGTTTCGTATCGGCAACGCTCTGCACGTTCCACATAACGCACAGCATCCAAATCAAGATGAGCTGTACGGGGCGGAAGGTCTGCATATTTTGCGCACGATGAATGAAAGACGACGTTCAAGCTATCCGACCCTGTGAAGGGCGACAAGCAGGGCAATAAGACACTATAGTGATTGTGATGAGCCGTGTGGGCATCATTGGATAACGAAGGACCACCGAATGCTGAATGCACTGCGCGAGTGGCGATGGTTTTGGGCGCACCTGACCGTCTTTGTCGCCGTCATGGTGGCCGGTTTTTTCCTCGGCGGCGAAAATAAAGATACGCCTTGGGTCGGGATTATCTGGACCGCCCTTGTCGGCGCGCATTTTCTGACGGTGAAGGCGATGAATGTCGATGACGATTGGGCTGAAGCGCGCGCCTACGACATTCGTCAGAAGACTTACGATCACAAACATATCGACCAAATCGTCGACTCTGCTGTCGACGGTGATCCGGATGAAGATCCAGCAGCGCCGAGACGCCATTAGCCAACGCTGAGATAGATCAATTCATCTTTGGTTTCGTTGTTCTAGCCTATTCCCAAGTGAGGCGGTCTGGCCGTCTATATTTGGGAGATGAATCGATGCTGGCTAGAGATGTGATGACGACCAACGTGGTGTCCGTGTTCGAATGGACAACGGTCTCCGAGATCGCGCAGCTATTGCTTGAGCGGCACATAAGCGGTGTGCCCTTTGTGGACGAAAACGGGAATTTGATCGGTCTCGTCAGCGAGGGTGATTTGATTCGACGCACGGAGCTTGGCAGCGACCAACCCAAATCGTGGTGGCTCAACCTATTGACCTCCGAATCGGCACGCGCGCGGGACTATGTAAAATCACACGGCAGCCACGCGCGTGACATTATGACGAAGAACGTGATGACGGTCGGCGAGGACACGCCGCTTTCGGAAATTGCGATCTTATTGGAGGAGCACCGGATCAAGCGGGTACCTGTGGTTAAAGACGGTAAGGTCGTTGGGATCGTCAGCCGCTCCAACTTGCTGCAAGCTTTTGCCTATTCGAATGTCCGCAAAGCGGCGCCGATCGAAGAAATTCGAGGGCAAGTTATGTCGGAACTCGATCAGTTGGATTTTGTGCACCCAACGCAGATGAACGTCATCGTGACAGGAGACGTCGTCGAGCTTTGGGGATGTCTGAGTTCAGATGATCAAAAACAAGCGCTGATGGTCGCGGTCGAGAACGTGGACGGCGTTGCCGAAATCAAGGACCACGTCAGCATCGTGCCGCACTATATGGGCGGGGTGTAGTTCCCGAAGCCTACCAAGTCGGCGGCGTTGCGACACCTTCGCGCATTTCCGGGAATCGTTTGCAAATCCGGATGATACGCATCGCGTATCTGAGCCACAGAAGCAGGAAGATAAGCAAGATGGCTTGGCCGAGCTCAGGTAGTTTCGGCGGAAATCCGTCGATTAGCAGAAAGAAGAAAAGTGCGAGCGGAGCGGTCGCGCTATAGAAGGCGGCGTAGCTGCTCTTGGTCGTCCCGATAAAATAGAGGGATATCAGGACCGTCACCGAATAAATCAGCAGCAATAGGTATCCGAAATTTTCGCTGCGGGTTATGCCCGCAAGGGACATGAACCCGATCAGCCCGAACGGTGTCCCAACAAACACCAGATAAAGAAACAGTTCTTTCTTTGCTTGCAACTTCGTGAGCTTGTCGACCGAGATGAAGAAGGGCGTTTTCTCATCGTCCCAAACGTACTTCTTCGTCCATTTTTCCCAGTTCGACATCGGACCTACTTAGATAATCCAGCTCCAGAAATTAAAGGTATGGAACACCAAGATCAGGATGACGACCATGATCGCAAGTCCAAGATAATAGAAGAACTTCTGACCTGCGGAAGCTTGCGCCTGCTCGTAGACCTCGTCCGCGATTTGGCGGCTCATGAGCTTGCTGCTGTCGCCGCGTTTCGCTTCGTTGGAACCGTCGGTCAGCGAACCGTCGATGTTTTCCAACATCATCCGCTTTTCGATTTTCTCTTCTTCGCGCTCAATGGTGTAGAGCGCGAAGTTGACTTGGTTCTTGCTGAAGAGAGCATAGGCCGTTTGCATCCAAACGGCGATACCGCCAAGCGCGGCAACGATCAGACCGAACACGAGGATCGATTTGATGGCCCAGCGATTGCTGAGACCGACCAGCGACGCGGATTGCTCGTTACTTGTGAAGGCTTCATGCGCGTAGTCCGCCGCAAACCAAGCAACGAGTAAGCAATACGGGATCATGAAGCACGTGCAGCCGATCAGTTCGATCCACGCTTGCTTCCGAAAGCTCAATTTTTCGCGGACCAGATCAACACGCACATGACGGTTGTAGACATAGCCGTAGCCGAGGACGAGGGTGTAGAGACAGACGTGGAAGTGCCACTCCAACTCTTGAAGCAAGGTCGATCGGAACGGTAGCCACTCCAATAGTGTGCCGTACATCCAGTCGCGGGCAGCGAGCATTTCATTGTTCAACATCCAGTTGCCAATGAACGTCATCACCTTGCGCTGCATGACGTCCCAGACCGTGATGAAGACGAGAGGCAGTATGAATAGCGCGCCCCATTTACCGATGGTCTCGACAAATTTGCCTAAGGTTGCACTGAAAAGGACAACCGGAGGAACTTGCTCGCCGCTGGTTTGGGCGTGTTCTGTTGTTTCCGCACTCGACATCGTCGGTCCTCCTCTAACCTAAGCCCGGCAGCCATAAGGCGACCGAAGGATAGCTAATCACAAGTACCAGAGCGATCAATTGCAATATAACAAAAGGAATGATGCCCTTATAGATACTGCCCAGTTTAACTTCGCGCGGCGCGATGCCCTTCAGATAGAACAGCGCGTATCCGAATGGCGGTGTCAGGAACGAAGTCTGTAGGTTAATCGCGACCAAGACGGTGAACCAATAGATCATCGCACGGTTTTCCGTCGTCACGTGGTCGCCGAATTCAAGGCCGACGACGATCGGCGCGAAGACCGGCAGGATGATCAGGGTAATCTCCACCCAATCCAGGAAGAAGCCCAAGACGAAGACAATTCCCATGATAAGGAATAGGAGACCCCATGGCGTCAGACCGGCTTCGTGAATGGCTTCTTCAATAATATCGTCACCACCAAGCGCGCGGAAGACCAGCGCGAAACAGGTGGCGGTAATGATGATGAAGAAGATAAATGAAACCGTCAGGCCTGACGACTGACATACCGCGACGGTCATGTCTTTTTTCAGGCGGCCATTAATCCAAGCGAGGAGTGTCGCCCCGCCCGCGCCAACGGCGCCCGCTTCGGACGGCGTCGCGAAGCCAAAAAGAATCGAACCCTTAACAAGAGCGATCAAGAAAACCGGCGGGAAAAAACTCCGCAGCATAAGCGGCGCCATCTCGCCTTTGGGCACCTGCAGCGCGTCCGGGGGCAACGGCGGGGCAAGATCTTTCTTAATACCCGAGGCCACACCGATATAAACGATGTAAAGACCCGCCAAGACCAGGCCCGGCATTAGGGCGGCCAGGAAGAGGTCGCCGACGGAGATCGTCATAAGATCCGCCATGATGATCAGCATAATGCTCGGCGGAATAAGAATGCCGAGTGTGCCGGAGGCGCAGATCGTGCCGGTGGCGAGGCCGTGATTGTATTTTTGCTTGAGCATCGTTGGCAGCGCCAAGGCCGTCATCATGGTGACGGACGCGCCAATAATGCCGGTCATCGCTGCCAGGATGGTCCCCATCACGGCAACGGAAATCGCCAGACCGCCCGGGACTTTCTTCAGCAAAACCTGACAGCAATAGAGCATGTCGTTAGCAACGCCGGAGCGCTCCATCATCACGCCCATAAAGACGAATGTCGGCACCGCGACGAGAACGAGGTTTTCCGAAGCAAACCCCCAAATCCGCGGCATGAATAGGAAAAACTGAATGAAATTAAAGAGATCGAAAAATATACCGAGAAAGCCATAGATGAGCGCAAGTCCGCCCAAAATGAAGGCCACCGGATAGCCCGAAAACAGCAAAATCGCCAACGAGGCGAACATCATTATCGGAAGAAAATCGATAATCAGATCGGTTAATTCAACTAGCATCTATTTCGCTCGCAAAATCGGCGGATAATTTTTGTGTTATCGGCCTTTGGGCAAATCCAATACGAATGCTGGAACTCCATTTGGAGTTCCAGCATCGCATTGCTTTTCGATTTCCGAATTTTCGGAAATTCGAGGCTGCCTACTTCAGGTAGGTGCCCTTGAGGCTTTGCGCGTCACCCCAGATTTTGTACTTGGCACGGAAGTCATAGAAGTGATCGGCAACTTTCTTGAAGAGAGGATCTTTTGCGGATTCCTCTTTCACAACCTCGAACCAAGCTTTCTCGAACTTGGCGAGAGTCTCATCCGGCCAACGCTTGACGGTGACACCGTGCTTTTGCTGCATCTCTTGCATGCCGCCGAAGTTTTTCGCTTCGGTTTCCGCATAGGTATGCATCACGCTGTCGCCAAGGCCGACTTTGATGATCGTCTTGTGCGCTTTGGAAAGCTTGTTCCAGGCGTCTTTGTTCATCAGAAGCTCAGAGACCGAAACCTGTTGGTGCCAGCCCGGGAAGTAGTTGTACTTCGCGATCTGATAGAAACCGAGCTTGATGTCGATGGTCGGCATCGAGAACTCGGTCGCGTCGATAACACCACGCTCAAGCGCCGGATAGATGTCCGCACCAGCGAGGAGCTGGGTCGATGCACCCATCTTTTGCATGACTTTCGCGCCGAGACCGAAGAAGCGCATCTTCAAGCCTTTAACTTGCTCGAGAGACGTGATTTCAGTCTTGAACCAACCCGACGTTTCCGGGCCGATTGCGAAGCTGTCAAAAGCGATCAGGTTGTGCTTGTCGTAGATCTCTTGCTTGAGATCGTTACCGCCACCGAACCATTTCCACGCCATGAATTCACCGATCTGCGGACCGAAAGGCACCGTGGTGAAGAAGGCGAGAGACGGATACTTGGCTGTGTGATAGCCAGGTGTCGTCCAGCAAGATTCCAAGGCGCCCTTGGAAACGGCATCGAAGCATTCGAGGGACGGGACCAAAGCACCCGGCTCAAAGAACTTGATGTTGAGTTGACCGTCGGTCATGTCCTTGACGTTCTTGGAGAAGCGAACGGCGGACGTGCCGAGGTGAGGCAGCTTGCTGCCGAAGGTGCTTTGCATTTTCCAGCGACCCTTCTTGGCGTCGGCTTCGCCAGCCATACCAAGAACCAATCCGCCGACGAGGCCAAAAGCGAGCCCCACGGATAGAATGGACTTAAACTTCATTTTTATCCTCCCTTAGAGCGGCGTTTGCCGCGATAAGAACCGCCAGCTCAGATCCGACGATCCCTCGGCCTCGCGAACATATTTTTTAACGCCGCGAGATAAAGCGCAGGCTAGCGCTAAAGGCATGGAGGGACAAGGCGTTATTCAGCGCGCAAGACTGACGTTTATCCCGTCCGTGATCCTAATCAGAAAGGCAGCGCGCGCGGGCTGCCGGCAATTTTCAGAATTTACGGAATGAAAAAATTTTCTGGTAAATAATTTTCATGAAAACATATTAATTATCAATATCTTATTGATCATTTTCGCGGGCTGAACGTAGCTTCGTCACTGTCGATGGAGACGCCTCACAAGTGCGAGGCGTTGGAATTCATATTCTTGGCGAGAGGCTCAGCGAAAATGAACGAGATCAGTATAGCGACCCCAATAGACGCGGAAGACCAAAGCGACTGCGATCAATTCGAGGCAACAACCCACCGCGATCGGCTGCGGACGGAATACGACGACGGCAACCCGGCAACGGTTTTCGCCGAAACCGATAGAATGCCCGACAAGAACGGTCGTTGGGCGAATGTACGCCGGGATTATACCGCTGCGGACGTGGAGCGTTTGCGCGGCTCCTTTCGAATTCGACACACGGTCGCGGAAGATGGTGCGCGCAAATTGTGGCAGCTCCTCCAAACCGAAGAGTTCGTCCCGACGTTCGGTGCGTTCACTGGCAATCAAGCGGTGCAACACGCCAAGGCCGGCCTCAAGGCGATCTATCTATCCGGTTGGCAGGTTGCGGCGGACGCAAATTCGGCCGGACAAATGTACCCCGACCAAAGCCTCTATCCGGTCGATAGCGTTCCCGCCGTTATTCGACGTATGAACCAGGCGCTGCGCCGGGCGGACGAAATACAGCATCTTGAGCGTTGCGACGGGGAATCGGATGAGCGGGTCGATTACCGTTTGCCCATCATAGCCGATGCAGAAGCAGGTTTCGGCGGCCCGTTGAATGCGTTCGAACTTGCAAAGGCGATGATCGAGGCCGGCGCGTCCGGTATTCATTATGAAGATCAATTGGCGTCGGAGAAGAAATGCGGCCACCTCGGCGGTTAGGTCTTGGTGCCGACTTCTTCCTTCGTGCGTACGTTAAATGCGGCGCGGCTCGCTGCCGACGTGATGGACGTGCCAACGGTCATCATGGCGCGAACGGATGCGGATGCGGCCCGTCT
Organism: Rhodospirillaceae bacterium; assembly: GCA_002716125.1. Classification (GTDB taxonomy): domain Bacteria; phylum Pseudomonadota; class Alphaproteobacteria; order UBA8366; family UBA8366; genus UBA6544. The sequence goes on from PAZH01000079.1 coordinate 137,714, forward strand.
GATGACCAGCGATGTCGACGAATACGATCGACCGTTTCTCACGGGCGAACGAACGCCGGAAGGTTTTTTCGAAATCACGGGCGGACCGGAGATGGCGATTGCGCGCGGTTTAGCCTATGCCCCATATGCCGATCTGATCTGGTGCGAAACATCGACTCCGGATCTGGATGAGGCGCGAAAATTCGCCGAGGCTATAAAGCGCGAATTCCCCGATCAGATGCTGGCGTACAATTGTTCACCTTTATTCAATTGGGCGAAACATCTGGATAAAACTCAAATGGAGACGTTTCAGCGAGAATTGGGTGCGATGGGTTATAAGTATCAGTTCATCACTTTGGCAGGTTTCCATAGCCTTAATCACGCGACGTTTAAATTGGCGCAAGCTTACAAGGCGCGCGGTATGGCCGCGTACTCGGAGCTGCAGGAGGCGGAATTCGCATCCGAGAAAGACGGATATTCCGCGACACGCCATCAGCGCGAAGTCGGCACCGGATACTTTGATGCTGTTTCCAACACGGTTTCCGGCGGGCGATCGTCGACGACGGCCATGTCCGGTTCGACGGAGGCCGCGCAGTTCTAAATCGCTTGCACAAAGCGGCGACTATTCGGCCGCCTGGTGCTTACGCGCCGGGCGGCCCTTTTTATCGGGCGGTTACGTAAGCCGAAAGACCACGCGAATTTTCGTCGATATCGAGGCGGTGATTCATCGGCGGGAACGCACGCTGGCGACAGTCCATGCGCTCGCATGTGCGGCACGAGATTCCGACCGGGACCGCTTTCGCCGGATCATCCAAGTCGAGCCCGTCCCCGTAAACGAGGTCCGCCGCGTAACGTGAATCGCACCCGAGACCGATAGAGTAGTAGCTCTCGGACACACCGTATCGGCCGCCTCTTTTCCGTACGGACCTTGCGATACAGAAGTAGGACGACCCGTCCGGCCATTGTCCGAGCTGTGTGTGAATTCGGCCCGGAGTCATAAAAGCGGAGTAGACGTTCCAGCGCGGACAAGCGCCGCCGTGACGCGGAATTTGCAGCCCGGACGCGGAGAACCGTTTTGAGGTGTTGCCCGCGATATCGACGCGCAGCATATGGAAGGGGATGCCCTGCTGTCCGGGTTTGTGCAGTGTTGTCAGCCGATGGCAGACTTGCTCGAAACTCACGTCGAACCGGTGCTCAAGCATTTCTACGTCGTAGCGGACATTCTGTGCCGCGCTCAAGAACTCTTCGTAGGGCATGAGCAGCGCGGCCGCGAAGTAATTCGCGAGGGCAACACGCCCGAGCGCTCTGGTTTCGCCTTCGATTAAGTCGCCGGCGTCGAGGAGCTTCTCGATTTCCTTGCTCGCACCCATTAAGCCGATCTGATGTGCGATCTGAAATTTCCGCGCTTTCAGAGACAACAATTCCGAAATCGCTAAGGTCCTGGATACGGGATCGAAGCGACGAATCGTTCCGTGCCGGATGCTGCGCGCGGCTGCCGGCAAAATCGCAACGGAAATTCCTTCGAAGCGCCGCTCCACATAAGCAATGAGTTCGCGGTATGGGTCGGCACTCAGGCCCGCCTCTGCCCGAACGCGTGTTGCGGCATCTTCTAAACTTGGGAAGTAGTTGCTGTTGTCCTGAATAAAATCCGAGACTGCGTCGGAAGGCAGCGTGGAGTTTGCGACGAATTTCGTCTCGCCTTCCAAGCTCCGTTTCTCGGAGAGCGCTGCGAGATCGGATTTGACGCCACGGTACTCGTCGTACAGCGACAGGATCGCCCGTGCGACGACCGGATGCGCACCTGCGATGTCGTTCAAGTCGATGTTGGTCACGTCATGCTCGCCGAACGAGACATCGCCAAACGCTTCCATCAAATCTGAAAGGAGACGGTCATCGTCGCTGTTCAGGAGGTCTCTTAACTCCACCCCGAACAAGTCCGCGAATTTGACGAGCAGTTCCGCCGGAATGCTTCGCTGGTTGTGCTCGATTAGGTTCAGATAGGGGGCCGAGATGCCGAGTTCTTCCGCGAGGCGGACTTGGGTCATGCCTTGGTTGCGCCGAAGACGCCGGACCGTTGACCCCAACCGGCGGTTCCGGTGTTTACGTTTCGCGGGTTTTATTTGCATCGCAGCATGCCTGCTTGGTTTGCGAGCAATCGGATTGCAGCCCACATTCGTCAGAAAGCGCTAAAAATTAACGAATATAAGCAATCGAATCAAACGTAGATTCGATTGAGTAGACTGTGTTCTTTCTATGCTGCGATGCAATAAATTTGTACGCGATTTCTTATCCGAAGAGGTCGAGCCCCAATTTTCCGGCGGACCAGCGCGCCGCCGCCAGAAGACTGGCTTCCGAACCGCGCAGCGACGCCAATTGTATGCCGAGCGGCAAGCCCTTAGGCCCCTTGTCGACGGGGATATGCAAACACGGAACATGCAAGAGGGTCCAAAGCCGGTTGAACTCTGCGCTGCCGGTATGGCTGAGCCCTTCCGGTGCTTCGCCGGGCGCCGGGAGCGTAATGATGATTTCATCCGGGTCGATGATGTCGTGTAGCCGGCGGCGGCACGCTTCGGCGAGGGCCGTTGCTTCGACGTATTTTTGCAGTCCGTATCCACGGCCTTCTTCGACCAGTTCCCGGGTTGGTGCTGGAATATCGTCCCAATGATTTTCGATTTCCCACGCAATGGCGGACAGCGGCTCGACCGCGCCGATGACCGTATGCGCGTCGAAAAGGTCGGGGTAGGGGGCGGGTAGATCGAGTTCTCGTGTTTGAGCGCCGGCATTGCCCAGTTTGCCGAACACCTCTTCGACGAGATCGCGTGCGGGCTGGTCGGCTTGCGCCCAACTCGTGGTGCGGATTAGCGTGATCTTGGGTGCGGCCGTATCGTCGCCAACGGGCAGGGTGCCGCGTAATCCTTGGAGTGCCGCACCGGCGATCGGGATATCGTCCAGGCTACGGACATAGAATCCGAGCGTGTCGAGGGTTGCGGATATTTGTTTTGTGCCGCCAAAATTGATCGCGTCGAAAGCGGGTTTGTAGGCGAGCACGCCGCAATAGGCGCCCGGCCGCAGGACGGAACCACCCGTTTGCGTGCCGAGTGCCAACGGGATCATGCCGTCCGCGACTGCGGCGGCAGAGCCGCTCGACGAGCCGCCCGGCGAATGGCCAGGGTTGTGGGGGTTTCGCGTCGGTCCGGGATTGCGGTGAGCAAACGTGGTCGTCACCGTTTTGCCGAGAATGTTCCCGCCCGCGTTCTTGATGGTTGAAACGACCGCGGCATCGACGGGCGGACGATATCCTTTATAGATGACCGAGTTGTACTCCGTACCAAAATCGGCGGTTTCGATAATATCCTTCAGTCCGACCGGAATGCCGCCGAGGGCGCCGGACCGGCCGGCGGCATCCAGCGCCTTCGCCTTTGCACGGGCGGCCTCCCGGTCCATCGTTACCCAAGCGAGTACATCGGGCTCTCGCGCATCGATACGCTCGAGACATGCCTCGAGAAGCGCTGCTGCGGTCAAATCGCCGGATTCCATGGCGCGCTGCGCTGCTGAAAGGGAGAGTTGTGCCGGGTCGGTCATGGGTCTGCCTTATAGATGTATCTGTCGTTCGATAGCGACTTATGTCCCGTCCGGATTTCGGCGAGCGGCATGCCTTATCCATTGCCTTCCGCTTTCGGCTCCGATATAAGGCCGTCCACCACCGCCGGGGAGTAGCTCAGCCTGGTAGAGCACTGTCTTCGGGAGGCAGGGGCCGGTGGTTCGAATCCACTCTCCCCGACCAATAAAAGGGCCCTTTGCTGAGCTGGGCCCTTTTGCTTTTCCGGGCCGCACGATTTGACCGATTGCGAATCTCCGTCATGCTATGCGGGAGACAGCGATGCAGGACGGAGAAAGGTTCGCATGCCGGATGACGCAGTCCTAAAGGCGCCCTTTTCGATGACCGAAATTTTGGGGGGACGGTTTGCCGGCGCGTATCGACGTATTGGACGTTGGTGCCTATGCGGAAGGCGTGCCGCGGTTCGAACCTTTAAGCCAGCTCGGAATTAGCCGGGTCACGGGATTCGACGCCAATCCGCAAGCCGCCGCCGAGGCGGAAGCCGTACTGCCGCCGGGGTCCCGCGTGCTGCCATATGCCCTCGGCGATGGAAACCCAGCAACGCTGCATATCACGCTCTATCGCGGTTGCTCCTCTCTCTTCGAACCGAATGCAGACGTTATCGATATGTTTGAGTCGATGTCTGCCGTTAATGAAGACGGCAACTTTCGCGTCGTCGATCGGTTACCCGTTTCGACCTATCGTCTCGATGATATCGAGGAATGTCCCAAGCCCGACTTCGTAAAGCTCGATGTGCAGGGTGCCGAGCTCCTGATTTTGGAGAACGGTCCAGAGAAGATTTCGGATGCCGTTGTGGTTGAGACCGAAGTCGAATTTGTCGAGGTCTATCGTGGGCAACCGCTGTTCGGCGAGCTTCAGATGTTTATGCGCGATCAGGGATATGTGTTGCATAAACTCGTGGATATTACAGGGCGCAATTTTCGACCGATTGCGACAAGCGACCCAACGGATGCGACCAGTCAATTTCTATGGGCGGATGCGGTCTTTGTGAAAGACTTCTCGAAGCTTGAACGGTTTACGCCTGAACAGATGTTGAAAGCGGCCACGATCCTTCACGAGGTCTATCTTTCGTACGATCTTGTCTATATTTTTCTCTACGCCTATGACTACATGGGCGGATCCGAATTTGCCGCTGCTTACCGCGATTCCGTTGGTTTTGTTGAAGAATTACCTCGTGCGTTCGCGAATGTCCGGCGGCAACTCTGAGTTTCCAATGACACAGGCTTAAGAAACATGACGAAGACAGTCTTTGCCGGAAGACGCGCGATTGTTACGGGCGCGGCACAAGGGATCGGCCGCGCGATCGCAGAACGTTTGCACGACGGCGGTGCGCAGGTTTGCTTGTGGGACATGGATGCCGCCCTGGCATCCGCGGCGGCGGCGGAAATGGGCGAGGGTGCGACCGCTCGCGCCGTCGACGTGACGGACGACAAGGCCGTTGCAGATGCCGCCGCGGCAACAGCCGAGCAAATCGGCGGGATCGATATCCTGGTCAATAACGCCGGCATTTCGGGGCCCAACGTCCCGACATGGGAGTACCCGGTCGACGATTGGCGGCAAGTCCTCGACATCGATTTGAACGGCGTTTTTTATTGCTGCCGGGCAATTGTACCGATCATGCTGAAGGGCGACTATGGCCGGATCGTGAATATTGCTTCGGTTGCGGGTAAGGAAGGCAATCCGAATGCACCCGCATATAGCGCGGCGAAAGCGGGCGTGATCGGGCTTACGAAGTCGCTCGGTAAGGAGCTGGCGGAATCCAATATCCGCGTGAATTGTGTAACGCCCGCGGTCGCGAAAACGCGGATTTTCGATCAAATGACGGAAGAGCATATCGGTTATATGCTCTCGAAAATTCCGATGGGTCGATTTGTGGATGTTGCGGAGATTGCCGCACTTGTCGTCTGGCTGAGTTCGGAAGAATGCTCCTTCTCGACGGGTGCGGTCTTCGACATAACCGGCGGTCGTTCTACATATTGATTGTCGGAGTCGCGTCGCCCGCACTTTTGTGTTAAAGTTCTGTTTCGATACAGGATTGCGGAGCGTGCCGAATGTCGGATATCGGCGGCATTGGAAATTTTGCGAATGATCCGTTCGCCGCGTCTTTGCAGCGGCAGCAAGGCGATCCTGCACTTGAGCAGCAGCAACAGGCTCAAGAGCAAGCGCGGCAGCGCGCGCAGGAAGCGTTGGGTCTATCGGAAAGCGGCAGCCGGAGTTTGCGTGAACGCGAACGGAACGAAATCCTGGAACGGGCGGGTCCCGGCCTCCGTCAAGAAGAGGCCAATCGCGAAGGGGATTCGCCCCGCTTGCGTCAATTGTCGGACGAGACGGCGGAGATCGATACGGCGCGCATTCAGCAAGAGCGTCGAGGCCCGACCCCGGAAGACGAGCCTCGGACCGGCACCGAGGAGGATCAAGTCCGTCTGAGTGAAGAAGCGCAGCGCCGCTTAGCACAAGAAACGCCGGCCCCACCACCGCCCGGCGAAGCGATTGTGCCGGAGCCTGACGATCCTTTTACAGTCGATACACCGCGTGAAAGGCAAGAAGCCGACTTATCGGATCAGATCGATCGTGGCCGGAATGAAACGCAGGCCGGGCGCCAGATCGGCCAAGTCCTGGATCAATTCTCTTAGGCGTGCCTATTCCGGGGCTTCGTCTGACGTCTCCGGGAATATCCATATCGCAATCACCATGAATATCCCCAGGCCGGCGGCGACCCAGGCGAGGGTTTCGTTCGCCAGCGACTGCTCGAAACGATAGACGCCGGCAGCGACCAAAAGAACGAATAGCGAAATGGCGAGTTTAAGTGCTGTGGGCATGGTTCACTCCGCTGCCATGGGATGGGCCGCCGCCTCATCCGGCGAAATAGGCCTAGTGTTTAGGTCGGCCTTCAATTGTTTCGTCGAATAACCGTTGAAGATATGGCCAATGAGGCCGCGGTCTAAATCGGAGGTTCCGAACAGCCAATCCGCGACGGGGAAGGTCAGGTTCATGTTCACCTCCATCATGAGGTGACTGTTATGATGCGCCGTATGATGGCGCCGCAGCGTGTTCACGAAGGGACAGTGACGCACGAACCAATTCTCGTCCACGTGACAGCAGAAGTGCATAAACTCATAGACGAGGTACATGCCGGTCGTCGTGCACATCATCAACATGCCGACGTTTGGAGAGATGAGCCACGCCAAAAGCAATCCGCCCGGTAGCGACATCAAGATAAAAACGACCATTGCATATGGCGGAAAGAACGTAACACGCCAGTCGCGATGTCCGTTGAACCGCATCTCATTGTCCGTGAAGAACTTATGATGGTTCAGCGTATGCCGACTGTAGATGGCGGCCAGCGCCGCGTTTTTTTGTGGTCGGTGCATGATCTCTTTGTGCAAGAACCACTCGAAGATGTTGCAGAGAAGGGCGATGGCTGGGATCGTGAACCATTCCCACCAAAGCACGTTCTCAATATGCCCGATGTAAATATACATCGCCGGAATGCCGATGGCGTAGATCACGAAGACGTGGACATAGCCATTGTACCAACCCGCCACACGCGATCGGTAGTCCTGCCGGAAATTGAGCTGTCTGTCTGTCATTATCGAAGATGTCCCCCTTTAAGGCATTCAATATTATTAAATATATTGGTGATATATCAAAAGGTAAAAATTCACACATAAAAATGTAGCGATTGCGAAGGCGGATGCTCGCGCGTTATCGGAAGGGAATCGACTTGAGGAAGTCGGTGAACGAAGGGAGACGAGGCGAAACAAAATCGCGTCGACGGGCAGCGCTTATGTCAAGACGGTCTCACGTGTGAAGGCTTCGACGTAATCCACCAATTCATCCGAGGCTGTCGCGGCGGCGGCGGAATCGCCACCGGCAATCGCGCGGGCAAGCTTTGCGTGGAGGCGAGCGGCAACCGGCAAATCGGCGGCCTCCTTGTAATGCACATACCAAAACCGACGCGACAAGCCGTGCGTGAGGCCGATCGCCCGATTGGCATATTCGTTATGTGCGGCAGTCGCGATCAACTTATTCAAAGCATCGTCGAGGCGCATGAAGCCAAGATCGTCGTTCTCGCGCTCTGCCCGTTCCATGCCATCGGCGATTTCGGTAAAGCGTTCGCGCTCTTCGTCGGTCGCTCTTTGGGCGCCACTGCGGGCCAGTAATCTCTCGAGTTCGCGACGGACCTCAAGCAGCAGGAGTTGTTTACCGGGATTTATTTCGGAAACCAAAATACCTTTGCGGGGCAGAATGAGGACGAGTCCCTCGCGGGCGAGGCGCTGCAGCGCTTCCCGAATGGGGGTTCGGCCAATGCCAAGTTGCTCCGACAATTCGGTTTCGGATAAGACGGCGCCAGGTTCGAGGCGCAACGTAACGATCATCTCTTCAAGGCCTTCGTAGGCCTGATCACTCAAGCTTCTATTCGTCTCGCGTCCGTTATGTGTCGCGCGTGATTTTGGAGGTTTTGCCATCGAATGCGACCAAGAATTCGTTTCCTGAACTCACCCGGTCAACCGCATCGGACCCTCAAAAGGCCCGTTCGATTGAGAAATCGATCGCTTCGTTCATTGCAGACTTGGTTTCACCATCGGAGAAGATACCGAGGGCGTCACGCGCGATCGAACCGTAATGCCGTGCGCGTTCGATCGTATCGCGGAGCGCACCGTGCTTTTCCATCAGCGAAATTGCGCGTTCCAAATCGCCCTCTTGTTGCTCTTGGCGTTCGAGTGTACGGCGCCAGAAGTCGCGTTCGTTGTCATCCCCGCGACGCCACGCGAGTACGACCGGCAAACTGATCTTCCCTTCGCGGAAATCGTCGCCGACGGTCTTGCCGAGTGCGGCTTGGTCGGCGGAATAGTCCAGCGCGTCATCCACCAGTTGGAATGCAATGCCCAAGTTCATGCCGTAGCTTTCGAGCGCTTCTTCCTCGGCTTTCGGTCGTTCCGCGACGACGGCGCCGATCTTCGCGGCGGCGGCAAACAGGGTTGCCGTTTTCGAACGGATCACCTCCAGGTAGGCCTCCTCGCTCGTTTCCGTATCGTTTGTCGTCAGGAGTTGCAGAACTTCGCCTTCTGCGATGATTGCCGACGCATCGCTTAGTATTTTCAATACCTTAAGCGAACCGTCCGATACCATGAGCTGAAAGGCGCGTGAAAAAAGAAAGTCGCCGACAAGGACGGAAGCTTCATTGCCCCACAAGGCGTTCGCGCTTTCCTGGCCGCGCCGAAGCATGGATTCGTCTACCACGTCATCGTGAAGCAATGTCGCTGTATGAATAAATTCGACGCAGGTGGCGAGCGCGATGTGCCGATCGCCTTCGTAGCCGCAGAGACGCGATGCCGCCAACGTCAGCATCGGCCGGAGCCGTTTGCCGCCTGCGGCCACAATATGTCCCGCCAATTGCGGAATAAGCGGTGCCCGACTTTCCATCTTTTCGACGATAAGACGATTCACGCGGTTGATGTCATCCGCGACGATGGCGTCCAACGCATCTAGCGAAGGCTTCCATCCTTCCTTGCGTGACTCTTCAAGGCTGACGACAATACCCAATGACTTAATCCCGCTTGCGTGCCCGGTTCTACGATGGCATCGAGCATAGATGAAGGCCATCGGCGGTCAAGAGCGTGAAGCGACGCAATTTGAGGGCGGACGGACGAAATGAAAGAGCTGGTTCGGACGAACGATCCCGTCAAAATTTCTTGGCTGACGGCTGTGCTTGCCGAACGCGGTATCGACGCGATCGTGCTCGATACGCACATGAGTATTCTGGAAGGACAGATTGGGGCGATCCCGCGCCGGATTATGGTGATTGACGAGGATTTCGAAGCCGCCCGCGCACTCGTGAATTCGGCGGAACGGGCGGTCGTCGAGACCGAAACGGTTGATGCGCTGCTCGATGGACGCGTGCTGTTGCGCCAGCCGAAGGAGGGGTATCGCGTTGCGATCGACCCTGTTCTCCTCGCTGCGAGCATTGAAGCTGGGGCCGGCGAGCGGGTTTTGGATGTCGGCGCTGGCGTCGGTGCGGCGGCGTTGTGTTTGGCGTCGCGCTGCGAGGGTGCTGAGCTTTATGGTTTGGAGTTGCAGCCGGAGCTCGTCGAATTGGCGCGATCAAATGCGGCCGAATCGACCCTCAAGGTCGATTTTCACCAAGGGGATTTGCTCGATCCGCCTGTCCCAATTGCAGCCGGCGGGTTTACTCACGTTATGGCAAATCCGCCCTATTTGCCGCCGAAACGCGCGGACCCGAGGAC
>PAZH01000080.1 GCA_002716125.1 Rhodospirillaceae bacterium
GGGGGGGGGGGGGGGGGATGAGCGGATTATCAGAATAGTAATTGCTTTAGTTTGATACTGCCACGCGTTGATAAACCTCTACGATCAAGCGGGATATTTCATTAATCAGGATGCCAGTGTATACCCATTGCCGAATAGCATCATCAGGTGTACTCAAGGCAGCACTACGATATCGCTATGCTAGCACACTGTAGTAACAGTGCAGTAAAAAATTATAGTTTAGGTATTTCAATATAAGCAATAAAATCGTTAACTTATTGAAAATACTGCAAAAGCCGACGTAGCTCAGTTGGTAGAGCACCTGATTTGTAATCAGGTGGCCGGGGGTTCGAGTCCCTCCGTCGGCACCATCTCGAAATTCTACACTTTCCGGATACCTTGTAGATGGGACGCAATCTGCGTCCGGCTTTGAAATGCGAGGTATTCGATGTCCAATCGTAAGAACGTGGTGGTGATTCCGGGCGACGATGCGGCCCCGGAGGCCATGCATCCGACGATCGATCTTCTGAAAGAGTTGGCCCTCGACATCGATTTCGAATTTCCGCCCTATGGCGACGATGCCGTCGAATCGCACGGCACCGGCTTTCCCGACGAGACCCGCGCCGCCATAGACGCCGCCGACGCCACGTTGTTCGGCGCCGGCAGCAAGAATTCGACCGAGATTGTACGTTACCTGCGTTGGGGCAAGGGTACCTACGCGAATGTCCGTCCGGCCCGCTGGGTGCCCGGCTGCAACAGTCCGCTCGCCAATCCGGAGAACATCGACCTCGTCATCCTGCGAGAGAACCTAGAGGACTTGGCGCTCGGTATCGGCGGCGATTTGGAAGAGCTTTACCCGCTCGGCCTCTCCAGCGGACGCGCCAAATCGACCCTTCAAGATGTCGCCGAAGCATACGGCGGCGGCAAATACGCGATCAAGGTTATTACGGAAGGCGGCACGGAGCGCATCGTGCGCTACGCCTTCGAATTGGCCCGCGAGAGAAAAGCCGCCGGCAAACGCGGCAAGGTGACCTGCGGCACCAAGCACAATCTCATCCCGCAGCCGGACGGGCTCTTTCTCGAAGTCTCCAACCGCATCGCGCCCGACTATCCCGACATCGAATATGAGAATTGGATCATCGATGATTTCGCGCGCCGCCTCATTGCGGAACCGCAAGAATTCGACGTCGTGGTTCTGCCGAGCCTCTATGGCGATATCTTTTCGGATGCGGCGGGCGGCCTGATCGGCGGCCTCGGTCTCTGCCCGAGCGGGTGCTATGGCGAGGACTATGCCTATTTTGAGCCGATCCACGGCACCGCCCCCGACATCATGGGCCAAAACATTATCAATCCGACGGCCACAATCCGAACCGCGACAATGATGCTGCGCCATCTTGGCTATGGCGAGACGGCTGATCGTGTGGATAGCGCCATCGACAAAGTTTATCAGGACGGCGACCGCCTGACGCCGGAACAAGGCGGCACGGCCAGCACGACCCAATTTTGCGAAGCCATTCTCGAACGCCTCCGAGAATGACGACCGTCACAGCCAGACGCATTATCTTGTGCTTATATAGCCGCTGCATTCAATCGACCGTCAGGGAACCTGCCATGCGTATTCTAACAGCCGTCTTCGTTCTACTCGCCCTCGCACTCCCCGCTCAGGCCGGCGGCGGATTCATTTCCGGCAAAGAGATCAAGAGCCGGGCGGCGGCCGGTCCCGTGAAGGTTAAGAGCAGCACCGACTACGAGTTCCCCGTCGAATTGACGGTCCTGGCCAATGGCAAACTCGAGGGTATTTCCGGGAACGGCTACTACGATATCGGCCGTTGGTGGATTAAGGGCGATCTCCTCTGCCACAAATGGGACAGCTGGTTCGACGGGTTCCGCAAATGCTACGGCGTTACCGAGAAAGCGGGTGCGCTGCAACTCGAGAAGCCGACGAAGGTTCACTTCACCAAGGCCAAGACACGACTGAAATAAGCGGCCCCGCGCAAACCGCCCCCTCAACATCATTCGATCCTCATTTGATTCTACGGCCCGAACGCGCCACTTTAGTAAGAAGCGGTCGGTCGGCGCGTCGGGCGCCCCACTATTCGAATTTTGAGGAGAGGGTCATGGCACTTGCGACATTGGTTTATCAAAACGAAGTCAGCGACGCGGAATGGGAAACCCGCTGCGATCTGGCAGCGCTCTATCGTATCTTCCACAACATGCGGATGACCGATCTGGTCTACACGCACCTTTCGGCCCGGATACCGGACGAGCCGGACTGCTTCCTGATGAACCAGTACGGTGAAATGTTCGATGAGGTCACGGCCTCCAGCCTGGTGAAGATGAATTTGGACGGCGATATGGTCGGCCGCCAAGGCGCTTTTAACTCCGCCGGTTTCACGATCCACAGCGCCTGTTACCTCGCCCGCGAGGACGTCGGCGCGGTGATCCACCTCCACACCAAGGCCAGCATCGCTGTCGCCTCGGTGAAGAACGGCTTGATTCCGATGAGCCAGCACTCGCTCTACGTGATCGACGATCTCGCCTATCACGACTACGAAGGACCAGCGACCAATCTCGACGAGCGCGAAAGCCTCGGCCGCAATCTCGCCGACAAGAACAACATGCTGCTGGTCAACCACGGCTCGCTCTCCGTTGGCCGCACGATCCCGCAGGCATTCCGCAATTCCTACTACTTGGAAAAATCCTGCGACATCCAGGTTGCGGCCCAGTCGCTTGGCGATGAGATCATCCTCATGGATCAGGACATCATCGAGGACAAGGAAGGCCGCCGGCGCGCTTTCCGCGAATCCGAAGATGTCGGCCGGATGGAATGGGATGCGCTGATCCGCCAGCTCGACCGGAACGGCTCCGATCACCGCCGATGAGTGATGGTGCTACGGTCGAGTTCATCGACGCGGAGACCTTAAAGACCTGGATGGCGTCTGGCGACGCCGTCCTGGTCGACGTGCGCGAACCCCACGAATATCAGATGGCGCGGATCGAAGGCTCGACCTTGATCCCGCTCTCGGCCTTCGACCCGAGCGCGGTCCCGGACCACGACGGTAAGAAGCTCGTCATCCACTGTGCCAGCGGCGTGCGTTGCGGCATGGCGTCCCAACAGTTGGTCGAGTCCGGCTACACCGGTCAAATCCACCGCCTCCATGGCGGCATCGAAGCCTGGTACCACAGCGGCGGCCCGATCCAGCAGGGGTAAAACTGGCTTCCGCTCGTCATTCCCGCGAAGGCGGGAATCTAGGTAGGTACAACAGCGCATTCTGGATTCCCGCCGTCGTGGGAATGACGCGTTATTTTGGCCGATAGAAATGCCCTGTAACCGCGACACACTTTTTTTCCGAAGAACAACCCCATGCACCCACGAATTGGGGTAATAGCGTACCGTTGATTCGACCTGCAGAATGGTTCTGTAGCCCGGCAATGCGATTCACGATGTCAAAGAACAAATGGTACGATAACATAATTTAGACAATTTGTCACCGCTCGTTACCACGGCAACCCAAAACGAGACGATAAGCAGATTCGTCATAAATGTAGTTTTGCAATTGAGTGCCATCTCCAGGTTACCCCCCAGGTTAAACGCGACGAAGGGGCGCGGAGGGATGAAAGGAGAAGAACGTGGTCGCAATTGAAGAACGGGTGTTCATCGCAGGCGCTGGTCCGGTCGGAATGACGGCGGCCGCGCGCCTTGTTGGAAGCGGCGTTCCGGTGACGGTATTTGAGGGCGGCGACGATCTAAGCACTGAATCTCGGGCGTCGACATTTCATCCTTCAACCTTGGATATGTTGGAAGACCTCGGCGCGACCCAAGGTCTTGAGCGTCACGGCCTGCGTGCGCGTTATTTGCAATACCGCAGTAAGAGCGAAGGCATTCTGGCGCGCTTTGATTTTGATGAGATTGCCGACCTGACGCGCCACCCGTACCGCCTGCAGTGCGAACAATGGCGCCTGACCCGCGTCCTATACGATCTTCTGAAAGACGATCCGAACTTCGAACTGTTATTCGGACATTCCGTGGAAGGCTGCGCGCAGGACCACGACGGCGTGACCGTAAACGCGCGCGCGGTTGATAAAACGATGAGCCGGAAGGCGCGATTTCTAATCGGCGCAGATGGCGCCAGCAGCAAGGTGAGAGCCGCTCTCGGCATCGAGTTCGAAGGCTTTACCTGGCCGGACCGATTCCTGGTGCTCAGTACGCCGTTTGATTTCTCGGAACAAATTCCGGATTTGGATATCGTGAGTTACGTTGCCGATCCCAAGCAATGGCACTTTTTCCTCAAAATTCCGGGCCTTTGGCGCGTCATGTTGCCAATCTCCGCTGAAATGCCGGACGACGCGGCGCTCGACGAAGCGTACGGTCGACGTTGCCTGGACGGTGTGCTGGCGGGTGCGGGCGGGGCGGAAATCCGTCATCGAACGCTTTACCGCGTCCACCAGCGCGTGGCCAAGACGTTCCGCGACAAGCGCGCCTTCCTGGTCGGTGATGCCGCGCATATCAACAATCCGCTGGGTGGCATGGGGATGAACGGCGGCATTCATGACGCGGTCAACTTGACCGGCTTGCTCGCTAAAGTCTGGAACGGTCAGATCGATATTGAGCAGCTAGGCCTATACGATCGCCAACGGCGAACGGTGACGCTAGACGCCGTGCAAAAGCAAACAATTCAAAACAAAAAAGATTTGGAGGCAGCGAGCGCGGCGGATCAGGCGGATTTCCGATCGCGATTGCATCGCGCACTCGCCACCGAAGACGGAACCCGGGCCTATCTGGAAAGACTCGCCATGTTAGCATCGCTCAAGCAGGCGGCCGCCATCACATAGATTCGGTTCTTTTTCAAAAGCTGCACCGCCGTAAACCCAGGTAAACCCGGGACGTCCACCTATTTAGTCACCTCGGCCGCACCGTCTTTCCGGGGCCGACCCGGCTTCCCTAGCCGCAACCGCCGCCCGGTGAGGGATTCGAGACGATCGAGGAAGGCGATCTAAATGACTCATCATCCGATTGAACATTGGATGGGCCATATCGCAACACCTTACGTCATTCCCGCGAAGGCGGGAATCCAGAATGCTCGGTCGTGCCGACCTAGATTCCCGCCTTCGCGGGAATGACGGGCAGCGGGCTACCCCTCACCCCTCATCCAAAACCTTTGGGCGCACCGCGCGGTGGAAGCCCTCGTATGACGGCGAGCCCGCGTCGACGTCGGGGAGGGGAATGTTGACGCAGGTGTTGGGCACGCCGCCGTCGACACGAAGGGCGGCGCCGGTAATGAAGGCGGCGGCCGGCGAAAGTAGAAAGACCACTGCCGCAGAAAGTTCGGCCTCCGTGCCGATGCGTTTCAAGGGTACGAATTTCGGCATCTCGGCGAACCGTCTGCGGGTTTCCGGGTCGTCGTAAGAGTCGAATCCCGATGACGCGATCCAGCCGGGTGCTACGCTGTTGACACGCACGCCGTCGGGCCCCCACTCCACCGCCGCTGTTTCCGTAAAGCTGGTCATGCCTGCACGGGCGGCACCGGTATGGCCCATCTCGACCATGGAACGCCAGAAATCGGCGGTGATGTTCACGATGGCGCCGCCATGCTGTTTCATCCATTGGGTATAGATCTCGCGGCTGACCAGGAACCCGCCCGTGAGGTTATTGGTCACGACGGCATTCCAGCCGTTGGCGCTGATGTTCTCCAAGCGCGCCGGAAACTGTCCGCCCGCATTATTCACAAGCCCGTCGATCCGACCGTGCCGATCCAGGATAGCGCCGACCTGTTCGCCGACCGCCGCCTCGTCGCGGATATCAAAGACAGCATGATCGGCACGCCCGCCGTCTTCTTCGATTTCCGCCGCGACAGTGTTCAGCTTCGCCTTCGTGCGACCGGTTATGACAACCATCGCGCCAAGGGCCGCCAACTCGTGCGCGATGCATCGACCGATGCCGCTGCCGCCGCCGGTGACAACCATGACCTGATCCCGGAACAGGTCCGGCCTGAAAATCGATTGGTAAGACATCGCTTCTCCCTTTCGCGCGCGCATTCCGCGACAAATGGCCGCGCGGTCAACGTCTTATACGGACATACGCTTGCGCGCGCCTATGACGAGGCGCATAGTGCGACGCACTCGCAACCTATTCCAGTGGCGATCCATCGGCGCAAACGAGGGGGTCGCCGGGCCGTGCCAAAAGGGCGGCCACGAGGGTGGGACGTGCATATTTATCTGCCGATCGCCGAACTCTCGGTGAATATTTTCATGGTGCTGGGTATGGGCGCCGGCGTCGGCATGCTCTCAGGCATCTTCGGCGTAGGCGGCGGTTTTTTAATGACGCCGCTGCTGATCTTTATGGGCATCTCGCCGCCGGTCGCGGTCGGCACGGAAGCCAATCAAATCCTCGCCTCTTCGGTCTCCGGTGTGGTCGCGCATTGGCGGCGCGGCAATGTCGATTTCAAAATGGGCGCGGTGCTGCTGGTCGGCGGCCTCATAGGCTCCACTTTCGGCGTCTGGCTATTCAAGGAACTTCGCGACCTCGGCCAGATCGACCTGGTGATCCGGCTTTCCTATGTCATCTTCCTTGGCATCATCGGATTCCTGATGTTGATCGAAAGCGCGCGCGCCTTGCAGCGTTCGCGCCGAACAGGCGGCGCACGGCGCAAGCTGCACCAGCACAACTGGCTGCACGGGTTGCCGTTCAAGATGCGGTTCCGGAAATCGAAGCTCTATATCAGCGCGCTCTTGCCGCTGCTGATCGGAATCGTGGTCGGCATCCTCTCCGCGATCATGGGCGTCGGCGGTGGGTTCATTATGGTCCCAGCGATGATCTACCTGCTCGGCATGCCGACGAATGTTGTCGTGGGCACGTCGCTCTTCCAGATCATTTTCGTGACGGCGAACGCAACCTTCTGGCAGTCCTCGTTGAACCAGACCGTCGATGTCGTCCTGGCGTTCTTGCTCCTGCTGGGTGCCGTCATCGGCGCGCAGGTTGGAACGGTCGTCGGCTCCAAGCTGAAGGGCGAGCAATTGCGCGGCTTGCTGGCGCTGATCGTTCTCGCGGTCTGCGCCAAGATTGGATACGAATTGGTGGCCACTCCGGCCGACCTCTACAGCATCGGCTTTACGGGAGGGCACTAGAATGCGGATCCTCCTCACGTTGTGCATCTGCTGTGTCTTAGGGGTTTTCGGTATCCGTGCCGCGCATGCGGACGCGCTCGTCGCCGATCTCTCGGAGCATTTGGTCAAGATCGACCTCGGCTTTACCGGTAAGAAGGTACTTCTTTACGGCGCGATCGAAGGTGACGGCAAAGTGGTGGTGGTGGTCCAAGGGCCGCGAGAGCCAATCACCATTCGGCGCAAAGCGCGAATTGCCGGCGTCTGGGCCAATGAAGCGTCGGTGACATTCAAGGATGCCATCTCGTTCTACCAAGTCATGGCGAGCGAAGAGCTCGACGAATGGCTGCCCTTCTCGCTCCGCGAACGACATCAGATCGGTGTCGAATATCTCAGCTTCAAACCGACGGAAGAGATCGGACCGGCGCAGCAGGCGGACTTCCAGACGGCTTTGATCCGCAACAAGCAAGCGCTTGGGCATTACGGCGTGCTCGAAGGACGGGTTAGTGTCCTTGGCGGCAAACTGTTCCGAACAGAGGTCGTCTTTCCAGCGAACGTGCCGACAGGCATCTACAGCATGGAAGCCTTCCTGGTGCGCGACGGCAAAATGATCAGTGCACAGAAAACACCGCTTTATGTCTCGAAGAGCGGCATCGAAGCGGAGATATTCAACCTCGCGCACGACTACCCGGAAGTATACGGCATCCTCGCGATCCTGATCGCCGTCGCCGCCGGCCTCGCCGCAAACGCCGGCGCGTTGCGGCGGTAAAACGCAAGTATCCCCTTGCCGGGCACGAATTTCCTCGCACTTTGCCTATTGAACCATCGATGCGAGGTACGAAAAGACCGATGAGCGATAGAACGATCAGAGGGAAAACGGCGGTCGCCGGTGTCGGCGAGACGACCTACTACAAGCACGGGCAATCACCGGACAGCGAGTTCGTGTTGGTGTTGAAAGCCATACTCGCCGCCTGCGAGGACGCCGGAATCGCCGCCGAGGAAATCGACGGATTTGCGTCTTACTCCAACGACCGGAACGAGCCGACCAGGCTGGCTGCCGCGCTCGGCACGAAAGAACTGCGCTATTCCAACATGAATTGGGGCGGCGGCGGTGGCGGTGTCGCGGCCGCGATCGGCAATGCCGCAGCGGCCGTCGCATGCGGCTACGCCGATTGCGTCGTCGCATTCCGCGGACTGGCCCAAGGTCAGTTCCGCCGTTTCGGCCAAAGTGCCCCCGACCCGCGGGTCAGCGGTGACGCGGCCTATATGTCGCCCTACGGTGTGATGTCGCCCTTGCAAAAATATGCCATGCGGGCGATGCGCTTCATGCACGAGAACAACGTCGATCATAGCGTGCTGCGCTCGATCTCGATGGCCTCGTATCACCACGCACAGAACAATCCGCGCGCCGTGATGTACAACCGGCCGCTCTCGGCAGAGAAGTACGACGACTCGCGATGGATCGCCGAGCCCTGCCGTCTTTTCGACTGCTGTCAGGAGAACGACGGCGCGGCAGCCTGCATCATCGTCTCAGCCGAAAAGGCCAAGGACCTAAAGCAAAAGCCGGCCTATATCCTGGGTGCCGTACAAGGCTCCGACCATCGCTGCGGCGCACCGGTGATGAACGCCAGCAACTTTCCCTCTTCGAGCTTCGCCAGCCTAGCGCCGCGCCTATACGAAATGGCGCAAGTCACGCCAGGCGACGTCGATGTCGTTCAGAGCTATGAGAACTTCACAATCGGGGTGATGATGGCCGTGGTCGAGCACGGATTTTGCGCGCCGGACGAATGCAACGAGTTCTTCCAATTGGAGAACTTAACGGCGCCCGGCGGTAAGATGCCGCTCAACACCAGCGGCGGAAACCTGGCCGAGTGCTACATGCACGGTCTCGGCTTGCAGATCGAAGCGGTCCGCCAGATCAGAGGCGAGTCCGTCAACCAAGTGCCGGATGCGGACGTCGCGATCAACATCGCGGGGCCGATGGTCCATCACGTCAGCAGCGTCATCATGGGATCGGAGGCAACATTATGAGTAAGAGTTATCTGCCGGAAGGCATGCCGATCCCAGTCGCACAACCGGACGGGCTCGACACCCCTTATTGGGAAGCGACCCGGCGCGGCGAATTGATGATCCAACGATGCGCCGACTGCGGAACCTGGCAATGGGGTCCGGAATGGATATGCCATAACTGCAACTCGCTCGACATGACCTGGGAAACGGTTGAGCCGACGGGCGTCATCTACAGCTGGGAGCGTCCCTGGCATCCAGTGCATCCGGCGCTTAAGGACCACGGCCCTTATCTTGTCGTTTTGGTCGAACTGCCGCATGCGGGAAACGTTCGGATGATCGGCAACCTGCTCGGCGATCCGCATCAAGAAGTGGTCATCGGCTCAAAGGTGGAAGCCGTGTTCGAGCCGCACGACGACGCCGACCCAGCCTACACACTGGTGCAGTGGAAAGTCGTCGACTAGCGCGGCGTATCGCCGACGACCGTCACCCGGTGACCGTAGCGCCGGACGCCGGAATAGTCGTTCAGGGCGTAGTGCTGTAGGCAGCGGTTGTCCCAAAAGGCGAGTGAGCCTTCCTGCCATCGAAAGCGGCAGGTGAATTCCGGACGCGCGGAATGCGCGTAGAGGAACGACAACAGCGGCGCACTCTCTTCGACCGTCATGTTCTCGAACCGGATGGTGTAGGGGCGATGCACGAACAGGCTTTTGCGTCCGGTTTCGGGGTGCGTGCGGACAACGGGATGTGTTGCTTCAAACACCCCGCGGTCTTCCGCGCCCGCCTTTACACGGAGCGCCCGTCCCGCATTGCGCTTTTGCAAACTGGCGTCCGAATGGACGGCATTCAGCCCTAACAGCATCTCCTGCATGCCGGGCGAAAGCGCTTCATAGGCGAGGTATTGGTTCGCGAACATGGTATCGCCCCCGACCTCCGGGCTTTCCAGAATATATAGTAAGGAGCCCAGCGCCGGCTGCGGCAGGAAACTCTCGTCGCTATGCCAAAGGTTACCGACGATGCCGGTGCTGTCAGGCTCCTTCACGATCTCAATGATCTCGGGATAGCCCTCCAGCGATTCGTACTGCTCGCTGATCCGCAGCTCGCCGAAACGGCGGCTGAACTCGACCTGCTGTTCGGGCGTCAGATCCTGATCGCGAAAGAAGATCACTTGGTGGTCGAGCAACGCCTGATGAACGGCCGCGAATTTCTCGTTGCCAAGCGGCTTCGAGAGATCGACACCGGATATTTCCGCCCCGCAGGCGTCCGAAATCGGATTGATTTCGATAGGGTCAGACATTCTATAGCTTCTCCGCGACACCGTAAGGTTCGATATTCCGCCGGCCGTAGCGGCGCACCCGGATGTTGGCCTGTTCGCCGTGCCCGGCGAAACCTTCGATCGCACAGAGCCGCGAGCAATACTCACCGACCTTGGCAGACGCTTCGTTGGTCAGCACCTTTTGATAAGTGCAGGTCTTCATGAATTTACCGACCCAAAGACCGCCCGTATACCGCGCCGCCCGCTTCGTCGGCAGTGTGTGATTGGTGCCGATAACCTTGTCGCCGTAGGACACATTGGTTCGCGGCCCCAGAAACAGCGCACCGTAGTTGGTCATATTATCCGCGAAGTAGTCGGGGTCTTCGGTCATCACCTGGACATGCTCGTAGGCCATCTTATCGGCCTGAGCCACCATTTCGTCGACGCTGTCGCAAACAATCACGGTGCCGTAGTCCCGCCACGCATCGCTCGCGATATCTGCGGTCGGCAGGATCTCGAGTTGGCGTTCGACCTCGACCATGGTCTCTTCCGCCAGCTTGCGGGAATTTGTAATCAGACACGCGGGAGATGTCGGCCCGTGTTCCGCCTGGCCCAGCAAATCCACAGCACAGATTTCCGCATCGACGCTTTCGTCCGCAATGATCATGGTCTCCGTCGGACCGGCGAATAGGTCGATCCCGACCCGGCCGAACAATTGCCGCTTCGCTTCCGCGACAAACATATTGCCGGGGCCAACCAGCATGTCGACGCCGGGGATAGACTCGGTACCGATCGCCATCGCACCGACCGCCTGGACACCGCCGAGCACCAAAATCTCGTCCGCGCCCCCCATGTGCATGGCAGCAACGATGGCGGGATGCGGCTCGCCATCCTGCGGCGGGGCCGAGGCGACGATCCGCTGCACACCCGCAACCGACGCGGTCAGAACGCTCATATGGGCGGAGGCAACCATCGGATACTTCCCGCCCGGCACGTAGCAGCCGACCGAATTTACCGGAATATTGCGATGGCCCAGAATGACGCCCGGCATGGTTTCGACTTCCAAGTCCTGCAGGCATTCCTTTTGTTTCTGAGCGAAGTTGCGGACCTGTTTTTGCGCGAATTCAATGTCTTCGATATCGGTTTGCGGGACCTTCGAAACGGCCGCTTTTATTTCGTCTTCAGAGAGACGGAATTCTTCGCGTGTGAAGCCATCGAACTTCTCAGAGAGTTCGCGCACCGCTGCATCGCCGCGCTTCTCGATGTCCGACAAGATATCTTCGACAATCCCGCGCACCTTTGCGTCGGCCTCCGCTACATCGGCGTCGCTTTTTCCCTGCTTCAGATAAGTGACCATTTTTTGTTTTCCTGATCCCGAGATGTCTAGTTGTCTCGTTTTAGAGTTAGAGTCCGGCACACTGCAAGCAACTCGATATCGTAATAGAATTGCTTTTCGGCGAAGGCCGCCCCGCTTAGTCTCTCAACCCATGTTTCGCAGAACGCGCATCGGCGCCGCCGCCCTCCTCATCTTTACGGCGGTCGGCGCCCTTCTCGGTTTTATCTGGCTTCGCACCTCGCTGCCACAAACGACAGGAACGATCTCGGTCGCAGACCTCGGAACCAGCATCGAAATCGTTCGAGACAAAAGAGGCATCCCCCATATCTTCGCCGAAAACCCTGCGGACGCCGCCTTCGCGCTCGGTTTTGCGCATGCACAGGACAGGCTCTGGCAAATGGAATTCATGCGCCGGATCGGCGCCGGCCGGCTGTCCGAGATCATCGGCCCCGAAACCCTCGCGACCGATAAGTTTCTTCGCACACTCGGGATCTATCGTCTTGCCGAAAAGCAAGCGGAAACGCTTCCAGCAGGCGTAAGCGAAACGCTGGACGCATACGTGCGCGGCGTAAACGCCTTTATTGAGAACCACGACGGCGCCTGGCCAATCGAATTTATCATACTCGGGCATCGTCCGGAACCATGGCAACCGGCTGATACGTTGGTCTGGGCGAAGCTGATGGGGTTGCGCCTCTCCACCGGATGGCGGGGTGACCTGCTGCGCGCAGCCTTGGCGAAGAAACTCGGTGCGGCACGTGTCGAACAGCTCTTCCCGCGTGAACAAGCAGAGGATCCGACAACATTATCCCGCAACCGACACCCGGAAATCACGCGCTTGGACTGGGTTCGAATCGCCGCCGCGATCCCGAAAGACCTAAAAAGCGACAGCGCGTCGAACGCATGGGTTCTCTCCGGTGCACGGACAAAATCCGGAATGCCGATCCTCGCGAACGACCCCCACCTTGGATTCTCCGCGCCGGGACTCTGGTACCTCGCCCGTATTGTTACGCCGAATTTTACTTCCACCGGCGCAACGGTTCCCGGCGTGCCGCTGACAATCCTTGGCCAAAACGGCCATATCGCTTGGGGCATGACGACGCCCGGGGCTGACACCACGGATATCTATATCGAGGATCTCGCTCCGAACGATCCGGCGCAGTACGTCACTTCGAGCGGTCCGCGTCGATTTCAGACCCGGCAAGAAACGATCAAGATCAGAGGCGAAACGCCCGTCGATATTGTCATTCGCAGCAGCCGCCACGGCCCCATCATTTCCGATGTTATGCCGCATCTCGCCAATCTCGGCGGCGCGGGTAAGGTTCTGGCGCTCTCCGCGACGATTTTAGACACCGACGACACGACGGTCTCCGCACTCGCGCAGATGAACCGTGCGAAATCCTTGAACGACTTCAGGGTTGCCGCTCGATCATTCGACGCGCCGATGCAAAACCTTTTCGGCGCGTCGCGGACCGGCGAAATCGGCTTCGCCACCGCCGGGAAGATGCCGGTGCGGGACAGCACGGCAAGGCACCTGCCGATTCCCGGCAACAGCCATGACGGCGTAGATGAAAGCACGGTTCCGTTTGTCGAATGGCCCCAGGTTTGGGATCCACCGACAGGATTAATCGCCAATGCCAATAACCGTATCCGCGCCGGGACGAGACGATATCCCTATGCACGCTATTGGCCGGCCTCTTATCGTGTAGCCCGTATTTTCGAAACCTTTCAGGACCGCCGCGCGCTTACGGTCGAAGATAGCGTCCAGCTGCAATTGGACCGGCGGTCCGTCGCCGCACGGAAGCTCGTTCCACACTTGCTCGGCGTTGAGCCGGTCGAAGCAATCCAGGTGCGCACGGTCGAATTGCTCAAGGATTGGAATTTCGAGATGGCGCGCGATCGCCCAGAACCCTTGATCTATGCCGCCTGGATCCGTCACTTGATGGCGACGATCTTCGCAGACGAACTTGGCGACACCTTCCCTGCCTATGGACGGACCCGGCCTAGAATTTTGCTGCGGACACTCCAAAAGAATACGGTTTGGTGCGACGACGACCGAAGTCCGACAAAAGAAACGTGCGCCGACCAAATGTTAAAGGCGCTCGATCGAGCGACGACCGAATTGCGCGAGAAATACGGTGACGACCCGGAGAAATGGCGTTGGGGCGAAGCGCATCAAGCAATGTTTAGCCATCGAATCTTGCGCCACATCCCCATCGTAAGCACCTGGGCCGACGGACGTGTTGCGACGGGTGGCGGCGACCATACGCTAAATCGCGGTCAGACCGGCGGCCCGAATTCCGATCCGTATCGCCACAGCCACGGCGCGGCCTATCGCGCGGTCTATGATCTCGGAAATCCGGAAAACAGCCGCTTCAGTCTTGCAACCGGCCAATCCGGGAACCCCCTTTCGGATCACTACATGTCGCTGCTGGAAGAGTGGCGCGACGGTCGTTATTTCCGTATCTTCGGCTCGCAAGATGAACTTATGGCGCGCGGTGGTGACCGGCTCGTCCTTCAACCGTCGCAGGGCAAAACAGATCAATGACAATCACCGCCTCAGAGATTCGGGACGCCGCAGAGACTTTA
>PAZH01000081.1 GCA_002716125.1 Rhodospirillaceae bacterium
ATGTTCGGCGCCTTTCAGCCCGTCATTCCCCGCGATCGCCGTATCGAAGTCACCGAACGGATGGACGCGCAGGGCAATGTGGTGGTGCCGCTCGATGAGGACGGCGTCCGCGACGCGGCGCGTCAGTTGCTCGAAGCGGGCTGCGAATCTCTCGTCGTCCACTTTCTGCACGCCTATGCGAACCCGGACCACGAACGGCACGCCGTCAGCCTGCTCCGCGACATCTGGCCGAACGACTACATCACCGCAGGGCACGAGCTGCTGTCCGAATACCGCGAGTTCGAACGCGGCGTCACCGCCTCCGTCAACGCGTCGGTCCGTCCCTTCCTGCACCGTTATGTCGACCGGCTGCAATCCGAGCTGAGTGCGAAGGGCTTCCAGCGCGACTTGCTGGTCATGAACGGCAATGGTGGCATGGTGTCGGCGCGGCGGGTCGACCGCGAAGCGGCGAAGACAGTCATGTCTGGGCCTGCCTCGGGCGTGATGGCGGCGGCCTACACCGCCAAACGTGGCGGATTCGAGAACCTCATCACCTACGATATGGGCGGCACCTCGACGGACGTCGCCTTGGTCAAGGACGCCATCCCCGCGGTCAGCAACGAACTCGACGTCGAATACGCCATGCCGATTCATGTGCCGATGGTCGATGTGCGGACGATCGGGTCTGGCGGCGGTTCGATCGCCTCGATCACCGATGCGGGGCTCTTGCGGGTGGGCCCGGAAAGCGCAGGTGCCACACCCGGGCCGATTTGTTACGGCCGTGGTGGGGAAAATCCGACGATCACCGATGCGAACCTCGTCTTGGGCCGCCTTAATGCTGAAAAACTGCTCTCGACTTCGGAAACGCCTTCCATCGACAAGATTCGCGCGATTTTACAGGAGAAGATCGCCGATCCGCTGGGGATCGATGTCGATCAGGCAGCCGGCGCAATCATTCGTGTCGCCAATGACCGAATGGCTGGCGCAGTGCGTATTGTCTCGATATCGAAAGGATATGATCCGCGCGATTTCACACTTTTCGCCTTTGGCGGTGCCGGGCCGCTACACGCCGCATCGCTTGGTCGCGAGTTGAGTATCCCGCGCATTTTGGTGCCGGCTCGACCCGGTATTACGAACGCGCTTGGCTGCGTCGTCGCCGATATTCGCCACGATTTTGTTCGCACGGTAAACCGTCCCCTCGATAGCATCGAGATGAAAGAAATTCGCGATGTGTTGGCCGAACAGATAGCCGAAGGCCAACGTCTGATCGAAAGCGAAACAATTGCATTGGACGACACCCGGATTTTACACGGCGCCGATATGCAGTTTATCGGGCAAACGCATCTCATCTCCATCCCAATTCCGTCGCTCGAGACGCCAAAGGAAGAGATACAGCGCATATTTGAGACGGCGTATTTTAACCGGTTCCAAGTCGAATTGCCGGAAATACGCGCAAATCTGGTGAATCTGAAGACATCGGTCATCGGTGTCCGACCGAATTTCGATCTCGCACGCATCGTGGATCCGGCGGCACGCTCGGATTCGCTCGAAGCGGCGCGGACGGCCACTCGACAGGTTTGGTTCGCAGGTACGTGGCACGATACGACGATTTACAGCCGCGAGCGCCTGCCCATCGGCAGTACCTTCGAGGGCCCCGCTATCATCGAGCAAATGGATACAACGACCGTCGTCGAGCCCGGCGATACCGTAACCGTCGATGAAGACGGTAACTTATTGATTGAGATCGGAAATCCCCTATGAGCAATATCGATCCGATTACCCTGAGCGTCATACAAGCGGGTCTCCAGCAAGTCTGTGACGAGATGGACCTGACATTCTCGCGTTCCGCCTTTTCGCCGGTCATCGCGGAAGCCGACGACCGTTCCGACGGCATATATGACGCGGATAGCGGCGAGTTGATCGCACAAGGGGAGCTTGGACTGCCTGTCTTTGTCGGCACAATGCAGTTCTCCACCATGACACTCATCGAATTCATCCGGGACGGCCGGGCGCTGCCGCCGGAAGAAGGCGATATCTATATCGTAAACGATCCCTATCTCGGCGGAACGCACTTGATGGATGTACGCTTCGCCATGCCATTTTATTACGAAGGCGAATTATTTTCGTGGCTCTCCAATACCGGACATTGGCCGGATATCGGCGGCGCGGGGCCAGGCGGGTTCTCCGCCAATGCGACCGCGGTCGAACAAGAAGGGCTGCGCCTGCCGCCCGTGAAATTGGTCAAGCGCGGCGAGATGGATCCGGAGATCTATGCGATCATTTGTTCGAATATTCGGATCGCCGACCAACGGATCGGAGATATCAAGGCGCAGATTGCGGCTCTGAAAGTCGGGGCACGCCAGCTAACCGCCTTACTTGACCGTTACGGTATAGCAACTATTAAAAGCGCCATTCGCGAATGGCGGGCGCGGGCCGCCCAGCAAATGCGGGCGAAAATCGCTCTTATCCCGGATGGCACCTATCATGGTGAAGCATGGGTCGATTCCGACGGCGTTGTCGACGAACCGCTACGCATCGCCGTGAATATCGAGAAGAAGGACGGCGATCTCTATTTCGACTTCGACGGTTCCAGCCCGCCCTGCAAAGGCCCGATGAACAGCGTTTTAGCCACGACTTGTTCGTCCGTGTATCTGGCCATGAAGCATATTTTCCCGGATGTACCGATTAATGCAGGAACGTTCGACCCTCTCCATATTAAGGACCCGGACGGGACTTTCCTGTATGCGAAGTATCCTCGCCCGGTTTCCGGATGCGCCGCAGAGGTCTCGCAACGGATCGCCGAGGCGGTCTTTGCGGCGCTTGTCGACCCGCTGCCCGATATCGTCACCGCCGCGCCGGCCGGCTCTAGCGGTAACTTTGCGCTCGGCGGCTACGACCCTGAGAAGGACCGACCATTCGTCATGTACCAAATCAGCGGCGGCGGTTATGGCGGCAACGCGGATCACGATGGGCTGACGAACGGCTGTTCGACGATCGGGATATCGAAGACGCAGCCGATTGAAGTTCTGGAGCAGTATTACCCAGTCCTGTTCCACGAATATTCGCTTCGGGAATCCTCCGGTGGGGCCGGCGAAAAACGGGGCGGGTTCGGCGTCAACTACACGGTGGAACTGCTGCGCGGTGGAGCGCAAGCCTCCTTCGTGATGGATCATGGACGCGTCGGCCCACAAGGTGCGCTCGGCGGTCAGGACGGTTTGCCGAACGCGGTGACCGTCTATCGAAATGGCGAGAAATACGTGCCGGAACACCTATCGAAAGATCAGGACATTGCCATTGCGCCAGGGGACATCGTCGCGGTCGGCACGCCGGGCGGAGGCGGCTTTGGCGACCCGCGGAAAAGGCCGCCGGAGCTCGTCCTGCAAGATGTCCGGCGTGGCTATTATACGATGGAGGAAGCCCGTGACATGTTTGGTGTCGTTTTGTCGAGCGATCTAACCTCTGTCGATGGCCCCGCCACCCACGCGCTACGCGGCGCCTAGAAGCCGGGGAGTGTGAGACGCCATGGTGAAATACAAACTCGAAGACCAAGTCGGGCATCTGATGCGGCGCGCCAATCAGCGTCATGCCGCTATCTTTTTTGAAGGCTTGAACGATCAGCAACTCACACCGATGCAGTTCGCCGTCTTGGTGAAGATCGGCGACGAGGAAGAAGTCTCGCAAAACCGGCTTGGTCGGCTGGCAGCGATGGACCCGGCGACAGTGCAAGGCGTGGTGAGACGCCTGAAAGAACGGGCTCTCATCGACGCACGACCGGACCCCGATGACGGCCGCCGCAGCCTGTGGCGCCTTTCGGAAGCCGGCGAAGCGCTTGTCGCGGCAACCGTTCCCATTGCTGAGCAAATTACGGAGAAGACGCTTGAGCCCCTGAGCAAAAGCGAACGCAGCACCTTTCTCGCATTGCTGCGGAAGCTTGCTTGATTGCGGTATTCGAAACGTGTAAATTTGTTTGTAGACAAACAATAAATTGCCAATGTCCGAAGCATACGAAAGACCGGATTCACTTGATGCAGCGTTGGGATTACTCGCCCAAGGCGAATGGACCGTTATTGCCGGCGGCACCGATGTCTACCCGATGGCGACAGACGCGCATGCCTGGGGTCGCGAAGGGCCGCGGCGGCTGCTCGACGTAACGGATATCGGCGAGATGCGCGGCATTGAAACACGTCCCGACGGACACCGGATCGGCGGCCGCGTCACGTGGAGCGATATCGTCCGGGCCGACCTGCCCGATTATTTCGACGGTCTACGTCTTGCGGCGCGAGAGGTCGGCGGCGTGCAGATTCAGAATAGAGGGACCGTTGCCGGCAATATTTGCAACGCCTCGCCCGCCGCGGACGGGGTACCGCCGCTCTTGTCGCTCGACGCGATCGTCGACATCGCCGGCGCGGACGGCACCCGGCAATTGCCGCTCGCTCAGTTCATCGAAGGCAATCGCCGCACCGCCCTCAAATCCGGAGAGCTGGTTACGGGGCTCTTTATTCCGAAACGAGATTCGTCCTCACGCGCAACGTTTCTCAAACTCGGCGCACGCCGATATCTCGTGATATCGATTGCGATGGTGGCTGTGACACTCGATTTGGATGACGCGGAAACGATCCAGGATGCACGCGTTGCGGTCGGTGCCTGTTCCGAAGTCGCATGCCGACTTCCGGGCGTGGAAGACGCGCTCAAAGGCAAATCCATGACGGCCGATCTCGCCGGCGAGCTGACCTCGGAGATGTTTGAAGCGCTCTCGCCCATCGACGACATCCGTGCCGACGCCGTCTATCGAAGAAACGCCGCGGAAACCATCGTCCGGCGCGCACTCGATGGCCTGAGGACCGCAATATGAATGACGTCTCTTCGAACAACGAATTGAAGGTGAACTTCCGTCTCAACGGAATGCCCCATTCCTATTCGGGCGACCCGTTCAAACGCGTGGCGAATGTTCTGCGGGAGGATTACGGCCTCACCGGCACCAAGATCGGCTGCGATGCGGGCGATTGCGGTGCCTGTACCGTCCTGATTGATGGGGAGCAGGCCTGCGGCTGCCTTGTCCCAATTGCACAAATTGATAATTCCGAAATCGAAACAGTCGAGAATATCCAGACATCGGAGCTTGGCGACGCTCTACAGCGGTCTTTTCTGCATCATGGTGCCGCGCAATGCGGAATTTGCACCCCCGGCATGCTCGTGGCCGCGACATCGCTTCTCTCGCAGAATCCGAAGCCCGACCGTGCCGCTGTCGAAGACACACTCGGCGGCGTCCTATGCCGCTGTACGGGATACCGAAATATTGTCGACGCTGTTTTAGAAGCGTACCGATTCGTCGATGCCGACACCGCCGCCGCGCCGGAAACGGATGCTGTTGGAAGCCGCCTCGAACGCGTGGACGGTCTGCCCAAAGTCACCGGCGACGATAAATTCGGCGCCGATTACGCCCCCTCGGACGCGCTCTGGCTTCGCGTGCTTCGATCGCCCCACGCCCGTGCAACATTTAAAATCAACGATTTAGACGCATTCTTGGCCGATAATACCGATATCGAAACTATTTTAACGGCGGCGGACGTGCCCGGCGAGAACAGTTTCGGCATTTATCCGGACTTGAAGGATCAGCCGGTCTTTGCGGACGGCTTGGTGCGCTATCGCGGAGAAGCCGTTTTGGCGGTTGTCGGGACCAAAGAAGCCGTGGATTCCCTCGACTTCGCCACTTTGCCGATCGATTGGACGCCCGAAGCCCCGATCAGCGGGGTTTCGGCCGCGCTACACGAAGGCGCAGCATCCGTTCACGCGAATACGCCCGATAACGTCTTAACCCGAGGCCGTCTCCGGAAAGGCACGACGGATGGCGCCTTCGACAACGGCGCGGTTGCAACAGGCGATCTTCAAACGGCTTTTGTTGAACATGCTTATATCGAGCCCGAAGCGGGATTCGCCGAACGCGTGGGCAATCGGATCGAGATCACCGCCTGCACCCAAGCGCCCTATATGGACCTCGACGAATGCGCACGGGTCCTGGGCGTCGAAAAGGACGCCGTGCGGATCATTCCCTCCGCCTGCGGCGGCGGGTTCGGCGGCAAGCTGGACGCCTCGATCCAATTGCCCTTGGCGGTCGCGGCGTGGAAGCTCAAACGCCCGGTGCGTGCCATCTATACCCGTATCGAATCAATGGCCTCGAGCACGAAGCGCCATCCGGCCACGATTACGGCCCGGGCGGCGGCGGACCCGGACGGTCTCTTGTCCGCCTTCGAGATGCAGGCCGATTTCGACACCGGCGCTTATGCGTCTTGGGGCCCGACGGTTGCGGACCGGGTCCCTGTCCATGCCACCGGCCCTTATCTTGTGCCCAACGTTTCGGTCGATTCCCGCTCGATCTATACCAATGCGCCGCCATCCGGCGCGTTTCGCGGGTTCGGCGTGCCGCAGGCCGCCATCCTGCAGGAACGGCTCTACGACGATTTGGCAGAACAGCTTGGCCTCGACCCCTTCGAGTTCCGCCACCGCAACGCCATTCGCACCGGCGTACCGACGGCAACGGGCCAAGTCCTCACCCATAGTGTCGGCCTCGTCGAATGCCTGGATGCGCTACGCCCGCACTGGGATACGCTTCGCACCGAAGCGGATCGCCAGAACGCCTCCAACGGCACCACACGCCGTCGCGGTGTCGGTGTCGGCTGCATGTGGTACGGCTGCGGCAACACCTCGATGTCCAATCCGTCGACGATGCACGTCACGCTCGAGCGGGACGGCAAGCTCACCTTGTTCAGCGGCGCGGTCGATATCGGCCAAGGCTCCAACACCGTGATGCTGCAGATCTGCGCCGACGCGCTCGGCCTGCCGCCCGCAGACTTCTCATTAGTCCTCGGCGATACCGACCTCACGGCGGACGCTGGCAAGACATCGGCCTCGCGCCAGACCTTTGTGTCGGGCAAGGCGGCCTACAATGCCGGCCGTGCCATGCGAGCGGAAATTCTCCGCCTGGCCAACGCCGGGGATGGCGCAACGCTCCGCCTTGAGGGTGCGACGGTAATCGTCGAGGAGGACGGCCGCACGGGCACACTCGATCTGACGTCTCTGCCGACGGAAGGAAACGGCGACATCGTTCTAAAAAGCGAAGGTACGTTCGACCCGCCGACCACGCCCCTTGATGCAGACGGCCAGGGCGATCCCTATGCGACTTTCGGTTTCGCCGCGCAAATCGCCGATCTTGAGGTCGATCTCGAACTCGGCACCGTGCATCTCCGGAAGATTGTCGCCGCGCACGATTTAGGTCGCGCGATCAATCCGACCTTGGTCGAAGGACAGATACACGGCGGGATCGCGCAAGGCATCGGCCTGGCGCTGATGGAGGAATACATCCCAGGGCGGACCGAAAACTTACACGACTACCTGATCCCGACATTCGGCGACGTGCCGGATATCGACGTCATCGTCGTCGAAGACCCGGAACCCCATGGACCTTACGGTGCCAAAGGGATCGGCGAACCGGCCTTGGTGCCGACAGCACCGGCGATTTTCGGCGCCATTCGTCATGCGACCGGCGTTAGGGTCAGCCAAGTCCCGTTACTGCCGCACCGACTTAAGACCGAATTGGACGCGCTGAAGGAGTCCAAATCATGAGTGAATCGAACACAACGACACCGAAAGGTATCGACCGGACGGAGATGTTCGGTGCCCGCGAAGGCAACGGCGGTATCATTCGCTGCGACGCCTGTCCGGTGCTCTGTCGCATCCGGCCCGGGCGGACCGGCGCCTGTGACCGCTATGCCAACGAGGACGGGCGGCTGATCCGCACGGACGCCCTCGTTTTGGCAGCACGGCACGCGACAGAAGGCGGTGAAATGGTGCCGTTCCTCGCCAACGAACCGGACTGGGACGGCAACCCGGTCACCGGCAAAGACGTTTTCATCACGGGAATCGGCTCCGGCACCACCTATCCCGACTACAAACCCGCCCCGTTCATCGTCTCGAGCGACTACGACGGGGTGGATACCGTCACGGTCGTCACGGAAGGCATCTTCAGCTATTGCGGCGTTAAGGTGAAGATCGACACGGATCGTCATATCGGCCCGGAGACGGCCGCCGTCCGTGTTGATGGCGAACATGTCGGCCACGTCACCACCGCCGAATACGGTTCGCAAATGCTCTCGCTCGGCGGCGTCAATCATCTGACGGGCGGGACCAAAAAAGAAGGCAATGTGACCTGCCGGGCGATGATGGCGCTCTGCAACAAAGAAGCCGTCGAAGTCACCATCGACGACGGCTCCGCGCTTGTCGTCCAGGCCGGCAAGGCGCCCATCATCGACGGTATCGAAGAACAACGCATGCGGGTCGGCTGCGGCTCCGCCACCATCGGCATATTCGCCCAACAATGGTTCGGCGAAGCCGATGAAGTTGTCGTAGTCGACGATCACATCACCGGCATCCTTTCCGAACATCAAGCAGGTAAGGTCCTCAACATGCCGCCGAGCGGAATCAAGATGAGCGGCCGGCGCTCGACACCCGGCCGTTACTTCCAGGTCGCGGAGCCCGGTTCCGGCTGGGGCGGCACGGACATCAAGGATCCGCTGGCGATTATCGAAGGCTTCGACCCGGAGGTCGCCTGGCCCGGCATGCGCCTGCTGATGACCAGCACGACGGGCGAGGATGCGATCTACTGCGTTCTCGATGACGATTTGCGTCCGGTCGAGACGGACATGCCGCACCCGCTGGAAGTTGTCGTCGACCGGATCGGCGAGAATTGCGAGCCGTCGCTCTCTACGGTTCTCTTCATGGGCGGTGCGGGCGGCTCTCTCCGCGCGGGCGTGACCGAAAACCCGGTGCATCTCACACGCTCGGTTCGGCGGCGGCTCACCCGCGTCACCATGGGCGGTGCACCGGTCTATGTCTGGCCTGGCGGCGGGATCACCGCGATGGTCGATGTGATGCAGATGCCCGACCAATCCTTCGGACACGTCCCCACACCGGCGATCGTCGCGCCGATCGAATTCACCTTGGCGCGGTCGGATTATGCTGAACTCGGCGGACATACCGGGCATGTCACGCCGCTCGACGACGTTTTGTCCGAATTTTCGGAAACAGCGCGCCGCGAGACCTGGCGCCCCGATAATCCTTGGCCACTCGCAAAACGCGGGACCGAGTGAATACAATGTTGGCTGTCGATTCCTCATCCAACGATGTCTTCGGTGCGGCGCAAGTTTTGCCGCTGCAGGGCGGACGGCTGCACTTAAACGAGGGGCCGATCGATCTCATCATTGGCGCGGAAGGCGAACCGGCCGCCGTGTCGACGGCATACCAGCGTATCGCGCGGCGTTTCGAAGGGCTGCTCGGCGAACTCGTCACCGAATTGCCCCACCTGCGGCAGCCGCTCGGAATGCCCGCCCATCGATTTCAAGGGCGGGTTGCGTCGCTGATGGCGAATGCCGTCTCGAAGCATGCAGACGACTTCGTGACGCCGATGGCCGCCGTTGCGGGTGCCGTCGCCGACGAGATGATCGCGCAGGTCAACGACCTTACCGGTCTCCGCAAGATTTACGTCAACGACGGCGGCGACATCGCCTTCCATCTGTCGCCAAACGAGACGATCTCGATCGGCCTCGTCAGCGTGCTGCATACCGCCACGGTCGATGGATCGATCCGCATACCGGCCGCCGCTCCGATCAGAGGGGTTGCGACCAGCGGCATGGACGGCCGCAGCCTGTCCTTTGGCATCGCGGATGCGGTCACCGTCTTGGCGCGATCTGCCGCCGAAGCTGATGTTGCCGCGACACTGATCGCCAATGCCGTCGATATCGACGATCCGGCCATCGAACGGATTCCCGCCAATGAATTGGACCCCGATAGCGATCTCGGTGACCGCCTTGTGACCGCCTCGCGTGGCCCCTTGTCCGAGACGGGTGTCCGGCAAGCGCTCGAATGCGGTACGACCCGCGCGACGCAGATGATGAACGACGGCAAAATCGAAGCCGCACTGCTTGCCTGCGACGGCCAGATTCGAATTGTCGAAAATCCGAAACGCCAAATTTCCGAAACATTGATTCCATATGAAAACGCCGACAACAGGCGTCCGCAACGGAGGACGAAATCGTGATTGACCCCCTTTTGATCGAAGAGCAAATCGGACAAATCTTGCGCGAAGACATTGGTTTTGGCGACCTGACATCGACCATCATGATCGACGAAGACACGACGGGCGTCTTCGACGTGAATGCGCGCGAAGATATCGTCGTTGCGGGCATGG
This sequence comes from Rhodospirillaceae bacterium, assembly GCA_002716125.1. Lineage (GTDB taxonomy): Bacteria > Pseudomonadota > Alphaproteobacteria > UBA8366 > UBA8366 > UBA6544. The sequence goes on from PAZH01000081.1 coordinate 10,220, forward strand.
CGGTTGCAGCCGCCATCTTCAAACGCTGTGAGCCCGGCTGCACGTTCGAGCCGAAGGTCAACGACGGCGACCATATCACCGACGGTACGACGATGGCGCGGGTCTCCGGAAAGGCCCGCGGTCTGCTGACCGCCGAGCGCAGCGCCTTGAACATGCTGCAGCACCTTTCGGGCATCGCGACCTTAACGTCGAAATACGTCAAGGAAATCGAGGGTACCGGGGCGACATTGATCGACACCCGTAAAACGACACCCGGCCTCCGCGCCCTGGAAAAGCATGCAGTGACGTGCGGCGGCGGGCGGAACCACCGGCTCGCGCTCGACGGCGGCGTCTTGGTGAAAGACAATCATATCGCCGTTTGCGGCGGCCTCACGGCAGCCATTCAAAGAGCAAAATCGCAGGTCCCGACGATGACGAAGGTGCAGGTCGAATGCGACAACTTGGATCAAGTCAAAGAAGCGGTCGAAGCCGGCGCAGATTCACTCCTACTGGACAACATGTCCCCGAACACGATGCGCGAAGCCGCCAAGATCGTCGACGGTCGGATCACCCTCGAGGCTTCCGGCGGCATTACGTTGGAGACCGTCCGTGCCAAGGCGGAATCCGGCGTCGATCTCATCTCGACCGGCAAAATAACCCAGTCAGCGCCATCCGTGGATATCGGACTCGACGACGTCGAGACCTAAACCCGGACAGATCGCACGGAGACTAAATGAAAGGCATTCTTTTTCTTGTCGTTGGGCCAAGCGGTGCGGGTAAAGACACCCTCATGGACGGTGTGCGCGCGCGCCTGGCTGATGACGCGAGGTTTGTCTTTGCACGCCGCGCGATTACCCGGCCTGCCGACGCAGGTGGTGAAGACCACGAAGCCGTCGATATCGCGGAATTCGAACGCCGCCGCGACGCCGGCGGCTTCCTTGCTTATTGGCAAGCCCACGACTTGTCCTATGGACTGCCTATCGCTTTAGAAGAGCAGCTGGCGAGCGGCAAGAACGTCTTGGCGAACGTGTCGCGCGCGGTAATCCCGGAAATTCTAACGCGTTACAGCTCGACGAAAGTGGTGGAAATCACCGCGCCGCCTGAAATTCTCGCGGCGCGCCTCGGGACACGCGGACGGGAATCGGAGGACGATATAAAGCGGCGCCTTGCTCGAAAAGCCGCCCCCTACCCGCCGGAAGCAGAAGTTCTGACAATCCAAAACGACTCGACTCCGGAAGCCGGCATCGACCGTTTGCATGGCGCTCTATTGCGCTCGCTCCCAAATACGCTTCGTATTCGTCAACTGCCGATCGATACTTGGCACGAAAACGTGTGTTTTCTGCACCGCAATTGTTCGCACTACAACGCCGAGGATTACCTTGGCACCATGAAAGTCGATATCTCGGGTGCCGCGCACAGCATACGCTCAAAAGTAAACGTCATCGACGACGACACACTCCTGAATCCTGACGAGATCGGTTTGTCTCGGCACGCGTTCGAAGCCCTGGGGCTGCCCGAGAATTCGGACGTTACGATCGAACGCACACCTTCGCCGAAAAGCGTAAACGCCTTGCGGTCGAAGTTGAACGGCACCGAGCTATCCCTCGACGGTATGCATACGGTCATTCGCGATATTGCGGAAGACAGGTATACCGAAAAGGAAATCGCCGCGTTCCTTGTCGCCGCCTCGCAGAACCTGACGATAAACGAAGTCCAATCCCTGACACGCGCCCGCGCGGAATTCGCACACCGTTTCGATTGGGGGCAGGACCTGGTCGTGGACAAACACTCGATGGGCGGCATCCCCGGAAGCCGCATTACGATGATCGTCATTCCGATCGTCGCCGCCCACGGTCTCCTCATCCCCAAAACATCGTCGCGGGCGATCACATCGGCAGCGGGTACCGCCGACGCGATGGAAACGGTCGCCCGGGTCGAGCTGACGCCGGACGAGGTTCAGCAAACGGTTCGCGATAGCAATGGCTGTATCGCGTGGAACGGGCGATTAAATCACTCTTCGATCGACGACGTTATGAATTCGATTACCCGGCCGCTGGGTATCGATTCGACCAAATGGGCCGTCGCGTCGATCCTATCGAAGAAACTCGCTGCCGGTGCGACACATACGATTATCGACATCCCGGTCGGTCCTTATGCAAAGGTACAGCAAGGCCGCGAAGGTCGGGAATTGTCACGTCTGTTCGAAGAAGTCGGCGCTGGCATCGGCATGACCGTAATCGCGCGTGTCACGGACGGCAGCCGGCCGATCGGTCGAGGCATCGGCCCCGCTCTCGAAGTTCGCGATGTATACAAGGTCCTCGAGAATGCGCCGGACGCACCGGAAGATTTGCGAGAGAAGGCGCTCGGCTTTGCTGCCTCCATTCTCGAATGGGACCCCGAAGTTTCACGGGGCCGAGGGCGCGATCTTGCCGCCAAAATACTGCAAACGGGGCAAGCGCTGAAATCGCTGGAAAGCATCATCGACGCACAGGGCCGAAAGGGCGACCCGGATCGTCCGGGCGATTTAGTACATGAAGTGACCGCATCGCGCAGCGGCACCATCTCTAAAATCGACTCTTATCGGATATCCGGCATCGCGCGTCGCGCCGGCGCGCCAATGGACAAGTCCGCCGGCGTCGACCTCGCGATCCGGTTGGGCGAAGAAGTCAAAGCGGGCGACACGCTTTATTTCATCCACGCCAATGTTGAATCCGATTTCCGGATCGCGGGCGACGCTGCGGAAAATGAGAGCGGCATCGAAATTGACTAATCAAAACAAGCAAATTGCTTGTCGGTTGCCTATTAATTAATAAATAGTCAATAATTCTCGCCTTAAAGTTCGGGCGAAGGTTTTGATAAACGTGATTGCGTAATTCGCCTTTTGGAGCATAGAGGGACGGGAAATGGAATATAATACCAGCAAAATTGCTGACGGGCTTGAAGTAGACCTTATCGGACGACTTACCTTCGACGAACATACGGTTTGCCGACAACTCATCAGAGAACTTACCGAAGACGATTCGAATAATAAGATTATCAATCTGTCCAACTTGGAGTTCATCGACTCAGCCGGACTTGGCTTGTTGTTGCGCATCCAAGATGCCTGCAGCAAAGCGGGCCAAACGCTGTCTCTGCGCGTGCTGTCAGACGGTCAAGTGCAGAAAATGCTGCAAGTTGCCCGCTTCGATCAGCTGGTCCCCTACGTATAAACCACGCACGGCCTGACCCGTCCTACCGCAGAATTCTGTCGCGTCGCATTAGTCGTAGAGGTGTTTGCTATCAGCACGCTTTCTCAAGCAGAGATTTGGCATGACGGCTGTCTCACCTCGACAACCGACAACAAGGCGTTTGCTGACCTTCCTCTAAATGCACTGAAATTTCCCGACCTCCCCGATCATCAAGAATTCACACTGCCCGAATTCGGCGAAGTCGCGGACCAAAGTCTCGTTGTGACACAGGACTTGTCGGAAATTCGCTTGGCGTCCCTTACGGCGTACCCCTTTGGCGGTATCTACGAATTCGACAGCCCGTTGAATACAGACCACCTGCGCGACGTGGTGAAATCAACCGGTCCAACGTCCCTTGTTATGAATCTTACGTCTCGGACTGCATTTATGCGCCAAATGGCGCGACACTATTCCAAATTTCTTTTGACCCGCGTAACCCTATCCGAGCAATCGGAGACGGATTATGCGATCGTTCTGCAAGAAGCCGTCGCGAATGCTATCTTGCACGGAAATCTCGAAGTCGAATCCGCGTCCATACCGTCCGGTCTGAGCGGTTTGCAAGATCAATACGATCTCATCGAAAAGCGCCTATCGGATGACGTTCTCGCATCGCGGCGTGTCGGATTAACCGCACGTTGGACGACAGAAGAACTCGTCACGGAAGTCGTCAACGAGGGTCCCGGCTATGAGCCTCGCCCACGGAACCCAGAACCAGCAAATGCGCCGCGACGCGGCATGGCTCTCATTGAGAGCTTAACCGAACGAATGGTTATCGACCAAAACGGCCGTCGTATAACATTCAAGATTAAACGTTAGTTAGGTAGTCTTTCGCCATGCCATCCGACTCGTTCAGCTCAACACCTAGCGGATCTGCCGTCGAATTCACCCTTACGGATCGTCCGATACTCATCGTCGACGACGAGGAGATCATTCGTGAATTCGTAAAGATGCATCTTATGGTCGACGGTTTCGAGAACATTGAAACGGCTGAAAACGGTGCGGTCGCTTTGGAGAAAGTAAAGGCATTCAACCCCGATCTAATAATCCTCGATATGAAAATGCCGGTCCTGGATGGATTCGGCGTTTTGAAAGCGCTCCGGAGCGAAACCGAAACGGAAGACCTTCCCGTCCTCGTCACCTCGGCTCTCGATACCCACGAAGGGCGGAACGCAATATTGCGTCATGGTGCGTCCAACCTGATGTCGAAACCCATCGACGCGGAGATCATGCTGCGGCGGTGCCGGGACATGCTCGAGCGCCATTTACTGATTCAAGAATTGACGCGCTATCGACTTCGATTGGATCACGAGTTATCGGCCGCCCGCGACATGCAGCGTCAGATCGTTCCTTCGGACGAAGACGCGAAAGAAATCACAAACCGGTACGGTTGCGAGATCGCCGCCCACTATCAACCGTCATCAGAGTTGGGTGGTGACTTCTGGGGTATTCGAAATATTGATGAAGATCGGTTCATGTTATTTACCGCCGATTTTTCGGGACACGGCGTGGCGGCTTCTCTTAACACATTTCGTCTCGATGCCATCATCAAGGAGATGGAAGTCACTTCCCCGTCGCCGGCTGACTTTCTCGCCAATATCAATGCGTCTCTTTACACGCTCTTGGAACCGGGGCAATTCGCGACCATGCTCTGTGCCATTATCGAGCCGAAGAACGACCGACTCGTTTACGCGGGTGCGGCCGCCCCGGAACCCATATTCGGCAACGTCACAACACAGAACGCGTCTCTGTTGGACGGCAGCGGCATCTTGTTAGGCGTTCGGGAAAGCTCGACCTACGAGGACAAAGAGATCGAATTCCCAAAAGGCTCGTTCATGTTTCTTTTCAGTGACGCGCTGTTCGAAAGCCCGAATCAGGACGGAAAAGCTCTAGAAACCGAAGGCGTGCTCGAGCTTACCCAAAGCGCAATCGTAAAGTCACCGGCGACGCCGTTCGATTTCGTCCTCAGCGAATTCTATAAAGAGGTGTCGCAGCCGCTGAACGATGACCTGACGGCCATCTGGCTTTCCCATTAGGGAACCGGCCTCGCCTGCTATTGCGGCAACAGCATATCCGCGATGATGTGCGTCAGTTCCGCAAATGTCTTAAAGACGAACCAAAGCGCGATCCCCGCGACGACCGCGGCCGCAAGCCATATCCAATGCCACGCGGCAACGAAAACGCCGACTAATCCAAGAATCGGTAAAGCCAGCCCCGCCAGTATTGCGAGTTTTGCGCCATGCTGAACCATGAATCGGACGGCCGGATATTGCTCCATACTGTCTCTACTCCCTCTCAAGTGGACGATACCGCGCCGGTACCGGCAATTGCTCTTCGCTACAAGGATATTACCTAAAGAATTAAGCAGAAGAACGGAGACGGAAAGATGACGGACAAACCGCTATCAAGCCTTGAGCTCGCCGAGGAGATGATCGCCCTCGATGCTGATACACTGACCGCCGCCGACACGGCCCAGCTTCAACGCCTTATTTTGGACTATGGCGCGGTCACGCTTTGTGGCTCAACGCAGCCCTGGGGCCGTAAGATGCGCACCTGGTCGCAGGAACAACGCGCCAGCGGCGCCGCCCGCCTGATCGGCTCCGGCGACCTCACAAATGCCGCCACGGCGGCGCTTGCCAATGGTACCGCGGCCCACGGCTACGAGCTCGACGACACCCACGAGGCGTCGAGCAGCCATCCGGGGGCGGTGGTCATCTCCGCCGCTTTCGCCGTCGCGGCGGAAACAAACGCCCAAGGGCGCGATATCCTGGCCGCCATCGCGGCCGGTTATGAAGCGATGACCCGCATCGGACGCGCCGCGATATCGCAAGAAGTCACAGAGCGCGGTTTCCACGCGACGTGTTTGTTCGGCCCCTTCGGCGCCGCCGCGGCAGCCGCAAAGTTGATGGGGCTCGACGCGTCAGGACTGGCACGTTCCTGGGGCCTTGCGCTCTCCATGGTCAGCGGCTCTTCGCAATTCGCGCATGAACCGCAAGGAACGATGGTGAAACGTATGCACGCCGGTATTCCCGCCATGCACGGTGTCATCGCCGCTCAACTCGGCAAGCTGGAGATGTCGGCACCGGTCAATGCGTTGGAAGGTCCCCTCGCCTTCTATCACCTATACAGTGCCAACCCGAATCTAGAATTGCTTCGACGCAAGCCCGGCGCGCCGCTCGAAATACACAATATCAGCTTTAAGCCCTATTCCTGTTGCCGCAAATTCCACTCGATGATCGATTGTCTCGAGATTGCCACCGACAAATTCAGCCACGATCCGGCGGACATTTCGAAGGTCGACGTCTATTCGCCGGAGAACGCGATTAAAAAACATGCGATCCGTCGACCGGACTCGGTCATGGCGGCACAGTATTCAATGCCCTATATCACCGCCGCGACCCTCGCATACGGACCTAAAAATTACGGCGCTTTCGAAAGCGCGTACCATCAGGATCCGACGATTATCTCATTGATCGATAAGACCGAGGCGCATCACGACCCGAAACTCGACGGCTATTTGCCGGAGCGAATGGCAAATCGCGTGGTCGTCACATTCGCCGACGGCCGCCAGGAATCCGCCGAGGTGATCGAAGCGCTCGGCTCACCCGAACGCCCGCTTTCATTCGACGGCGTTCTCGAAAAGGCGATGCCTTTAATCGATATGGTCGACTCGGAAATTGACCTGCCCGCCATCGCCGATGCCGTCCGCCGATTGCCGGACATGACCGATATCGACGATCTGATGAAGCTTCTCGTCGCCGCCAGTTACGATGCGCCGACGTCGGTTGCGGCGGAATAAGGCTCGGGCAACTTAATGCAGTTGCGGCCCTTTCAGCAGGGCGCCGCGATTGATGGACTGCACATGGACTTCGACGACATCGCCTGAGCGTTGGAGGTTCAACGGAATTTCGGCACCCGCGGGTCCTTGCGACCAAATTTTGCGGTACATCTGAACCATGTCATCGATCGGTTGACCGCCGACACCGAGGACAATATCGCCCAGCTGGACGTCCGCTTGCTGCGCCGGACCGTTGTCCGCCACACCGGCGACGACAACGCGCCCGTCGACTTCGGTCGTAAACATACCGAGCCACGGCCTTGGCGGCTTGCTGGTCTTCCCGTAACGGAGCAGTTCCTCGAGGATCGGTTTCAGGATATCGATGGGCACGACCATATTAACGTCGATCGGCTCCTTACCGTCCGTCGACTGCTGCACATAGAGTGAGCCAATGCCGCGTAACGTCCCATCGCTGCCGATCAAGGCCGAACCGCCCCACAACGGGTGAGGCGGTGCCGTGAAGATGGCGTTATCGAGCATATACTCCCAATAACCGGCAAACTCACGACGCGACACGACTTCCGCTGCGACCGCGTGTTCGACACCGCCGCAACCCGCCAGGATGACGGGATCGCTGGCACGGAGCGAGTCCGAACTGCCGAGCTCGAACGGCGGGATATCCAATTTCTGAAGTGCTTGGACGAGTCCGAATCCGGTTTCCTGGTCATAGCCGACCACATGGCCCGGCACCGCCCGGCCCTGACTGTCGAACAGCCAAATGGTTTCGGCCTCGGTGATCAGGTAGCCGATCGTCACAACGAGGCCGTCACTATTGATCAGCGCCGCATTTCCGCCCCGCTCGGTTCCCAACGTGTCGGCGGTGAACGCATCGTCTGGAATATGCGTCCGGATCGATAAAACGGAATTCAGGGTCTCCTCAAGGTCAAACCCGTAGTCTCCCGCTTTCGGCCTCGCGTTCGCCGGAATTTCCGGGCCGAGCCTTTCTTCCAACGCGTCGTCTTCTTCGTCCAAGTCTAATCTCCGTCGTCTCGCACCGATATCAGGTCGCTGAAATCATTTTCAAAACAGGGGCCAACGCATCGCGCGCGATGGCCTTGATTTCATCGTCGGTCCGATCCTGAATAGGATGGGGGACATATACGATAGCCGGATCGAAATTCAATGCTGCGGACTGTGCTTTCGCCGCCTGCTCGAATGCCGTCGTGGCGATCATGCCGCCCGGAATACCTCTTTGGTCCAAATCCCAGATGTCATGCAAACTGCACGACGTACAGGACCCTCAATCGCTGAGCGCTTCGACCACCACGTCGCATTCGGTGGCAATCGTTTGCGCGAGGTCCGTCGGCGCTGTCCGCGTGTTCGTCGGCTTTGCGTATTGCTTGACCGTAAACCCTTTGTCGCCCAGCAATCTCGCGATCTCGTCGCAGAAGACGTCGCCTCGCACCTTACCGATGTCGAGCACGCCGATGGTTAGTCCTTCGAGCGATTCCGGCGGCGCAAGGCGTTCCCGCGTGGCGGGCGACGTCTCAGCCGTCGGATCGAGAAGGGTTACATTTTCACTCATGTACCAATCTCCTTGGTTACTAAATCACTGCCTCTTTCTCCACTCGCGGCCCAGCCACCGATCAAGGCGGACATGAGCCCCGCTTCCCCACCGGCCCGGACGATGTTGAGACCGCCCGGCCTTACCTTACGGACCGTTTTTCCCGCCATGCGCTCGGGCAGGCCTTCTGCGACGCCGCCGACGCCGCGCAAAAGATCGTCCGCCTGCATCGTCAACGCTTCGTCGAATGCCTGCATCGTCCGCTCACGCGTCCAACCGGCGCGGTCATAGACGTGGAAATGCTCGTGTCCCATCACGACCATAACATCGTGCCCGGGCGCGCGTTTCGGATGCCCGATGGCCTTGATCGACATGGCGAGCGAGAGGGTCAAAGATTCGGGTGTCCGCGACAATTGATCGAAGTTACCCATTAACCCTTCCCCTGCGTAAAGGGTTACGGCCGACTTACCCGCTTCGACACCGCGTTCTTCCGCAAAAGGTTTCCAGATCGTCTTGCTTTCGTCCTCGGCGAAACACAACCCGACTTTGCCGGGATTGCCGATGGTGGAACGGTCTATCTCGCCCGGGCGGCCGCCGCCGACATTGCGAATGACGAGCTGCAGGGCGCGGCCAATGGTCGAATTCGCCCGATTGCCTTGACCGAGCGCGTTCACGCCACTGTTCATTCCGATCCGCTTCGCGATCGGTCCGTTCACAACGACAATCGGACCCACGAAATGGGTTGTGCAAAGCACGCCGTGCATTGCGAATTTGGGATCGAGCGCCGCTTCCACCGCCGCCAAGACAACCGGCAGGTATTCCGGCTTACAACCCGCCATAACGGCATTGATCGCCACCTTCTCGACCGTGCAGGGTGCTAGGTTCGGCGGTATTTCGCCAACGACTTCCTGAGGATCGCGAATCGTTCCTTGCAGCATGCGGAGCACGCGCACAGGCGTCGGCGGTACAACGGGCAACCCGTCCGACCAGCCGCGCTCGAAACAGGCCTCGATCTCATCGTCGATACCGCCCACTTCGATTTGGCGCGCAGCCAATGGCGCATCTCCAAAGCGGACCGCTAAGATTTCCGGCATTCCAGGATCGACGCTTTTCGAACCGCAGCCCGGCTGGTTTTCCGGCAGACCGTCGCCAAGCCCATCGCGGCCGACCAAAGCTTCCCATTCGCTTCTATTCCATCCGATCGCCCGTCCCGTTTCTTCACCGCCTTCAACGCGAATAATCGTCGGGACTGTTTCGATATCGAATCGGTAAGAAATTTCTAAATCGCGATCGTCGACCGCGGGTACGCTCTCCGGAAAGGTCGGATCGTCCTGCGAATAAATCGTCACGCCGGCTTCATCGCTGGCCAAGGCCGCGTATACCGGCTCCAGCATGGTGCAGGTCGGGCAGTCGCGCTTTGCGACGATGATCAGGCCGTCGGCAGGTGTTGGCATGGGTTCGATTTGCTGGCTCATATCGATAATTTTCAAATCCTAGACGAAAATCGGCTTCAGTTCAGTCACAAATCATTGCAACACAACTCACCAAAAGGTCAAATAGCACCTTCGCGAGCGCTTTCGACTTCGAAAGCCGCAAAATCGGGTGATGATATGGAAACTTCGGATGTCATTGTAGTCGGCGGTGGGCTTTTCGGTCCCGCGACAGCCTATGGCTTACGCCAACAGGGCTTAGATACGGTCGTCTTGGACGATGGCGACGACGTTTTACGGGCCGCCCGGGGAAATTTCGGGCTGGTCTGGGTGCAATCCAAAGGCATGGGCATGCACCAGTATCACGCTTGGAGCCGCGAATCGGCGCATCTTTATCACGATTTCACGTCCGAATTGCGGGAGTTCAGCGGGACGGACATCGCGCATCGCAACGACGGCGGCATGCATCTGCTTCTGGGCGAGGCAGAGCGCGAACAACGCCGGCGCGAAATGGACATCATGCGCCAGCAAGCCGGCGCGGATGGCTTCGAGTGCGAGATCATCGAACGCGAAGAGGCCGAGAAGATGATGCCGGGCGTGCGGCTCGGCGACGATGTCGTGGGCGCTTCATTCTCGAAGCATGACGGCGACGTCAATCCGCTGCAACTCTTGCGCGCCATACACGCGAGTTTCCAGCACTTGGGCGGCAGGTTCCGCTCGGACAGCCGGGTCGAAAACATTCGCCACGACGGCAGCGTTTTCATCGCCGAGACAAAGAACGGCGCTTTCGCCGCCCCCAAGATCGTCCTCGCCTGCGGTCACGGAATTACCAAATTGGCGCCGATGGTCGGCCTCGATACCCCAATCGTGCCGCAGCGCGGGCAAGTCCTGGTGACGGAACGCGCCGAGCCGCTCCTCAATATGGCGCTCGGCACCGTCCGGCAAACCGACGAAGGGACCGTGCAGATCGGCAATACGGAAGAGGACGTTGAATTCGATGACGGCACGACGCTAAGCGCAGGCCAGGCCATGGCACGGCGCGCCGTTCAAGTCTTCCCGCAACTGGCCGGCCTCAGGTTGATCCGGACATGGGGCTGTATCCGTGTCCTGACGCCGGACAAATGCGCGATCTATGACGAATCGGAAGAATTCCCGGGCGCTTATGTCGCGACCTCGCACAGCGGCGTCACCCTCGCCGCCGTCAACGCGCGCCATACCGCGAAATGGATCGCCACGGGCGAGACGCCACCCGGGTTCGAAGAATTCAGCGCGAAACGCTTCAAGACAGAAGGCGGACATGTTTCGACGCACCACTGAAATTAAGGGAGAGACGGTCGCCATCCGATTTGACGGTCAGCGGATCGTCGTGCCGGCGGGGGAGACTGTCGCCGCCGCCGTCCTGGCCAATAGTCCGGGCCATACGCGAACGAGCGTCGTGAGCGGCGAGGCTCGCGCGCCCTATTGCCTGATGGGCACATGCTTCGAATGCCTGATGGAAATCGACGGCATCGCGAACCGGCAAGCTTGCATGACGATTGTCGCCGAAGGCATGACGGTCAACAGACAGCAAGGCAAACGGGAGATGCCGGAATGAGCGAAACCGTCGATCTCGCTGTTATCGGTGCGGGGCCGGCCGGCCTCGCCGCGGCGACCGTCGCCGCCGACCACGGGCTCTCCGTCATCCTGCTCGACGAACAGCCGGCACCGGGCGGTCAGATTTATCGGAACATCGAAAATTTCGATAAGGCGGCACTCGAAGAGAACCTCGGTGAGGATTACACGAAAGGTCGCGCCATCGCGGAAGCCTTCCGGGCCTCCAACGCGGACTACCGTCCGGGGGCCACGGTCTGGCGCGTCGATGCCGACGGCAGTATCGCGTGGACAGATGGCACAACCGCGCGAATTCTGAAAGCGGGCCGAATCATCGCCGCCACAGGTGCGCTGGAACGGCCGGTGCCGATCCCCGGCTGGACGCTACCCGGCGTGATGGGGGCGGGCGCCGCGCAAATCATGTTGAAATCGGCCGCGATGGTCCCGGACGGCCCAACCGTCATCGCCGGGAACGGCCCCTTGCTCTATCTCGTCGCCAACCAGCTCTATAGTGCGGGCACGGAAATCGCCGCCATCCTGGAGACCACGCGTTTTCGCGACTATGTCTCCGCAGCGCCGTATGCCTTCGCCGCCATGCGCGCCAACGAGTATCTCTCGAAAGGCGCCAAGCTGATGCAGAACCTGAAGAACAAGGGACTGAAGGTGCAATCTGCCGTGAGCAACCTTGCGGCTCATGGAAACGGCCGCTTCGAGAAAATTACTTATACGGCGCACTCATCGGAGCACGAGGTCGAGGCCAACGCACTCCTCCTGCACCAAGGTGTCGTCCCAAATGTGCAGATCACCCGCCAGGTCGGCGCCGATCACGAATGGTACGAACCGCAACGATACTGGCGGCCCAAAACCGATCAGTGGGGCACGACCTCCATCGAGACGCTGGCGGTCGCCGGCGATGGCGCCGGGATTTTCGGTGCGGAAGCAGCCGCCCTTGCAGGCAAACTGGCGGCTTTGGAGACGGTTCACCGCGCGGGCAAGATCGATGAATTGCAGCGCGATGTCGAAGCCGGTCCCTTAATGCGCGAACACAACCGGATCGCCGGGGTTCGCCCGCTGCTTGATCGGCTGTACCATCCAGCACCCGAGGTCCTCACGCCTACCGATGAGACGCTCGTCTGCCGCTGCGAGGAGGTGACCGCGGGCGATATTCGGAAATGCGTCGAAGAGGGCGCGACCGGCCCCAACCAGCTGAAAGCCTATACCCGCTGCGGCATGGGTCCGTGCCAAGGCCGTATGTGCGGTCTCACCGTCGCTGAAGTTATCGCCGATGCGCGCGGCAAGACAGCAGAGGAGATCGGTTACTACCGTCTCCGCCCGCCGATCAAACCGGTGACGCTCGGCGAACTCGCCGCAATGGAAGACGCGGCGGACTAGGCTTCTCCGTATTCGGAGACCAGCGCAACCTGCTCATTGTAATTGGCGCGATATCGCGCGTAGCTATCGGCATGGACATCGAAGTCGGGGCCATTTGCCGGCGCCGGCTCCAGATCGAAATGGCCGAACCGGTCTTCACCTCGAACCAGCATCGCGGGTGCCCGGCGGGTTTCGCCTAAATGCCGGCATCGCGTCGGGATATAGCTGACCGCGAATCCGATCCGTCTATCGTCGGATTGGTTGGCCGGCGAATGGTGTACGGTCAATGTATGATGCAACGAGAATTCCCCAGGCGACAAAGGTGCCGCCACAGCGGAACTGTGATCGAGATCGCCGAGTAATTCCTGACTCGCACCGTTTAATATTTTCCGATCCACATGAGCCCGGTGATCCAATTGCCCGAGGTCGTGGCTCTGCGGCACGAACTGCATACAGCCGCTTTCCATTGTCGCCGGCGATAAGGCAATCCACGCCGAGACATGTTCGTACGGCCGCAAGCCGAAATACGTCGCGTCTTGGTGCCAGCTTGTAATCGCTTCGGTGCCCGGTTCCTTTATGAACATCGTCGTCATATAGATCAGGATATCCGGTCCGATCAGGTCTTCGATCACGTCGAGCACACCCGGAAGGGTCGCCAGCTCATGCGCCCATGGATGCAAAGTGTGCAGTCGATACCGAAACTTTTCATCGACATCACCCGACGTCACGCGTCCGCCGAGCTCGTGTTCGAACAGCTCCAACTTCGCCCGATAGGCATCCGCTTGGTCCGCACTTAGTGCCTGCAGCGGCGATAAGAATCCGTCCCGCCGATAATCGGCCGCTTGTTGCGCGCTCAAGCCGCTCATGACCGGCACAGCTTATTCGTAGCCGGGCGGCGGTGTGAAGGCGTAACCTTCGGCTTCCAACAATTTCGCCAGGCCGATGGTTTCGAGATCGCCATATTGACGGCCGATGATCTGCACGCCGATGGGTAGGCCTTCGTCATTCGGACCGGTCGGGATAACTGTAGACGGCAGATAACTGCAGACGGCCATGCCGGCCCAAAAAAGCTGCTCCCAATAAGGCCGCTCTTCGCCGTCGATCGTAATCTTTCGTTTGCCCATATCGCTGTGGTCGTGCTCGAACGCGGGGGTCGCCATAATAGGTGCGATCAAGGCGTCGTAGTCGTGGAAGAACGCATCCCAGGCCCAGCGCAGGTGCATCCGCTTATTATGCGCGGTGTAGCGATCGTGATACGTGATCGTCTGCATACGCAGCATTTGCGCACCACCGCTGCGGTCGTCGGGCGAGAGTTCCCCGGCCGCCTCTAACAGTTTTTCAAAATCCGCATCGGGGGTTCGCGCGGCCATAGCCGACCAGAGAAGCGTGCGGAAGATGCCATGCGCCTCCGCCGCATCGAAATCCGGCCGAGCCCCATAATCGACCATTCCGCCGGCTGCCGTGATCGTTTTACCGACAGCGACGACGCGATCTTGAACTTCTTTGCTGACCGGGGCGATCGCATCGTTCATCCAGAGCGCGACCTTGTAATCACCCAATTTCTTATGACGCGGTCGGGGCAAGTCGAGTTTCAAGCCAATACCGTCGAGTTCGTCCGGTCCCGCCATGGCCATCACGCCGGCCTCGAGGTCCGCCGCGCTACGCGCCAGCGGGCCGATCACCGAAAGGTCCGGCTGCACCAAGAGACCCGGCAAGGCGTGACCGCGCGGTGGGAGCAGGCCCCATGTCGGCTTGTGTCCGAAGACACCGCAGAAATGAGACGGGTTTCGAATAGAACCGCCGATGTCCGACCCCGACTCGAACCCGCAAAGACCGGCCGCCAAAACTGCCGCCGAGCCGCCTGACGAGCCGCCCGGCCCGCGTTTCAAATCCCACGGGCTGTTGGTCGTACCGTAAACCTCGTTGTAACTTTGGAAATCAGCCAGGTTGAGCGGCACATTGGTCTTACCGAAGATGACAACGCCCGCTTCCTTCAACCGCGTAACCGCCAACGCATCTATCTCTGCGATATTGTCCTTCATGTCGGGGCGCCCGTTCGTCGTCGGCAACCCGGCAATATTGTATGATTCCTTGATCGTCATCGGCACGCCGTGAAGCGGGCCCCAAACCTCGCCCCTCGCCAAGGCCGCGTCGGCTTCTTTGGCACGCGCGCGGGCGCGTTCGACGTCGAGCACAATGACCGCATTGAGGTCGGGATTGAACCGTTCGACCCGCTCAAGATAATGCTCCAGCAGCTCGAGCGCGCTAATCTCTTTCGCCTGAATCATCCCTGCGAGTTCCGTCGCAGACTTAAATGCCAGTTCGGACATCGGTTTGCCTATATGCTGTTACATCGGTGCGTCTGTGTTTCGGTCTCTCGTAACGTAGTTCGCGCCCAAATTTCGAAAACCGAGGCTTATTTCTCCGGGTAGGTGCCGAGCAGGACGTTGCCCACATAGTCGCGCGCGTCGATTGGCGAGTGCGGCTGCATGAACGGCCCTGCGCGGACGTCGCGATAGAGACGTGATAGCGGGTTTCGAGCCATGAAACCGCCGCCGCCGCTGAGATCCATCGCACGGCTGACGATATCGATAGCATTTCGATTCACGACCCATTTGGCGCTTTGGTAGTCCTTCATTATTTCATGGCCTTGCTCATAGGTCGCGTCCGCCCCGCCGTTTGTTTCCCGCATAAAGCGATCGAGGTCTTCGCCATGGCGGCCCAAGATACTTTGGGACGTTGCCAATAAGATTTCCATCTCAGCGAGCGCATTGGCCACACCGGGACGCGAAGCCGTATCCTCCGCCTTTTTACGGCCCTCGACCGCAAGCGCCATCGCCGTTTCGGCAATACCAAGGAAAGCGCCGACCAAGGGCACGTTCGCCAGCGTTCGGTTCACCAGCACGGGGATGCTCCAACCGCCCCACGGCCCAATCGTTCGAAGCGCGTCTTGCGGAATTAAACAATTGTCGAACTGGACGGACTGACTGCCCGATGCCCGCATGCCGAGCGCATCCCAATCGCCGAGTTGTACGACGCCCTCCGTGTCCATCGGCATAAGCACGTTGGCGATATAGTCGCCTTCTTCGTTCCGCATCCGCACATTGGTCGCGACATGCGTCGCCAGCGGAGACATGGTGACGAAGTTTTTCGTACCATTGAGACGCCAGCCTTCCTCGCAAGCCGTCGCCTCCGTCAAAGGGTGCAGATTGTCCGTGCCCCGCTCCGTCGTTGTAGAGCAAATGAGCATTTCTTTCCGGGCAACTGCTTCAAGGACTTGTTTGGCTCTTGTATGCGGCGCGGAGCCGGGCTCGCTCCGATGATACAGCGCAGCCAATCCCCGAGTTGCCGATAAGTGCATACTGATGGCAATCGCAGCCGAGCCATCTCCCCGCGCAAGGGTCGCGATGGTCAGCGTCCAGTCGTGAATGGACTGAAGCCCGAACCCGCCAAGTTCCTTCGGAACGAAGGCCGCCGTGATTCCGACACGCTGCATATCGCGATAATTATCTGGGTCGATTTCATTCGTCCGGTCGGCGGCATCCGAACGCGCCCGAAACGTCTCGATGAGGCTTTCCGCCGCCCCAATTACGTATTCGCCAGCTTCGGTTATAGGAGATATTGCGTAGCTCATGATGGCTTTATTCTTTTTGTTTCGCTCGAATCCCTTTTGGGACAAAATCCGCGCATCTGTGGTGTGTTAACTATATGGCTGTTTGAATAGCAAAAACAGCATAGGTCTGTGCACGACGGGACGGCAGCCTCCCCACACGAGAGATTTTTATGGACGGTTTGGTTCAAAGAAATATTGAAGACCTCGCGACCGGCTGGATCGAAGAATTCGACCACGCGCTGAAGACAAACGATCGGGACGCACTTGGGGCGTTGTTCGCGACCGATAGCCATTGGCGCAATATCTGCGGCATCACCTGGTCGTTTGCGACGATCAGCGGAGATGCCGCAATTGCCGACGCACTTCTGGCTCGCGTGGCGGAAGCGGAAGCTTGCGGTTTCGAGCTTTTCGCCGATCGTCATCCGCCGCGTTTGAACACGGTCGCGGACGAGGAAGTCATCGAAGCCGTCCTACAGTTCCGAACCAAGGCAGGCACCGGGATCGGTGTGGTGCGTTTTAAGCCTGCCAGCGCGGAGGCGTCGGGCCGCCCGATTGCCTGGTCATTGATGACGGCGATCGAACAACTCGACGGGCACGATTACACCCCTGTACAGGACGAGGAAGACCAGAATCACAATCGTTCTTCCGAAACCGGCAATTGGCTAGACCGGCGGGCGCAAGAGCGTAGCTACGACAATAAGGAACCGGACGTCTTGATCGTCGGCGGCGGCCATGCAGGTCTCACTTCCGCGGTCGAGCTAAAGCAACTTGGCCTCGACGCGCTGGTCGTCGACGGCATGAAGCGGGTCGGCGACAACTGGCGCCTTCGCTATCACAGCCTCAAGCTGCACAACGTCACCTCGGTCAATCATCTGCCGTACATGCCCTTCCCGAAAACTTTTCCTCGCTACATCCCGAAGGACAAGATCGCGAACTGGCTTGAGAGCTATGTCGAGCATATGGAGCTCAACTTTTGGACCGAAACACGTTTCGAGAGCGCCGCGTACGATGAAAACTCGGACCGTTGGAACGCGCAGTTACGGATGGCGGACGGAAGCGCGCGTAACGTCCGCCCCGCTCATATCATTATGGCGACCAGCGTCAGCGGGACGCCGAAATACCCCGACATTCCCACGCTCGATGCCTTCGACGGCACCGTACTGCACTCAAGCCAATTGGACGATGGCAGCCTCTGGACGGGTAAGAAAGCGCTGGTCTTCGGTACCGGGACCAGCGCCCACGACATTGCACAAGAACTACACGCCAACGGTGCCGACGTCACAATGGTTCAACGCAGTCCCACGATGGTGGTCAATGTGGATCCAAGCGCACAGCTCTACGACGGTGCCTATCTCGACCTAACCAAACGGACGGAGGACCTAGACCTCTTCAATTCGTCTTTCCCGATGCCGATCATTAAGGCGAACCACAAGCTCATCACCACCCGGGTCCGGGCGCACGACAAGCCGATCTTGGATGCGCTGGAGGCGAAGGGTTTTCGCCTCGAATTCGGCGAGGACGGCACAGGCTGGCCGCTGAAATACCGCACGCGGGGCGGTGGATACTATTTCAACGCCGGCTGTTCGGACCTTATCGCCGACGGCAGTATCGGCCTGGTCCAATACCACGACATCGCGCAGTTCGAAGCCGGCGGGATTCAGATGAAGGACGGCTCATCGAAACCGGCCGACCTTGCGGTTTTAGCGACCGGCTACTATCCGCCAGCGCATGATATACCGGGATACTATGGCCAAGCTGTCGCCGATCGCGTCGGTACGGTGTGGAACGTTCATCCCGAGACACAGGAAATCAACAATATGTGGGTGCGCACCGGCCAACCGGGCCTTTGGTTCACGGGCGGCTCATTCTCGCAGTGTCGAATCTATTCGAAGTATCTCGCGCGCCAGATCCTAGGCGTCGAATTGGGTCTGCTCACCAAGACCGCGCCCGTGGATTAGAGGACTTTATCGTCCGCCGTCTCCACATCGAGAACGTAGCATTCGCCCGCTTCGACCGCTTTGATACCCGCTTCGAGGGCGGGCATCAGGTCCTTGATATCCCGCACCGTCTCGCCGGCCGACACGCCGTAGGAGCGCGCCTGTGCCGGAATATCGACCCGCGGATTCTCTAAACTTTGGCCGATCCATTTATTCTCTACCGGACGTCCACGGTTTTCCGCCATTGTCTTTTGGTGACCGACATCGTTGCCGTAAGACCGGTTGTTGTTCACGATCAGCAGCAACGGGATGCCGTAATGCGCCGCCGTCCAGAGCGCTGAAGCACCCATCAAGAAATCGCCGTCGCCCATAATGGCGACGGGCAAGCGACCCGAGCCTTGCAACGCCAAGGCGGAACCGACAACCATCCCGGGTCCGGACCCCACGCCGGCGCCGCCGTCGTTCCCAATATAATCCAGCGGCCCGTCGATACGGATCGTCGGGGCCGGCCAGCCAATCGGCAAGCGGACATAAGTGGTCGGGCGTGAGCCAATCGCCGCATCCACCGCCGTGCCAAGAGAGACCAGATCGATCGCGCCAGTGCCGGAAGGGGCCGCACTCGGCGCGACGTCATAGGTCTGCTTATCGCCGGACGGCAATCCCTTGAGCGCGGCGGCCACAAAGCTATCGGGCGTACTGAGGACCGGCAGGTCGACCGCCGGTAGCACGTGATGGTCGAAGGACCAACCATTCGAATTCAGATCGTCCATCGAGACGCTGATGATCTTCGCATCGGTCCCGCCTGCGGCTTGTAAGGTTCCGCCGAAATCCAGCCAATCGAGATTGAGGATAACGTCGGCGTTCCGAATCAACGCTTCGTCATCCGCCGTCGTCCGGTAGTTCAGATGGTTCGGATGCAGGGGATGATGCGTCGGGAAGGCCGCTGCGGTCCTTTGGTTGGTAATGACACGCGCGCCCAGCGCTTCCGCGAAGGCGACCCTCCGATCCCAGTCCGATTGATTGCGCGAGACGCGACCGGCCATAATGAGCGGCGACTTCGCCGCTTTCAGCATCTCCACCGCCGCTTCGACGGCGTCCGACGTTGGTGCGGGATCCGCCTCTACAGCAAAACGTGTCACATCGGGAATATTCGGCACCGACGCCAGTTTCGATTCCTGCATGCCGACATCAAGCACGATATAGACCGGGCCCTGCGGCTGACGGCGCATGATGCGATTGGCGCGCAAGACCGATTCGATGGCCGCCGCCGGCGACGCCGGCTGATCGTCCCATTTGACATAGTCGCGCACCAAGGCGCCCTGGTCGCGCGAGGTGTGTATCCAATCGATCCATGGACGGCGCATGGCGGCATCCACCGGCCCGGTGGCCCCGAACACCATCACCGGCGCGCGGTCGCACCATGCATCGAAGATCGCCATCGTCGCGTGCATCAAGCCGACGTTCGAGTGCACGGCGGCAGCCATCGGCTTGTCCGTCACCTTCGCATAGCCATGGGCGATGGCGACGCAATGCTCCTCGTGCAGGCACACGAGCATCTGCGGGTCGCGGTTGCCGAGGTAGTTCACCAGGCTGTCCTGAAAGCCGCGATAACTGGCACCCGGCACCATCGCGATATAGGGAATGTCGAGTTGCCGAATCACTTCCGCGACAACATCGCTGCCCCAGCCCATTTCCGGGTTGTCGACGCCGACAGGGCGCTCCGGCTCGTTCGGACGGTCAATGGCCATGCCGATTCCTCTCTTCTCTTTTCTTAGAATCCGTCTTTGCGCTTCCGCGTTTCGGTAAACACCTCGACGAGACTGGCGCCGGTCAGGCCGATTGTCTCTTGCAAATGCGGGCTGTCGGCACGAAAGAACGGATTGGTCTTCCATTCTTCTTCCATCAGCGACGGCACTGTTGCGATATCCTGCGCCCGTTTCGCATCGACATCGCGCATCCGCGCGATCAGATCCGGATTGTCCGGCTCGACCGTCAATGCAAACTGGCCGTTCTTCTGGGTGTACTCATGCGCGCAATAGATTTGAGTTGCAGCCGGCAGCGCCTTCAAACGGTCCAAAGACCCCAGCATTTGGTCGAACGCGCCTTCAATCACCCGCCCGCAGCCCATCGCAAAAATGGTATCGCCGCAGAACAGGCTGTCCGATTCCTCAAACCAATAGGCGATATGACCGAGCGTATGTCCGGAGACGTCGAAGACCTGCGCCGTCGCGTTGCCGAACTCATAGGTGTCGCCATCTTCCAATTCGACATCGATCCCGGGAATCCGCTCTCGGTCGGAACGGGAACCGACAATCGTGCAGCCGGTCTTTTCTTTAAGCTCCAGATTACCGCCAGTGTGATCGTGATGGTGATACGTATTCAGAATGTGGGTCAAGGACCAGCCCTGAGCATCCAATGCCGCCAAGACCGGATCGACGACCGCAGGGTCGACCGCCGCCGTCAGGTTCGAGGATGCCTCATGCGCCAGCCAGACGTAATTGTCCCGCAGTACCGGAACGCGGTGAATCTCGAGCTTCGCCATGCTTCTTCTCCGCCGTCAGAGATAACGTGGCTATTTATGTACTCTTAATTTCACGGAAGTCTCTTTGATAACGTTATTGTGCTGGCGGATGGCGAGTAAAAGATCTGTATCGCCCATGGCGCCAGACTGCACTTTCGAGAGCCAGGGCTGCTCAAGCGTGAACTTCATGTCTTCCATCTCGAAATCGACTTCGAGGATATGAGCGAGCGGCGTATTGGCGGCCTTTTGAGCCACAAATTCGTCGCACGCCTTCTTAGAGAACATGGCCAGCGCCTCGACCGTCACCGCACGGACATGGGTCGGATCGTTTAAGAAGTCGTCATGACGCGGATGCGGAACCGCGATTCGAACCTCGGCCCCGTCAGCACACACGCGATACAGCTCCTTGATTATGCCGAAATAGACCTCGGTCTCTTGTCCCAGGTGTTCGAGCACGTGGCTCATCACCACTTCGTCGACCGCGTTATCGGCCCAAGGCCATGGAAACACTTCGAGATCGACGACTTCGTCCGGCTCGCAGTACGCAAATTTATCGACGTTAACAAACCCGTCCATCTTGTAGTTGCCGCAACCGAGATTGAGTTTCATTTCATATATCCTCTACATCGCAGGCTGTTTTAACGCCTCCGTCTGACGGCGATTCTTTCGTCTTCATGAGATAATTCGCTGAAATTCCGGTTTAATCCAACGGATTTCCGCCAATTTTCGAGCCAACTTGACTCCATTCAAAAAGAAGTTGAAAATTTGTGAATGTTCTTGCTTTGTTCATGATGACAACGTTCCTATATCTGGTATCGTGTGTGCCTTCATATACGAAATCTAGTGTTTATTCACAAAACGTTCGTTCCACAGCTGTGGATAGGGGGAGAAAATATGGATGGATCTGGCGTAATTCTACGGGATGGAGCAGTTGTGGATAACTCCGACAATGGGCGGAACGAAGACGATTCCGATCTGTTGGCGATTTCCGAGAATTCGGACCAGAACCCCCAAGATTACCTCGATATCAAACAAAACGAACGCGGGATTCGCGTCACCGTCGACCGGCGGCGCGACGAATTCCTGACGGCCTTCGGCAAGGCGACCCTAACCGACCGCTATTTGATGCGGGATGAGGATTACCAAGACCTCTTCGCCCGCGTCGCCATGCATTATGCGGACGATTCGGATCACGCCCAGCGTATTTACGACTATATGAGCCAACATTGGTTCATGCCGTCGACTCCGGTCCTCTCGAACGGGGGCACGTCGCGCGGCCTGCCGATCTCGTGCTTTTTGAACGAAGCGGGCGATAGCTTGGAAGGTATCGTCGGTCTGTGGAATGAGAATGTCTGGCTGGCGGCCCGCGGCGGCGGAATCGGCAGCTACTGGGGCAATCTCCGCTCGATCGGCGAACAAGTCGGCCATAATGGCAAGACATCCGGCGTGATTCCGTTCATCCGCGTGATGGATTCACTGACCTTGGCAATCAGCCAAGGCTCACTCCGCCGCGGGAGTGCCGCCGTCTACCTGCCCTTGAGCCACCCCGAGATTGAAGAATTTGTCGAATTGCGGCGCCCGACCGGCGGCGACCCGAATCGCAAGGCCCTAAACTTGCACCACGGTGTCTTGGTGCCGGACGCTTTCATGCGTGCGGTCGAAGCGGATGCCGAATGGGCCCTGACGAGCCCGAAGGACGGTTCGGTCCTGCGCAAGATTTCGGCCCGCTCGCTCTGGATTCGCATCCTGACTTCACGGATCGAGACCGGCGAGCCTTATCTCGTCAACATCGACCATGTGAACAAGGCGCTGCCGGAGCATCAGAAACTCGGCGGCCTCGAAGTGAAGACCTCGAATCTCTGCTCCGAAATCACCTTGCCCACAGGGCTCGACCGCTTCGGCGAGGACCGCACTGCGGTC
Source organism: Rhodospirillaceae bacterium (assembly GCA_002716125.1). Classification (GTDB taxonomy): domain Bacteria; phylum Pseudomonadota; class Alphaproteobacteria; order UBA8366; family UBA8366; genus UBA6544. The sequence goes on from PAZH01000081.1 coordinate 33,147, forward strand.
TGCTGTCTCTCGTCCCTGAACCTCGAAAAGTATCCCGAATGGGAGAAAGACGAAGGGTTCATCGAAGACATCATGCGCTTCCTCGACAACGTACTGCAGGACTTCATCGACAATGCGCCGGACGATTTCAGCCGCGCCAAATACTCGGCGATGCGCGAGCGTTCGGTTGGCCTTGGCGTCATGGGTTTCCATTCCTTCCTGCAAGCCAATCGAATCCCGTTCGAAGGTGCCATGGCGAAGGTCTGGAATATGCGCATGTTCAAGCATATCCGCGCCGGCGCCGATGCTGCGTCCCGCGTTCTAGCGGAAGAGCGTGGTGCCTGCCCGGATGCCGAGGATTTCGGCATCATGGAGCGCTTTTCCAACAAGCTTTCGGTTGCTCCGACCGCGTCGATCTCGATCATTTGCGGCGGCGCTTCGCCAGGCATCGAGCCGGCAGCGGCGAACAGCTTTACGCACAAAACCCTGTCGGGCTCGTTCAACGTCCGCAATCCCTATCTTCGCGCGCTTTTGGCTGAAAAGGGTAAGGATACGGACGAGGTTTGGTCCTCGATCACGACCAACGAAGGGTCGGTTCAAAACCTCGATTTCCTAACGGAAGACGAGAAAGCCGTGTTCCGCACCGCGTTCGAGATCGATCAACGCTGGATCGTCGAGCATGCGGGCGACCGGTCCGAATACATCTGTCAGTCGCAGTCGATCAACTTGTTCCTACCCGCGGACATCCATAAACGCGACCTTCATCAATTGCACCTCCAGGCCTGGAAGAAGGGCGTGAAGAGCCTCTACTACTGCCGTTCCAAATCTATTCAGCGGGCGGAAGTCGTGGCGAACAACGAGAACGGTCAAATGGCCGTACCGAATCTCGGCAAAGTGAATGGCGGCGACCAACCGGTCGAGCATATCGACTACGAGGAATGTCTCGCCTGCCAATAGTCTGAATATATTAAGCCCGGTCGTCATAGGGACGCCGGGTCCGGATTGAAGAAAGATAAAGAATATGTCGCTGCTCGACGCCAAACCGATTTACAAACCGTTCCGTTATCCGTGGGCTTACGACGCCTGGCTCACGCAGCAACGTATCCATTGGCTGCCGGAAGAGGTGCCTCTCGCCGACGACGTGAAGGATTGGCACAAAAACCTGACGCCGGCCGAACAAAACCTGCTGACCCAGATTTTCCGCTTCTTCACGCAAGCGGATGTCGAGGTCAACAACTGCTACATGAAGCATTATTCGCAGGTCTTCAAACCTACCGAAATCCAGATGATGCTTTCCGCCTTCTCCAACATGGAGACGGTACATATCGCCGCTTATTCGCATCTGCTCGACACGCTCGGCATGCCGGAAGTCGAATATCAGGCCTTCCTCAAGTACAAGGCCATGAAGGATAAGTACGATTATATGCAGCAGTGGGGCGTCTCGAATCGAGAAGATATCGCGAAAACCCTCGCTGTCTTCGGCGGCTTTACCGAAGGCCTGCAACTCTTCGCGAGTTTTGCAATCCTGATGAACTTTCCGCGCTTCAATAAGATGAAGGGCATGGGCCAAATCGTAACCTGGTCGGTGCGCGACGAATCGCTACATACGAACTCGATCATTCGCCTGTTCAAGACGTTCATCAACGAAAACGAAGACATCTGGACGGACGAACTGCAGCGTGAGCTCTACGTTGCGGCTTCGACCATCGTCGACCATGAAGACGCGTTCATCGATCTCGCCTTTGAGATGGGCGGTGTTGAAGGCTTAGAAGCAGCGGATGTGAAACAGTACATCCGCTACATTGCGGACCGGCGGCTCGGCCAGCTCGGGCTCAACCCAATCCACCATATCGACAGCAACCCGCTGCCGTGGATGGACGAAATGCTCAACGGCGTGGAGCATACGAATTTCTTCGAAAACCGCGCCACCGAATATTCCCGCGCCGCCACGCGCGGCAGCTGGGAAGAAGCGTTCGAGTAATCCTTCTTCCTCCCGAGGAAGCAGCCCCCCTGGGCTCCCTCCCCCGGTCGCAGACGGCCGGGGGTTTTTTCTGTGAACGTCGCGGCGACTAAGGCCGGTACATGTACACCGAAAAATCGTGCGCCACGTATTCGTGCCGGAATAAAAGACGGGTGGTATAAGCTCGGCAATAATCCAACACCTCGAGCGGATCCGAAATGTTAAAACGCGGGTCTGGATGTTTTCCATACCAGGTCGAGAACGCGTTGAATGCCGCGGCCACTGTACATTTCTCGTACATCCGAGCGATCATTTTCTCCCGAAGGCTCCGATCGCAATGCTGAATCACGCCACTGGCGAGAATGAATTCCCGCTCCTCAATGACGACGTCGTCCGCCAGAAAATCCATCACTTCGAAGCGTGCGTCCGGATGGCGTTTACGGGCGCGTTCGACCATATCTTCTTGCAGGTCGATGCCGAGATAGTCTCCCTCGAAACCGCTTTCCTTCAGGAAATCCAGCAGATGCCCGAGACCACAGCCGATATCGAGGACAGATGCCTTCGTCAGGTCGCCGACCTCGCACAGCATGACATAGCGCCCGCGCTGTCCCGCAGCTTCCGGATAACCCACCGCAGCAGTCTCGTCGCCATGCGCCGCTAGCAGCGGTTCATAAAACGCACGGATTTTCTTTTGATATTCGTCTTGTTCCATTTTTTTGGCTCTACGCCGTATAACCCTGCCGTCCACAGCCATGCAAGTGTCAGGCCGACACCATAGCGTCCCGTGGTAATCTCGCCGCAAAATCCTCCAACCGCACCGGCTTTCTCTTACGTCCCCAGTCGCCCGGGTGACCCTCGAACTCGCCAGCACAGGGCGTCCCACACCGGCTACAAAGCCCGCTTTGGGTTAATCCCCATTCATCCAGCAGGTGCCAGTCCCGGCCGATCAGACGAAGACCGCAGTTATGACAATAAGTGCTGCCGGTCGGCTTATCGTGAATATTGCCCGTATAGACATATTGAATGCCGTTTTTCCGCGCGATCCGCCAGGCCTGGATCAAAGTCTCGGGCGGCGTACGCGGCTTGTCGCGCATGCGGTAATCCGGATGGAAGGCTGTGAAATGGACGGGCACATCGGGTCCGAGATTTTCTATGATCCACTGCGTCATAGCTTCGATCTCGGCCGGCGAGTCGTTCTCGCCCGGAATCAAAAGGGTCGTGATTTCGAACCAGACGGCCGTTTCATGCTTTAGATATTTCAAAGTATCCAGAACCGCGCCAAGTTCCGCGGTGCAGAGCGACTTGTAGAACGATTCGGTGAAGGCTTTGAGGTCGACATTTGCCGCATCCATGACCGAGAAGAAATCCTCCCGCGCCTTCTCCTTGATGTAGCCGGCCGTCACCGCGACGTTCTTGATGTCGTGCGCGTGGCAGGCATGACCCACATCGACGGCATATTCGAGAAAGATCGTGGGATCGTTATAGGTATAGGCGACCGACCGGCAGCCCGTGTGCTTCGCAGCGAGTGCGATCAGTTCGGGCGCGGCTTGGTCCATCAGCCGGTCCATCTCTCGCGATTTCGAGATATCCCAATTTTGGCAGAACTTGCAGGTCAGGTTACACCCGGCCGTCCCAAAGCTCAGGATCGGCGTGCCGGGCAGAAAATGATTGAGCGGTTTCTTCTCGATCGGGTCGATGCAATAGCCGCTTGAGCGGCCATACGTCGTCAAAACGATCTCGTCACCCGACCGGGCCCGCACGAAACAAAGCCCCCGTTGGCCATCCTTCAGACGGCATTCGCGGGGGCAGATATCGCATTGAATACGCCCGTCCGCGAGCTTCTGATAGTGCCGCCCGGGGTGCCCTTCGATAATTTCAGCCGCTTCCGCCATAGCGAGTTACCTTCTGCTCCCCATATACTATAGTGAAGACGATGCATGTACGAGCCTAAGGCAGAATTATGCGTATGAGACACTCGATCGCGCCGGCGATTATCCTGACGGTTGCATTGACCGCGTGCGCGCCCACGCTTGTCGACGCGGACAGGAATGGCGGGGTCGTGGAAAACCGTGCGCGGGTCGGCATCGGTATCGTCGGCGCGGAATTCACGAGCTTTGCCAACCGATCGCGCGAACTCTCGCTGGAACGGGCCGATCGTCATTGCGCCCAGTTCGACAAGCGGGCGCGCATAACGGTCAAAGGCGACAACGCCATTCAGTTCGAATGCGTCGACGGCGTCGGGAAAGGGTCTTAGAGGATGGGCAATGTTCGCGACCCCGCGGTCGCCGGTTTCTTCTATCCCGCGGACCGGGAAACACTATCATCGGATGTGGCGGGCTACCTCTCGAGCGCGCAAAACAATGCCTGGTCCCCTTCGCCAAAGGCGCTAATCGCACCGCATGCAGGATATGTCTATTCCGGCCAAATTGCCGCCGAAGCCTATGCCGCCTGGCGCGATGATGCCGACCAAATCCGTCGGATTGTCCTCATCGGTCCGGCCCACCGCGTTGCATTTCAAGGGATCGCAGCGCCGCGCGTCGACGCCTTCAAAACACCGCTCGGCGAAGTTCCAATCGACATTGAGGCACGGACAGCCATCTCCAAACTGCCTCAAGTCGTTCTGGACGACGAACCGCATCGCCAAGAACATTCTTTGGAGGTCCATATTCCGTTCCTGCAAGAAGTGCTTGGCGAATTCACCTTGCTCCCGTTGGTCGCAGGATCGGTCGCCGGAGAACAGGTCGCTGAGGTCTTGGAACGGTTATGGGGCGACGAGACGACCCGGTTCGTTATCAGTACCGACCTCAGCCACTATCAGGACTACGAGACCGCGCAGAAGTTGGACGGTGCCACGGCAGAAGCAATCGAATCGATGAATCCGACTGCGATCGGCCGGGAACAAGCCTGCGGCCGCGTTCCGGTCTCGGGCATGCTGATCGCTGCGAAAAAGCGCGGCATGTCGGTCGAGCGGATCGACCTTCGCAATTCGGGCGACACCGCCGGCAAGAAAGACAAGGTCGTGGGGTACGGTTCCTGGGCCGTCTGCGGTGATAGCACAAAAGCGCCCATCGAAAACGCACCGCCTGACAGCGATCGCGCCATGCTGGAGAAAGAAGGCGCTCAAATTTTCCGCGCGGCGGCGCAAGCGGTCGGATACTCGATCAAGAACGGAAAGCCGCCGAGAGTCGACGTCACATCCTTTCCAAAAGAGCTGCAGGAAAAGCGCGCCACATTCGTGACCATCAACAAGAACGGACAGCTTCGCGGTTGCATCGGCACGATCCAAGCGCATCAACCGTTGATCGCCGACGTTGTCGAAAATGCCTTTAAGGCGGCAATGAAAGATCCGCGTTTTCCGCCGGTCCAAGAAGACGAGGCCGCTTCTCTTGAACTTTCGCTCTCTCTCCTTAGTCCCTTCTCGCCAATGTCCTTTGCCGACGAAGCGGACTTTATGCGCCAGGTGCGTCCCAAAATTGACGGGTTAATTATATCGGACCTGGGTAAACGCAGCGTATTCCTACCGCAAGTGTGGGAGAGCATTCCGACGACGCAGGAATTCGTCTCCCGGCTAAAGCAGAAGGCCGGGCTGGCGGCGAACCATTGGTCGGATACGTTCGAGGCATGGCGATTCACCGCTATTTCGCTAAAAGCGGCTCCACAGAGCGACGCGAATCAGCAATAGTATTCAACCCACATCTTCGATGGACTCTTCGCACATGAGCGATTCGCGGACCTTGCCGAAATTCGGTGTCGGTCAATCCGTTAACCGTCTGGAAGACCCCCGCCTCCTCAAGGGACAGGGGATTTACACGGACGATATTGCCTTCGAAAACGAAGCGCATGCGGTTGTCCTGCGCTCGCCGCACGCCCATGCTTTGATCGAGCGGATCGATGCGTCGGCCGCCCGTGCGCTCAATGGCGTTTTGGCGGTCTACACATCTGACGACATTGCAGCACTTGGCACCATTCAGTGCATGTCAAAGATCCAACAGGCAGACGGCTCCGACCTTTTGGCACCCCCCTTCCCGCTTTTGGCGCGAGATAAGGCCGCTTATGCCGGCCAGCCGGTCGCATTCGTTGTTGGCGAAACGCTCGCCGCCGCCAAGGAAGGCGCCGAAGCGATCCTCGTCGAGTACAAGGACCTGCCCGCTGTCGTTGATACGGCCCGTGCACATTCGGAATCGGCCCAACAGATTTGGCCGGAGGCCCCCGCGAATACATCGTTCCTGTGGCGGGATGGCGACCATAGCAAGACGGAAGCGGCACTCCGCCAGGCACCGAAATCGCTCAAATTGCGGATAGAGAACAATCGACTAATCGTCGCCTCGATCGAAGCGCGGACCGCGGTCGGGGAATGGGATGGAAGCCGTTTTACACTGACGACAGCCAGCCAAGGCGGGCATTCGCTTCGCTTGCAGTTGGCGGAACATCTCTTTCGGCTGCCGGAAGATGCCTTCCGCGTCGTTACGCCGGAAGTCGGCGGCGGCTTCGGCATGAAGATTTTCATGTATCCCGAGCAACCGCTGGTTCTATTCGCCGCGCGTGACCTCGGCCGGCCCGTTCGTTGGTCCGGCGAACGCTCCGCCGATGCATTTCCCAGCGACTATCACGGCCGAGATCAAGTCAACGATATCGAGGTCGGTTTCGATGCGGATGGGCATATATTAGCGCTTCGTGTGCAAACGAGCGCCAATCTTGGCGCCTTCGTTTCCAACTTTGCGCCGTATATCGCCACCGAGTGCGGCGCGGCGATGCTGAGCGGCGTCTACGCGATTCCGGCAATTGCCCTCGAAGTACGGGGCGTTTTCACCAATACGGTGCCCGTCGACGCCTATCGGGGGGCCGGACACCCGGAGGCGATCTACGTCATTGAGCGCACGATCGAGGCCGTGGCGCAATCGATCGGGGTTGACGGCGCCACCGTCCGCCGCCGGAACTTTATTCAGCCGTCGGAACTACCGTTCACGACCGCGATGAATTGGGCATACGATTCCGGCGATTTCCCGGAACTCCTGAATAAAGTTTCCGCACATGCGGCGGCCGCGACGTTCGACGCCAGACGCCAAAAATCGAAATTGGCCGGCAAGCTCCGCGGGCTCGGTTTTGCGAGTTACGTCAAAGGCGTTCGCGCCGGCAATGGTGAGGCAGCGAAACTTGAAGCGTCGCCTGACGGATCGGCAACGATCTTTATCGGCAACCAGAACAACGGCCAAGGACATGAAACCGTCTTCGCGCAAGCGGTGTCGGAGAAACTCGGTATCGATCCGGCCCGAATAGGCCTCGTTCAAGGCGATACGGACCAGGTGCAGACGGGGCATGGTACAGGCGGTTCGCGCTCCATGTTAAACGGTATTCCCGCGTGTCACGGGGCAGCAGAAGCCGTTATCGAGAATGGGACGCGCTTTGCCGCCGATGCCCTGGAAGCCGCAGAAGCAGATATCGAATACCGGGACGGTGTCTTCCGTATCGTCGGAACGGACCGGCGCATTTCATTGGCGGATGTCGCACAGGCGGCGGAAGACCGCGGCGATGTGCTTGACGGTAACGCGCATTTCGCCGCAGACGGTATGACTTTCCCCAACGGCTGCCATGCCTGTGAAGTCGAGATCGATCCCGAAACCGGTGAGACCGAAATTTTGGGTTATTGGGCTGTGGACGACTTCGGTCGGCTCGTCAATCCATTGCTGTTGGAAGGTCAGGTCCAAGGCGGCTTGGCGCAAGGGGTTGGTCAAGCGTTGCTGGAACGCTGCGTATACGACGAGTCGGGCCAGCTTGTCTCCGGCTCGTTCATGGACTATTGCATGCCCCGCGCGGACGACCTGCCCAACATGACCGTAGAGTTGGTCGAGGATTATCCGTGTGTCACCAATCCGTTGGGGATCAAAGGTGCGGGCGAAGCCGGAGCGGTCGCTGCCCCACCGACGGTCATCAATGCCATACTCGACGCCTTATCTCCGCTTGATGTCACGCATATCGATATGCCCGCCACACCGGAACGAATTTGGCGGGCCATTCAGGAAGCCAAATGACCACTGCCGAAAAATTGCTCACCGAACTCGAAGCGCTCGCCATCGATGCGGGCAACGCCATCATGCGTATTTACGCAGAGGACTTCGTCGCTGAGTACAAGGACGACTACAGCCCCGTCACGGAAGCAGACACGGCCGCGGAGGAAATCATTATCGCCGGCCTTTCGAGACTGACGCCGGATATCCCGGTCGTCGCGGAAGAGGCCTTCGCCGCCGGTCATTCGCCGGATATCAGCGGCGGCCGATTTTGGCTCGTCGACCCGCTCGACGGCACGCATGAGTTTGTCGAGAAGAACGGCGAATTCACCGTCAATATCGCCTTGATCGAGGACGGCCGTCCGGTTTGCGGGGTCGTACATGCCCCTGCACTCGGTCAAACTTATACAGGACATATCGAAACGGGCGCCTATTGCCGGGACGCAAAAACAGATTTGCGCGATATTCGGATCCGTCCAGCCCCGCGGGACGGTGTCACCGTCGTCGCCAGCCGGCGACATGGCGATCCCAAGAAAATCGAGAAACTCCTCGAAGGGCGGCGTGTCGGCGAGACCCGAAACGCCGGGAGTTCTCTGAAATTCTGCATCGTGGCCATGGGTGATGCGGATATTTATCCGCGCTTTGGACGCACAATGGAATGGGATACCGCCGCAGGCCAGGCCGTTCTAGAAGCCGCCGGCGGCCGCGTCACCACCTTGGACGGCGAACCATTCCGTTACGCCAAGGCGGGATATGAGAACCCGCATTTTATTGCATGGGGTGGCCTCGACGGCCCGAACTAGGCCGCCAGCCCCTCCTGCATTGCCGATTCGACCGCGAGCATCGAGCGCTTCTTCGAAGGCCCCCAGCGGTAGCCGGTGATCGAGCCGTTGTTCCGTAGTACGCGGTGACACGGCACCCGCCAGGATACGGGGTTCCACGCGACAGCACTCGCGACCGCGCGCGCCGCCGTTGGCCGGCCCAGCGATGTCGCCAACCCTTCATAGCTGGTAACTTCGCCTGAGGGTATCCGCAACAGGCCTTCCCAAACTTTCAGCTGGAACGGCGTGCCCCGAAGAACGACATTTAGCTCTCCGCCATCAAACGCCCGATCGGCAAACCGCTTTGTCGCCGCATCGTCCTGCAAACGGCGGGCTTCGCCGAGAGAGCGAAACAGGTTATCGATCGTCGCGTCTCGGCCGTCCTCAAGCTCGAACGCCAAGCCGCAAACACCCCGTTCACTGGCCACGATCAAGCAGTCGCCAAAAGGACTCGGATGCCAACCATAAACGATGTCTTTACCGGCACCCTTCGATTTCCATTCGCCCGGTGTCAGAGACTCATGTGTGACAAACAGATCGTGAAACCGACCCGGACCGGACAGTCCGGCGTCGTAAGCCGCATCCAACACGCTCGCGGATGCGGCGAGGCTCTCCTTTGCCCGGTTCAACGTTAGATGCTGTACAAATTTTTTCGGGCTAATGCCGACGAAGCGGGTAAACATCCGCTGAAAATGATAACTGCTAAGGCCCGCCTCGCGCGCTGCGTCGTCGAGCGACGGCTGCATCTCAAAGTTATCGGTTAAATACTCGATTGCCCGCGCGATCCGCATACCATCCGGGCTCGATGCTAAATCCGTTGCCATTATCTCGCTCATCGTCGTCTCCACCGTCATTCCTATATTACCGACAATGGGAGACTAGAGTCGAAGCGTCTTAGTCACGACCCGGTTCTTGCGGAAAATTCAGCTCGTAATAGACAGCCCCTTCGATCGGGTTCTCGTAGTACGCCGCGCATTCGCGAAAGCCGACGGATTGATAGAGTTTCTCGGCCTCCGCCATCAACCCGCGTATGGTATCGAGACGCAGAGACGCGTAACCCGCCGCGCGCGCGAATGCGACAATATCTCCAACAAGCCGCCGACCAAGACCGTAGCCGCGAAAACCCGGGCGGACATAGAGACGTTTCACTTCACCGATATTGTCTTCCAGCGGACGCAAAGCGACGGAACCAGCTGCTTCGCCCTGAACGCGCGCAAGAAGTAGGCAACCCTTGGGCGGCGCATATTTGCCGGGGAACGACGCAAGCTCTCCATCGAAATCCTGGTAGCCGAGATCGAACGGCAAGGTCTTCGCATACTCGACGACGAGCTCCTTCACTGCTTCGATATCTTGAGGCGAAGTTGCCGTCGCGAGGGAAACCTCGCTCACGATGCCTCCGACAAGATATCGAGATAAAGTTCACGGTCGATATTGCCGCCGGAGAGAATAAGCCCGACCTTTTTGCCCGACATCGCGTCTTTCTCCTGCAACATGGCAGCGAGGGAAGCCGCCCCTGCCCCTTCGACGAGATTGTGCGTATCGGTGTAATAATGCCGGACCGCCGCTTTCATCTCATCTTCCGAGACGGTCACAACCCGCGCCGCACCGGCAAGAATCGCATCAAGTGCGCGGGGGTCCGGTATTCGGACCGCTAAACCGTCCGCGAACGTGTCTGCCGAATTCGACGGCACCGGCTTTCCCGCTTCACAGGATAAGGCGTAAGTGGGGGCGTTTTCAGCGACGACGCCAATCACATCGGCCTTCGAACCCAACGCATCCCGCGCCGACATAACGCCGCAAATGCCGGAGCCGAGACCGATGGGGACGTAAATCACATCCAGATCCGGCACCGCCGTCAGCAATTCAGCCGTATAGGTCGCGACTCCCGCGACCAGGTCCGGATCGAACGAAGGAAAGAAAACCAAATTCCGGGCTTCGGCTTGTTGCTTCGCGAAATCCATCGATTCGTTGAAGTCCTTACCATGCTCGATCAACTCTGCCCCAAAGGCTTGCATGGCGGCATTCTTCTCTCGGCTGTTGCCATGCGGTACGACGACGACGGAAGTCATACCGGCGCTTCTGGCCGCGAAGGCAACGGATTGGCCGTGATTGCCGCGGGTCGCCGTAATAACGCCGGCTGTATTCGGGGCGTGGCGCCGCAAGGAATCCATATAAATCAATCCGCCCCGGACTTTGAAGGCGCCGGTTGGGGTATGGTTCTCATGCTTTACCCACACTTCGGTGCCGCAGCGCGCAGATAAAAGCGGCCAGCAATGTTGCGCCGTCGGCTGCATATGATGTGCGATCAGGTCCGCCGCCGCCGTAATCTGTTCTTTGTTTGCCAACATAATCGTTCTTCCTTGATTTGAGTTTGCCGTGCGCCTGTCAGGCACGTTGGGCGATGACAATGCCGCCGACAATTGCACAGGCGGAGAGCGCCAATGGCAGGGTCATGACTTCGCCGAGGCCAAAGACGGCAACGGCAAGGGCAATGACCGGTAACAAAAACTGGATCGAAGCGACGCGCATCGTACCGCCACGGGCCAATGCCCAGTACCAGGTCACGTATCCCAGTATCGATCCGCAAATCGCGAGGTAGAGGAGTGTGGCGTAGCCAAAACCCGAGACGGTCGACCAGTCCGTCTGATCCGGCCCAAACAAGAAGGCAGCGCCGCCAAAGAGACCGGCGATGGTAAGGCCCCAAAATGTCGTCGCCCAGGTGCCGATCTCAGCGGTCAGCCGACTCCCTGCAATATATCCGGCAGAGCCGCAGATCGCAGCGGCAAGACACAATAAGTCGCCATCCAACGAGTCGCCGCTGCCACCAAAGCCGAAACGCGCGCCGACCAGGAAGGCAACTCCGAGGAAAGCCGTCGACGATCCGATCCACCACCCTCGGACCGGCATGCGGCGTTCGGCAATCGCCGCAAACAATCCCGTCAAGACGGGCATGATCGCGATAATCAACGCCGCATGCGAGGTTGTTGTCTCCGCTTGACCAAGCGTAAAGAGCACCGGGAAGCCGATGTAGCACCCCAAGACCGAAAATCCCATCAAGAGCCAAGCCGATGCAGTCTTCGGCAATGACAATCCGATGACCAACGCGACAACGAGGCAAATTGGTCCGGCGACCACGGTTCGCAGGATGCCGACCGTGAACGGGTCGACCTCCGCGACCACGAACTTCGTCATCGCTGGTGTCAACCCCCAAAAGACAGTCGCGGTGAGTGCCGCCCCGTAGACGGCAAGGGCAGGTGTGCTTTGTCGAGCTGCTTCAGTCATTCCGCACTACCAAGCTGCGCTTTCAGATTTCGATTTCGCCTCGCATGAAGGTCACGGCCCTACCGCCGATCTTCACCCTGTCGCCAAGAAACGAACAGTATAGACATCCACCGCGTTGCGAAATTTGACGCGCATCGAGTTCGTTCTTATTCAATTGCGCCGCCCAATATGGAATGAGTTCGCAGTGCGCGGATCCGGTCACCGGGTCTTCCGGGATACCGTGTGCCGGCGCAAAGAACCGCGAGATGAAATCGACATCGTCGCCCGGCGCCGTCGCGATAACACCGAGATACTTTGTCGCGCAAAGCTTCGCCATATCCGGCGCCAGCGCGCGCACCTCGGCTTCCGTCTCGAAAACCGCAAACCCATCGCGCGCATCCAAGAACGCGGTTGGTCTCGCGCCTAAGGCATCCGCCATTTGGTCAATCCCGTCCGCGGGTGCGGGCGGACGTGCCGGAAAATTCATCACAAGGATGTCGTCTTCAAAGACCACATCCAATGTATCGCCTAGTTTCGTATTGAAGGTCACGTTCCGTCGACCCGGCTCCAGCTCCGTGAAAATCGTATGAGCCGTCGCCAAGGTCGGATGTCCCGCCAGATCGATCTCCGCTTTTGGCGTGAACCAGCGAATATCGAAACCATTCCCGTTCGGCAGGAAGAAGGCTGTTTCGGACAAATTGTTCTCTTCGGCGATCGCTTGCATCGTTTCCGTTGGCAGCCATTCGTCCAAAGGGCAGACCGCCGCCGGATTTCCACTGAAGACGTTCTCAGCAAACGCGTCCACTTGATAGATCGGAATTCTCATATCGTTCTCCAGATAAGCAGATATCTATCGTTGCCAAGGATATTTACCGCATTCCCGCGCAACGTCACCTTCCGTTAGCCCTATATCTTCAAGCATTCTTGCATCCAGCATTGCCAAATGGCGTCGCTGACGCGCGCGTTCGCGCCAATGCATGAGCGTTTGAAGACAATGGAGGGCGAAACTTCGCATCGACGATCCAATGGAATCGCTCTGCGTTGACCCAATTACGGGTTCAATCTTTTGAATGATACCCATTTTAAACTCCATTCACCAAAAATATGGGTGCAATTAGCTTTAAGCATCGATTTATGACTTGCCGGTAAGGGTGTCAATTTCTATATTGTCACCATGACATTATGGATTCCGGATATCGTCGAACGGCCTGGGCCGAAATATCGGGCCATCGCAGCGGCCATCGCAGATGACATTGCGGAGGGTAGACTAGCGCCAGGTGCCAAACTTCCGCCGCAGCGCGACCTTTCCTGGCGGCTTGGGGTGACTGTGGGCACGATCAGCCGCGCTTATACGGAAGCAGAACGACAGGGATTGGTGCGCGGCGAGGTTGGGCGCGGAACCTATGTCCTTCGACCGGGACTACGTGAAGGATTTCCGATGCGCGCGGACCAATCCGCTGACGACATCGACCTCAGCCTCAGCTTTCCCGCACCCGGCGATGAAGGCGATTACATCGGCGATACCCTGCGGCGCATGGCGGACGACCCGGGATCGGTCGATTTTCTGGATTATCAGTCACCGGCCGGCAACTTGCGCCATCGAGCCGCCGGGGCCGCCTGGTTATCGACAACCGGTGTCCATGTCGATGCGGATGGCGTCGTCATCACCAGCGGCGGACAGAACGGCATCTTGGTCGCATTCTCCGCGCTCGCGCAGGCAGGCGATCATATCCTCACGGAAGAACTCACCTTCCCCGGCGTCAAATCAGTTGCGAATATGCTCGGCCTTCGTATCCAGGGCCTACCGATCGACGAACACGGCGTCATTCCCGAAGCGCTCGAGAACGCTTGCCGTACCCAGAACTACCGTTTCCTGTATCTCATACCAACAATTCACAATCCGACGGCTCGGGTTATGCCGCCGGAACGGCGCGCCGCGCTCGCAGACGTCGCGCAACGTCACAATCTCATGATTGTCGAAGACGATATTGCCGCTCGATGTATCGTCAATCCACCGGCGCCCATCGCCACTCTGATGCCGGAGAACACCGTCTATCTCACGAGTCTCTCAAAGGCGGTCGCGCCGGGCCTTCGCATCGGATATCTCTCCGCACCGCCGGATCTTCTGAAACGTCAGGCATCGATCGTCGGCGCTTCAGCCTGGATGGCGACGCCAATCTCGGCGGAGCTCGCGACAAGATGGATCGAAGACGGAACCGCGGAGAAAATTCTCGATTCCCGCCGGGCCGAAGCCATCGCACGCTTCAAGCTTGCAACGGCAAAGCTTGGACACAATTCGATATCGGCAACGCCTGGATGTCATCATATTTGGCTGACGCTGCCAGAGCCTTGGCGGGCGACAGATTACACCGAGGAAGCGAAACGCCGGGGCATCGTGATCGCACCGGCCGAAATTTTCGCAGCCGGTCGTTCCAACGCTCCGCATGCTGTGCGTATTTGCATCGGCATGCCGCGCCAGCGAAAGAAACTCGATTACGCCCTGGACGTTCTCGCTGAAATCCTACTCAGCCATAACATGCGCGATATCGCGATGGTTTGACGCGCTAAGGGCCGACCGAGATATCAAGCCACCCCATCTCGGTAACACGCGCTTTGTCCCCTGGCAGTAAAAGAACAGTTGTCGTATCAGCCTCAACGATCGCTGGCCCTTCAATTTCCTGTCCGGCATGCAGGTCAGCGAAGGCAAAAACCGCCGCTTCAACCCAACCATCCAAATAGACTTGCCGTGTGCCGACCGCCGGCACTCCGGCACCCCCCGCAATCGGCGGCTCCGTCGGCGGCGCCGCCAATGTTCCGATGGCGGCGACACGCGCGTTCACGAGAACCGGCTCCCGGTCCCGCAATGCATAGGTATAAAGTTGTTCGTGGCGCGCTTCGAAAGCTGATTTCATCGCTGCCGTGACGTCGTCTCGCGAAAAGTCGAGTTCGCGAAGATCGACGTCGATCTCAAAAATTTGCTCACCGTAGCGCATGTCCGCTGTCCGTTCCGCTCGGATCGGCCCATCGAACCATTTTCCGACCGCACCAACGGCAAGGGCTTCGAGTTCGTCATAAAGCACGCGAATTTCTTCCGGCGGCAGCTCGCCCACTTCCCCGACATGCGTTCGGGTTACTTCGTAGCGAAGGTCCGTCGTCAACATGCCCCATGCGGATAAGACAGATGCCACGCGCGGCACGACAACGCGTTTGAGGTCCAAAAGGCGCGCAAGGGATGTCACATGCAGGCCGGCAGCACCGCCAAAACCGACGAGCGCAAAGCGCCTTGGATCCACACCGCGGCGAACCGTCGCCAGGCGAATGCCTTCCGCCATCTGCGTATTCACCACCCGGAAAATCCCCTCGGCCGCCGCCAGACGCTCGACGCCGAGCTTCACGCCAAGCTCGTCTAAGGCACGGTGCGCCGCATCCATATCGAGGTTGTCGCTGCCGCCCAGGAAATTAGTCGGATCGAGGTATCCAAGCGCGACATTGGCGTCGGTTACGGTCGCCTGCGTGCCGCCACGACCGTAACAAGCTGGACCCGGCACGGCACCGGCACTGTGCGGCCCCACTTCCAACAGGCCACCGGAACTGGCCCATGCGATCGAGCCGCCGCCGGCGCCCAAGGTGACAATATCCAGACTCGACAACGCGATCTTCTCGCCGGCAACGCGGCGATCGGCCGAAAGTGTCGCTTCACCATCCACGATCAGCGAGATATCGGAGGATGTTCCGCCCATGTCGAACGTAATCATTTGATCGAGCTTGAGGAGATCGCCCGCGTGCCGCGCCCCCGCAAGACCACCTGCAGGGCCCGAGAGAACCGTACCGGCCGCAAGACGCACCGCTTCGTCGATCGGTGTGACACCGCCATGCGAAAGCGTAATCAACGCCGGACCTTCATATCCGGCAGATCGCAGCCGACCTTCCAACTGGCTGAGATAACGCTCCAGTACCGGCCCGACATAGGCATTCACCGCCGTCGTCGACACGCGTTCGTATTCCTTAATGTGCGGTAGAACTTCGGACGAAAGCGATATGTAGACCTCCGGCATTCTTTCCTTCAACCGCGATAACGTGGCGCGCTCGTGCGCTGCATTGGCATAAGCGTGCAGATAACAGACGGCGACCGCCTCAACCTTGTTCGCGATCAAAGCGTCAATCGCCGCGTCGAGGGAGGCTAAATCCAATGGGACTTCGACCGCACCGGTATGGCGCATTCGCTCCTTCACACCGAACCGCATATCCCGCGACACCAAGGCGGGATGACGCGCCAAGCGAAGATTGTAGCGTTCAGGCTTCAAACCTTCGCGCATTTCGAGGACATCGCGATGCCCTTCGGTCGTCAGAAGACCAAGGTTCGCACCTTTACGTTCGAGGAGCGCATTTGTCGCAACAGTCGTTCCGTGGACGATCCGCTCGGTCTGACCGAGAAGCGATCCGATATCCAGGCCGACACGCGTCGCCATCATCTCCAACCCCACCATCACTCCGATGGACTGGTCCTCCGGATTTGACGGGGTTTTCCCGAAATTCACCTCACCGGACTCGTCCACAAGGACCAGATCCGTGAACGTTCCGCCGATATCAATGCCGATGCGATACATGACGATTAATCGTTCCCCGATGCGGCGCGACGCAATGGCTCCAAGCCTTGCCGCGTGTCCTCGTCCCGAGACGACTTTAATCTCTCTTCGGGCGCACCCCAGCCACCGCCGCCGCCGGATCGGACATCGAACACGACTCCGGCGGACACGGGGATACCCTCTTCCTTCGTCTTCAGCTCGCGATTTGAACCGTCGGGATTCAAAACGCGGTAGGTATGAGTCGCTCCGTCGACACCGCCTTCTCGACCCGCGCCGGCGTGCCGTGTTCCTTCACCTGCCGTGTTCACAACTGCCGGCGCCTGTGTTTCGAGATGCATCAAAAGTTCACAACCGGCACCGCCGACAAACTTCCCGTCGCCACCCGAACCGCTCCGATACTCATGATGTTCGAAATACAGCGGGAAGCGGGTTTCCGCGACTTCGACGGAGCCAAATTTTAATCCACCGGCCGAATGCCATTCGCCGCTGCCGTGCCATCCGTCACCGCCCGACGATGCGCCGGCGCCTGGACGCGCATGAAACATGTGCCAAATAAACGGCTTACCGTTCCGCGGGTCTTCGCCTTTGATGGCGATCCGAAACCGTTTTCCCCAACCCGCCATCGCGCGCTCCGGACAGGCAGGTGCCAGGGCATCGACGATCGCCTCGATGATTTCCTGACTGCAATGCGATGTGCACAGGGTGACTGGCGCACCGGGCTTGGCCCAAACAATCGTCCCTTCGTGCATCTTGACGGAAAGCGGTCGAATCGTGCCGGCGTTCTGCGCGATACCGGGATCGAGCAGATAGGCATATGCCATCACAACGGCGGATTGCGAATTGGCGAAGGATGAGTTGATGAAACTCTCGACTTGCGGATCAGACTCGGACAAATCAACTTCGATCTCGCTGCCTTTGACGGTGACCTTCGCGCGAATGGCAATATCGACATTGCCGCGCCCGTCGTCGTCCAACAGCGCTTCCCCTTGATAGATGCCGTCCTGCCAGCTTTCGACGACTTCCCGCGCCTGCGTTTCCGCCGCATCCAGGATTCGGTCCTTGGCACCCGAGACGGTTTCGACGCCGAACTCTTGGATGAGTTCCGCTAGACGCTTTTCGCCCAGTTTGACGGAGCCGATCTGAGCCGCAAGGTCGCCTTCGAAATCGCGCGGATGACGCACATTCACCGCCAACATGCGATGAATGTCCTCGCGCCGCTTGCCTTTCTCATCGAGCTTTATCGGCGGTATGCGCAAGCCTTCTTGCCAAATCTCGCGCGCCGCCGCGTTGTAGGCGCCGTGTGTCGCGCCACCGATATCGGAATGGTGGGCGCGATTTAAGGTCCAAAACCGACAGTCGCCGCCGACGAACACGGGAACAATGACGGTTACGTCAGGCAAGTGACTGCCGCCGTAATAAGGATCGTTCAGCAGGAACACGTCACCTTCGTGAACGTCCTTGCCAAAATACTCGATAACTTCTTTCGCAGCCCAGGACATGGCCCCAACATGCACCGGGATATGCTCTGCTTGCGAGACGAGATCGCCCGCACCGTCGCAGATCGCCATCGAAAAATCGCGGCTGGAATTCAGAATTTGAGAGTAGGACGTCCGTAACATCGCCTCGCCCATCTCTTCGACGATCCCCGTCAAACGATGTTGGATTACGGACGTCGTAACGGGATCAATTGTATTCGACATAGAGGGTTCCTGAAGAGCTTAGACGCGGCGTAACGGATGGCCATGGTCCATCGGGCCGTGTCCCGACCCAAAGCCAGGTGCGGCCAGTATCGCGGCCCGCACATAACCGCGGGCGCGTTGCACGGCTTCGGTCATGCCCATGCCGGCAGCCAATCCCGCCGCGAGCGAAGACGCCAACGTGCAGCCGGTTCCATGCGTGTGTTTCGTATCGATGCGTTGATCATGAAAGAGTTCGACACCATCCGATGTCACCAAAACGTCGGTCAGGGTCTCGTCTTCGAGATGCCCGCCCTTCACCAGTACGGCTGCCGCGCCAAGCGCTCGGATGACCTCTCCGGCCGCTTTCATGTCCTCAACGCCCGTGATCTTCATCTCTGCCAGTGCTTCAGCCTCGGGTATATTCGGGGTCACAACACTAGCGCGCGGTACAAGACGGCCGCGCAGGGCATCCATCGCTTCTGGTTCCAGCAACGCATGGCCGCCCTTGGCGAACATAACCGGATCTGCAACGAGCGGGAGGTCGGGTGCGATATCCGCCAATACATCGACAACCGTCTCAATCACCGCGGAGCTATGCAGCATGCCCGTTTTCAGACAATCCGCACCAATATCGTCGAGCACCAGGCGCATTTGCTGTTCGATGAAATTGGGTTCAACCGGGACAACACCGTAAACACCGGTTGTATTCTGCGCCGTCAACGCGGTGATTGCGGTCATCGCAAATCCGCCAAGCGCGGTCACCGATTTGATATCCGCCTGAATCCCGGCGCCGCCGCCGGAATCGGAGCCGGCAACGATTAAAACGCGCCCTGGTTTGCCGCTTGCAGACATCAGCCGTGCGCTACCTTTTCGATGGCCTCGACGATATCGCCGACCACGGCTTCGACCAACCCGCTATCGTCACCCTCCGCCATAACACGGATGACGGGTTCCGTTCCCGAGGGGCGAATGAGGACGCGTCCCGCGTCCGATAAGCGTGCTTCACCTTCGCAGATTGCCTCTTTCACCGTATCGTCTTCCAAAGGTCTACCGCCATTGAACCTGACATTTCGCAATACCTGCGGCAGGGCATCAAAATGCCGGCAGACCTCGCTGATCGGCCGGTCTCGCTCGATCACGGAGGCGAGTACCTGTAGGGCCGCAATAAGACCGTCGCCCGTCGTGCTAAAGTCGTTCAAGATGATATGGCCCGACTGCTCACCGCCAACGTTGTGATCGTGGGTCCGCATATAGTCGACCACGTTACGGTCGCCGACAGCGGTGCGAACCAGCTCCAGGCCTAAATCATCCAAATACCGCTCAAACCCGAGATTGGACATCACCGTGGCCACAACACCCCCACCGCGCAAATTTCCGGTGGCGTGCCAGGCATTCGCGATTGTCGCCATGACCTGGTCGCCGTTCAGAATTTGGCCGTGCTCGTCTGCTATAATTAGCCGGTCTGCATCGCCGTCGAGCGCAATGCCGAGATCCGCCCCGTGCGTCACGACTTGCTGGCTCATCGTCTCCGGTGCGGTCGCCCCGCAGTCGCGATTGATGTTGGTACCGTCCGGCTGTGTTGCGACCGGCACGACATCCGCACCCAATTCATGAAATACCGTTGGCGCCACCTTATAAGCGGCACCGTGCGCGCAATCGACAACGATCTTCATCCCGTCGAGACGCAAGTTCTTTGGGAAGGTCTGCTTCACGAACTCCATGTAGCGGCCGGGCGCGTCTTCTAACCGGGTTGCGCGACCGAGCGACTTGCCGCCCGCCAACTCAAAGCCGTTCGAATCCATCAACGATTCGATTTCCGTCTCTTCATCGTCGGACAGTTTGTAACCGTCCGGGCCGAACAGCTTGATGCCGTTGTCCTGATAAGGGTTGTGGGACGCTGAAATCATGACACCCACATCCGCGCGCAGAGACCGGGTCAGCATCGCGACCGCAGGCGTCGGCATCGGGCCGACAAGCATTACGTCCATGCCCATCGCAATGAATCCCGACACCAAAGCCGGCTCAAGCATATAACCGGAAAGCCGTGTATCCTTGCCGATCACTGCGCGGTGGCGATGCTCGCCGCGGCGAAACAACTCGCCTGCCGCCATTGCAAGACGGAGTACCGTCCCCGGCGTCACCGGTTCGGTATTAGCAGTGCCCCGAATACCATCGGTTCCGAAATATTTACGCGTCATGTGATTGCGTCCAAACGGCCGCGACGCCGCGCGATCAACAAGAAAGACATGCTTCGTGTTTACTTGAGCGACCCGTTACGCGCAATACGAAACGGCCCGCGCAAAGGCGGGCCGGGACGTTGAACTTGGGACAATAATCAGCTGCCGGGTTGTGGCTCCGGCTCTGGATCGGAGCCAGGTTTGACGGCTCCGCTGCTCGGCACCGACGACCGGACGCCACTCGGCGACTCGTCATCATCGTCGGAATCGGTGCGAACGATGGTCTCTCCGCGCGTCAGAGCCAGCACTTCATCGCCTGTCAGCGTTTCGTACTCCAACAACGCATTGGCAATGGCATGAAGCTGCTCGACATTGGCACCGATAATCTCGCGGCACGTCTCGTCCGCTTCGTCGACGATCCGCCGAATTTCTTCATCGATCACCTTCGCGGTCGCTTCCGAGACATTCTTCGTCTGGGTAACCGCATGCCCGAGGAAGACTTCTTCCTGATTATCGTTGTAGCGAAGCGGACCCAGTTTGTCGCTCATGCCCCATTCGGTAACCATCTTCCGCGCCAAATCGGTCGCCTGCATGATGTCGTTGGAGGCACCCGTGGTGACTTTGTCGTGGCCGAAAATAACCTCTTCCGCCACACGTCCACCCATGGCAACAACCAGATTCGCTTGGATCTGATCGCGAGCGAACGCCAGGTTATCTTTTTCCGGAAGGCGCATGACCATACCAAGCGCACGTCCGCGCGGAATAATCGTCGCCTTGTGGATCGGATCCGAAGCCGGCGAATGGACGGTCGCCAAGGCGTGCCCCGCTTCGTGGTAAGCGGTGAGCTTCTTCTCGTCCTCGCCCATCACCATGGAACGCCGCTCCGCGCCCATCATGACCTTATCCTTCGCGTCTTCCATCTCCTGCATGGAAACGACACGGTGGTTCTTACGGGCCGCCAACAACGCCGCTTCGTTCACCAAGTTCGCCAAGTCAGCGCCGGAAAAGCCGGGCGTCCCACGAGCGATGATCTTTGCATCTACATCCGGTGCGGACGGCACCTTGCGCAAATGCACCTTCAGAATGAGTTCGCGCCCCCGAATATCGGGGTTCGGCACGACGACCTGGCGGTCGAACCGGCCGGGACGCAAGAGCGCCGGGTCAAGGACGTCCGGACGGTTCGTCGCGGCGATGAGGATCACGCCCTCATTCGTCTCAAAACCATCCATCTCGACCAGTAACTGATTCAGTGTCTGCTCGCGCTCATCATTGCCGCCGCCAAGTCCGGCGCCGCGGTGCCGCCCGACAGCATCCATTTCATCGATAAACAGCAGGCACGGCGCATTCTTCTTCGCTTGCTCGAACATATCGCGGACACGGCTGGCACCAACACCGACAAACATCTCGACAAACTCGGAGCCGGAGATCGTGAAGAACGGCACATTCGCTTCGCCCGCGATGGCGCGCGCCAAGAGCGTTTTACCCGTCCCTGGCGGTCCGACGAGAAGCACGCCCTTCGGAATTCGGCCACCCAAGCGCTGGAACTTTTGCGGATCGCGCAGGAACTCGACGATTTCCTCGAGCTCTTGTTTCGCTTCGTCGATACCGGCGACATCTTCAAACGTCACGCGGCCGGTTTTTTCCGTCAACAAACGTGCGCGTGATTTGCCGAATCCCATGGC
Source organism: Rhodospirillaceae bacterium (assembly GCA_002716125.1). Lineage (GTDB taxonomy): Bacteria > Pseudomonadota > Alphaproteobacteria > UBA8366 > UBA8366 > UBA6544. The sequence continues at coordinate 55,297 of PAZH01000081.1, forward strand.
ACGGCCGCCGCCCGACTGCATCTGACGCATGAAGAAAATCCACACACCGATGAGCAGCAGCATCGGGAACCAATTGATCAGCACAGCAAAGAGCGCCGGCATTTCTTCATCCGCCGGACGCGCTTGAACCTCGACGCCTTGATCCATCAAGCGTTCGACGAGTTTCGGATCGTCCGGTGCAACGACGTTAAACGACGTTCCGCTGGTCTTATAAAACCCGGTGATTTTATTGCCTTCGATAACGACGGATTTGACCTGTCCGTTGTTAACTTCCCTCAGGAATTCGGAATAAGGCAGCTCGGCCTGAGCACTGCGGTTCGACGGGCTCTGAAACAGGTTGAACAGCCCGACCATCAAAATGACGATTATGATCCAAAGTGCGAGATTACGACTAAACAGCTTCTTCGTCCCTTGTTAGCGCCCGAGGCAAGCCCCTGGCGCGTTTAAATCGAGCCCCAAACACGTAGTGTTGACTACGAACACTTACATTGTAAAGCGCGTTGCTTGTATCGGACGGACCGGCGCGAAGCAAATGTTGCGCACAATTTTTCCGATGCCGCTCTGCACTTTACGTGCGTACCACAAGTGGGGAACCTCTATCACGCGTTCAAGGGCCCAAACAGCCGGTAATGTTTCGAGAACATGTCTCGGCAGATGATCCACCCGTAATTCCGGCTGATCGTCGAGAATAGCGCGCAATCCGGACGATCCCAGTGTTCCGATACTGCAGTCCAACTCGCTGTTTTCGCTGTCTATATCGAAACGGCCATCCCACTTCGCACGGCCAGCCGCTATGGCCTGTTGGGCGACCAAACCAATTTCCCGAACGACAAGGACACCATCCTTATCCGGCACGATCTTGCACCCTCCGGACGTCGTCCCGCCCGCTAAACGGCCCCCTTTTAATTTGTCGTAAAGTTCCGTGACTTTCCGTCGGCGCGGCGGATGTGAACGTCCGCCGATTGCCGCAACAACCGCCGATAGCGCCCGCTTCGCGATCTCGTCGGATGTGTCGCCCCAAAACCTGCCAAAAAGCCGCGCGTACCCTTCGGAATAGGTTTCGCAATTGGCCGCAAGATGCCGAGCCATCGTATCGTCGCGTGCACGCCGCCTTGCAGAGGCCTTTGCGCCAACTTCGTACCATTCATCCGCAGTGCTCGAACCCTCGAGATGTCTCCGAATACGAACACGATCGAAGCGCGTATCATCGTTCGAGGGATCGGCGACCGTTTCGACGCGAAAAGCATCTGCCGTCGCCTGCAGCCGGGCTTTCGCGAGCGGCAATAACGGTCGCAGTAACCGCACTTGGCCATACTCCTGCAATGCCCCCATACCGGCGAGGCCGTCGTCACCGCTGCCGCGTTCGTCCCGCAACAGAACGGTCTCTGCCTGATCATCCCGATGGTGGGCGACAAGTAGGTGCAATACGGCGTTCTCGGCACACCACTCGAACAGCAACCGATATCGCGCGTCACGCGCTTTTTCCTGCACGTTCGCCGAAGGGCGCTCGCCCGACCAGGCCAGAATTACAGCTTTTACCCCGAGTTCTCGCGCGCGCCGGGCGACATTGTCGGCCTCGGCGGTCGATTCATCTCGCAATCGGTGATCGACGATCAGCGCGGTGAGTTTTCCTCCAGCCGACTTTACCCAGCCCTGCGCGAGAACCAGCAAAGCCATGCTATCGGGCCCGCCGGAGCACGCCACCGCAATCTTCGGGGCGGTCTCGAACGGCTCTAAAGGCCGCATCAATTCAGTGAATTCGGAAAACGTAATTGGTTCGGCTTCGGTGCCTACGCCACTCATTTACAACCGAGCTGCTTGCTCATCCGCGAGGCGTTGCCAAGAATTCGAGGACTCGCTTTGGGATGCGAATTCGTGAGCTCGTCGTATGCAGAACACGCCGATTCTTTCTCCCCGATCGAAGCAAGGGACATTCCCAGTTTCAACAAAACGGCCGGCGCCTTGTTGCCCTTCGGATAGGTTTTATAGGCGTCGTAGTATACACGGATCGCTTCTTGAAAATCTTTCCGTGCGTAGTGCGTCTCACCGAGCCAATAGCTCGCGTTGTCCGCCAGCTCATGCTTCGGATGACGCACCAAGAACGCCTTCAATGCGTTTTCCGCCTCTGACATCTTCCGTTTCATCATCAACCCGTGCGCATGCTTGTACTGCTCTTCAGGTGTGCCGTCGGGAAGAACACCCGCATCCACGGACGCCGTTTGAGCGGTTGCAGCCGTCACCGGTGCCGGCGCAGGAGCTGCAACGGGTTTTGAAACCGCCGCAGCGCGGACGGGCTGTTGGGCTGACGTGCCGCGCAGCAAGGTGGGCGGATTTGCAGACGCAGGGGTCACAGTGCCGCTCGTCTTAAATTGGTTGAGGTCGCGCTTACTGATAACCCCAAAAGCCTGTTGGCCTGGCTGCAGTCCCGGCTGTGCCACCTCGTTGGCGCCACCGGAAGAGATGACCGTCGTACCTGACGCACTCGATTGCGCTGCTTGCTGCGCCGCATCGGCAGCCGAGCGAAGTTCGGAAGACGGGGCAGAAACGGAACGACCGCCTTGACCTTCCTCGAGGGCGCGCAATCGCAAATCAACGTCGGCAACAAGCCGATCAAGACGCTCGCTATTGCGTTTAATCTTGAACTGCAGTTCCTCGAACTGGCCGTTCATCTCACGCATCAGGCGGCGCATTTCTTGAATTTGGAGCTGAAGCTGGGAGACGGCGTCTTGGCTCGCGAACTCTCCGCCCACACCGGAAACAGCACCGGACGGCGCACCTTTTCCGCCCCGGAAAACATAACTCTGGAGCGTATTCATGTCGCGACGCAAACGCTCGAGTTCACCGACAATGGATGAATCTTGTGCCCGCGCGTCGGGCACGCTTACGAGCGATGAAAATGTAACCGCGAACGCAAAGCCTAGGATGGGTAATGTTCGGACTATCATCAAAATATATTCGGCTAAAATTGCGGCTAGATTATGACGCAACAACGCGTGCCGTTCCAATAACGGCGCGCGTCGTTTAACTCAATCACAATCGAAGAGATAAGGGCCTAGCTGGCGCCACCCCGAACGACACTCACGCCACGGCGATTCTGCGCCCAGGCGGAATCGTTCGAGCCCAAAACAGCTGGGCGTTCTTTCCGTAGCTCACGGTTTCGATCCGGTTCGCCGAAACGCCACGGCTAACGAGATACTCTTTCACCGCATTCGCACGGCGCTCGCCAAGCGCAAGGTTGTACTCGCGCGTACCGCGCTCATCGGCGTGACCTTCCACGACGATGGTGATGTTCGGATACTTCTTCAACCAGGCGGCCTGATCGTTCAGCGTCGACGTTCCATCGTTGCGGATTTCCGCCTTATCGAAATCGAAATAAACTCTGTCGCCGATGGTAATGAATTCCTCGACGGAGCCAGGTGCCGGTGCGGACACGCTCGACCCGCTACTCGCACTCGCCGACGAACTCGGCGACGCCGAATTCTGTTGGGACGCGCCCGAGCCAGAAGACGTAGCAACTTCTTTTTCTTCGGACGCACATGCCGCTACAAGCAATAAAGCAGCAGCCATGCTTAAGATTTTCATGCGCATTATTTCACCTTTAAGCGTCGGATACGTGGTAATTCAATACAAATTCCATGCGACGCGCCGATAATATGCATGACGATTCTGCAAATACAACCACCCATCAATAAAATTCATATAGTTGCCATGAATCGCCACACAAAATTTCGTGAGCGTTATTGCAACAGCGACGACCATGCCGGGTCGGAGGCGTCGCCGGGGGTCACCACTTCACGCAGGTTATAGCCCGTCAAATCAACGGAATAGAGCCGCGTCCGCCCCCCACGCCCTTTCGAATCACTGGGTTGTTGGCGGAAAAACATCAAAACCCGGCCATTCGGCGCCCATGTTGGTGCCTCATCCAAGAAACTTTCCGTCAGCAAACGTTCGCCGCTCCCATCCGGTCGCATGACGCCGATAAAGAACCGGCCCCGCGATTGTTTCGTGAAAGCGATTAAATCACCGCGCGGCGACCAAACCGGTGTCGCGTATCGCCCCCGCCCAAAACTAATCCGCCGGACACTACTTCCGTCGATGTTCATTACATAGAGCTGTGGCGTTCCGCCGCGATCGGAATTGAAGACAACAAATCGAGAGTCCGGCGAGCCGCTCGGCGAGGTATCGATCGCGGGATGGGTCGTTAGCCGCGTCGACTTCCGCGTTCGAAGGTCCATCATCCAGATATCCGAATTGCCGCCTTTCGCGAACGACATAATGACGGATTGGCCATCCGGCATGAATCGCGGCGCAAAGGTCATGCCTTTAAAATTGCCCAGAATTTCCTGCCGCCCCGACTCGATATTGAAGAGATAAACGCGCGGTGTGTTGTTGAAATAAGAGAGATAGGTGATCTCTTGTGCGGCCGGCGAGAAACGCGGCGTCAGGACGAGCGCTTCGCCATTCGTCAGATAACGGATGTTCGAACCGTCCTGATCCATAATGGCCAATCGTTTTACCCGTCGGCGCAAAGGTCCGCTCTCAGCCACGTAAACAACGCGCGTATCGAAATATCCGCTCTCCCCGGTGATCCGCTTATAGATCGCATCCGAGATAATATGGGCGACACGACGCCAGTTGTTTGGCTCGGTGAAATACGCGAGGCCCGTCATCTGCGCTTCCGCGAAGACATCCCACAATCGGAATTCGACGCGAAGGCGGCCATCCGGTTGGAGCTTAACGCTACCGTTCACCAGCGCTTGCGCATTGATCACGCGCCAATCGGAAAAACGCGGTTGAACTTGTAGGGATTTCGGTTTCTGAAGAAACGCACCTTTATCGACGGGTTTGAACAAACCGGAGCGTTCGAGATTACCGGATACGACTGCGGCGATATCGGCGCCAATTTCGCCGTCGCGTATCTCTTTCCCATAAAAATCGCTGATCGCAATGGGAAGCGGTTCCAGGTGCCCCCGTGTGATGTCGATTCGGACTTCCGCAACCGCCAAGCTGGCCGAAGCCACAAATCCTAACAGGACAAGCGTACCGGCGAGGGTCTTACGCCATCTCTTGATTGTTCGCTCGAAAATCATCGCCCCACCATTTCGCCCGGATTGAACCGTAATTCAATATCTTTCCAAATCTCATACTTCGCGAGCGGTAAATTGAATTTACTGCATTGGGGATTTCGTACCGCGCGCAACGCACTTTCCGCAACCGCCTTATAGGTCGCGTTGGTTTCAAGCCGGAAACGGTCGACAATTCGGGATTCTCGTAGCCTCCCGTCCGGATTCAATTTCATCTTAATTTTCACAACCATATTCTCTACGTCTTTCGCTCCAATGGCGGCCGGCACCAGCCAGCAACGTTCGACCTGCCGTTTAATGGCGTCGATCTCACTGATCGACAATTTCTCGCCGAGCGGCGCACGCTGCGCTTCGCGCGACGATGTACTTGGCTGCCGTTTCATTAACGCCGCCATCTTCTGATCGAAACTTTTCTTCTCCGGTTTCGGCTTCGGGGGCGGACGGTCCTTCAATTTCTCAACCGTCTTCAACATCATTTGCTCGAAATTTGGCTTCGGTCGTACTTTCGGACGCGGCGCGATCTTCGGCGGCGCCGGCTTCGGTTTCTCCGCCTTCTTCGGTTCCGGCTTCGGTTCTGGCTTCGGCTTGGGCTTCTCGGCCGGCTTCGGCTTCGGCGGATCAAGCGGGGGCGCCGGTTTCGGCTTCGGCGGCGGCAGCGCCGCCACCTGTTTCGGGGGCGGGGGAGTTGGCGCTTTCTTCTCCACCTTCTTCGGCGGCGGTGGTGGCGCCGGTTTCGCCTTTGGCGTCGGTTCCGGCGCTTGGGTCTCGGAAATCACTTGGGCTTTAATAACCCGATGATCCAACACCACACTCGGACTTGTCGACGGCAGGCCGAATACGGCGAAGGCGACGATCGCAAGATGGAAACCGATTGAGATGAGCAGTGGAACGCGCATTCAAACCGGCCTTCACTTCCGGTCCGAATTTCGCAATTCGCTTACCCTTGTCGACCCGACTTCCGGCTTCGTGACCAAACCGAGGTTCTGCATACCAGCATCTTTCAAGGCCTCCACGACATCCATCACGCGACCGTAATCGAGGCTACGGTCGCCTCTGAAATACACGGTCAATTCGGGATTGGCTTTGAAGACGGCCTGCATTCGCGGCGCCACTTTTTCCAACGGCACCTTTTGGTTCTGCAGATAGACCGACCCATCGCTTTTTATGGAGACGTAAAAAATCTTACCGTCCGGCAAATCGTCGCCGTCATTCGTTGGAAGATTGACATCGACGCCCACCGTCAACAACGGGGCGGTCACCATGAAAACGATCAACAAGACAAGCATGACATCGACGAACGGCGTCACGTTGATTTCGGACAGCGGCCGATAGCGGCCCCTTTGGCCGGTGCCGCGCGATCGATTGCCGCCATCCGCCTGGATCGCCATGATCTACCCCGTCTCTTCGATCTGACGCGAGAGAATGGCGATAAACTCGCCCGCGAATGTTTCCATACGCCCGGCATAGCGACCGAGATCGTTCGACAATTTGTTGTAGGCAACCACGGCTGGGATCGCGGCGACGAGCCCAAGCGCCGTGGCAAAGAGCGCTTCGGCAATGCCGGGCGCGACCACGGCAAGGTTCGTTTGTTTTGTTGCACCAATGGCCAGGAAGCTGTTCATCACACCCCAAACCGTCCCGAACAAGCCGATAAAGGGCGCCGTCGAGCCCACCGACGCCAAGAACATCATATATCGTTCCAGACGTTCGATTTCGCGCGCGACCGTCACTTGCATGACGCGCTCGAGACGGTCCCGAAGACCGGACCGGCCTGTCTCGCTATAGACCAATCCTTTCGCCGACGATCGGCGCCATTCCCGCATAGCGGCGGAGAAGACAGCCGTCATCGGGTCGGTCGGCTGCTGGCCGATCCGATCGTATAATTCTTCCAGCGATCCACCGGACCAAAACTCGTCCTCAAACTTGTTTGCCCGCTTTTGGAGCCGTCGAAAGCGTAATGTCTTGTCGAAGATGATGGCCCAACACCAGACGGAAGCCACAACCAGTATCAACATGACCGTTTTCACGACCCAATCCGCGCCAAGCAGCAAACTCGTCAGGCTCATTTGCGAGTGCCCCAACGCTTGTCCAACCGCGCCTTCTAAGACTGCCTGTTCCATTCGGCGACTATTCCATTCCGCTGTTATTCTTTATCGACCATCGGCCGCCAAATTGGCGACAAATGCACTCCGCAACTTCTGCGGCATACGACGCGGCCGTCCATCGCTACCGACGCACGCGAGCCGCACATTCAACCGTGCCAATTCATCCGCTTGCCTTCGCACGACCTGCTCAGCCCGCAAACTCGCGCCTCGCACGTCAAAAAAACGCGAGTGTACTTCTAAGGGATCATCCAAGAAGGCTGGGCTGAGGTAATCCACTGAACATTGCCGGACCGCGAACATAACGCCGTCCTGCGCCATCAACGATTTATGGTCGGCACCGACGGAGCGGAGATATTCCATACGTGCCCGCTCGGCAAAGCGAAGGTAATTCGCGTAATACACAATGCCCCCCGCGTCGGTGTCCTCGTAATAGACCCGAAGCGGAAAGACGTGTTCTGGCGAACGGGCGTCTGACATCTCAGCCGCCCTCCTCGCCATCCGGCATCGAACCGAGCAAATCGAGTTGCTCGACGGCAGCGCGCGGCGCTTCCAGTCCAAGATAAGACCAGCCTTGGCGTGCCAGCATCCGGCCGCGCGGTGTCCGCTGTATGAGGCCTTCCTGCATCAAGTACGGTTCGATGACATCTTCGATCACGTCACGCTGCTCCGAAAGCGCGGCCGATAGGGTCTCCACGCCGACGGGCCCGCCGCCGTAGTTTTCGGCAACGCACGTCAAGTAACGTCGGTCCATCGCATCCAATCCCAGCGCATCAACACCAAGACGTTGAAGCGCGGCATCGGCGGCTTTTGCATCGATGTGCTCAACGCCGTCGACCATCGCGAAGTCGCGCACGCGTCGCAGCAACCGTCCGGCGACACGCGGCGTGCCGCGGCTCCGACGCGCAATTTCCGTCGCGCCGTCAGCCGCCAATGGCGTATCAAGCAGCCCCGCCCCCCGCGAGACGATTTCGCGCAGCTCATCGAGTTCGTAAAAATTCATCCGAAGATGAATGCCGAAACGCTCGCGAAGTGGCGTTGTAATTAAACCCGACCGGGTCGTCGCCCCGACCAATGTGAAAGGCGGCAGCGGAATACGAACCGAACGCGCGGCTGGCCCCTCGCCGATAATGAGATCCAGCTCGAAATCCTCCATCGCCGGATACAGGATTTCTTCGACAGCCGGGTTCAATCGATGAATTTCATCAATAAACAACACATCGCGCGGCTGGAGGTTCGTCAAAATCGCCGCCAAATCGCCGGCTTTTGCAATCACCGGCCCGGAGGTCGCGCGAAAACTGACACCCAACTCACGCGAGACAATCTGCGCCAGCGTCGTCTTCCCGAGACCGGGCGGGCCATGCAGCAGAGTATGATCCAGCGCTTCGCCGCGTTCGCTCGCCGCACGAATGAAAACCGAGAGATTTTCGCGTACGGTTTTCTGGCCAATGAAATCGTCGAGCGTTTGCGGCCGCAGCGTAAAGTCGGTGCCATCGCCCGCGTCGAATTCGGGATCTACAATCCGGTCGACCTGCTCGCTCACTGGCTAAGCTCCTGAAGGCCGGCACGGATCAAGGCGTCGACGCCGGCGTCTTCGCCAAGCTTCTGACCGGCCCGCGCCACCGCACCGAATGCATCGGTCCGCTGGAACCCAAGATTGACCAAGGCGGAGATCGCGTCTTCGCTATCGCCGCCAGCCGGTGCCGAACCGGCTGCCGCCTGAGGCAGAGCGGCCGGCACAAGGTTGCCGACTTTGTCTTTGAGTTCGAGAACGATGCGCCCCGCCAATTTCGGACCGACGCCATTCGCGCGCGATACGGCCGCCTTGTCCTGAGCTGCCACCGCTTGCACCAACTCTTCCGGACCCAAGGCGGATAAGATCGCCAGTGCAACCTTTGCGCCCACACCTTGGACCGTTGTCAAAAGGCGAAACCAATCCCGTTCGCCCGGCTCGGCGAAACCATAGAGATGGATGTGGTCCTCTCGGACATGTGTCTCGACAACGAACCGCACAGCCTCACCCGGCTGGGGCAAGTTGGCGAGGGTGTGCCCCGAACAAAACACCAGGTAGCCGACACCCGAGACATCGACGACCGCGGATTCCTCCGCCACCGATTCCAATACGCCTTTCAGTGAGGCAATCATGATGCCGCTCCAGCCGTCACCTTCGCGTCTGACCAACGCCGGCCGGTTCCGGCAAAATGACTGTGACAAATCGCAACGGCCAACGCATCAGCCGAGTCCGCGCTTTCGAAATCGCACCCCGGCAACAACCGGCTCACCATCATCTGCACTTGAGGTTTGCCGGCATGTCCCACACCCACAACCGATTTCTTAATGCGATTGGCTGAATATTCGGCGACGGGCAATCCCGCCAGCGCGGGCGCCAGCAATACGACACCGCGCGCCTCGCCAAGTTTTAGGGTCGTCGTCGGGTTCTTATTGACGAAGGTTTCCTCAACCGCCGCTTCATCCGGCTCATAAAGGGTCAGCACTTCCGCAAGGCCTTCGTGCAATGACCGAAGCCGCCACGCGAGCGGATCACTCCGCGTCGAATGAACCGTCCCGTCCGCGACGTATGTCAACTTGTTGCCATTAACGTCGACGATGCCCCAGCCCGTATTTTGCAGACCGGGATCGAACCCAATAACCCTTATGGTGCGATTTGCGCTCAAGCTGCCGTCAGCCGTTCCATTACATCGTCTGCGATTTCGTAGTTCGCCGAAACGGACTGGACGTCGTCGTTATCGTCGAGCGCATCGAGCAGTTTCGGCAATGTCGACGCATTTCCTTCATCGAGCGACACTGTGGTCTGCGGACGCCATACAAGCTGCGCCGATTGCGGCTCACCAAGATCGTCCTCCAACGCGCCCGCGACGGCGTGCAATTCTTCCGGTTGGCACCGGATTTCATGGGCCTCCGTGGTCGATTCGACGTCGTCCGCCCCCGCTTCCAAAGCGGCTTCGAAAACAGCATCCGGATCGCCGGCGCCATCGCCGTACCGAATCTCGCCGATCCGGTCGAACAGAAAACTCACGGCACCCGTCTCCGCCAGGTTACCGTTGAATTTGGAGAATGCGGAACGTACCTCCGACGCCGTTCGGTTTCGATTGTCGGTGAGAGCCTCGACAATCAACGCGACACCGCCGGGACCGTACCCTTCATAGCGAATTTCTTCGAAATTGGCGCCGTCGCTGTCGCCGGACCCGCGTGCGATGGCCCGATCGATATTGTCCTTCGGCATATTATTGCTGCGCGCGGTGGCAATGGCCGACCGGAGCCTTGGATTGCCCGACGGATCGGGGCCGCCTTCCTTCGCCGCAACCATCAACTCGCGGCCTAATTTCGCAAACAATTTGGCGCGTTTCTTATCCTGCGCGCCCTTGCGATACATAATATTCTTAAACTGTGAATGACCTGCCATGTCGTCTCATGATTATCTTATTGTCTATCGGGAGTAGCTCAGAACCGGCGTTATACCAGATATTGTATGCAGAAGCCTAGTTATTCTGCCCTTTTATCCATGCAATATGGCGAATTTTGGGCAAACCGCCTAATCGTCGAATTGCGGCAATTGTTCCTGCAGACGGCCGCCGATCCGCACCGGAGAGATCGCCTTCGCGAGGCCGGTCGCATCGTCGGTTTCAAGAAAGGTCCCACAGAGCGTCCCCTCGCCTTCAGCCGGCGAAAGGCGCGGGCTCGGAAATCGGCGACGAAACCGCTGGAGGCTGCCTGTCTTCTCCATGCCAATTACCGAATTGTAGTCGCCACACATGCCGGCATCGGTTTGATAGCCAGTTCCATGTTCGAGAATATGCGCGTCTCCGGTCGGGACATGGGTGTGCGACCCCACCACAAGGCTCGCCTTGCCGTCGGCTAAATGACCCATCGCCATTTTCTCGCTCGTCGCCTCGCCATGGACATCGACGATGACGGCGGCGTAGCCACCAGGCTTAGGGGCGATAATCGGGAGTTCCTGTTCGACCGCCTTAAAGGGATCGTCCAAGAGTTCCATAAAAAGGCGGCACATCACGTTGATGACTTTCACCTTCGCGCCGTTGCCCGTCGTGAACTCGGCGGCGCCCCGGCCCGGTGTGCCGTCCGGAAAATTGATCGGGCGAAGCATCCGCCGATCCGAAACCATATAAGGAGCGATATCGGGCTTATCCCAACTGTGATTGCCGCCGGTGATACAATCGGCCCCGGCCTGAAAGAGCGACTCGCAAATTTTCTCCGTGATGCCGAAACCATGTGCCGCGTTCTCGCCATTGACGACAACGAAATCCAATTTCCATTCCTCACGGAGGCGCGGCAAATGTTCGACCACCACATCCCGGCCGCTCCGGCCGACCAAATCGCCGCAGAAAAGTATCCGCATAGTCTAGGCTCCAATCTCGATAGCTTCGCGTTCGGTCACGATCCAATCCAATGGCTGGTCATATTCCGCGACCGGTACAGCGTCGACCTCTTGCGCAGAATACGCAATACCAACGGCCGTTATCTTACCTTGAGCGCGAAGTGCGGCCAGCGTGCGATCGTAATATCCGCCGCCGTACCCCAAACGGAATCCAAGCCGGTCGAATGCCAGCATCGGCACCAAAAGGACAACGGGATCCATCCGATCCGCGGAGGCCTTCGGCTCTTCGATACCGTATGACCCAACATCCATCTCGTCACCGGGTGTCCATACGCGGAATACAAGCGGTGCATCGCGTGCCCCGACAATCGGCAAAACCGACTTCCGGCCCGTTGCCCGCAGCCAAGCAAGTAGCGGCATCGGATCGATTTCACTGCGGATCGGCACAAACCCAGAAACGGGTCCGGCCGGCAGGTCGTGAATGTTTTGCCGAAAATGAGCGACGATCGCGTCCGCGGCCTTTAATGAGGCTTTTGCCGCCTTGGCACGCTTTGCGGCCGCGACGGCGCGGAGTTCCTTCTTCGCATCGATAGGGTCGGTCATTCAGGTATCTATCCGGGCAGGAAATAGGCGGAGCCGCATCGGCCGTCGGTTTGTTAATCCTCATGGGCCTGGGTTACCAGGTGGGCGCCGTGTGCCGAGACCAGGATCCCGACAGGGACAGCTCCCGAGAGGATCGTATAGCCCCCGGGATAACGAAGCCGTCGCACCGCGCAGCGAACCGCCCACCTCTTACCTAGGACGCTTCAATACGGTCCGCAATAGATTCAATGCGTTCGGCCAGAAGTTCGAAAATGTGTGCAGCCTTCGCTTCGGCTTTTTCTTCCGCCTCGTCCTGCAGCAGCTTCACGGTATCCGGGTCCGGATTTGCTCTCGCTGAATCGATTTCCGCAAAAGCGTCAGACAACTCGTCCGCAACTAACAGACCCGCCATCACCAATAAGCGGTCTTGTCCGACTTGCCCAACGGTCGAAACCACGTCCTGCAGCCGCTTCTCAAGAAATTCGGCCAGTCGCTGCAAATGATCTTCTTGCCCGTCTTCGCAGGCAATTTGATAGGAACGGCCGTTAATCTCGATTTTCACATCACTCATACGAGACCCGCTATTCGTTCAACGCGCCGCGCAAGCGCTCAATCGTTTCGCCGACTCGCAAGGCGGCGGTGTTCATCCGCTTTTCCATATCGTCGCGTTCGGATTCCGCTTGCTCGACTTGGCTCTTTAGATCGTCGATAACCGCCACCTGGTCCTGTTCCGAGTCTGACCGAGTCGCAACGGCCCGATCCAGGCGGGAAATAGCGTCGTGCAACCGTTTTTCGGCGTCTTCGAGTCGGGACATTTACACTTTCCGGGGCGGATTTTGCAGTCGAGGCCCTTACGAGCCGTTTCTATCACGGCAAAATACGCATGCCCCCAAGATGCGTCAACAATAGTGGAATCAAAGCAGTAGGATAGCGTTCTTACGATGTTGATTTAGAGTCCGTCACACGGCATTGACGACATAGCAATCGAGCGGCATGTTGCCGCCTATTTCCGGCCTCGTCGCGATCCGAGCGGCGGACACCAAATTTACGTTCGAGGAAATCGTCTTGTCTTCCATGACAACAGGAAATTCCGACACCGCCCCCAATCCGCGGCAGATGTCGAACGCGATCCGTGCGCTTTCTATGGATGCCGTGCAGCAAGCCAATTCTGGGCATCCAGGCGCCCCAATGGGCATGGCCGATATTGCCACGGTGTTGTTCACCAAGTTTCTGAAGTTCGATCCAAGCGACCCGGCCTGGCCGGACCGAGACCGTTTCGTATTGTCAAACGGTCATGGTTCGATGCTGCTCTATTCGCTGCTCTATTTGACCGGCTACGATGACATCGACATCGATCAAGTCCGCAACTTCCGGCAACTCGGTAGCCGGACGGCGGGTCATCCCGAATACGGCCACGCCCGCGGCATCGAGACCACAACGGGGCCGCTCGGCCAGGGCATTGCCAATGCCGTCGGCATGGCGCTCGCGGAGCGGATGATGGAAGCGCGGTTCGGCACCGATATCGTCGATCACTATACGTATGTTTTTGCCGGCGACGGCTGCCTTATGGAAGGTATCAGTCACGAGGCGATCTCGCTTGCCGGCCATCTGAAACTCGGCAAGTTGATCGTGCTATTCGACGACAATGACATCTCGATCGACGGCCCCACGGATATGGCTGTCAGCGACGATCAGCTTAAGCGATTCGAGGCCAGCGGTTGGGAGACATCACGGGTCGACGGACACGATCATGACGCCATCGCCGGTGCGATCGAAGCCGCTCGCAAATCGGACAAGCCGTCGCTGATCGCCTGCAAGACGGTCATCGGTTACGGCGCGCCGAATAAGGAAGGCACGGCCTCGACACATGGCGCACCGCTCGGCGATGATGAGATCGCCGGGGCCCGCGAGAAACTCGGCTGGCCGCACGCGCCGTTTGAAGTGCCCGAAGATATCCTGAACGCTTGGCGCAGCGCAGGTCGACAAGCGGCCGCTGAACGACAAGCTTGGAATGGCCGTCTCTCTGCGCTCGAAGCGGCCAAACGCGACGCGTTCGAGCGAGCGGTCGCAGGCGATCTTCCGGCCGATTTCGACGCAGCTGTCGAAGCTTATAAAAAAGAGCTCGCTGAAGATCCGCCGAAACTCGCAACACGTCAGGCGTCGCAGAAAGCACTGAACGTCTTGACCAAGGCGGTCCCCGAAATGATCGGCGGTTCCGCTGATCTAACCGGATCGAACCTGACCCTGGCGGACGGCATGGAGGCCGTGAGTGCGGAGAATTACGGCGGCTCTCATATCTATTACGGTGTGCGCGAACATGGCATGGCCGCCGCGATGAACGGCATGGCACTGCATGGCGGGCTTATCCCGTACGGCGCAACTTTCCTCGTCTTTACAGACTATTGCCGGCCATCCATCCGGTTGTCGGCCTTGATGAAACAACGCGTCATCTACGTGATGACTCACGATTCGATCGGCCTTGGTGAAGACGGCCCGACGCACCAGCCGGTGGAACATCTCTCCAGCTTGCGGGCGATGCCGAACGTGAATGTTTTCCGCCCGTGCGATGCGATTGAGACGGCGGAGTGTTGGCAGATTGCTCTGCAGTCGAAAGAGACGCCCTCCGTCATGGCGTTGACGCGACAAGGCTTGGCGCCGACGCGGACGACCCATTCGGCCGAGAACCTCTCGGCCAAAGGTGGGTATATTGCCGCCGACGCCGACGGCGAACGTAAAGCGACAATCATCGCTACAGGGTCCGAAGTCGAAATCGCATTGGCCGCGCGCGAGGCGCTTCAGGCGGATGGAATCGGAACGGCAGTGGTTTCGATGCCTTGTCAGGAACTCTTCGACGCGCAGGACGAGGCGTATCGCCAATCGGTGCTCGGGCCTGAAAACGCCCGCGTTGCGGTCGAAGCCGCTGTAAAGCTTGGATGGGACCGCTATATAGGTCCCAAAGGCGGTTTCGTCGGCATGGACGGCTTCGGCGCGTCGGCGCCGGCGGGCGAACTCTATCAACCCTTCGGCATTACAGCATCGGCGGTCGAAGCCGCCATCCGGGAACGAGTATAAGGAAACGAAAAATGGCAGTGCGTGTAGGAATCAACGGATTTGGCCGTATTGGACGTTTGGTCATGCGAGCCGCAATTGAGTCGGGCCGCGACGACATCGAGTTCGTCGGCATCAACGATCTCGGCGATACGAAAAGCAACGCCCACCTTCTGAAATACGACACGGTGCATGGAAAGCTCGACACCGAGATCAGCACCGGCGACGATTGGATGGATTTCGGTAAAGGCAAGATCAAAGTCACGGCCGAACGCGACCCAGCAAAGCTGCCGTGGAAGGAACTCGACGTCGATATCGCGATGGAATGCACCGGTATCTTCACCGATAAGGAAAGCGCCTCGAAACATTTGGAAGCGGGCGCCAAGCGCGTGCTGGTCTCCGCGCCAGCTTCCGGCGCCGATCTGACGTTGGTCTACGGTATCAACCACGACCAATTGGACCCGAGCCATACGGTCGTCTCGAATGCGTCCTGCACGACGAACTGCCTCGCCCCGGTGGCGTATGTGCTCAACCAGGCAATCGGTATCGAGCGAGGTTACATGACGACGGTTCACGCCTTCACGGGCGACCAGCGCACGACGGATACGCTGCACTCCGACATGCGCCGCGCACGGGCGGCGTCGCAATCGCTGATCCCGACCTCGACGGGTGCGGCGAAGGCGGTCGGCTTGGTCTTACCGGAGTTAAACGGCAAGCTGGACGGAACTTCCATTCGCGTCCCCACGCCGAACGTCTCGCTCATCGATTTCAAGTTCGATGCCGCGCGCGACACGGATGTCGCGGAGATCAATGGTGCGATCCAGCAAGCGGCCGCCGGCTCGCTGAAGGGTGTGCTCGACACCAATGACGAGCCGCTCGTCTCGATCGACTTCAACCACAATCCGGCCAGCTCGATCTTCGATTTGACCCAAACGCAGGTCATCGAAGGACGCCTTGTCCGGGTTCTCTCCTGGTACGACAACGAGTGGGGCTTCTCGAACCGGATGTCCGACACGGCCGTCGCCATGGCGAAGCTCGGCTAGACAGGAAACAAACCGATAGGGTCGCCAAGGCGGCTCTATCGGGTACACTCTCGCCGTCATGCAGATGGACGAGATTTCAAATCCCATCACTGTTTATGGGCCCGTACATGCGGACGCGGCGGCAAGTGTCGCGCGCGAAATGGGCACACCGCTCTTACTGCTCAGTGCTGCCGGCGCCGCGGCTTCCATGGGACCGGCCTGGTTCCTTGCGCTGATTCGGCAAACCCAAGAACGCTTTCCTGAAGCCGACTTTCAAGGCGCACTCGATTGCGAGGCTTATGCCGGCTATGCGCTCGCCGCCTTACGGCAAGGTGTGAAGATCATCATCTACAACGGTCCGGCTTTCGATGCGATTGCCGATATCGCAAGTCAAACTGGTGCCCTCGTCTTGAGAGCGCGACCCGAAAGCCTGGACGCTCGCGTGGCTGAGGCGAGCGGGTCATTGGAAGACGCGATTAGGAAAACACTGTCGTCTCGTGGGCCAAGCGAAAGTGGGACGCCGGAAAAATAAAGTCGATCCCCTGGATTCCCGCCTTCCCTAGAATGACAATGGCTGCAATCACAAAGTAAAGAGGGACACATTATGCGCATTCATAATCTGTACGAAGACGAGAACGGCGAATCGCACTTCCGCGACATCGAAATCGAATGGTCAGAGGAGCGGAATTTCAGCAAATACTCAGCCCGCATGCCGGCCAACGGAATCATATTTCGAGAGACGTCCGGCGATTACGACCTCGATTGGCATCCCGCCCCCCGCCGTCAATACATCGTCAACTTGGATGCCGGTGTGAAAATCACGGCCAGCGACGGCGAAGCGCGCGAAATCAAAGCGGGCGAAATCATCTTGGTCGAAGATTTGACAGGCAAAGGTCATCTCTCACAATCACTCGGCGGACAAATGCGGCATTCGCTGTTCATTCCGATCGATTAAGCAAACAACTCTTTCAGAAAAGGATTCCATCGTGGCGGAAATAATCAGGGTCGGTATCGTCGGCGCAACCGTGACACAGGGCGGCAGCGGCTGGGGCGCCAATGCGCATGTCCCCGCACTCCAGGCCCTACCAAACTACGAACTCAAAGCCGTGTGTACGGCGCATGAAGATACCGCAAAGGCATCGGCAGAGAAATTCGGCGCTGACCTCGCTTTCCACGATATAGGTGAGATGGTGGCGCACCCCGATGTTGACCTGATTGCCGTTGTTGTCCGCGTGCCTTGGCACCAAGACCTCGTGATGGCGGCCATCAACGCGAATAAACCTGTTTGCTGCGAGTGGCCGCTTGGCGCCCATCTCCCAGAAGCGACCGAAATGGCGGAAGCCGCGGTGGCAGCCGGTGTCCCCAGCCTCGTCGGCCTACAGGCGCAGAGCGACCCCGCCGTGATGTATGCCCGCGATCTCGTCGCTGGAGGTGAAATCGGCGACATCGTGACCGTCAATCTGCGCGTCATGGTGAATGCCATCCCAGAGCGGGGCGACGGTCGCATCTGGCAGGGCATTCGTGCCAATGGCGCCAACCCGATGACCATACCGGGCGGTCATGCGGTCGATGCGCTTTGCTATATCGCCGGCGAATTCGCAGAACTTAGCGCCCGCGTAACAACCCGTATTACGATGTGGAAACACGCGGTGACGGGCGAAGACTTCCCCGTCGACGCACCGGACACCGTAACGGTCGCCGGCGTCCTCGAGAACGGTGCCGAAGCCGCTTATCAAGTGGCGAGTGTTCCTTACAACGCAAGCGGCACGAGCATGGAGATTTACGGGCGGAAAGGCACGCTGAGACTAACGTCGAATTCCGTCAACATCGGCCCGAGCCGGCTCTTTATGGCAACCGGCGCCGACGAAATGGCGGAGCTGACACCGCCGGACGACTATATCCTCATTCCCAAGGATATGGCTGCAGGCCCTGGCCGAAACGTTGCGCAAGCTTATGCCCGCTTCGCGCAGGCGCGGGCCGCCGGCAAGAAGGCTTCACCGGATTTCGATGACGCCGTCGTCCGCCATGCCATGATCGACGCCATGGAGCGCTCACACGTCGAAGGTAAGGTGGTCCGACTCCGCTAGCGGCTACGCCGCGGCCTGTTCCGCCGTCGGCCCTTCCCCCCGCAGTGTGGTTCGACGCATGTCGCGGGGTTCTTCCGACGGGAACGGGCGCGCGCGGTGCATGGTGCGCCGGTTGTCCCAGATTACGAGATCGTATTGCCGCCATTCGTGGCTATAGACGAACTCGCGTTGCGTCGCGAGTTCGGTAAGATCTCGCAGCAGCGACAGTGCTTCCGGCCGCGGCCAACCAAGGATATCGCCCGCATGAGACGATAAGTAGACGGACTTCCGCCCGGTCGAGGGGTGAGTCCGCACAAGGCTCTGTCGCACCGGCTGAAAACGGGCCTGCTCTTCCGCACTAAAGTCGGTGAAGCCCAGCAGACGGCGTGAATACATCTGCGAATGTTCGCAGACCAAGCCCTCGATCATCTCTTTCGTCTCTTGATCGAACGAGTCGTATGCCGCCCGCATATCTGCGAATTCCGTATTGCCGCCCTTAGACGGAATGCTGCGCGCGTGCAGGATCGAGTATTTCGCTGGCGTCACCTTAAACGAACTGTCCGAATGCCAGAGCCGATTGCCAATGGCGAAAAGCCGGCGGCGATCGTCGTGGGCGAAGGGCTTATTGTTTTGATCGAGATTGGACACATCCGCGAACGTCGTCGGTAGTCGATATTCGTTCGCCGCGCGAAGACTGGTGCCGATGGCCTCTTCCAACTCCCCGAGACTGCGACTGAAGGCGAGTTGTTGGTCGTCGGTGAAGCGTTGGTCGTGAAACACCAGCACCGCGTACTCGTCCATTCCGGCGTGAATTGCACCGATCTCACCGGTGGAAAGCGGTTGCGTAAGATCGATGCCGGAAACCTCTCCGGCAAAGCAAGGTCCGACCTGGCGAATTTCCATTATTTTCCCCTTCACGCTTAGGCGTATTTCCCCGTGAGTTGCGGTGTATGGGCGCCCTCCAGCCCTTTCTCCTTGTGCTGGAGGCGCGTATCGCGCGCCCACGTGCGTTTCAGATCGTCTTGCACGTTGAAGTGCAACCGCCCAAGCCCTTCGACTTCAAGCTCGATCTTATCGCCGTCCATAAAGGCATTGAGCCCCCGATGATTGGTACCCGTGGCCACGAGATCGCCCGGCGAAAGTGTGTGAATGGAACTTAGCCATTCGATACAGCGCGGAATTTTGTGGGCCATGTCGTCTGTGTTGAAATCCTGCATCAAAGTACCGTTGTTCCAAAGCCGAACTTGTAGTTTTTGCGGATCATCGATTTCGTCGGCGGTGACGATATACGGCCCGATCGGTGCGAACGTATCGCGGGACTTCACTTGGAAGAACGTATTGCCGGGTGGGGGCAGATTGCGCGCCGACCCGTCGATGAAGTTTACGTAGCCGAATATATGCTCCATCGCCTTCTCGGCACTGACATTGCTCGCGGTCTTACCGATCACGAGACCGAGCTCGGCCTCCCCTTCGAATACCGTCGCCGGCACATCGGGAATGACCATCGTATCGCCGCAGCCGATCACGGCTTCCGGCGCCTTATGGAAGGCATTGATGGGCGCCGGTTTCTCGAGGGTGCCGTCCTCCATATAGTTGACCGCCATACAATCTATCTTGCCGGGCTTCGGCAACGGCGGACGGATTCGCACACTGTCTACGGCAACGCCGGCCCCGTCCGCCGTGGCCGCTTCGAGGCGTTCGCGATAATTATCGAAATCCGCGATTAAGTTGGTGATGAGGTCGTGCGGCCCCGTTTGCGGCACGTCATGTACCACCGCTGAGACGTCGACGACGTCGGTGCCGCGCAGAATGCCTAGCTTAAAATCGTCAAAATAGAGAATTTTCAAAGCTTCTCCTCCTCCACATAGGTTCCGTTACGCCGCTTCGCCATCCGAATGGCGCTTTCCCAAACTGCTTCGGTTGCGATCTCCCGCGTCCACGGCCGCATCACCGAAGAGGCCTGGGCATCGCGCAAGAACCGCTCCAGCGGAAACTGCTTGAGCAGTGCCCGACCGCCGCTAACCTTGATGGCTTCCTGCGCGACCTCGACGCAATTGCGTTGAATCATGATATGCGCGGCCCGCGCGCGTTGACGTATTTCATGGGTCGGTTTGAGTTTGGCTTCAGAGGCCGCGCGATAATAGAGCGCCTTGGCGGCCTCGATCTTGAACAACATATCGGCAATGCCGTTCGATATAACCGGTCCAATATCTTCCTTCGCAGAAGCGCCTTCGACTCCGCCCGTCAGATAATCAAGTGTAAACTCATAAGCGCGCTGCATCATCCCAAGGAACGTCGCGGAGAAGAGCATCGGCCCATGTGCCGCCGCCGAAAGATAGAGACCGCCGAATACGCCCGGCGGCAGGACTTCAGCCTCGTCGGGCACGAAAACGTCTTCCAATGCCATATTGCGGCTCATCGTCGCCCGCATGCCAATCGGATCCCATTCGCCCGAAAACGTCACGCCTTCCGCTTCCCGTGGCACTTTTAGGTACAGCGTGCGTTCGATCCACGGTGCATCGCCGATCAGGATCGCGGGTGTCGCGAAGTAATCTGCGGAATCCGATAGTGAGACGAAGAATTTCTTACCATTGATCCGGTACCCGCCGTCGATTTTCTCGGCGCGCGTGCCGAAGCGCCGGCCACCGACCTGAAACGCCGTATCCGTTTGCCCCTGCTCGACGGGTTCGCTGTGCGGTTGGCCGTAGAAAACGCCATCTTCGACGACTTCTTTGAAATGCGCCGCGCGATGTTTTTCGTGGCGCGCTCGTTGCGTTTCATCCATTTCGTAAGCGTCTGCCATCTCACCCATCATCAGCATCGTGAGACAATGCATGTTGTAGGTGAGTGCCGTCGATGCGTTGCCTTTAGCGAGCTGTTCGACAACGAGAACGTATGTTTCTAAATCGCCGCCAAGACCGCCGTATGCCTCAGGCACGCAAAGCGCGAGCAGTCCCGCTTCGCGAAGGTCGTCGTAATCTTCGAACGGAAACCGCGCATCACGGTCGAGTTCTGCAGCGCGAGGCTCAAACTTCTCGCGTGCCAATTTCGCCGCCAAGTCGATCAACTCCTGTTGGCGGGCGGTCGGTCGCATATCCATATTTCAGCTCCTATTCCGCGGCTTCTTTGCGACTCATCGCGTCCCAATCATAGAGGCGCGGCTCCTTCGTCATGAACCGCCGGACGGCCTCCCCATGGAATTCGGTGCCCCGACAGGCCAACTGAGCCGCGCATTCCGCGTCGATCATTTCCGCTTGGCTGCTTTGCAAGGACATATCGATCAGACGCTTGGCCTCCGCCATAGCGGTCGCAGAGCCCTGCGAGAGTTGCGACGCCATGCGCTTTGCGGCCGGCAGCAGCGCTTCTGCCTCATGAACTTCTTGGACGATACCCATCGACATCGCCTCTTCAACGCCGAACGAGCGTGCAGTGAAAGTCAATTCCTTCGTCCGCTGCGGGCCAATCAAACGCGGCAGGACATAGGCTGCCGTCATGTCCGGGATAAGACCGATCCGCCCAAACACCAAACTAAACCTTGCGCGCGGCGTCGCCATTACGATGTCCGCGGTCACCGCCAAACTAAAACCGCCTCCGAAGGCGATACCGTCCACCGCTGAGATCACCGGCTTCGGCAAGTTTACGAGTTTGTACAAATAGTCGAGGATGCCGCGCAGCTTATTGTCGCGTTCTTCCGGCGAGGGTTTCTCATCGCCGCCCATTCGCGAAACATCCGCGCCGGAACAGAAATTTCCACCGGCACCAGCCAAGATCAAAACGCGGATATCGTCATCTTCCGTCACGCGCGCGACCATATCCGGCAGGTCGCTGTTGAACATATCTTGGCTGATCGCATTCATCTTCTCGGGACGGTTCAGGGTAAAAACGGCGACACCGTCTTCGATTTCCAGTGTTGTCTCGCTCATCGATTCACTCCTTATTCGAATTCTCTTTCGCCCCACCAAGGATAGTAATCAGGCATATCCTTGCTGACTTTCATTGGGAAGTTCGGCGGGCGCTTTTCCAAGAACGACACGACACCCTCTTCGCAATCCGGTAGTTTGCCCAAAGTCCGGATGCCGCGCGAGTCGATCTTGTGCGCTTCCATCGGATGGTCCGCCCCGGCCATCCGCCACAGCATCTGACGGCAAAGCGCCACGGAGATCGACGACGTATTCTCCGCGAATTCTTTGGCAAGCGCACGCGCTGCCGGCAGCAATTCGTCTGGCGGCAGCACCTTCTTGACGAGACCGCCCGCCAACGCTTCTTCCGCATCGAAAACCCGGCCCGACATCACCCATTCCAATGCCTGGCTCATGCCAACAACCTTGGGCAGAAACCAACTGCTGCACGCTTCAAGAACGACGCCCCGCTTCGTAAACACAAACCCCATGCGGGCCTCCGTGGAGGCCAGGCGTACATCCATCGGCAACGTCATCGTGGCACCGATACCCACGCCGGGACCGTTAATGGCACCGATGACAGGTTTCTTGCACTCGTAAAGACGAAGCGTGAAACGTCCGCCACCGTCCCGCCAGTTGTCCGGGTCTTCGTCCGGATACCGGCTGGACACGTCGAAGCTATTGGCGCCCGATGAAAGGTCGGCGCCGGCACAGAATCCGCGGCCCGCGCCGGTTATGATCACGGAACGCACATCGTCGTCCGCATCGGCATGGTCAATCGCGTCGATCAACTCGTACAGCATTTGCCGATTAAAAGCGTTCAATCGGTCCGGCCGATTCAGCGTAATCGTCAGGATACCGTCTTCGACGTCATAGAGGATGGTTTCATAATTCATGGTGCGCCGCCTATGCCGTGACGCCGCCATCGACCGGAAGCGCCGCACCGGTTACAAACGACGCTTCGTCGGACAACAGGAACAAGGCCGCATTTGCGATTTCCTCCGGTCGGCCGGGACGGCCGAGCCGGGTCATGCCGCCGCGTTTTTTGACAAGTTCCTCCTTGTCCATCCCCATGGTCGATTGCTGGTCCGGCCGCGCGACGAACTCACGCAGCATCGGTGTATCGACCGGCCCGGGGCAGACGGCATTGACGCGGATATTCTCCGACGCGAGCCGACCCGCCAGCGCACGCGTAAACCCAACCACACCGAATTTCGCCATCGAATATACAGGGCTGAACATCGACCCCTGCAGCCCGGATGTCGATGCGGTGAAGAGAATCGATCCGCCGCCGCGTGTGCGCATCTCCGGGATCGCCGCTTCGGTGGTGACGAGGATCGTCCGCATGTTCAAGTCGACAGCCGTATCGAAATCTTTCATCTCGATACCTTCAATCGACGCGGGCCCGGGATGGCCGACATGATCCCACATGAAATCGAGGCCGCCGAACGCATTCGCGGTCTCCCGCACGATGCGGCGCGAATCATCGTCTTTCGTCAAGTCGGCGACAATACCGACCGCCTTACCGCCATCCGCTTTGATCTCCGCGACGACCGCCTGTACCGCCGCTTCGTCGATATCAACGACACCAACCGAAGCGCCTTCCTTGGCAAACCGCACGGCACCGGCGCGTCCCATGCCGGAACCCGCCGCCGTCACCAGCCCGTTTTTTCCCTCTAACCGCATCGCTATCTCCCTCGAGCCTCAAGAATTCCACGCTGAGGAGGAATTTGGCGCAAATTTGCACGAGGGCGAGCGGAAAACGACTACATGGCGTACATGCCTTTGAAGACGAAGATGATGCCGATCACGACACAGATCCCGGCGAAACTCACCAAACGATAGCCGAGTTGAATCATGAAGATTGCCCGCTGCATATATCGGCGAACTTGAACCGAAGGAGGAAAGTCCGGATCGTCGAAGACTTCCCGGTCGTCGAGCTCGACCGCTTTCGCTTCCATAAATTCGGCACCGCGAAACAAACAGTAGATGACCGCGAGTGAGACGACGCCCATAAAGATGATCATGGCGCTCGAACGCAATGTCTCGTATGCGTCGCTGTCCTGGTCGACCTGTCCCAACAAATACCAACAAGCAACGATCCCAACGGCGCACGTGACCAGGAAGTACCGGACATACTTCGCGGCCATGCCCATGACGACCGTGTTGCCCTGGGTCAGCTGGCCTGGCGGTATTTCGCCCGCTTGTTTGCGAATCTCTTCGCGGCGCCGGTTGAAAATTCTCAAATTCATGGTCGTACTGCCCTCCTTGGCGCGCCGATCATACGCCACGAATCGGCGCTCTTACAGGGCTGGTGAGTTAACGCATTTTGCAGCGTTGAAAAACCCCCAAGTCTCCTATATCCAGAACGGACCCTGGAATGCTGCATATTTAGGACGGACGACGATATGAAAATCACCCAACGCGTTAAGAAAATTCTGGCCAACTACGAAAGCGACAACCCGGGGACGAAAGCGAACATCGCCAGAATTCTGATGACCGGTAAACTTGCCGGCACCGGCAAAATGGTGATTTTGCCGGTCGATCAAGGTTTCGAGCATGGGCCGGCACGTAGTTTTGCGAAGAACGCACCCGCTTACGATCCGCACTACCATTATCAGCTCGCCATCGATGCCGGCCTAAACGCCTACGCGGCACCGCTCGGCATGTTGGAAGCCGGCGCGGATAGCTACGCTGGTGCCATACCGACGATTCTCAAACTCAATAGCTCGAACAGCCATTCGACCAATAAAGATCAAGCAGTCTATGGCAGCGTTGCAGACGCGCTGCGTCTCGGATGCGCAGCCATCAGATTTACGATTTATCCCGGCTCCGAAGATCAATTCGAGATGATGGAGGAGTTCCGCGAATTGGCGGAAGAAGCCAAGGCGGTCGGCCTCGCCGTCGTCCTTTGGTCCTATCCGCGGGGCGGTAATCTCTCGAAGGACGGTGAGACCGCGATTGACGTTTGCGCCTATGCAGCACATCTCGCGGCGGAACTCGGCGCACACATCATTAAGGTGAAGCCGCCGACAGATCACATCGAACAAGACGATGCGCGCAAAGTTTACGAAGCCGAGGGGATCGATATCGGATCGCTGCCCAAGCGCATCGAACACGTTATGCAGTCATCGTTCAACGGACGACGCCTGGTCGTGTTTTCCGGCGGCTCGGCCCGCGGGACGGATGGCCTGCTGAACGAAATCCGTGAAATTCGGGATGGTGGCGGTAGCGGCTCGATTATCGGCCGCAATTCCTTCCAACGCCCGAAGGAAGAAGCGCTCGAGCTTCTCGATACGATTATCAACATTTACAAAGGCAAGGCCTAACCGCCGCCCGGCGATGTCCGAAGACCCACTTACGGAACTCTATCTGATCACGCCGCCACGTCTCGACGACTTGGCGGCGTTCGCCGACCAACTCAGTGCGGCGTTGGATGCTGGCGGCGCGGCGTGTGTTCAACTGCGTCTCAAGGACGTCGACGACGACACAATACGCCGGGCGGCCGATATATTGCGGCCCGTGAGCCAAGGCCGGGATGTCGCCTTTGTCATGAATGATCGCCCGGACCTCGCTCGCGAGACCGGCTGCGACGGTGTTCACGTCGGCCAGGACGATGCCAGCTACGCGGAAGCGCGTGGGCTGCTCGGCCCGGAAGCCATTGTTGGCGTGACCTGCAAAGCATCGCGTCATCTCGCGATCGACGCGGCGGAGGCAGGTGCCGATTACGTCGCATTCGGCGCATTCTTTGGGTCGACCACAAAGGAAACGACGGTTCAAGCGCCCCCCGATATTCTGGCCTGGTGGAGTGAAACGACATCGGTACCTTGTGTTGCGATCGGCGGTATTACGGCGGCGAATTGCGGACCTTTGGTCGCGGCGGGTGCGGATTTTTTGGCCGTTATCTCCGCCGTTTGGGATCATCCGGACGGTCCGGCCGCCGCTATGGCGGACTTTAAGACCGCAATAGAATCCGCCTCGCCTTAAGCCCGCCATTGCACGCGCATGCGCCAGGGTCTATAAACCGCGCCGCTTAAGAATTTCAGCAGAACAGCGGCGACGGAACGATGAAAATCAACGGCAACGCAGTCCGACCGGGCAATATCATCGAGCATCAGGGCCGGCTTTGGCGCGCCACCAAGATCCAACACACCCAACCGGGTAAGGGCGGCGCATACCTTCAAGTCGAACTGAAAGACATTCGAGACGGTACAAAACTCAACGAACGATTCCGCTCCTCGGAGACGATCGAGCGTGTGCGCCTCGACCAAAAACAGTTCCAGTTTCTGTTTACGGACGGTGACGACTACACCTTCATGGACAATGAAACCTACGATCAGGTCACCGTACATCTGGACTTCATCGGCGAGGATGCCGTTCGCTTCCTTCAGGAAGGCATGAACGTTGAGATGGAATTCTACGAAGAGTCGCCGATCGGCGTGACCTTGCCGGAGAAAGTGACGCTGGAAATCACGGAAGCGGACGCCGTGGTGAAAGGTCAAACCGCATCTTCGTCCTATAAACCGGCCATGCTCGAAAATGGCGTTAAAACGCTTGTTCCACCGCATATCGAAGCGGGTACGCGCGTCGTCGTGAACACAGCTGACGCCAGCTACGTTGAACGTGCCAAAAGCTAACGCCGTATCGGACTCGGCCTGGAGACTGCACTAAATGCCGAGACGTTCCGCCAATATAAACGTCATGGTCCGCGCCGCTGAAAAAGCGGGCCGCGGCCTTATCCGCGACTTTGGCGAAGTTGACCAACTCCAGGTCAGCCGCAAAGGCCCGGGCGATTTTGTCAGTGCCGCAGACTTAAAGGCCGAACAGACCGTAAAAGAAGAGCTCAAGAAGGGCCGCCCCGAGTTCGGGTTTCTAATGGAAGAGAGCGGGCGCACCGAAGGCTCGGATAAGTCTCACACTTGGATCGTCGATCCACTCGACGGGACCACGAATTTCTTGCACGGATTGCCTCATTTTTGCGTCTCGATCGCCCTCGCCAAGGATAAAGAAGTTATCGCCGGCGTGATTTTCGATCCGGTTAAGGACGAAGTTTTTTGGGCGGAACGCGGGATCGGCGCTTTCGTCAACAGTCGGCGCCTAAGGGTATCGGGCCGCCGCCGTCTCGAGGACTCCATCATTGCCACCGGCGCGCCATTCAATCTGCACGACGAGAGCATTGCGGAGCGCTTTATCGAACAGCTCCGTCCGATCATGCAGCAGACATCCGGCATCCGGCGGTACGGCTCCGCCGCGTTGGACCTCGCCTATGTGGCGGCCGGACGCTATGACGGCTTCTGGGAAAATGGCCTCAACCAATGGGACGTTGCCGCGGGCCTTCTCCTGGTTCGTGAAGCCGGCGGATTTGTAACGGACCTCCACGGTAGCCGTTATGAGTTGGGCGCGGACAGTATCCTCGCGACCAACGAGGGTTTGCACGATAAACTCTCTCAGATCCTCGTGCGGAAATAGCGTCCAAATTAATCTAATTCCGGAGTTTCTGTTGTAGCTGATCGTGCCCTGGGATATCCTCAGAAATCAGTTCGACTGATCTCGAAAGCGTCCATGCAAAAAGGTGAAGATGTATAGATTCCTCACTCGCTATCGATCATCGCAATCCAACCTTTTCCTAACCGCGTCCATTGCCGGTTTTCTTGCATGCAGTTCCGCGGCTGCACAGACGACAGTTTTCACAGACCAATACGGCAATCCGACCGTCTCTGTCGATTACACTGTCCTAGATAGGCTGGGACCGCCACCGAGTTTGCCCGATTTATATCGCCAAACGGCGCCGGCGCCGTCGCGACCGGTCATGGGCAGCCGCTTGCCGGCACCGGCACGCGGTAGCGGTTACTTAGCGAAACCGCCGCGCCAAATGCCGCGTTCCACATTAAATCTTCCGAACACGGCGACATCGGCCGCACCGCCAAACCCACTCCAATCGCGCGGTGTGACAAGCCGACCGACTGTGCCACCGGCCTTAGCCCCAACCCGTGCCGTAACGCCCCCGGCACCGGCTTCGATTACGCGGGAAAAGCGGCTCACCAAGGTCGAGAAACCCATTCGCCGGGCCGAAACGCCGAGCGTTCGGCCCGCGGCCGTCCCAAAGTCGAAGTTGACGCTACCGCAAAAAGTCGCTTCGCGCGTTCCGGCGGCCCCGAAGGCGCCTGCCGTGAAGCGCCCGAGCCCACCGTCGGCCCCGAAGGTAGCGGCAATACGGAAAGCACCGGCTCCCGTCGCGCCGCCGCCGGCACTTCCAAAACCGGCAATCGCACCGCCTAAGGCTCTCGCAGCACCGAAACCGGTGAAAGCGCCGCCAGCACCGACGGCACCCGCTGCGGTCGCACCGCCGCCCATTAAGCGACCGGCAATCTCCGCACCGCCGGTCGCCGCGCCGCCCGTCGCCGCGCCCAAACCCACAACTCGGATCGCACGCGCAGCGGCGCCATCCGCACCCACCGGCAATGTCGCGGTAAGCCCGGACGGCAATCTATTCAGTATTCCCTTTGCGGTAACCAAGACCGATTTGCCACCCAACGCTTTACCGTCTTTGGACAAGCTCGCGGATCGCATGAAAACGGATGAGGATATTCGCATCCAACTGATGGGCTTTGCGAACGGCAATAGCGGTTCTGCCAGTCAGGCGCGCCGCAGTTCCTTGTTCCGTGCTCTTTCCGTCCGGAACTATCTCATGAAGCAAGGCGTGCGGACCACGCGCATGGATGTCCGTGCGCTCGGCCAAACGAGCGTAAAGGGCGTTCCGCCGGATCGCGTCGACATTGTCGTGCAGCCATAGACCATCTGGCGCATTCAATATGGAAACAGAGGCACGATGACGAAGCCGCAAGCCTATCTGATCAGAATGGCGCTGTTCCTTCTCGTTGTCTTCGGCGCAGCGTTTCTGCTCCTCGGACCGCTGCGTGACGCTTTCCTCGCCAATACCGTCCTAAACGGCGTTATTCTCGGCGTCTTGCTGATCGGTATAATCCATATGTTCCGTCTCGTGCTGATGCTGCGGCCGGAGGTCGCGTGGATCGAGTCGTTCCGGCGTGACGGGATCGCCGTGAGCAGTGGCCGCGCCCCGCGTCTGTTGGCGCCGATGGCAACGATGCTCGGTGAACGAAGCGGCGACCGATTTAGCCTATCGACGATGGGCATGCGGTCCTTACTCGATGGCGTTGCAACGCGTCTCGACGAGGGGCGAGAGACTGCACGCTACTTTATCGGCCTGTTGGTCTTCTTGGGCCTGCTCGGCACTTTCTGGGGCTTGCTGGAGACGGTTCAATCGATCGGCAACGTCATTTCGGGCCTCACCGTACAGGGCGACGCCGTGCAGGACGTCTTCGAACGTTTGAAGTCCGGACTTCAAGCGCCGCTCGCCGGCATGGGTACAGCGTTCAGCTCTTCCTTATTTGGCCTCGCTGGCTCCCTCGTCCTTGGATATTTGGCGCTCCAGGCCGGCCAGGCACAGAACAGGTTTTACAACGACCTTGAGGAATGGCTCTCCGGTCAAACACGCATTAGCGGCGGCGGCGTTGTCGGAGACGGTGAACAGCCCGTTCCCGCCTATATCCAAGCCTTGCTGGAACAGACCGCCGACAATCTGGAAAACCTACAGCGGACTCTGGCGCGCGGTGAAGACAGCCGTATCGATGCGAACCGGCGAATCTCCCAATTGACGGAAAACCTTGCTGGCCTGACCGAATCGATGCGCGCCCAGCAAGACCTCCTCCTCAAACTTGCGCAGGGTCAATCCAATTTGGAGCCGCTATTGGCCGCGATGGCCGAAGCCAATCAAAGCGGTAGCGACGGACAGGCCGCGGCTGCGCTGAGAAATATCGAGACCCACCTTGAGAGGTTGCTGGCGGACCAGACGGCCGGCCGCGAAGAAGCGGTGCAGGACGTAAGAAACGAAATCCGCTTACTCGCGCGAACCATCGCCGCCCTCGCCGAAGGGGAAGATCCGCGCTAGCGGGCTGATACGATGGCCCTCCCCCGACGCACTTCGACCAATGCGTTCGATATCTGGCCCGGCTTCGTCGACGCCCTGGCGACGTTATTGATGGTGATCATCTTTCTCTTGATGATTTTCGTCGTCGCCCAGTTTTTCTTGAATGACGCGATAACAGGCCGCGACCAAGCACTGGAACGCCTAAACCGGCAAGTCGACGAATTGGCGGACTTACTGGCCCTCGAACGTAAGGCCGGGGAAGATCTTCGAAATAACGTGACACAATTGTCGGCGGAACTTAAGAGCACGCTCTCTGCCCGCGACGCGCTCGAGACGAGCCTGTCGGATCTTCGCAATCAACACGCCGCCCTCGGCGGGGAATTGGAAGAAGCGAAAGGCAGAATCGACAAAGCAGATCGAGAGAAAGCCCGCCTCGCCTTGCAGATTTTACAACTCCGCGAAGACGTCGACGCAATGAGGGCGCTCCGCGACGAATTGGCGAAAGATTTGGCAACCGCGCGGACAACAATCGATAAGCAAGCGGACGATGCCAAAGCGGCGGAAGTTGTCTTATCGGAAGAACGGAAAATTTCGGAAGCCGCAAAAGCGCAAATCGCACTTCTCAATCGACAAATGAAGGAACTCCGCGATCAAATCGCGACGTTGAACGCTGCCCTCGATGCATCCGAACAAAAATCCAAAGAACAAAAAGCGCAAATCTTCGACCTTGGAAAACGTCTGAATGCAGCGTTGGCGAGCAAGGTGCAGGAATTGGCACGCTATCGTTCCGAGTTCTTTGGCCGGCTTCGCCAAGTCCTCGGGAACCGCAGGGATATTAGCGTCGTTGGTGACCGGTTCGTCTTCCAATCCGAAGTCCTCTTTGGCTCAGGTTCGGCCGAGATTGGCGACGCCGGCAAGCTGCAACTCGCACAACTGTCCAAAACTCTTCAGGATATTGCGCGAAACATTCCAAAAGACATCAATTGGGTTCTGCGCGTCGATGGCCATACCGACCGAATACCGATAAAGACCGCGGCCTTCCCCTCCAATTGGGAGCTCTCGACCGCGCGCGCGATCTCCGTCGTGAAGTATTTGATTTCCACCGGAATCCCGGCGAGCAATCTCGCAGCCGCCGGATTTGGTGAATTTCAACCGCTCGACCCGCGGCGGGACGAGATCGCCTATCGTCGGAATCGAAGGATCGAACTCAAGCTGGACCGCCGTTAATCGCTCGCGAGATCGAATTGTCGTTCGGCCAGTCGGGCATAGAGTCCGCCCTCTGAAATCAAAGCGTCGTGTTTGCCCTCTGACACGATTTTCCCATCGTCGAGAACGACAATGCGGTCGGCCTGCCGGATCGTCGACAATCGATGCGCAATGACGATACTCGTGCGGTCCGCCATGATTCGCTCCAATGCCAGTTGGACATAATGCTCCGATTCCGAGTCGAGAGCACTCGTGGCCTCATCCAGCAAAAGGACTGCCGGATCACGCAAAATGGCGCGTGCTACCGCGATCCTCTGACGCTGGCCACCCGATAAGCGGACGCCTTTTTCGCCAAGAAAAGTGGAAAACCCATCCGGCAACCGTTCCAGAAACTCCGTCGCCGCCGCAGCGTCTGCCGCCGCCCGAACCTCTTCGTCCGTCGCCTCGGGACGACCATAGCGAATATTCTCCATCGCGTCCGCGGAGAAAATCACCGGCTCTTGAGAGACAACGCCAATTGATCGTCTGACCTCTACCGGGTCGGCGTTCCGGATATCGACGCCATCCAGCGTAATACGCCCGGACTCAGGATCGTAGTAGCGGAGCATCAATTGAAAGACAGTCGTCTTTCCCGCGCCGGACGGCCCTACCAACGCGACGCGTTCGCCTTTTCCAACCGTGAGGTTGAAATGATCGAGAGCCGGATGTTCGGGCCGGGCTGGATATCGAAACGTAATGTCTTCAAACGCGAGCGTCCCCGAAACAGGTGACGGTATCGTTTGTGCTTTCTGGGGTGCGGCAATGCTGGGCTCGGTGTGCAACAAATCAATAAGGCGTTCGGCCGCGCCGGCGGCGCGTTGCAGATCGGCCACAACCTCGGAAATGGCACCCACGGAGCCCGCGACAAGAATGGAGTAAAAAACAAATGCGGAAAGGTCGCCCGCGCTCATCGTGCCGGCAATCACGTCGCGACCGCCGAGCCACAAGATCAGCCCCACGGCGCTGAACACGAATAGAATGACCACAGCCGTGAGCGCCGCCCGCGCCCGAATTCGCGCAATTGCCGCCGACAGTGCATTGCCGACGGTATCGGCGAAGCGGTCCTGGTCAACGGCTTCATGCGTGAACGCCTGTACGGTCCGGATCGCACCCAACGTTTCCTCTGCATAGCCGCTGACGGCCGCAATCTCATCTTGCGCATCGCGGCTCCGGCGCCGCACAACACGACCAATCAGGACAATGGGCGCCACGACGGCAGGCACGAAGAGGAAAACAATACCGGTCAATTTCGGGCTCGTGATCACGAGTAAGGTCGCGCCCCCAAGGAAAATCAGGATATTCCGCAAGGCGACCGAAACGGACGAACCGATAACGACCTGAAGCAATGTCGTGTCGGTCGTCAGCCGCGACAGAACCTCACCGGTCCGCGTCGTCTCGAAGAAGCCGGGATCGAGCGACAAGACGTGCCCGAAAACGGCCCGGCGCAGGTCCGCGACAACCTTTTCACCGATCCAGGAAACCAAATAAAAACGGGCATAGGTCGCGACGGCCAGAAGGACCACGACACCCAAGAGAATGACAAAGGCTTTGTCCAACACCGCCGTGCCGCCGCCGCCAAAGCCCTCGTCTACCAAGAACCTTAAGCCCTGCCCCAACGCTAAAACCGTCGTGGCCGCAACCAGCAGGGCGACGGACGCCCCCGCCACGGCCGGCAAATACGGTTTCAGATACGGCCAGATCGACGCCAATACCTTAATGTCGCCGCCCCGTTCGCGGTCTTGGTCGACCGAGCTATCCATATAACTGCGATGGCGCATGCCAACTCCGCATACTTAATTTTTCGGCTCAGGTCATATCAACAAATCCGCCGACCTGCACTATGTTGTCTTGAAACACGAAAGGAACCAAACAAATGCAAATCAACCGCTTTCAAGGAAATGCCAAGGGCCGGAACCGTTGCGTCGAATACGGCGGTATCGTCTACGCCGTCACGACTGCGGAAGGCGCCGATATCCAAGAGCAAACCCGCCGAAGCCTGGAATTTTTGGATGAAAGCCTGGAAATGGCCGGCTCGGATAAAACCCGCATTCTCCAGGGACAAATATTTCTCGCCGATATGAGCCAGAAAGCGGATATGGATGTGGTCTGGAACGAATGGATTGGGCCGGACTGGAACAATTGGCCGCAGAGGGCGTGCGTTGGAGCCCCCTTGGCGCCTGGCACCCTTGTTGAAATCGTTTTGACGGCAGCCAAAGCCTAGCGTAGAGACTTGCAACACGCTCGCGGCTCGGCTATAAACCCGCGCCTGAATGTAGGAGTCACGCGATGAAAAAAGAAACTCATCCGGATTATCACGAGATCACGGTCCAACTCACCGACGGGTCGAACTATAAGACGCGCTCCACCTGGGGCAGCGAGGGCGACACCTTGAAGCTGGATATCGACCCAAGTTCGCATCCGGCCTGGACCGGCGTTCACCGCCTGGTGGATACCGGCGGTCAGCTCGCGAAGTTTAACAAGCGTTTCGAAGGTTTAGGTTTCGATTCTTAAACGAAATCAAAATCTTATCGACGTTATTGAGGGCGCCAATTCGGCGCCCTTTTTCGTTGGACAGAACTCTTGAAACGCAAATTTTAGCTTCCCATGTAAAGGTCATGGCGGATGCCGAATGCGGGTCCGACCATTTGTAGAAACAGGGTCGACCGATAGGTGGCCCACTTGCCATATCGCTTGAAAGGAGGATGTGGACATGCGTAGTTTTGATTTATCCCCCCTATTTCGGACAACCGTTGGATTTGATCGGATGGCGCGTGCCTTAGACACGCTGTCCGACGAGCCAACCAATAGTTTTCCCCCATATAACATCGAATCGACGGGCGAAGACGCCTATCGTATCACCATGGCCGTCGCCGGCTTTGGCGAAAACGATATTGACATCACTGCACAGGATGCGACGCTTGTTGTGAGTGGCCGTATCGATCGAAGCGGCGAGGCCGAAGAACGCAAGTTTTTGCATCGCGGCATCGCGGAGCGCGCGTTCGAACGACGCTTCAACCTCGCTGAACATGTCGTCGTCACCAATGCAGCCCTGGAGAACGGCCTCCTTCATATCGACCTCGTCCGCGAAGTCCCGGAGGAGAAGAAGCCGAAAAAGATCGCGATCTCCGGTAATGCAAAGGTCCTCGAGAACCAAGCAGCCTAACGAATTAGGTTCGCGATAAACCAAGAAGGGCGCGTCCAACCGGCGCGCCCTTTTCTATTGCAGTCTTTCGACACCTTGTCGGACACGGTCGGGCACAGGGCAAGGCTTACGATCTGTCGCGCCGACGTAGACATGAACGAGATAGCCGATGGCCGCCGGCGTCTCGTCGCCGACATGGAAGAGGCCGATATCGTAAGTGACGGACGAATTGCCGAGGCGCTGCAACTTCAATCCCGCTTGAGCGACATCCGGATAGGTAAATTCCTTCAGGAAAGTACATTTCGACTCGATGATGATGCCGTAGGAGTCATCATTCTTATAATCAAGCAATCCATTATCGACGAGAAACCGATTCACCGCGGTATCGAACCAAGAGTAATAGACAACGTTGTTGATGTGGCCATAGGCATCGTTGTCCTCCCATCTCGACTGAAGATCGATGAACCACTTGAATGCCGACCGCGTCGGGTGATCAGTCGTACTCATGATGCCCCTAGAAAATCTGCAATGGCTTTGAGCGTCTCCCGTGGCGCTTCGACCATCATCATATGGCCTGCACCGGGCAGCACCGTTGTCCGGCAATCCGCAATCGTATCTTGGAGCTTACGCGCGCCCTTTACAGGCGTCATCTTATCCGCCGCACCCAGTAGGAGTAGGACCGGGCACTGGACGTCGCCGGCGACGGTTAAACCCGCCTCATAGGCATTCGCTGCGCTCAAATCCGCAGCAAGAACCCCTGGGCCGGCGTGCTCCAACAGTCTGTTGCCGCCCCCCATCATCCACATCCCGGGCGCAATATTGCCGCCGCGGTGGGCCTGTTTACCGAACCCCCAACCGACGATCAGCTGCCCCGCCAGCGGACGATTTTCCGCTGCCGCATCCAGCAAATCTTGATGGACCGGCATTTTCGGTGTCACGCCGAGCAGGGCGGCGCGGGACACCCGGCCGGCGTATCGACCGGCTGCATCGAGCGAAATCAACGCACCAAGCGAATGTCCGACCAATGCGACGGTTTCCAACTTTGCGGTGTCGAGCAGCCGAATTAGCCAGTCCGCGCTTTCTGCGACCGAACCGCATGCCGCGCCTTCGCTTCGTCCATGTCCTGGTAAATCGACCGCCAGAACGTTCCATCCGTGGTGCGCCAGATATCGGGACTGCTGCTGCCATACCGTCTGGTCCATGCCTGCGCCGTGAATCATGACGACCGTCTGCAACGACGGATCGAATGGACGTCCGCCCGTCTGAGCGAAAATTTGCACGCCGTCTACTTCGAACCACACGGCCTTAACTCCTCTGAGAAGCGCGAAGCGCTTGGTCTAGATCAGCAATCAAATCTTCTGGGTCTTCTAGACCGATCGATAGTCTAATCAGATCCTCGCCGATGCCGCCCGCTTCCAGCTGCTCTTTCGTCAATTGCTGGTGGGTGGTGCTTGCCGGATGAAGGATCAACGATTTGGCATCGCCGACATTCGCGAGGTGCGAAAAGACTTCCACGCGTTGAATGACCGTCGCGCCGGCGTTGCGGCCGCCTTTGACCCCGAAACACACGATCGACCCCGCTCCGTCCGGCAGATACTTCTGCGTCAAAGCCGTGTCCGGATGGTTCGGTAAGCTTGGGTGATTGGCCCAAGCCACCGCATCGTGTCCCGAAAGAAAGGCGGCCAGTTTCTCCGCATTCGCGACATGGCGTTCAATTCGCATCGGTAACGTCTCGACCCCTTGCAAGATATGGAATGCATTGGTCGGGCTCATGCAGGGTCCGAAATCCCGCATCCCTTCCAGCCGCGCCCGCATGATAAACGCTGCCGGACCATATTCTTCGGCGAAATTAATGCCATGATAGCCGTCGTAGGGCTCCGTTAGGGTTGGAAACTTACCGCTGGCCGCCCAATCGAAACGCCCCGAGTCCACAAGTGCACCACCGATCGCGACACCGTGCCCGCCCAACCATTTGGTCGCCGAATGCATCACAATATCAGCGCCGAATTCGAATGGACGACAGAGATGTGGTGTTGCAAAGGTCGCATCGACCATAAGCGGCAAATTCGCATCGTGGGCAATCGCCGCCACGGCTTCAAGGTCAAACACTTCCAACCCCGGATTCCCCAACACTTCGCCGAAGACGAGCCGGGTTTCCGGCCGAATGGCATCGCGGATCGCCTTATGGTCGCGCGGGTCAACCAAAGTCGCCGTAATGCCAAATCGCGGCAGCGTGTATTGGAACATATTGGTTGTGCCGCCGTAGAGCGACGAAGAGGCTACGATATGTCCTCCCGCCCCCATCAAGGTCGCAATCCCCATGTGCAAAGCAGCCTGTCCGCTCGCCGTGCACAGGGTGCCGACACCACCTTCCAGCGCCGCGATACGCTCCTCCAGAACGGCGACCGTCGGGTTTGAAATTCGCGAATAGATGTGTCCGGAGACCTCTAGGTTGAAAAGAGCCGCCGCATGATCGGCGTCCTCGAAGACGAAAGAGGTCGTCTGGTAGATCGGCATAGCGCGAGCACCGGTCGCCGGGTCCGGTTGCTGACCTGCATGCAGGGCCAAAGTCGCTGGTTTCAAATGATCGGGTTTCACCATGTCGGTCTCCCGCAAGAGCTAACGAGGCCGGCACATTAGAGCATAAAAAAGAGCCGCTAAAGAGGCGCGGCCCGAGTTTCAGGGAGGAAATTGGGCAGGATTCCGGGGTAATGACCCTGTCCCAAACGCAGCCAATACAGCCGCGTCATCCTAAGTATAAATCTGAAGGTGCTAAAAAATGGTTAACGCCCAGATTTAGGCTCGAATCCCGTCAACTCTTAAAGACGGCCGAAGCGGCGATCCGTTGCTGCTCTTTCTTCACAATTGCAGACCGGACGCGTTCAATCTCCGCCTCGAGCTCCGCAATATACTCGTTGAGTTCTTCGATCCCCATAACGTCCAAATCCGTCGGTTTCGGACGTAACGCGCGCGGGAGGTCATCATCTTCTTCGGCCATTGCTCTCAGCCTTTTGCTCTCAATTCGCCAGCTTGCAAGTGTGGTCCGCGCGGGCTAGACCTGCAACCCAATTCCAAGCATCCAATCGGTCGACGGGAGCAATTAAATGTCTTTGCCCGAAACCATGACGGTGGTCGAAATTTCCGAGTATGGCGGCCCCGAAGTCTTAAAACCTGCGTCACGGCCGGTTCCCGAACCGGCATCCGGTGAGGCGTTGATCCGGGTGACCGCCGCAGGAGTCAATCGCCCGGACGCGATCCAGCGCGCCGGCAATTATCCGCCGCCGGCCGGACAGTCCGATTTACCGGGCCTTGAAGTCTCGGGTGAGATTGTTGCGCTCGGCGATGGCGCTTCGGGCGTCTCAATCGGCGATACGGTCTGTGCGTTGACGCCTGGCGGCGGCTATGCGGAATATTGCATCGCGCCGGCATCTCATTGCCTTCCGGTTCCCGACGGTATTTCCGTTACGGACGCGGCCGGCATTCCGGAAACGAGTTTCACGGTTTGGCACAACGTCTTCCAGCGGGCCTACTTGCAGAAAGGCGAACGTTTCCTTGTGCACGGCGGATCGAGCGGCATCGGCACAACTGCAATTCAACTCGCCAAAGCGTTTGGCGCGGAAGTGTTCACAACCGCCGGATCGCGCGAGAAATGCGATGCCTGCGAAGCACTCGGCGCAGATCTGGCGATTAACTACAAAGAGGAAGACTGGGTCGCCGTCTTGCGGGAGAAGACCGAGAAACAAGGTGTCGATGTCATCCTCGATATGGTTGGCGGCAGTTACATACAGAAGAATATCGACAGCCTGAATTGGGACGGGCGGTTATCGATCATCGCCTTCCTGACAGGCGCCAAAGCCGAATTGATGCTCGCGCGCTTCATGGTGAAACGGCAGACGATGACCGCATCCACATTGCGGGCACAGTCTGACGCAGCGAAAGCAGCGATCGCGGCGGAACTGCGCGAAAAGGTCTGGCCGCTATTTGCTTCCGGCAAAGTAAAGCCCGTCATCGATTCGGTTCTGCCACTCTCCGAAGCGGCAAAAGCCCACGAACGGATGGAATCGAGTACGCATATCGGCAAAATAATTCTACAAATCGGCTCAACCTAATATAACAGGAAGCATTGCACCGACGACGACGTGCGGTATAAATGCGTTTAACGGTACCAATGAACGACTGTCGGACCGATATAGAAGGCTGACGGTACAAAATCGAAATGAATCGAGGATTGTCATGGCGAAACCGCTGATGCCGCAGGCAACGGCCGTATGGCTGGTCGAGAACACCGGCCTGACGTTCCAGCAAATAGCCGACTTTTGCAATCTGCACGAACTGGAAATCCAGGCGATTGCAGACGAAGAGGTTGCCGTTGGAATGCAGGGTATCGACCCGATCATCAACGGACAGCTGACGCGCGAAGAAATTGAGCGCTGCGAGGCTGACTCCGCCAACCGACTCGAAATGGCGAAGACGGATATCCCGCAACCGGTCGCCCGCCCGAAAGGCCCGCGATACACGCCGCTTTCAAGGCGCCAGGAAAAGCCGGATGCGATTGCGTGGATTCTCCGCCATCATCCAGAGTTATCGGATGCCCAGATCGGCCGGTTGGTCGGCACGACGAAACCGACGATTAACGCTATTCGCGATCGTACGCATCGAAACATGCCGAACCTTCGCCCGCGCAGCCCGGTCGAGCTTGGCCTGTGCAGTCATGACGATTTAGCGCAAGCTATCGAGAAAGGCCTCAAGGCAGGACGCCAGCCGCGTGTTATCGAGCCTTTGCCCGAGGAACCGATGGACAATAGTCTGGAGCCGTTCGCAGAGACTTAGTTCCGAAAGGCGCCCAAGATGGGTCGAGGGGTAAATCGAAGCCGGACGCGAAGCCGTCTTGCAATTTTGGCAGCGTTCCTTCTTCAGGTGCCTTTCGCCACGGCCCAGCAGACAAACCAATATACCGAGCGCGCGCGCCTCACGAATTTGAGCGAGATCGAATGGTCGGCGCTAGGCCTGTCCAGATACCCGATCAAACTGCCGGTCCCGGCCAAAGAGCATGTTTGGGAACATTTGGGTTCCGTCTCCTCGGTCAATTTCTCTCCCGACTCGAAAATCGCCGTAACCGGCTCCTGGAAAGAGGGCCGCGCCTACAGCGTCGAAGACGGCAAGCAGCTCTACACATTCAAGCCGAAGCGCCCCTCCTACGTCATCATCGCAGCCGTAACGCCCGACGGTAAATCCGCGTTCACCGGCGCTGGCGACGGCACAACGCGGGAGTGGGACTTGAAAACCGGTGAAATGGTTCGCGAGTGGGGCCACTGGAAGGATGTCGAAGATCTCGACTTCTCGCCGGGCGGCGGACGATACGTCGCCACGACCACCGCGGACCGCACGGCAAAGCTGTGGGACCGGGAGACCGGCGAGAAAATCGTCGAGATGCCCCATAACGGAACCGTGCTCCCGCTCGATTTTACACCGGACGGCGTGAAACTCATGACCGGTTCGGTGGACAAATTCGCCCGCTTGTGGGACCTGCGAACCGGCCAGCCTCTCCACGAATGGGAACACGACGGGGAAGTCGGCGCGGTCGACGTCTCGCCGGACGGCCGGTTTGGCTTGAGCGGGGCGAAGGACGGCACCGCACGGCTTTACGACGTCGAGACCGGCGACGAAGTGCATCGTTGGACGCACGAGAGTGCCGTCTACGATGTTCATTTCTCACCCGACGGCAAGCTGGCTGTGACCGCGGGCGGCGATAAAGTCGCACGGGTTTGGGACGTCTACGAGAAGAATCTCGTTCAAACCTTGTCCCATGACGGAATTGTCTCCTACGCACGCTTCACGCCGGACGGCCGGTTTGTCATGACCGGGTCGCGCGATAAAACCGCCGGGTTATGGGTGGCGACAACGGGTGCAAAACTTGCCAACATCCCGCTTGGCGACGGCGTGCGTTCGTTGGCGTTTTCCCCCGACGGCCGCTTGGCGTTGATAGGTTCCTTCGACAAGACCGCGCGATTGGTGGATCACGGTAAATATTTCGACCTCGGCCGGACGGCCGCTTATTACCGCGCCCGTCTCGCGCAAATTCTCAATTACAACATAACCCAACATATCCGCCCGCCACCGACCCCACCCGTGATTGCGCCCCGCGGAGAAGAAGAACGCGAATCTCAATATCGC
This sequence comes from Rhodospirillaceae bacterium, assembly GCA_002716125.1. GTDB lineage: Bacteria > Pseudomonadota > Alphaproteobacteria > UBA8366 > UBA8366 > UBA6544. Next base: position 95,966 of record PAZH01000081.1, read on the forward strand.
CGCCGCGTCACGGCCGAGACCGGAGTCTACAACGCCAAGCTTGAGGAATATGCTGCCAAACAAGCCACTTTCCCGGCTTGGCGGCGCAATCAGATCGTTGAATACGCGTTCTATTCGGTCTTTGGCGAGCCCATCGTAAAAGACGTCCGGCATGATTCAACCGACGGCCGCACGGTTGTCGTGATCGGCTCGAATAGCGCGCTGGCAGGCGGGATCGATCGCAATCTGCTTTTGAAAGACAGCGTGCCGCAAGAGAACGCAGACGCCATGAAAGACATCTTGAAGCAAGGTGTCCCCAATATCCGTGTGAGCTTTGAAAACGGAACGCTGACCTTTGCCGACGGGTTTATCGAAGCCGCGGGCCGCTCATACGAAGGCGAATTTATCGACGACGAAAAAAGCATTGTCGTCTTCCGAGCGGCGGAAGAGACACAAGAAGCCGAAAGTGCGGAGCAGCCCGCCGGCAAGAAATACTAGATTTCGCCACTCCGGTTATTTCAGCTTCCCGGCTTCCTTGTAATAGCGGATCGCCCCTTCGTGCAGCGGAATACCGATTCCATCGAGTGCGGTGTGTAACGTGACCAGCTTCGCCTTCGGATGACCATTGGACAAAAGACGCTGGGCTTCTTCACGCCAAAGCGACTGTGTAATCGTATAGACGATATCCGCGGGCAGTCGCTCCGAGACGACCATCAGAGCGCTCACATTAAGCGTCGCGATTTCTGCTTCGTTGTTATATGTGCCGGCAGGAATTTTTCCGCGACTGAGAAAGCCGTATTCCAGCAACGCTATATCGACGGCCGGACCATCGATCGGCAAAACCTCAGCGTGACCGCTCGAGACAACCCGACTAACGTTTTGCGATGGAAAGCCCGCCACGGCAAAAAACGCATCCAGTTCACCCGCGATCACTTTCGCCGCCGCAATATCTGGCGAAAGATAACGCGCCTTCACGCCAGATTTCTCGTCGATCCCCGCCAGACTAAGAACGATCCAGGCGTCAACAAGTGTTCCGGACGTTCGAGCTCCGAGGGACACAGCGCGCCCCTTTAAATCTTCGAGCGTCTTAATTCCCGATTTTCGGCGCGCCACGACATGTATGCTTTCCGGATAAAGGCTGGCGATAACCCGCAGGCCCTTCATCGGCGCCTTTCCTTCAAAAATGCCAATTCCGCGATGCGCCCAAAAGGCCACATCGGACTGAACGAAACCGGCTTCCAAACGGCCTTCAACAATACCCGCGACAATCGCAACCGAACCAAGCGACGTTAATGCGACAGCTGTCATCCCCTGGACGCCGCATGTTCCGCCTTCATTGCATGGTCGCGAACCGGGTGGATTGCCGATAATGCCCGCGATCGTTTGCCCCACCGGATAATAGGTCCCGCCAATTCCACCGGTTCCGATCCGAAACAGTGTGCCGTTCTGGGCTTCTGCGACCGTAGAAACCGCCAAGAACGCGAAAACCGCTGAAATTCCAATGAGCCGTCTGAGCATCGCCGATATCCTTATTTCGTCCATAAAAAGCGTACCCCATACATTTAGAACCGCAAAGGTTGATGAAGTATGAATTCATGGCTGGCAAGGCGACCCCGACGCTCTAATTAACCGCACGAAACACTACCGAAAGGGCCCGCCCCATGAAAATTCACCACGCACCCAATACCCGCTCCGTACGCGCCATTTGGCTGATGGAGGAACTTGGCCTGTCGTATGACGTCGAAAAATACAAACTGGGCGATCCCGCTATGCGGTCTCCGGACTACCTGAAAGTCCACCCGATGGGTCGCGTCCCCGCGCTCGAAGACGGTGATGTCACGATATTCGAAAGCGGTGCCATCGTTGAATACGTGCTATCCCGCCACGGTGGCGGTCGAATGCGCCCGTCACCGGACTCAGCCGATTTTCCATCGTATCTGCAATGGCTGCACTACGCCGAAGGCATGATCATGCCGCCGGTTAACACCATTGTTGTCGAGACCATTTTGTTGCCGCCGGAGCGACGCAACGATGACAACGTCAACCGCGCCACCAAGCTGCTCAGCCGGATGTTGCAGGCCGTCGACGCACATATGGAAGGCCGGGAGTATATCGCCGGCGAATTTTCAGGTGCTGACATCATGACAGGTCACGCCTGCACCGTTTCGAAACGGCTCGGCGCGGATGTCTCGGACAAGCCGAACGTCGAAGCGTATATCGAACGCTGCAACGCTCGGCCCGCCCTCCAGAAAGCTTGGACTGTTTAGCGCAACACTACTTCGCGTACCCGATCCCTTTCAGGGCATCGGAAATCTCGTCCAGGATGACCGGGTCGTCGATCGTCGCCGGCATCTTGTAGTCTTCGCTGTCCGCGATCTTCTGCATCGTCCCGCGCAAGATTTTGCCGGAGCGCGTCTTCGGTAACCGGCCGACGACCGTCGCACTCTTGAACGCAGCGACGGGGCCGATCCGCTCGCGCACCAGCTTCACGACTTCACCGACGATCTCTTCATGCGCACGGTTCACACCCGCCGATAGCACAAGGAATCCGAGCGGTACCTGGCCCTTCAACTGGTCGGCGACGCCGATCACCGCGCATTCGGCAACATCCGGATGATCCGCGAGCACTTCTTCCATCGCACCGGTCGAGAGGCGATGCCCCGCAACATTGATAATGTCGTCCGTCCGGGTCATCACGAAAATATAGCCGTCTTCGTCGATATATCCGGCATCACCCGATTGATAGTAACCGGGGTACTCTTCCATATACGCTTCTTTGTACCGCTCCGGTGCATTCCAAAGAGTCGGAAAGCACGAAGGAGGCATCGGCAGCTTGATGCAGATCGCACCCAGCTCACCCCTTCCGACCTCCTCGCCGGTCTCCGGATCCAACGTCCGAACGTCATATCCCGGAACGGCCCGCGTCGGCGATCCGGGCTTGATGGGCAGTTGTTCGATGCCCATGCAGTTGGCGCCGATCGGCCAACCGGTTTCCGTCTGCCACCAGTGATCGATGACCGGTACCTTCAGATTGTCTTCGGCCCAATGCAAGGTATCGGGATCGGTCCGCTCACCCGCGAGGAACAGGGTGTGGAACTTCTCCATCCGGTACTGCTGCAGCAATTCGGCTTTCGGATCTTCTTTCTTGATCGCCCGGAACGCCGTCGGCGCCGTGAACATAACCGAGACATTATGTTCGGCGATCACACGCCAGAATTGGCCGGCATCGGGTGTACCAACCGGTTTGCCCTCGAAAACGATCGTCGTATTGCCGTTCAACAAGGGCGCATAAACGATGTAGGAATGACCGACAACCCAACCGACATCCGAAGCGGCCCAATACACATCGCCCGGATTGACGTTGTAGATATTCTTCATGCTCCACTTCAGCGCCACCATATGACCGCCATTGTCGCGGACGACGCCTTTTGGCTGACCGGTGGTACCGGACGTATAGAGAATATAGAGGGGGTCGGTCGCCGCCACCGTGACGCAATCGGCCAGCGTTGCCGTCGCCATCTCCGACACCCAATCGTAGTCGTGTTCATCGATCAGATCGCAGGTTTGCTGCTCTCGTTGCAGAATGACACAAGCGTCCACTTTATGAGACGCGATCTCTTGCGCTTCGTCGAGCAGCGGTTTGTAAGCGATGATCCGTCCGGGCTCGATGCCGCATGACGCCGACAGAATAACCTTCGGTGCACAATCGTCGATTCGCGTTGCCAACTCATTTGCGGCAAATCCGCCAAAGACCACCGAATGCACAGCGCCGAGACGGGCGCAGGCCAGCATCGAAATGACAGCTTCCGGCACCATCGGCATATAGACGATGACCCGGTCGCCTTTTGCGACACCATGCTTCTTCAGCACGCCTGCGCATTTCGCAACTTCAGTCTGCAATTCCCGATACGTGAACGTCTTCTTACTGCCGGTGATCGGGCTGTCGTAAATCACAGCCAGTTGGTCCGCGCGTCCCTCTTCGACGTGCCGGTCCACGGCGTTGTAGCAGGTGTTGCATTCCGCTCCGGCGAACCAACGGTAAAATGGCGGGTTGCTGTCGTCGATCAGCGTGTCCCATTTCTTTTCCCAATGGATAGCTTCCGCGGCTTCGGACCAGAATCCTTCCGGATCGGCCAGCGAGCGGTTGTAGACTTCATCAAACTTACTCATAGCGTCCTCCTTGTTGCGGCGACGCAGACATTCGTCATATCGGTATTATTGTTTCGGCGATTATAGAAACTGGTATCGCTGGGGCAATCATGAAGGCAACACAACTCGCTATTGAGGCTTTCGCCTCACTCGCCTAAATAGTCGGGAGATTGGGAGTGCCCGGCATGGCAAATAAATACGAACAAGATCTGGACAAGAACGAGGCGAATTACGTGCCGCTCAGCCCGCTGACATTTTTGCGGAGGAGTGCGGCCGTCTATCCGGATCATCAGGCCGTCGTGCATGGCAATGTTAGCTATACGTATAGTGAGGCGTACGACCGGGCACGAAGGCTTGCGAGCCAACTCGCCTCTAAAGGTATCCGCAAGAACGATACGGTGGCCGTGCTCGCGACCAACGTCCCGGCGATCTACGACGCCCATTACGGCGTGCCTATGGCGGGCGGCGTTCTCAATACGATCAATACGCGCCTCGATGCGGCAACCATCGCCTTTATCCTGGATCACGGCGAGTCGAAGGCCGTCATTACCGACACGGAACTTTCACCGGTGATGAAAGACGCCCTTTCGCTTTGCCAATCGAAGCCGATGGTCATTGATGTCGACGATACAGCCGGGCCTGGCGGCGAGAGGCTCGGTGAGATGGAGTACGAAGATTTTATCGCCGGAGGCGATCCGGAATTTGACTGGCGATTGCCGGAAGACGAGTGGGACGCGATTTCCCTGAATTACACGTCCGGAACCACAGGTAACCCAAAGGGTGTCGTTTACCATCATCGGGGCGCCTATTTACTGGCACTCGGCAATATTCTCGCGTGGAACCTCGGGATGCACCCCCGGTACCTTTGGACATTGCCGATGTTCCACTGCAACGGCTGGTGCTTCCCTTGGACATTGGCGGCACAAGCCGGTACCAGCGTGTGCTTACGTCGGGTCGAGGCCAGTGAGATCTTTCGCGCCATCGAGGAAGAGGGCGTGACGAATTTCTGCGGCGCGCCGGTTGTCCTCAATATGCTGATCAACGCGAAGCCGGAAGAACGCCGTCCCCTACCCCGCGAGGTGCAAGTCATGACCGCCGCGGCCCCGCCGCCGCCGGCCGTTCTGCAGAAAATGGAAGCGGACGGATTTAAGATTACCCATGTCTACGGTCTGACCGAGAGTTATGGGCCGGCCGTCATGTGCGCCTGGCACGACGAATGGAACGACTTGCCCGACGAAGCTCGGGCCGAGAAGAAATCACGCCAAGGCGTGCCCTACCACGTACTCGATGATTTGATGATCGCCGATCCCGTCACTATGCAACCGGTCCCAAAAGACGCGGAGACCATGGGCGAGGTGATGATGCGCGGCAATATCGTGATGAAAGGCTATCTAAAAAATCCCAACGCCACTGAGGAAGCCTTTTCCGATGGATGGTTCCACACAGGTGACCTCGGGGTTTGGCATCCGGACGGCTATATCGCCCTCAAAGACCGCTCGAAGGACGTCATTATCTCCGGCGGCGAGAACATATCGACCATCGAAGTCGAAGAAACGCTTTATACACATCCGGCGATCCTGGAAGCCGCCGTCGTCGGCAAACCGGACGATCACTGGGGCGAGACGCCTTGCGCCTTCGTTGTCCTAAAAGACGATGCCGCGGCGACGGAAGACGAAATTATCGAATTTTGCCGCAACAACATGGCGCGCTACAAAGTGCCGAAGAATGTCATCTTCGGAGAACTACCGAAAACATCGACGGGTAAAGTTCAGAAGTTCGTCCTGCGGGACCGCGCAAAAGAGATTTAGGCGCCGTTCATCCGGACGGTTCCACAGCCCGACACGTCGTACCCGCCCAGTTCCTTCGCACGTTCGGCGAATTGGGCGGTATTCGAAAATGCGAGAACCGCTTGCAGAGGCGGTTCGAAATAGTCACGCCGCCAGATCGCTAAATCGTATCGTTCTTGGAAAATCGGCACGAAACCGAGCCGGTTCTGACGTGCGACGGCCTCGATGCCAAACCCCGCATCCGCCTTTCCGTCCGCAACCGAAAGTGCGACATCGTGCTCGCTGCGTGCTGGCGTCGCCAACATCTCGAGCGACGCCGGATCGATACCTTGTTTCTCCAATAGGTGTTGCAGAAGGATATAGGATCCCGCTTGCGCCTGACGCGGCACGAAGGTTCCACGTCTTAGATCCTCGATTCCCTCGAATCGCTTCGGATTGCCGGGGGCGACGATAAGACCTTGCTGTCGGACAGCCCATTCGATGAGAACCACAGGCATCCCATGCATCGCTTGCCCGATATGTTCCGTATTCCAATCGTCGCGTTCCGATTCGTACACGTGCATGCCGCACGCGATGGCTTTACCTTCGGCGAGGCGGCTGAGACCGTCCAAACTGCCGTCGAAAAAGGTCGCAATTCCGCTGCCGGATTCCCGAAGCGACCAATCGAGCAACGGATCGTGACTCCCCGCTAGTACGAGCGGCGGCTGAATAACACTATCGATACCGCCCGTGGTTTCCGCGTTTCGACGCACCCAAGCCTCGACGAGTTCACGCGGGAACAACAGTTTGCCCGTCACGCGGCTAACCGGGATCGAGCCTTCCTTCACCAAGTCGTAAACCGTCCGCTCCTTAATTCGGAGCAGTGATGCCACTTCCTTCGTTGTCAGAAAATCCGACATCGGATTAATCGCTGGTCGTGCGGATCGCCCAAAGGTCGTAATCGTCGGCGTGTTCGACACGCGCCTCGACGATATCGCCAGGCGACAAATCGGTATCGCCGTTTAAGAAGACACTGCCGTCAATCTCTGGCGCATCCCAATGCGAGCGGCCCATTGCACCTTCGCCATCGACTTCGTCGATGATCACCTCGATGGTTCGACCGACCTTTGCCGCCATGCGCGCTTCGCTGATCCGGCGCTGCCATTCCATGAAACGATGCCAGCGCTCGTCCTTCACATCTTCCGGAACGGGGTCCGCAATGTCGTTGGCGGGCGCCCCTTCCACCGGCTCGTATTTGAAACATCCAACGCGGTCGAGTTGCGCTTCTTCGAGCCAACCGAGCAATTCTTCGAAATCCGCTTCGGTCTCGCCAGGGAAGCCGACAATAAAGGTCGAGCGAAGCGCCAAGTCCGGTACGTCCCGGCGCCATCGGGTAATCCGTTCCAGCACTTTCTCTTGGTTCGCAGGACGACGCATTGCCTTTAGCACGTTCGGGCTTCCGTGCTGGAAGGGAATATCGAGATAAGGAAGGATTCTCCGTTCCGCCATCAGCGGCAAGAGTTCGTCCACATGGGGGTACGGATACACATAGTGAAGCCGCACCCACACACCGAGATCGCCAAGAGCTTCCGCCAATTCGGTCATCCGCGCCTTCACATTGCGGCCCCGCCAGTCGCTCTCGGCATACTTTAGATCAACACCGTAGGCGCTGGTATCTTGGGAAATGACCAGTAACTCGCGCACGCCCGCATTGGCCAGTCGTTCGGCTTCGTACATCACGTCGTTGGCTGCACGGCTGCGCAAATCGCCGCGGATATGCGGAATAATGCAAAAACTGCAGCGATTGTTGCAGCCCTCTGAAATCTTTAGGTAAGCATAATGCCGGGGCGTTAGCTTTATACCTTCCGGCGGCACTAGATCCTGAAACGGGTCATGCGGCGGCGGCAGCGCCTCATGCACGGCGCCGACCACGGCCTCGTACTGATGCGGACCCGTGACGGCGAGGACCCCCGGATGGCTCTCCCGGATACGGTCTTCCTCCACGCCGAGACAGCCTGTCACGATCACACGACCGTTCTCTTGCATCGCCTCGCCGATCGCTTCCAACGATTCCGCCTTTGCGGTGTCGAGAAATCCGCAGGTGTTAACGACGACCAGATCAGCGCCGTCGTATTCGCCCGAGAGCTCATAACCCTCGGCACGTAATTTCGAGAGAATTCGTTCAGAGTCGACCAACGCCTTCGGGCAACCGAGGCTCACGATACCGATCTTAGGAGATGCTTCTGTCATGCCCGGGTTATACCCCCGGATGGCGCGGTGCGTCACTACCTGCGCGACGCCTTTCATTATCGCTCGCCGCGCCACGCGAACACACTAAATCATCGGAAGACGTAACCAGTACGTACGGATCGAACCCCCGGAGAGTAAAGCCTTGCAACACCTACTCATTGCCAATCGTGGCGAAATTGCTATTCGGATCGCACGCGCTGCCGCGGAGGTCGGCATGCAAACGACCGCTGTTTTTGCAGAGGACGACGGGGAATCGCTGCACGTCCGAAGGGCCGACAATGCCGTGCAATTGGCTGGTGTTGGACCGGCGGCCTATCTCGACATCGACGGCATCGTTGCTGCTGCCAAAGATTGCGGCGCGGACGCCATCCACCCTGGATATGGCTTCCTGAGCGAAAACGCCGACTTCGGTCGCGCGGTTGGCGCCGCCGGCCTCACTTATATCGGGCCGTCTCCCGAAGCTTTGGGAACATTTGGCGACAAGGCGAAGGCACGTGCCCTCGCCATTGCTTCCAATGTACCTGTGGTTAAAGGCACCGAAGGGCCGACGGACTTTGCCGGCGCTCGCAAATTCTTTGATTCTCTCGGCTCGGACGGCGCGGTTATGGTCAAGGCGGTCGCCGGTGGCGGCGGGCGCGGTATGCGGCCGGTCACAGATGCCGCCGACCTCGAAGAGGCGATGACCCGTTGCCAATCGGAGGCTGAAGCTGCTTTCGGCGACGGCGGTGTTTATCTCGAACAGCTCGTTCAATCGGCCCGCCATGTCGAAGTCCAAGTCGCAGCGGACCAGCACGGCAATGTCCACGTCCTGGGCGATCGCGATTGCAGTCTGCAGCGACGACGGCAAAAGATTGTCGAACTGGCACCTGCCCCCGCGCTGTCGACGGCACAACGCGACGCCCTTTGGAATCACGCCGCTGCCATCACCAAAGCGGCCGATTACACCGGCCTTGGAACCGTTGAGTTCCTGCTTGGTAGCGATGGGACACTCGCTTTCATCGAATTCAACGCGCGCTTGCAAGTCGAACACACGGTGACGGAAGCCGTCACAGGTCTTGATTTGGTGCATCTCCAATTCGAAATCGCGAAGGGCGGCGACCTCAGCGCATTGGACGTACCGGCTGCGCGCGGCATGGCGATCCAAGCCCGCGTGAATTTAGAAACCATGGAACCGGATGGATCGGCGCGCCCCGGCGGCGGCAACCTGACGGCCTTCGAGCCACCGGCCGGTCCTGGCGTCCGCGTCGATCATTTCGGCTATGCCGGCTATCAAACAAGCCCTCGCTATGATTCGATGTTGGCGAAAGTGATCGTCCACACCAATTCCGACGATCCGAATATTGCGGCCACGGCGACGGCGCGGACCCTGTCTGAATTCCGTCTCGAAGGCGCTCCTTCCAATATCGGCTTCCTGCAGGCGCTCCTCTCGCGAACGGAGTGGTCCGATTACGAATTTGACGTGGAATTCGTGGAACGCGAAGCGCCGGTTCTCATCGAAGCTGCCAAGAGCGTACCGCGCAACTATTTCGGCTCGAGCGAGCCCGCAGCAACAGCGGCGCAACTTGCCGGCGCTAAAGTCGATAACGTCGACCCACTCGCCGTTCTCGATCACGGCAAGGTCGAGACCGCTGCGCCTGTACAGACGATCGACGCCGACGAAGCAGGTCATATCGTTCGAGCACCAATGCAAGGCGCCATCGTCAGCCTGAACGTTGCGCCGGGCGATACCGTCTCCGAAGGCAAGGTCCTCCTCATCATGGATTCGATGAAGATGGAGCACGAAGTCGCCGCAGAGACGTCCGGCATCGTTCAGCGTATCGACGTTGCGCCTGGCGACACTGTTTTCGAAGACAGTCCGCTGTTGTTGATCGAGGAAGCCGATGTCGACGCCGACAGTGTCGACATCGGACAAGAAATCGACCTAGACCACATCCGGCCGGATTTGGCCGAAGTCGAAGCACGCCGTGCCAAAGGTTACGACGAGAATCGGCCGGAAGCCGTCGCCCGTCGTGATAAAACCAATCAACGCACCGCACGCCAGAATGTGGAAGACTTGGTCGACGACGGCACCTTCATCGAATACGGCCCTATGGTCATTGCTGCCCGCCGCCGCCGCACCCCACTTGACGAGCTGATCGACCGCACGCCCGCCGACGGCCTCATCGGCGGTATTGGCGAAGTGAACGGCAGCCTGTTTCCCGAGGAAGACGCCCGCTGCATGGTAATGTCCTACGACTACACCGTGCTTGCCGGCACGCAGGGTAAGAAAAACCATCAGAAAAAAGACCGTCTGTTCGGTATCGCAGAGACATGGCGACTGCCCGTTGTCTTTTTTGCCGAAGGCGGCGGCGGGCGCCCCGGCGACACCGATGTCGAGTTTGCCGCCAATCTGCACACACCCGCCTTTAACTTGTGGGGCAAGCTCAGCGGCAACGCTCCGATGGTCGGCATCGTGTCGGGCCGCTGTTTCGCCGGCAACGCCGTTATCCTCGGTTGCTGTGATACGGTCATCGCAACTGCAAACGCGACCATCGGCATGGGTGGCCCGGCGATGATCGAAGGCGGCGGCCTCGGCGTCTATCGCCCGGAAGAAGTCGGCCCAATGTCGGTAATGAAGAAGAACGGGGTTGTCGATATTGCCGTCGAAGACGAAGCGGAAGCCGTCGCCGTAGCGAAAAAATACATCTCTTACTTCCAAGGTCCCGTTGAAGACTGGGACTGCGCGGACCAGCGACTGTTGCGTCATGTCGTGCCCGAAAATCGGCTGCGCATTTACGAGGTCAGGAACGCGATCAACTTGATGGCGGATACGGATTCGGTGCTCGAGCTGCGCCGCGATTTCGGTATCGGGATTATCACCTGCTTGGCCCGATTCGAAGGGCGACCGGTCGGCATTATCGCAAATAACCCGAAGCATCTCGGTGGCGCCATCGATTCGGATGCCGCCGATAAAGCCGCGCGCTTCATGCAACTCTGCGACGCCTTCGATATTCCCATTGTCTCGCTCTGCGATACGCCCGGCAACATGGTCGGGCCGGAATACGAGAAGGAAGCGCTCGTGCGGCATTGCGGCCGTCTTTACGTCATTGGTGCCAACGTCACCGTCCCGATCTTCACCGTCGTGTTGCGAAAGGGATACGGCCTCGGCGCCCAAGCGATGGCCGGCGGCAGCTTCCATGCGCCATTCTTTACAATCTCGTGGCCGACGGGCGAATTCGGCGGCATGGGTCTCGAAGGCGCCGTAAAGCTTGGTTACCGCGATGTTTTGGCAGCGATCGAGGATGTCGACGAGCGGCGCGAAAAGTACGAGGAAATGGTGGCAGCAATGTACGAACAGGGCAAAGCGACGAACACCGCCTCGATGTTCGAACTCGACGACGTGATCGATCCGGCCGACACGCGGCGCTGGATCGTCAGTGGCCTCAAGGCGCAGCCGCCGAAGCCGGTCCGCACCGAAAAGAAACGGCCCTGGATCGACACATGGTAGGCGGTCAGTACAGGTAGTCGGAAACGGCGATGACTAAAGTCGCCCCACCGGTAATCGCCAGAACCCAGAGTGCCGCCGCGCGGTAGATATGCTGACCTTGTTGGGAGAAAAACCTTTGCCCAAGCCAGGTTCCGGACACGTAAAGCGGTAGCACCAAGGCGCTGAAGATAACCACTTCGGCGGTAAACATTCCATGATACCAAAGCGGTGGCACACCGCAGAAAGCGAGAGCCGCCACCGTGCCGAGCACATTGGCGCGTTGCTGTACGGTCGTGCCCGGTCGGGCGAGTGCCAACGCCACAGCAGGCGGCCCCCCGACACCAGCCGTCCCTTGCGCAAAACCGGCCGCCAGACCGGTGCCAATAATGGCAACACGTCCGCCGCCGATGCGCCATCCGCGCCACATCATCAAAACCATGAAGAGGACAAAGACCGAAATCGCCATTTTCATAATGGCTGGATCGAGCGATACCAGAACGAGAGTCCCGAACGGCGCCGCGACGAAGGTCGCAATCCCAAACGGCACGACAAACGGCTTCTCCGACGTCCGGATCGTCTCCGGAAGAAGCTGGATCACCAGCACCACTCCGGACAGGCTTGAAATTGCGACAGCCGCGCGCGGTCCAAGAATTAAGCTGAGCGTCATGATCAAAATCATGGCAGCGCCAAACCCGACAAACCCACGCATGAAACCCGCGATCAGAACGGCCACGGCGCAGAGGGCAAACGTCGTCCCCGGTATCGAGGCGAGTGTGGTTTCGATCAGTTCCATATCTGTCGATATTCCATCGGCACCGTTGTCGTTAGCCCGGGCTAGTAAGGTGGAGCGAAACGTCTATCGGGATAGCGCCACGCGAAATAGAGCCGCTCCCGGACTGTCCGGCCACGCCACAACGCCGCCATCCGAGACGCGTGCCCGACCATAGACGAGCCAAGGGTCATCGACCGTCCCCAGTTCTTCGTCGACACGGAATTTACCTGGGTGTTCCTCCGTAAAGGAAAGCGCTGTCACGCCACTGTCGAAACGCCCCGCCAGCAATCCCTCCGCGACGGTCCGGATTGACACTTCCGGCACCAGCGTCTCCCACCGTGCCGTATTGAGATAGGCCTTTGTCGCCGGTTGTAAGCCAAGACTTTTCGGGTGCGCGGTATCCGCACGCGTGAGGACACCGAGCGGCCGGCTCGGTGAAATAAATGTGTCGATCACACGAATGCCGTGTTCGAAATGAGCCTTTGCCACTGTATCCGTCGCAGCGGGATGAACCGCCACCTGCACCACGAAGTCGGCCGCGCCATCCGCCAGCAGGCGCAACGCATCGTCGAAGTCGTCGATCAAGACGACATTCGCGCCCTCGAGGCCATGAAACGCCAAGTATTGTTCCGTCACGAATTCATGGTTGCTGCCCGCAGGTCCCAAGGTCGCAAATGTCAGCATCCGGTTTTCCTCACCAAGGTCGCGCATCGTGCCCGATGACGAAATCATTCACGGGATTCCGGTCTTCTCCCTTCAAGAGTTTGATCGATAAAGTCGACCAATCGGACCTACTGAACGGCATGTCGTCATCACGATAGAGGCCGGACGTTGCAGGCATATATCGGATCGCCATGCGCAATGCATCGAGCGTCGCGTCATCTGGACGAAACGCCGTCGGAATAACGTAACCTTCGCGATGATATTGGTCGATTTCCGCGACGGTGAGCATCTTTGTTGTCTAAAGCGCTTCGACTTTCCACGCGCCGTCGCCTTCCGGCGGCGTCACATGCATCGGTGCCGCATTGTCGAGGACCCGCGCGCCGTACTTTTCCGGCCGGCGAAGAGGATGCCCGATCACGGCCAGCAAAACGGCGAAAGTACCGCCATGCGCCACGACAGTAACGTCACCGTTCTCTAGCGCGGCGTTTATGCCCCGCAACGTTCGGACGACGAATTCTTCCAATGTCTCGCCGCGCTCGGGCGATTCCGCCCATTGGAGATCGATATTGGAACGCCCGGCCCATCGGCCCCAGTCGCGCTCTCGGAGGTCCGGATTGGGGTGCACCGGGCGGCCGCAATGACTGGCGATGATTTGCGCCGTCATCCATGCGCGTTCCTGATCGCTGGCATAATAGGCATCAAATTTTCGGTCTTTTAGTTTCGGGCCGGCTTTTTCCGCCTGCGCCTTGCCGCTTGCATTCAACTGCGAGCCCATGACCGGTTGAATGACTTGAGCGTCGTTGTAAAAGGTCTCGCCGTGCCGTACGAAATAGAAACCCTTCGTCGGTGTGGTAATTCCGCCGTGCTTACCGGCGAATTCCGCCATCTTCTTATGCCATTCGGGCGTATCCATCGTCGTCGCTATCCTATTCGTTGTGCGCATAAACAGCGCGTTTCACTTGCCGCGCCATGATGACGCCTTACGCTTTTCTTTTGCAGGAAAATAGCAACTTAAGGCGACGAATCCATGCCACCGCTTCCTCCCGGACCTGAAGTCCATACATTTACCGCCATCGGCCGCTGCGAAAAGACCGGCAGACTCGGCATCGCGACCTCGACCCGCTCGCTTGCGGTGGGCGCCCGCGTGCCCTTTGTGCAGCCGCGAACCGGTGCGGTCGCCATTATGGCCATTGCAGATGCGCGTCTCGGACATATGGCGCAGCGCCTTCTCAAAATGGGATACAAGGCACCGGCCGTCATCGAACAATTGGTACAGGCCGACCCCTATTGCGAATACCGCCAATTGGGCGTGATCGATGACGACGGTTTCGCCGCGGCCCGGACCGGAACGGAAAACCGCGATTGGGCCGGCCATCATGTGCGCGACAATTTTATCGCGCTCGGCAATGTTTTGGTCGGTGAGCACGTCCTCGACGGCATAGAGGCGGGTTTCAACGAAGAACCCGAGGCCAATCTGGAAGACCGCCTGATGCGTGCGATCGAAACCGGCCGTGACGCGGGCGGACAGCACGGCGGGCAGCGTTCCGCAGCAATCATCGTCTACGACGATAAGGAGTTTCCCCGCGTCGACCTTCGTGTCGATCATCACGAAGAGCCGATTGCCGAGCTGCGCCGCGTCTTTGAGGTCTTCAAACCGGCGATCGACTACTACAACCATCGACAGGTGGATGCCCGCGTCAAACCGCTCTTCGAGGCCGTGCCGAACCCGAATTACTAATGCTCGAAACGCTGGAAGGGGGCACCGTCGCAACGGTCGTCATTGCGTTTCTCGTCGCCGGCGTCGTCAAAGGAGCGCTCGGTATGGGGCTCCCGACGATATCCGTTGCGATTATGGGTGCGGCACTTGGCCTCCGCGAGGCGATCCCGGTCCTGATGATCCCGTCGTTCCTGGCTAATTTGTGGCAATTCACCCGGCCGGGCCCCGTGATGCCCCTCTTTAAACGCTTCGGCATGATGAATCTGGCAGCCTGTATCGGCATTTGGTTGGGGACGATCCTTTTGTTTCGCATCGACACTGTGATCATCAATAGTTTGTTCGGCAGTGTCGTGATTCTCTATGCCCTGCTAAATCTCACGCGCGTGGAATTCACTTTAGCACCAGGGCGCGAGCCGCTGTTCGGGCCGCCGGTTGGTTTCTTTTCCGGCCTTCTATCCGGTGTCAGCGGTTCTCTGCTGTTGCCCGTGGCCGTCTATCTGCAAGCGCTCAAGCTGGATAAAGACACCTTTGTGCAAGCCGTCGGATTGTCCCTTTTCATCGGAACGGTGATTTGGGCCATCTCTCTCTATTCCGAAGGGGCGATGACCGCTGACGCCTGGATTCTTTCCGCCATCGCGGTGCCGCCCATCCTTGTCGGCATGGTGATCGGTCAATGGTTGCGCGGCCGAATTCCGGAAGCCCAATTCCGAACAGCCATTTACATTATCCTCATTCTTCTTTCGGCGAACCTGATCCGAAAAGGGCTCCTATAAGATGGCGCATCGTCTTTCGTGTCCGCTGGCGCTGCGCTATCATCCGGCTCGGCATTTTTGCGGCGCATGAGATAGGGACCCCATGAGCGAAGAAAAGATCGTCACCGCGGCGCTGATTATTATCGGCAATGAAATTCTATCCGGCCGCATCCAGGACGCGAACCTGTCTTACATCGCGACCAAACTCAACGATGAAGCCGGTATCCGGTTGGCCGAAGCGCGTGTCGTTCCCGATATCGAGGCGGAGATCGTCGAGGCGTTGAACGCCATGCGTGCCAAGCACGATTACGTTTTCACCACCGGTGGGATCGGGCCGACCCATGACGATATCACCGCGGAAAGCGTTGCAAAGGCTTTCGGTCGCAAACTTATTCGCCATCCCGAGGCCTACCGGCGCCTTGTCGCCCAGTTCGAAGCGCGCGGCATGGAGATCAACGAAGCGCGGTTACGCATGACCAACACTCCAGAAGGAGCGAATTTGGTCGAGAACGGCATTTCCGTCGCCCCCGGCTTCCAGGTCGAGAACGTCTATGTCATGGCCGGCGTCCCCCAAGTCGCCCACGCGATGATCGACTGGCTGGCGCCGCGCCTCGAAGGCGGCAAACCCGTCCGGACGAAAACACTGGTTTGCTCACTCGGCGAAGGGAATTTGGCGTCAGGCCTGAGTGATATTCAGGACAGATACGCCGAGATCGATATTGGCAGCTATCCCTTCTATGAAACCGGCAATTATGGGACGAGTATCGTCTTGCGTCATACCGATGAAGCGCTTTTGGAGAAAGCCGCAGCGGAAGTCGCCGACCTGATGCGCTCTCTTGGGGGCGAGCCGCGCGACAAGATCTGAACTTATCCTCTCACCCTTCAACTTGCTTGAGGTGAGGATATCCATCACGATTCCCCGTCCTGAGCCTGTCGAAGGACGACTTCGCAAAACAAATCGAAATCATGGCGAATAACCGAGTACTAATCGTTTCCTTCGATGCCCTGCGCCCCGATATGGTGACGCCGGACCTCATGCCGAACCTTTGTCGGTTTGCCGCGGAAGGGGCTTATTTTCCCGAATCGCGTTCGACCTTCCCGACGGAGACCCGGGTCAACCAGACGGCATTGATCACCGGTTGTTATCCGGAACGCCACGGTATTGTCGGCAACCGCTTCCAAGACAGCCAAGCGTCACCCGGTAAACTCTTCAATACCGGCGATGAGACGCAATTGGCCGCCGGTGACAAACGGCTCGACGGCAAGCTCTTGGACGTGCCTTCGCTTGGCGAGATATTGCACGACAACGATTTGACCTATGCGGTGATCAGTGCGGGCACACCCGGCGGCACGCGTATGTTGCATCACAAGGCAGAGAGCATAGGCGGGTTCCGGTTATCGCTGGTCCGTCCGGACGCGACACAACCGGCGGGCGCCCTCGATCAAGTTCTGGAGACTTGCGGTCCGATCCCCAAAGCCGCCGTGCCTTCGCTTGAATGGACGCGGTATGCGACCGACGTCTATCTCGATTTCGTCGAGCCGACCTATACGCCGGATGTCATGGTCCTTTGGTATTGCGAGCCCGATGTCAGCTATCATCAAATCGGTATCGGAACGCCTGAGAATATCGAGGCGATCCGAACCGTGGACCGGGAATTCGGCCGGATTTTAAAGAATAACGCGGAGAGAGCGCCGGAAGATCGCCTACAGATCGTCACGATGTCAGACCACGGCATGGTGACGCTCCTCGGACAAAAGCTGAACCTTGCCGCCAAATTCGAAGAAGCGGGGTTTTCGGTCGGCGAGACGACTGAAGACGGGGCTGACGTGGCCTTGGCGTTGGCCAGTGCGGGCGGCGTATATGTGCGGGATTCGGATCCCACCCTCGTCGAAGCGGTTGTCGCTTGGCTGCAACGGCAAACGTGGTGCGGCCCGCTTTTCACGCGCGAACGCAGCGATACGCTCTCGCAATCACATATTTTTGGAATACATCGACGCGCCCCGGATATCAGTCTGGTTTTGAAGTCAGACGATGCGGACAACCGTTTCGGCATCGACGGCGGCACGGTTCACGACTGCGGCTATCCCGAAGGCGGCGGCATGCATGGCGGTCTTCACGAACGCGAAGTCCGCACGTGGCTTGCCCTGCAAGGCGCAAGGATACGCTCGGCTTACCGCTCGCCGGTTCCCGCGGGCAATGTCGACATTCTGCCGACCGTATTGCACCTTCTCGGTCTTGAAATACCGGGGCATGTGCAGGGCCGGATTCTCGCGGAAGGTCTGGAGACGTCTTCGAGCGATGATGTGCCGGAATGCGTTGAAGAACACCATACGGCCGACGGTGTCGACGGATATCGGGCCCATATCGTGCTCGACCGCGTCGGTGAACGGCGCTATCTTCGGCGAGCCTGGCGCCAGACTGCCTAGCCTCGGACAGCGATATAGAGCACGCTGATAATCGCCAGAATAGCGGTAGCGATCGGAACGACGCCGCGACCGCCGCCTTGCCGGCGCCGATGCAACAGCCACAGGATACCTGCACCTAGGGCAACTAAGGCGAAGTAGCTCCAATCCCGTTCCATGTCCCAAGTATATCGCGTTCGGATGGCCGCCGGAATGGCCTGGAATTGTCATACACGCGACACAATGTCGAAAGGGTCAAAAAATTATGCAGATTAACAGTAAATGGCAAAACTCGCCCTCACAAAATTACTGCGATTTCCACCTGTCGAGATGCTTATAAGGCGATAGTTAAACATGCGATAAATTACGGCATACTGCATGGTGAAGATGATCCTGTATTTCCCTCTCATGGTTCAACAGGCTTGAAGGCCTTGCTTCGAGACTGTGGTCTATACCACGATAAACATAGTCGACCTTGAACAGCACAAAATTTTCGGCACACCCACATTATGTTTCGGATTTTGAATGGTGAAAATCTGGAGCTAAAAACAATCGCAGACAATCTCGATACCAGTGTGCAAACAATCGATAAGCACTATGCCGAAGTATTTAATCGCCTGATTGAACCAGCACTATTATCAATGAAATCGGCGAGATTTTGATAATGGACTTATTTATTGGTTTCCTCGTAACAGTGATCATTTTCAACTTTGTTGAATTTTTGGACGATGCATTGAGGCCTCAATTTCTACTGTCTTTTCAAACATACAGAACCAAGGTAAAGAATAGCTCGTTGGGGTCTGTGGCCGCTTGGTGGAATTGGTATACACAACAGACTTATACAATTTGAGTGCTTTAGCGGAAACGCTAGAAGTAGAACTGCTTAAATTCGAGGAAACCTTAACAGGTCATGCTGATGGCAATCTCGAGCCAAGCACCGCGAGGTGAAGGTGTAGAGACTTAACAGGCAGCATCTAAACCAGTTTCGACTGGTACGATGAAGAAAAAGTCCAGACCACAAAGCCCTTTATGGGGTGGCGGCGAAAGTCGTAGATGGTAAGAAAATCTGTCCCTCGTATGAGGTTGCGAGTTCGAGTCTCGCAGCGGCCACCAACCCCAACCCTTCTTTTGATGCCCACAATTCCTCACCTCTAGCTCAAAGTATGAAAAGGAGATTTCATGACAGCTAGACACGCATTGGAACAATGGCAGCAATATCAAATTTAAGCGTATTTGAGGCAGATTATCCCTTCAATGTTGCACCCGAAACAGAGAGCCACATTGACATCAATCGAAGTCTATTACGATTTGGATAAACGTTTGAGTTCAAAGCAAATAGACTGCCTGCAACGCTATATGGATATAACGCAAAGCACTTAAACGAAGTTGGATAGCGGCCGCAGCTACGATGCAAATGACCGATTTAATAAGGCGCTAATCTCTCTAAAAAAATTAGATAGAGAGATATTTTTTATGTGAATCTCTTCTTTGTATATGATTAGAATACTTAACAGCGATAAATTATTGCACTGAGTCGTATGGTTCTGACCGCCGAAAATAGCGTAAGACTCAAATGTTGCAAAATAAACAAAATTCTAAATACTACCGGTCTTGGATTTAATTTCATATCAAACGGTAAAGTTGGGAGTGAAAATGCGAAAGTTACTTGTTATGTCCGCCGTTGCGGCAGCTATCGGTGTTGCAGGATGCACGAGCCCTGCCTCGGAAGGCGATAAAAAAGCTAAAGCGGACAAGCCAGCAAAGGTGAAAGTGGCTAAGCCATCTAAGCCACATATCCAAGCAGTGTTCAAGAAGGGGAGTAAGGTCTGCAACTGGTCCGATTCTAAGGGCAAGAAAGGCACCGATTACTTCTATAAAGATAAGACCGCGATGAGTGGCTCTGCTGATCGTGTTATGGGCAATGACATGAAGCAGGGCACTTGGCAGATCACCGGTACGGCCATGAACCTCAACTGGTATGGTGGCAAGAAAGGTAAGGGCCGTTGGTACAAGGTTGAGAAGACC
>PAZH01000082.1 GCA_002716125.1 Rhodospirillaceae bacterium
TCGAAGACGCCGTTGTTGGACGGTATAAGCGTGCCGTCGGATTTGCGTGAGTTGCCGGAGAGCGACATGCGTCAATTGGCGGACGAGTTGCGTACGGCGACGGTCGAGGCGGTCTCGAAGACGGGGGGTCATCTGGGTGCGGGTTTGGGCGTTGTCGAGTTGACGGCGGCGATCCATTACGTTTTTGACACCCCGCGCGACGTCTTGATTTGGGACGTCGGTCACCAGTGTTATCCGCATAAGATACTGACGGGTCGCAAGGACCGGATCACGACGCTGCGTCAAGGCGGCGGGCTGTCGGGCTTCACGAAGCGGAGCGAGAGCGAATACGACCCGTTCGGCGCGGCGCATTCTTCGACCTCGATATCGGCGGGTTTGGGGTTTGCGGTGGGCCGCGATCTGAAGGGCGAGAAAGACCGCAATGTCATTGCGGTGATCGGTGACGGCTCGATGACCGCGGGCATGGCCTACGAGGCGATGAACAACGCGGGGGCGATGGGCTCGAAGCTGATCGTGATTCTGAACGACAACGAGATGTCGATCGCGCCGCCGGTGGGTGCCTTGAACAACTACCTGACGCGGCTGCTGTCGTCGAAGGAGTACCGCAAGCTGCGCGAGCTTGGCAAAGATATCGCGGAGAAGCTGCCGCACCCGATGGAGACCGTGGCAAAGCGGGCGGAAGAGTACGCGCGCGGCATGGTGACGGGGGGCACGCTGTTCGAGGAGCTCGGTTTCTACTACATGGGCCCGATCGACGGGCACAACATGGATCACTTGATCCCGGTGCTGAAGAACCTGCGGGATTCGGACATCCCGGGCCCGGTGCTGCTGCACTGCGTGACGGTGAAGGGCAAAGGCTATGCGCCGGCGGAGACAAGCGCGGACAAGTATCACGGTGTGGCCAAGTTCGATGTGATTACCGGGACGCAGCACAAGGGGACGTCGAACGCCCCCTCCTACACCAAGGTGTTTGCGAACAGCCTGATCAAGGAAGCGGACCAGGACGACCGGATCGTGGCGATTACGGCGGCGATGCCGGACGGCACGGGGCTGGACTTGTTCGAGAAGGCACATCCGGAGCGGGCCTTCGATGTGGGTATCGCGGAGCAGCACGGCGTGACGTTCTGCGCGGGTTTGGCGGCGGAGGGCTTCAAGCCGTTTGCGGCGATTTACTCGACCTTCCTGCAGCGGGCGTACGACCAGGTGGTGCATGACGTGGCGATCCAGAAGCTGCCGGTACGATTTGCGATCGACCGGGCGGGTCTCGTGGGGGCGGACGGTCAGACGCACGCGGGTGCGTTCGACGTGACGTATCTGAGTTGCCTGCCGGGCATGGTCGTGATGGCGGCGGGCGACGAGGCGGAGCTGGTGCATATGGTGTCGACGGCCGTGGCTTATGACGAAGGGCCGATGGCGTTCCGCTATCCCCGCGGCGAAGGGATCGGTGTGGAGATGCCGGAAGCGGGCGAGGTGCTGACGATCGGCAAGGGTCGTGTGTTGCGGGAAGGCTCAAAGCTGGCGTTGCTGTCATTCGGGGGCCGCTTGGCGGAGACGTTGAAGGCGGCGGACGAATTGGCAGCGCATGGTTATCCGGCGACGGTGGCGGATGCGCGGTTCGCGAAGCCGTTGGACACGGACTTGGTGGAACGTCTGGTGAAGGAGCATGAGGTCGTGATTACGATCGAGGAGGCCTCGATCGGCGGTTTCGCGACGCAAGTGCTGGAACACTTGGCGAAGAACGACTTGATCCAGGACGGCTTGAAGATCCGGCCGATGCATCTGCCGGACCGCTTCCAGGACCAGGCCTCGCCGTTCGAGATGTATGACGATGCAGAGCTCAACGCGAGCCATATCGTACAAACCGCACTCCTCGCACTCGGCGCCGAAAAAACTGCCGCCGATATCGAAGCAAGCGCCTAGACACACCAAGCAGCATGAACATTCCGGCGGAAGCGATTCGCGTTCAAACAGCGGAGTTCAATGACCTCGCGGCTCGGAATCACGTTCGCAAAGTGTCGGAAGCCTCCGGAAGTTCTTTTCTCTCCGGCATAAGGGTACTGCCGCCAGATCGGCGCGACGCTATGTTCGCCATTTATGCATTCTGTCGGGAAGTCGACGATATCGCGGACGATCCACTTGAACTCGATGAAAAACAGCGTTTGCTCGCGGAATGGCGAGAGGAAATTGAGCATATCTTCGTCGGCAGTCCCTCCAAATTGACGGGGCTCGCGCTATCGACGGCAATCGACGGATACGGATTGCAGAAGCAAGATTTGCTGGATTTGATTGACGGAATGGAGATGGACGCAGACGAGACAGCCACACACGGACCGTCGATGGAAGTCTTGGATACGTATTGCGACAGAGTCGCAAGCGCCGTTGGCCGGTTGTCCGTGAGAGTGTTTGGCGACAGTGGCCAAGCCGCGCAACAGGTGGCAACATCGCTTGGCCGCGCCCTTCAATTGACGAATATCCTCCGCGACATTGCCGAAGACGCCGAACGGGATCGCCTCTATCTACCGGCAGACCTACTCGACAAATTCGGCATTGAGACGCGTGATCCGACGGAGGTTATGCACCACGAGGCGCTCCCGTCCGTATGCGAGGCCTTGGCGGAGGTGGCGCTCGGTCATTACGAAGATGCCACAACCGCCATGGCGGAGTGCTCCCGACGGCACATGCGGCCAGCGCTCTTAATGATGCTCGTGTACCGCCGGGTTCTCGATGCGCTCATGAACCGCGGTTGGAAAGACTTGGAAAAGCCTGTCAAAGTCTCCAAAGCCACGAAACTTTGGATCCTGATACGCCACGGATTCTTTTAAGCCGTTATGTCCAAGATACACATTGTTGGGGCCGGGGTCGCAGGCCTTTCCGCCGCCGTTCGCCTCGCCGGCTCGGGACGCCAAATATTTCTCTACGAAAGCGCCGGCCATGCCGGCGGTCGTTGCCGTTCCTACTTTGACGACCATCTGGGCTGCCGTATCGACAACGGCAATCATCTGCTCTTGAGCGGCAATCCATCCGTCCACGAATACCTCCGCACAATCGGTGCGGCTGACGAGTTGATCGGTCCGGAGCGGGCAATTTTCCCGTTCATCGATCTTTCTGTTTCGAAAAGGTGGACGGTCGAGATCGGGAAATCTTCCCTCCCCCTATGGTTATTAAAGAAAGACCGCCGGATCCCCGATACCGGTATCTCCGACTATTTTGCTGCCTTGAAACTATTGTTCGCTGACGAAAAGCGAACCCTTGGCGACATCGTCGATACGCATGCCCCCCTCTATCACCGCTTCTTCGAGCCATTTGCTGTCGGCGTTCTCAATACCCCGGCTAAAGTCAGTTCCGCGCGCCTTCTAGCAACTGTCCTCAAAGAAACATTCGCCCGCGGTGCGGATGCTTGTATGCCGAGAATGGCAAAAGTCGGCCTGTCCGAAACGTTTGTGGACCCTGCGCTAACTTACCTAAAGGAACGTGGCGTCGTTTATCGAGACAACACCCGCCTCAGAGAAATCGTCGTCGAAGCGCAACGGACGACCCAGCTCAGATTTAGTAATCGTGAAATCGAAGTGTCGCGTGATGATATCGTCGTACTTGCAACACCTGCACCTGTTACGGCGACTTTAGTTCCCGACCTCACTGTCCCGGTCTATACCTACCCTATCGTGAATGCGCATTTTCGTGTGCCAGACAGAGTTCAGTTGGCAAGTGACGCCGGTTTGATTGGGATCGTCGGCGGCACCGCGCAATGGTTGTTCTTTCGCGGTGACATCATCTCCGCAACCGTCAGCGCCGCCGACGAACTAGCGGACGCAACTGCCGCGTATATCGCTCAGGCGATTTGGTCAGACATCACTCGGTCAATTGACGGTGTTCCAAACGAAATGCCGGAAAAACATCGCGTCGTTAAAGAGAGAAGAGCGACCATTTCGCAGACTCCGGAATCGAATCGGATGCGTCCAAATACGATTTGCCATCTCGAAAATCTACTTTTGGCCGGAGACTGGACGAATACGGGCCTTCCAGCGACAATCGAAGGGTCGATAAAGTCCGGAAATTCCGCTGCTGACATCATTTTGACGCGCTAATTGCTATCCACTACGATAATGTTGCAAATTTACGGCTGTTCACTTGACAACCGACACAATCATGACAAATTAACGCCGCTCCAGGTGGTAAATCCGACAATTTAGTGTAATAAAAAACCAGAACGGCCAATCGAATAGGCTTAGAGGACTGCCATAGGCATGGACGCCTTGTTACATGAAAGAATGGAAGACGACGGGACGCTTTTGTCTGAAGTCGAATCGACCATCAGCGAGGCACGCGCCGATCTAAAATCGATGCAGTCGGAAGACGGGCACTGGGTTTTCGATCTGGAAGCGGACGCAACGATTCCTGCTGAATTTATCCTTCTCAATCACTACCTCGACGAAATTGACGAGGAGATTGAGGAAAAGCTCGCGAAGTATCTTCGGAAAATTCAAGGCGATCATGGCGGTTGGGGCCTGTTTTACGATGGGGATTTCAACATCAGCGCAAGCGTGAAGGCATATTTTGCGCTTAAACTTGCCGGTGATTCGCCGGATGCCCCGCATATGGTCAAAGCCCGGGCCGCCATTTTAGAGAACGGTGGTGCAGCCAGCGCGAACGTTTTTACGCGAATTACCTTAGCGCTGTTCGGGCAAGTCCCGTGGCGCGCCGTACCGGTAATGCCCGTCGAAATCACCTTGCTGCCCAGTTGGTTTCCATTCCATCTCAGCAAGATTTCATACTGGTCGCGGACGGTTTTGGTGCCGCTTCTGGTCTTGATGACGCTAAAACCGCAGGCGGAAAACCCAAAAAAGATCAATATCGCAGAGCTGTTTGTCGAAGATGCGAATGAGGTAAAGAAGTATCTGGTCAATCCGACCGGCTCCGCTTGGGGCGAAATATTCCTCGGCATCGATAAGGTTCTGCGTAAAGTCGAACCTATGTTGCCCCGCTCCGCGAGAGAACGTGCGATAAAGGCAGCCGTAAGTTTTATCAAACCCCGACTGAATGGCGAAGAAGGCCTCGGCGGCATCTTCCCCGCCATGGCAAACACCGTCATGGCGTTCGAAGCACTGGGATATCCCAAGGACGACCCGGATCTGGTGACGGCAAAAGCCGCAATCCGTAAGTTGTTGCGGACGGACGATACCGGCGGCTTCTGTCAGCCATGCTTATCGCCGATTTGGGATACCGGCCTCGCAATCCACTCTTTAGCGGAAGCGAACGGCTCGGATGAATCCGGCGATCTTGCCCGGGCGGCAACCTGGCTCGCCGAGAAGCAAATTCTGGATGTCGAAGGAGACTGGATCGATAAACGGCCTGGATTGCGGCCGGGCGGTTGGCCCTTCGAATACGAGAACGACTACTATCCCGACGTTGATGACACGGCGGTGGTGGCCTTGGCTCTGGACCGCATGGACCGAAAGAAGTTTGCCGAGAACATCGCCCGCGCAGCAGAATGGGTTGTCGGGATGCAAAGCAAGAACGGCGGATGGGGCTCGTTCGATGCGGACAATACCTATGATTACCTAAATCATATCCCGTTCGCCGATCATGGTGCCTTGCTGGATCCACCGACGGCGGACGTCACCGCCCGCTGCGTTGGTATGCTCGCACAGCTCGATGCCGAGAAATATGCCGAGCCCATCCGAAAGGGCGTCGCGTTTCTCAAATCAGAGCAAGAGGAAGACGGTTCGTGGTTCGGTCGGTGGGGCACGAACTATGTTTACGGAACATGGTCGGTGCTCTGCGCCCTAAACGCTGCCGGCGAAGATACGAAAGCGCCCTATATCCAACGTGCTGTTGAATGGCTACGGGACCGTCAAAGTGACGACGGTGGCTGGGGCGAAGACGGTGCGACCTATTGGGAGGAAGAGCGCGAGACCGTAAAGGCGAGCACTGCTTCACAAACAGCTTGGGCCGTATTGGCGCTAATGGCCGTCGGTGAGACCGAAAGCGAGGCGGTCGAATGCGGTATCAAGTACCTGCTAGAAGCTCCGCGCGACGGCTCGAATTGGGAAGAGCCTTGGTATACGGCCGTTGGATTCCCGAAAGTGTTTTACCTCAAGTACCACGGCTACAGCGTTTATTTCCCGCTTTGGGCACTTGCCCGGTTCCGGAATTTGAAGAAAGGGAACACGGGCCGCGTTCCCCACGGCATTTGAACCGTATCGGATTCGTCACGGGCATGCAGTCTGAGGCAGCCTGCCTCACTGAAATATCAAACACATCTTCAGATAACCGCCATCTGATTTCTTGCGCGGGCGGAAGCCCGGGCCGAGCCTATGCCGCAGCCGAAAAGCTGATCGAGAACGGCGCCTCGCGTCTAATCAGTTTCGGAATTTGCGGGGCATTGGATCCAGCGATACGGCCGGGCCATATCGCCCTGCCAAGCCATGTCATCAATCCGCAAAAAGAATCCTTTAGCGCCGACCCCGGCTGGCGTGATGCTTTAAGCAAAAGGTTTTCATCAAGTATCCCGGTTCATGCCGGTTCTCTCATGACAACCGAAATTGCTGTTAGCGCCGTGGCCGAGAAACATTCTCTTCATCAGCGTACCGGCGCGTCGACGGTCGATATGGAGTCCGCAGGTGTCGGCGCAAAGGCGGCCGAGGCGAATATCCCGTTTATCGTGATTCGTGCTGCAGCCGATCCAGCAGAACGAGCACTACCGCAAAGCGCCTTGTTCGGTCTCGCCCCCAACGGTAATACACGCCCAGCAGCTGTCATTGGCCAGCTCGCTCGGCGGCCCTGGGAACTCGTTGAACTGCTTCGCCTCGGTAAGGATAGCGCCCAGGCTTTGGAGGCCTTACGCCGCGTCGCTCTGCTTGGATTCTGACGGCTTAGCGCTATTCGACGGCTCGACCGCCAATTTCTCCACCATCTTTTCAAACATGTACTCGGCCGGACGCTGCGCGGACAGATCGATCTCCGGCGCCATATCGCCTTCTGTCTTCACGCCGCGGATAGACGACATCAAAGCCTTAATCGGATGCGCAAGAGCATCGGCTGCCGCCGTTGGTTCATACCCGCAATGCGCCATACAATCCGCGCATTTCTCATAATTGCCGGTGCCGTATTGCTCCCATTCCGTCTCTTCCATCAATGCGGAAAAACTGGGCGCATATCCTTCGCCAAGAAGATAACAGGGCCGCTGCCATCCGAAGATGTTCCGGGTCGGCATACCCCAAGGCGTGCACTGGTACGTCTGATTGCCCGCCAGAAAATCCAGGAACAGAGAGGAATGGCTAATCGGCCATTTGCGGTCTTTCCCCCGCGCAAAGATATCACGGAACAATTGCTTGGTTTTCTGACGGCTCAGAAAATGCTCTTGATCCGGCGCCCGCTCGTAAGCGTAGCCGGGCGAGATACTAACGCCTGAAATGCCGCTGTCTTCGCAGAAGTCGAGGAAATCCGCCACCCTGTTGGCTGCCGTCCCATCGAATATCGTTGCGTTGACGTTCACCGTGTGGCCAGCCGCTTGCGCCGCCTTTATCGCCTTAACCGCCCGATCAAAAACGCCTTCTTGGCAAACGGACTTATCGTGCTCTTCCTTCAAGCCATCGAGGTGCACGGAAAAGAACAAATACGGGGACGGCTTAAACAGGTGTAACTTTTTCTCAAGCAACAGCGCATTTGTGCACAAGGAAACGTACTTCTTACGTGCAACCAATCCTTCGACAATTTCGCCGATTTCTTTATGCAACAGAGGCTCACCGCCCGGAATAGCGACCATCGGCGCGCCGCATTCATCAGCGGCTGCCAAACACTCGTCCACACTGAGACGTTTGTTCAATATCGGATCGGGGTAATCGATTTTTCCGCAGCCAGCACACGCAAGGTTGCAACGGAACAAAGGCTCCAACATAAGTACGAGCGGATACCGTTCACGCCCTAAAAGCTTTTGCTTCAAAATATAGGCGGCGACTCGTGCTTGTTGTCGAACTGGCACAGGCACTATTTGTGCTCCTTAATATCGAATAATTGGGTCCGAACGGTCATGTTCGAAGCGCTTGAACTCTTTATGCGGCAACGCCTTGCAATTCGGCCGGCAACTTAAACGTAACGTTCTCTTGAATACCATCAAAATCGACAAATTCGACGTCATCCAACTCGCTGAGGCGCGAAATTAATTCCTGGACGAGGGCTTCTGGCGCTGATGCACCAGCTGTAATCCCCACGGTCTCCGCATCTTTCAACCATTCCGTATCCAAAGCCTGCGCATCATCAATCAAATAACTCGGCACGTTTAATTCAGCACCGATTTCACGCAATCGATTCGAATTCGAACTATTCTGGGCGCCGACCACGAGCAAAACGTCGACCTCTTCCGCGAGCTTACGCACCGCGCTTTGCCGGTTCTGTGTGGCGTAGCAGATGTCCTTTACGTCGGGGCCCACGATTTTCGGGAACCTTTGTTTCAGCGCGTCAATGACATCGCGCGTGTCGTCTACGCTCAAAGTCGTCTGCGTAACGTAGGCAAGCTTGTTTGGATCTTTAACTTCGAGACGGTCCACGTCTTCCGCCGAAGAGGCCAGATAAACGGTCCCCGGGATTCGACCCATTGTGCCTTCAACTTCCGGATGGCCTTCATGGCCAATCAGAACAATATCGTAGTCCTCTGCCGAGTAGCGCTGCCCTTCTTTATGGACTTTCGCAACCAAGGGACACGTCGCATCGATGACCGGCAACCGTCGCATTTCGGCATTGTCCGCAACTTTTTGCGAAACACCGTGCGCACTAAAGACTGTTATTGCGTCGTCGGGCACCTCATCCAGTTCTTCGACAAAGACAGCGCCTTTCGCTTTCAGGTCTTCGACAACGCGTTTGTTGTGGACGATCTCATGGCGCACATAGACGGGAGGTCCGTATTTCTTCAGCGCAAGCTCGACAATATCGATCGCCCGCACAACGCCCGCACAAAACCCTCGCGGCTGAGCCAAAATTATTCGCATAACGATATCCTTCCGGTCTCCGGACCTCAATTTATTGCGCCAAGGTGCCCGTTACATGGGTGCCTTCCATCTGCACCACAAGCCTCATAGCAAATCCACCAGGCAAATCCCAGTATCGCATTCCTAAGATCATGGATTATTCAATCTTTGACGCAGAAAAGTAATGCCGGTCCAGCCAAGATAACCCATCGTACCAGCGCCGTAGAGCCAGAAAAAATAGTCCAATCCGCCAAGCCAAGTTATGGGACCGATGAGATAAATGAAATCCTCGATCTCAAAGCCGCTGCTGCTCGGATGCTCGACAGCTTTGGGGCCGAACTTCAACTCCATCGACAATCTTAAAGACACAATCAAAACGTTCGAGAATCCAGCAACAAAGCCGAATACCAAAGCGCCTTCACTACCTGTCCAGCGATAGACCGCAACGCCAATCGAACAGAATAGGATTGTGTATATCAACGAACCGACGATGTAGTCGAAGTAATGGCCGAATTTGCTGGTCTTATGAGACATTCGCGCCAGCTCCCCGTCCATATGATCGACAAGAACCGCCATCATGAATACGGCAACGGCAACATTTTCAATGCCAGGTTCGCCAAACACGAATAACGCTCCGCATCCGATCCCCAGCAGCAGACTAAATAGCGTGACGTGGTTCGGATGGAGATTTGTATTCGCAAACGGGCGAATCAGAAGACGTGCAAGACGTTGGTCGTATGGGATTTTAGGAGAAGACACGATTTACTATTTCACGTATCCGTTCGCTTTGAACCATTCAACCGCATCCCTGAGAGCTTCTGTCGCCGGCCGTGTTTTGTAATGCAGGCGGTCTCGCGCCTTTGCGGATGAAAAATACATTCGCTTTTTCGACATCCGCAAACCGTCAACCGTCAACATTGGTTCGGCGCCGCCGCGCAGCCGCGCGATAAATTCGCTTAAATAAGCAAACGGGAATAGCGGTGCACGCGGAAGACTGATCGCTGGTGGCTTCCGTCCGACAATCTCGGCTACGTCGGCCAGAATTTCCCGCAACGATAAATCTTCGCCACCCAGGATATAGCGCTCGCCGACTTCACCATTCCTAAATGCCAGTAAATGACCCGCCGCTACATCATCGACGTGAACGATATTAAGCCCCGTATCGACAAAAGCCGGCATCCGGCCCGCCGCCGCCTCGACAATGATTCGTCCTGTAGGGGTCGGTTTCACGTCGCGGGGGCCGATCGGCGTTGAAGGATTTACGATAACGATCGGTAATTGATCGTCGCGTATCAGTTTCTTCACCGATTCTTCTGCGTCGAATTTCGACCGCTTGTAATGCCCAACCATATCGCTTCGGGAAACCGGCGTATCTTCATTGGACGGCGTCCCGTCCGAAAGAATTCCCAATGTCGCGACACTACTGGTATAGATCATGCGCACAACACCCGCCTCAGCGGCGGCACGGAACAAGGCCACCGTACCTAGAGCGTTCGTCCGATAGAGTTCGGAGGGGTCGGGCGCCCAGATACGATAATCCGCCGCCACATGATATAGCGCATCGCAGCTGGCCGCCGCTGCCTTGAGCGATTCGGGATCGTTAAGATCCCCTTCCACAATCTCGCACTTAACGCCGGAAATATTGCGACGATCCCCATTTGGCCGGGCCAAAACCCGAACATCCTGGCCGTCATCAACGAGTTGCCGGAGCACCGCCGAACCTAAAAATCCCGTTGCCCCTGTGAGCAAAGTCTTCATGCTCGCCCACGTTCCCGATCTTTTCGGAAAAAGTCCCAGATAACGTAAAGCAAGAAGATGGGTGCACCGATTCCGGCCAACACGATGAAATACTCCATCAATCCAAGCCAAGTGACGGGACCGACGATGTAAAGCGTATCTTCTACCTCGAAGCCTGCCTTTGGCGATTGTTTCATCGCATCCCGGCCAAAGCGGCCTTCCGCATACATCCGGATGGACATAATCAAGACGATGCTGGCGCCGGCGGCAATCCCGAGATAGATCGCGTTCCAGTCCAAGAACCCCATCCGGGCGCCGATCCCCGCGCCGACAAACATCGCGACGTAGTTCGTCATGGCGGCACAATGATCGAAATAATGCCCGAACTCGCTGGTACGGCCGGTCGCACGGGCCAATTCCCCGTCCACATGGTCAAGCCAGACAGTCACGATGAATAACGCGCCCGCAGCGTGCGCCATCGCCCCGCCTTGCGTATACATCCAGGCAACAGCGAGGCCGAGAAAAATGCTGAATAAGGTAACTTGATTTGGCGTAAAAGGCGTTCTTGAAAGACCGCGAACAACGAACTTCGCAACCCGTTGATCAAACGCAACGCCAGACTGCTCCGCCTTCGGGGTCATTTAGGGTAGCGCCTCTAACTTCGGTAAGACGTCGCACGTCGCCGCTGCCACGTCCTCTTGAAAGTCGATCTCGATCCAAGGCAGCCCCGAAATATCGCAAATTCGGTAGGCATGTGGTTCGACATCGACCAATCGATCTCGAATAGCGACTTCGTAGATCTGGCCGGTATCACCCTGCGAGATATAGGGCTCGACATATTCTACGAGCGCTTTTCCCTCCGCTGCGGAGAATTTCGTGAATCCGACCCACTCGCCGAACCTCTCATGCGCATTGGTTGGCTGTTTCCCGAAATCGACGATCGTATCGCCAGATAGACAAATCTTCACCGGTTCTTCGCCTGGCTCGATGTTTTGGTCGAACAAAAGCGCATTCGCGTGCGGACAGTTTACCAATTCCGACATTAAACGACGGTCATAAAGAACGTCTCCGTCCATCATGATAAAAGGTTCACCAACAGCGCATTCATCACGAAGCGTCCAAAGGGTCGTAATCGCACCAAGCGCAAAGTCCGGATTCATTATGGTCTCGACGAAGTCACTGGCGCCGATGTGTTCTATTTCTTCCAAGATCATATCGGCATTGTAACCGACACCAATGACCAATCGAGTTATACCGACATCCTTGAGGATGCGGACATGGCGTTCCAGCAAGGACTTCCCTTCGAATTCCAGCAAGACCTTGGGCGGAAACTCAGATCCGCGCTCCAGGCGCGAACCAAGGCCGGCCGCGAGCATCACAGCTTTCATCGAATATGCCTGACCACAACTGATGAATGACAGAGAGACACGAACTTCCCCCAACTAAAATTAATATTCCGTCGATAATTGTGACCGTTTGGTTTCGCACGATTGAGCTTGGATTCCAAGCGGCTGCACTCCATCATCATTCTCAATACAAATTTATCTCCGCTCAGCGCGATTAAAGCGCCGCACGAGGACACAATAGATCTTGTTTCCCCTTGTACGCCACTTATCGAACAAGACGACGGCAATTCTCCTGAAGTCGCCGCTTACCCCCAACCAGCTGACGTCTTTATCATTGGTCTCCGGACTTGCCGCAGCGTTTTTATATTCCTTGGCGAGTTACGGATACGGTATCATCGCCGGTGCCCTTCTCGTGATCAGCTACGTACTCGACAACTGCGATGGCGAGATTGCGCGATCAAAAGGCCTCACCTCCGAGTTCGGTCGCAAATTCGACGATGTCTCGGACTGGTGGGTTCATGCCACAGTATTTATAGGCATCGGTTTCGGCGTTGAAGCGCAGAGCGGCAATTCGATTTGGTGGTGGTTCGGGCTGGCGGCCGGTCTTGGCGCGACAATAAATTATGCCGTCGTGCGATTTCTTGAGTACCGCAATAAGGAGAATCATGTTTCTGACGGAACCGAGACAGAAGAATATTCGAAAGCCCCAAAAGAATTGATCCCTCTCCTGGTTTTTATTTTTCGCGAGCTCTTCCGGGCGGATTTCTGTTTTCTCCTCCTCTTACTCGCCATCTTCGACGTGATTTGGCTCATCCTGCCGGCGGCCGCAATCGGATCTCAAGTTTATTGGATGATTGCGTTTTACAAAGAAAGCCGGAACTTTCACGTCTAATCCCGGTTCGGGCTAGGTTGTCGGCGACGACAATTATCCTACGAAGAATGCTGCCGCGATTTCAGCCAGGACATCATCGCCGGGAGAGCGACCAGACTGCCAAGCAACGTAAAACCGATCGCAATCATCAGCAGAATGCCCATGCTCGCCGTACCACGGTGGCCCGAGACGGCAAGACTGCCGAACGATAAGATCGTCGTCAGCGCACTAAAGGTAACAGCGCGCGGTGTACTTGTTTGCAGCAATGATACGGAACCTGAACCTCCACGCGCACGGATGACCATGTGAATGCCGCTCGCAACGCCAAGTCCCATCAAGAGCGGTAAAACAATGACATTTGCAAAGTTGAAAGCTAAATCGAAGATCACGGCAACAGTGATCGTAAAGAGAGCGGCTAGGACCAATGGATAAAAGACCAACAAGGTATCGCGCACGTTTCTGAGAACCGCCGCCAGCAAAAGGAGAATCAGTACCCCAGCCGTTATTGCCGCTTGTAAAATGGCGTCTATAACAGCCCGGCTTGCCTCAAGAATGACAACGGGGCTACCCGTGGCATCTGGTGCAATCGCCTGTACCGCTTGGATAAATCGAAGGAGGTCTGCATTTGTCTCAACGCTGAACGCGGGCGTGACCTCAACCCGCGCGACTCCATTCGATCCCAAATAGCGCTCGCGAAGATCCAGCGGTACATCCGTCAGCACAAATGGCTCTGCTTGTAAGGCTGTCTTCAACTGTTCGATCTGGACCGGGAACAATCCAAGCAATCCGGCGCGTAAATTTGAAATCTCCGAACCCTCACCGGACTGCGATAGGAAAGTCTGTATTGCACCGCGCAGCCGGGCCGATGACGCGACTATCGCCGGCGAAATATTTTCCGTAGCCGTTAGTTGGGCCAACTCTTCCCCAAGCGCCTTCAGTGCATCCGTTTCGGCGCTGTCATTAATAGCGTTTTCTGCTGCCTCGCTATCAAACACAGGCAACATTACGAACTCTAAATCCCGAATTATCGAAATCTTGTCGTCTTGCGACTTCGCGAGAAAACTCTTTACCGATATCGCCCGCGAAACCTCATCCAATTCGATCAGTCTCGCTGTCAGCGATTCCGCAGCTTCAACGTCCTTCCGGAGAATCGAAATCTTCTTCGGTGACGTCTCGCTGTCGCGGATCAAGTCGAGCGTGGTTTGGACTGATTCCGTGCTGGGATCATGTAGGTTCAAGGGATCGAAATCGAACCGGATGTTCGGGACGAAGACGACAGACACCGCAGCGACCGAGATCATTGCGAGCGAAAGGGGCCGACCATATCGATATATCGGTCCCACGGTCTCAATGGCGGCCGATACGGAATTTTCAGGCCGCCGCCGGATCGGTGCGACCCGGAGAATAGCCGGCAACAGCGTCAAGCTCATAAACAACGCGATAAACATGCTTGTGCCGGAAATCAGGCCCAATTCAGCAAGCCCAAGATAAGCCGACGGTAAGAATGCATAAAATCCAATCGCTGCCGATATCGCGCATAATGCCATTGCGCCTCCAACAGCATGTGCGGCAATCCGTAAAGCCTTGGATTTTTCGACATCGTTGCGAAACTCTTCGGCAAACCGCAATGCGAGGTGAATACCGAAATCGACCCCAAGTCCAATGAAGAGAACCGCGAACGCGACAGACAGTAAGTTGAGATGTCCAACGGCTGCCGTCGCAAACCCCGCCGTCCAAATCAGTCCGCAGATGAGCGTCACAACCGTTGCCCCCACGAGCGTGAGAGAACGCAGACCAAACAACAAACAAATCGAAACGAGGGTCAGCGATAGCAAACTCGCGGATTTCGCGCCTTCGAAAACACTCGATAATTCTTCTGTCGACAGTGCTAAACCGCCCGTCAAACGAACTCGAACGCCATTCTCAGGTGTTAACCCCTCTTCTTCTGCGATCTTGCGAATTGCCCGCATTGCGGGTGCGGCGGGCGAAAGGCTCGACCAATCCGCTTTGACTCTAACCTGCAAAAAACGTCGAAGATCGCTTGGCTTTGGATCCTCACCCGAGATTAACGAACGCCAAGAAAGTTCGCGCATACGCCCTTCCGCCTGCGCTTCCACAACCTCAGCGATGCGATCAAATACAGCGCTAAGGTCTCCGATAGGCGCATTGCCGGCACGCATGTCTTCAACGGCGAGGCGTAGGACCTCGGATAGACCGCGTATACTAGGATCGCTGGTTAGCGAACCGAGCAGGCCCTGAGCCTGCGAAAGTCTATCCGCCAATTCTTCAAGTTCTTCGATGTCTTTGTAGAGAAGTCCGTTCTTGCGGAAGAACGGTTCGCCAGCAAAGTCATAGAGTTTTTCAACCGTATCCGTTTCTCGCCGCAAACGATCCGCTAACTTCAAAGCGGCGACGTCCGCACGGTCTGCCGTCGCGGCTTCGACGACAATCGTCATTAAGTCGCTCAACTGCGGAAAGGCGTCGCCGTATTCGATGTATCTTTGTCGAAACGCTAACTCTTCAGAGAGCATGTCCGTTGTGTTCGTATTGATCGACAGATTGTCCGCAGTATAGGCAAACAATCCGTAAGTGATCGCCAACACGGCGATGATCGCGCCCCATGCGAACCGGCATACGCCGTCAACCCAGGTCTCTAGAATACGTTCGATAAAGGACAATTATATGGGCTCGACAGTTGGGACGAGTCTGGTTGCAGCATAGATCGCGCGACGATATCTATACGGGTGCTACGGTACAAGCGCGCCGCATTGCGTAAGATCCATATTACCGCTGCCTTAGAATCGACCCAATTTTAGTTATCATTCGTTCTGTGCGACGAATGTGGAGAAATTTATGAAACACTCGAAACTCGGTATTTGTTGCCTTATGGCTGTGTTTTTGACTGTGGGCAGTGCAAATGCCGATGCTGGTTCCGCGCGCTCAACCGTTGAGCGCTTCAATGCAACATTGCTCAATATAATGCAGAACGCCTCAGACCTGCGGTTCTCCGGTCGCTATGAGTCGCTGGAGCCGGTTCTGTTGGACAGCTTTGATATTCCCTTCATGGCTCAATTTTCGGCTG
Source organism: Rhodospirillaceae bacterium (assembly GCA_002716125.1). Classification (GTDB taxonomy): domain Bacteria; phylum Pseudomonadota; class Alphaproteobacteria; order UBA8366; family UBA8366; genus UBA6544. The sequence continues at coordinate 16,000 of PAZH01000082.1, forward strand.
GACGGCACTGGCGGACACTCTCGCAAGATGAAAAGAACAAACTCATCGGCACATTCGGGCGACTTTGGGTATCGACCTATGCGGACCGCTTCAACGGTTATAGTGGCGAAGCCTTCGAGATCGTCGAAGAGAAACCCTCGCCTCGTAACACGATTCTGGTCAAAACAAACATCGTCAAAAGCAACGGCAAGAAAGTCGCACTCAATTACCTTTTGCGCGAGAAGGACACCGAGTGGTCCGTTATCGATATTTTTCTCAGCGGTAAATACAGCGAACTCGCAAAACAGCGGTCTGAATACACATCCGTATTGAAGCGTAAAGGTTTCATCGGGCTGGTCGATACCGTTGAGGAAAAGGTCAAGCGCATGGCCCAAAAGGGAAACTAGCTCGGGGTGTCCGCCCAATGGCGATCGTTGCGATCACCGTCGAAAATATGACGATTCGTGTGGAGACAATCGACACGCCGACGGCAGCCGCTATCGTCGCGGCTTGTCCGTTTTCAGCACGCGCGAATACGTGGGGCGATGAGGTCTACTTTTCGACACCGGTAAGCGTACCGCGTGAAACCGACGCCCGCGCCATTGTCGAGGCCGGCGAACTCGCCTATTGGCCCGACGGCGATGCTATCGCAATCGGATTTGGTCCCACCCCCATCAGCCAAGGCGACGAAATCCGCCTCGCCAGTCCCTGTAATATTTGGGGTCGGGCGCTCGACGATGTTAAATCTCTCGCGAGTGTACGCGCGGGAGCACCGGTCAGGGTCGAGGTTGGACCAGCTGAGGCCTAATAGCCCGACAACACACCCCGAAGCGTCTCGAAAATACGATCCAGATCGCTTTCTTCGCAGATAAAAGCGGGAGAGAGCATGACCGTATCGCCCGTCACTTTGACCAATACGCCCTTGTCATACAGGTCCATAACCGCTTGATAACCGCGTGTCCCCGGCGCGCCGTCCGGCGCCAGGTCGATCGCTGCCAAGAGGCCGACGCCGCGCATATTCGTGACGATCGGAAGATCCTTAAGATCGAAAAACCGATCGAGGAATGGGTTTGACAGTGCTTTGGCCCGGCCGAACATATCCTCTTTCTCGAAGATATCGAGCGTCGCCAGACCCGCGGCACATGCCGCCGGATGACCCGAGTAGGTATAGCCGTGGAAGAAATCGACCCCCTTCTCCGGCGCGGCATCGACGATCGTCTTGTAGATGTGCTCTCCAACACCAACAGCACTCATCGGAATGGCGCCGTTCGTCATCGCCTTTGCCATCGTGATCATATCCGGCTGGACTTCGTAGGTATTGGCGCCGAACGGATTGCCTGTTCGTCCAAAGCCGGTAATGACTTCGTCAAAGATCAAAAGGATGCCGTGTTCGTCGCAAATCTCGCGCAGGCGTTTCAGATACCCCTTCGGCGGCAAATACGCACCGACCGAACCGCCGACAGGCTCAACGATGCAGGCGGCAATCGTGTCACCGCCATACGTGTCACAGAGACGCTGGAGATCTTCCGCCAATTCAACTCCGTGCGCACCTTCGTCCCGCGCATACTTGTTCTCGGGAATGTTGGTATGGCGCATATGGACGACGCCCGGGATACCGAGACCGTACATTTCGCGGTTTTTCACCATGCCTCCGACGGAAAATCCGCCAAAGTTGACACCGTGATAGCCTTTCTCACGTCCGACCAGCCGGAGGCGTTGCCCTTCGCCTTTGACACGGTGATAGAGCAGCGCAATCTTCAGGGTCGTCTCAACGGCTTCCGAACCTGAACTACCGTAGAAGACGTAATCCAAGTTGCCCGGGAGCAACTGCGAAATCCGCCGCGCTAACTCAAATGCGGACGGATGACCATGCTGGAACGGCGGGCAATACGACATCTCCAAAAGCTGCTTATGCACGGCGTCCGCGATTTCCGGGCGGGCGTGGCCGAGCGGCGAACAGAACAAGCCGGATACCGCATCGATCAGTTCATGCCCTTGATAGGTCTTGTAAACGATCCCTTTGCCTTCGGTCATCATACGCGTGTGACCCGTCTTGAAATGCTTGTTCGATGTGAACGGCATCCAATGGGCTTCAAGATCGTTCGGCATAATGCGCATGGGCTTATTCCTTATGCGGCGGCACGGGTTCGGCCGGTTAATCCAAGATTCTTAAGCGTTAAGATGATTGAAAATTATCTCTTTCGCCAGCCCCGGTTTCAATAAAACCGAACTGGTGAGCCGACTATCCGAAGCTTATTGTCACCGTTAATGGATATCCAAAGCCTTTTCCTGCTGTTCACCTTTACATTCTTCGTCGGTTGCTTCGTTGGTGGTACCGGCATCGGCGGCGTTCTATTAGTCCCATATTTGGTTTTCATTCTTGGGATGGATACCGCGACAGCAGTCGCTTCGACCATGTTCGCCTATATCTTCAGCGGCCTCGCGGCGACCTTCGCCTACGCCCGCATGGGTTCAGTAAAGTGGCCGATGGTCTGGGCGGTATGCGCCGCCGCAGCGCCCGCAGCCTTCCTCGGCTCTCTGACCGTCTGGATCGTCCCAGGCGAAATTTTGCTCGCCGGGATTGCAGCGCTAACGATCTTTTCAGGTTATCGAACACTGCGTCCGCCGGTGAATGCACGCAGCGACAACAAAAACATCAAAACACGAGCGCTGATCGCGGTCGGTGCAATCTCCGGCTACATAAGCGCACTCGTCGGCGCCGGCGGCGCGGTCGTGCTCATCCCGCTTCTCTTCGCCATGGGCGCACCTGCCTTACTCGCCATCGGTTTGTCCCAAGCGATCCAATTCGTTATCGCTGCCACCGCAACGATCGGGAACCTCTCGGTCGGACAGATCGATTTCACTATCGGTGGCGTCATCGCCGCCGCGCTCGTTCTCGGCATTCTACTCGGTAGCCGGGTCGCCCATGCACTGCCGGTGGATACCCTGCGTAAGACGGTCGCCTGGGTTTTGACCCTCGTTGGGTTATCAATCGCGTTTCAACTCGTCCAAGATGCAATTGCGGTCTAGACTGCCATTCGGGAGGCACTGAAGCATGACACTGGCATTGGCAAGAGACGAGCAACGCGATGACGATACGCGGCGGGAAGAAGCACGCCGACTGAGAGCGAAAATCCGCAGCGGGGAGCATCACGGTCTGACGACCGGCCTTGCACCCGGTATGGTCCAACTGAACCTCGCGATCTTCCCCAAGGCGTGGGCCGACGACTTTCAACGGTTTTGCGAATTGAATCCAAAACCGTGCCCCCTCGTCTCGATGACCTTGCCCGGCGATCCGGTATTCCCCAGCGATATCGGCGAAGGATTGGACGTACGCACCGACGCCCCCCGTTATCTCGTCTTTCGGGATGGCAAACTGGCAAACGAGGTTACTGACCTCACTGACCTTTGGCAGGACGACTTTGTCGCCTTCGGTATGGGCTGTTCTTATTCATTCGAAGAAGCGCTTGTCGAAGGTGGACTCTCCTTGCGCCATATCGAACAAGGAACAAAAGTGCCACTTTACGTCAGCAATATCGAAACCGAACCGGCAGGTCCCTTCCGGGGACCCACCATTCTATCGATGCGACCGTTTCTGCCGGAAGACGCCATTCGAGCGATTGAAGTCACCGCAAGGTACCCTCGCGTACACGGCACGCCGCTTCATTTCGGCAATCCCGCGATGGTGGGCATCGAAGACATATCGAACCCGTACTCGGGGTCGCCGCCGGTCATCCACCAAAACGAAGTGCCGGTCTTCTGGGCTTGCGGTGTGACCCCGCAGATCATCGTGGAACATGCCAAACCGCCAATCTGCATTACCCACAAGCCGGGGCACATGCTGATTACGGATCGCTTGAATACGGAATTGGCCGGCTAGCTTACTTCGGCATCAGCACCATTTGGGTCTGGGTGACCACAGCGCAGAGCTTTCCGTCCTCTCGCTTGATGTCAGTCCGCCAAACCATCGTGCTGCGCCCCTTGTGCAAGGCCGTAGTCTCCGCGTAGGCCGTCTGACCTACGGGGATGGAAGACAAGAAATTGGTCTTGCTTTCCAGCGTCGTCGTCCAGGCACCTTCGGGTAGGTTCAGCACGCAAGCGAGTGCACCCAAATTGTCGGCAAAGGCCATGATGGCGCCGCCATGAAGCACCTCCGGGCGCGTACAAAGCTCCTCACGCACTTCCAGTGTCGCTTTCACGCAATCAGGGGTCGCTTCGGTCACGACGAGCCCAAGGAGTTTCGAGAACCCGGCGCGACGGGAGTTGATCAACTCAACAGTATCGACTTCAGTATCGCTCATTTCAGTCCTCGTCAGACAATCCCAAGTTCGGGGTAGGGTTCGTTATTGGCCACGCGGTCGTATCCCAAGCGCGTCACATCCATCGTCGAATATGCGCCGTCGAGGATCAGCTCCGACAAGGCGCAGCCGGCACCGGGTGCCTGCATGATGCCATGACCGGAAAACCCGCTCGCGATATAGACGTTTTCCATACCGCCGTCCCAACGTCCGATGATGGCGTTCTTGTCGAGTTCGTTCCGTTCGTAATGACAGGCCCATGTCCGCTCAAGGCGGATTTCTTCCAATGCCGGCACCCGATGCGCCAAGGCCGGCCAGACTTCGTTCTCGAACCAATCGGGCGCATAGTTCCAATTGAAACCGGGACCGACGGACCAATCGGGCTTACCGCCCGTAAAACCGGCACCCTCCGGCCGGAACGCCAAATCGGTTTCAGATTTCAGAAAGGGCAACGGTTCGATTTCCGCCATACATAGGAAGTAATGCGTCTGTCGCGACATCGGCCGGATCGGAACATCCCAATCCAGCATCGCCGCGATTTCGCCGGACCACGCCCCTGCCGCCAGAACGAATGTGTTGGCAGAAATTGTTTGCCCCGATTCCAATGTCACATGTCGTGCGGCGGCGCCATCGCCCTGCCAGTCGACAACCCGGTCCTTGCGATATTCGACACCAAGATGGCGTGCCATGCGCCGGAACCCCATCATCGCCGCGTGCGGATCGATCCAGGCGTCGTCCGGAGTCAAAACGCCGATCTCGACATCATCGAAGTTGACCGATGGGAAGCGTTTCTTCAGATCGCCCTGCTCCAGCAATTCGGCGCCAACGCCATTCGCAGTCTGGGTTTCGTAATTGCTCCGCATTTGAGAGGAATCGCCCCCGTCGGAGAGGAACAGGTAGCCTTGCGGTTTGAACGAAATGTCCGCCGGCTCGCCGTCGATCGCCATCGTCTCTTTGAACGTACTGTAAAACTCGAGCCCATAGCTGCCGAGGGCTACGTTCTCCGGCCGGCTGAAAAGGCGGCGGACACCGCCAGATCCTTTCGGAGTCGTCGCGAACTCATAAGTTGGATCCGGTTCAAGCACGACGATTTCGCTGGCTTTACCGGATTTCGCCAGATGATACGCGACGCTCGAGCCAATCAGCCCGCCGCCGATGATTAAAATGTCGATACTCACGACGACCTACCGTCCCTGACCGGCGCTCTCGGCAAACGCCTTCTCCCAATTACGACCATCGAAGAGCCGAATTTCCGGCGTCTCGCTGTGCACGTCCCAGTCATCCAACGTATTTACGTTAACGACGAATTTGTCCGGCGCGGCCCTCGGATGCCCGAACGTGTGAATACCGCAGTTCGGACAGAAATAGTGCTCCGCCACCATCTCATTGAACTGATAGAGCTTCAGTTGATCTGCACCTTCGCTAATCTTCAGCTTATCCGGCTCGACACGCGCGAGAAGAATACCCTTTTTGGTACAGATCGAGCAGGTACAGCGCGTGATCCTACGGAGGTCCGCCTCGATTTCATACTTCACCGCACCGCAGTGACAGCTTCCATGATAGGTCTGCATTTACCCGTCCCTCATATCCAGAATCTGTTGATGAAGTGCGGCCTGACATTCGATCCCGTCTGTGGCCGAACGAGCGCGATTTGCATAGCGCCGGTCGCCCGGAATACGGGTCCCTTCTTGTGCCAGTATCTTGCCGAATAGGCCTTCGACACGATCCAAGAACGTTTCATGGAAACCCTTCGGGTCGATCAAAATAAATATCTGCCCGGCGTTCGACGGTCCGGCATCGTGGCCCCCGAATGCGTCCACTTGCTCTTGCGCTTCAAAGCAAAAATTACCGCCCGTCAGTCCTGCGGACAGCAGTTCGACCATAATCATGATCGCGTTGCCTTTATGACCGCCAAAGGGCAGCTGCACCCCTTCAAGAGCGGCGGCAGGGTCCGTCGTATCATTGCCGTCCTTGTCGAGCGCCCAGCCTTTCGGAATGGAATGCCCCTCGCGCGCGGCCACCTGGATTTCGCCCCGCGCGGACGCGCTCGTTGCGTAATCGAAAACCATCGGCGGCTTTCCGGCGCGCGGGCACGCGAAGGCGATCGGATCGGTTCCAAAGAGCGCCTTATTTCCGCCCCAGGGCGCAACAAAGGATTGCGACGTCGACATGGTAAGGCAAATCAAGCCCGCATCGCCGAAATGCTCGGCCTCCCACCATAACGCGTTTAAATTGCCGTTGTTGCGAAGGCCCAATGCCGCGATACCTTGCGACTTCGCTTTTTCGATCGCGAGAGGTTTTCCGGCCATGATCGCCGGTGGCGAGAATCCATTCTTGCTATCGACCGCAACCAAACCAGGCGACTTTTCCGTTACTTCGGGAACCGCCTTGCCGTCCATACGACCGCTTCGCATCGAAGTCACATATCCCGGCACGCGAAACAGGCCGTGCGAATGCGTGCCATCCGCCTCGGCTTGCGTCACCACATCGGCGATGACCATCGCATTTGCTTCCGACATGCCGTTCGCGATCAAGACTTCGGTCGAGAGTGCCCGGACCTCGTCGAGCGACATATGAACTGTATCAGACATCAAGTTCCTTTCTCTTCGCCGGGCAGCGCATCGCCCAGAAGCTTACAAATCACGATCATTTCCGGAATTTTTTGTGTCATTGTCGATAACAATGCAGACATCTCCGCCGCTTGTTCCGGAGTTGGGGCAGGAAGGCCTTCTGGCGCCGAAGGCAATCTTGAGACAAGCTCGTCCGCAACCGCGTCCGCCGCAGCTACAATACTCGTGCTCGCACGCTGTATCTCGCCGGTCTCTAGATACGGCCACATCAACGCACCGACATGTGCCAGATACGCCGGCCAATTCGCCAAGTGCCGATAGACACCCGGCAGAAAGGCGCTTCCCTCCGGGAATCCCCACGAGCCGACGGCTTGCGCTAGCGCCAATGTCTCAGGTGTCATTTCGTCCGCCTGAACCATCCGAACCAGCGGACGCGCGGTCTCCGGCGGTGCCCAATTCGTTCTCTGAGGTTCATATTCGCGTTTGCCGGCTGCGCCGCGGAGCAGGCGCTGAAGGACGCTGACAAATAAGAGATTTGGCCGATTATTTCGATCGTATGCGCCGTAGACATCCTGTATTTGCGCTTTAGCCGACACGTCCACACCCATCGCCCGCAACGCCAATTCAGGAAGCGGTTGTAGGGGTTCCGTCGCCAACGTGTCGACCATACCGAGAGCCGATTCCTGAAAATCGCCACACGCGTTCGCCGGCCTGATGATCGACCAATACCATTCAAGGACACCCGGCACAGACGCCACGTGCCGGACAATCGTCGTCACGTTTGGGACACCCCACAGGCGGCGAATTTCCGCGTAGATATGCGCGATCTCGCCTGTCGCGTCTTTCTCCAAAACCTCTGAGATCAGCTGTCCGCTCATACCGTCCCCACAGGATTGGCCGGCGATCCGACCGCACCCGGTAGGAAGAGCGGCGGGGCGGTGAGGAAAAACCGATAGCGGTTGTTCGCGGCAAGCCATTCGGCGATCTCAGTGAAGTACCACATCTCGCCGAGGTGAATTCCAAGTTTGAAGAGGCAATGTTCGTGAATCGGCAAAGCCGCCCCCCGCTCCATACCTTCCGGGAGACCGCCGTGTTCATATTCGACCGCGCGGTTATCCGATACCAAGACCGACATGCCGCTGTCGTCTATCCACTGCAAGAGCTTCTGATCGAAGCCGTCGAAAGCGGGACAATGGGTGCGCGGCAAGTCGGGCGGTACATCGGAACCAAGCTCGATCAACTTATCCGCATAGCCCGTGTAACAGCAGACGATATCGCCCCTTTCGATCTCGATCCCATCCGCCTCGAGCATACGCATGACATCGTCATAGCTGACCGGGTGGCTCTCCTCACCGTAATGCTTCTTCATGTTCAGCAGCACGCCGCGCCCCTGCACGCAATGCTGCGCCATGTGTTCGATACCGAGGTTCCAGGCGCCGAGATCCCCATAGCGCGGCTCACCCGCCTCGTTGACCAGCTTGTGACCGTTATATTGGATAATCTCATCGACCCCATCGTCATCCGCGTCGAAGAGCCCGCCCATATGACCGAAACTATCCCACTGCGAAGAATGCTGATTGTAGAGCAAAACCGCATCGTCGGAGACGACTTGCGTGCTACCGGGAATGAAGTTGTCGATCCGCAAATTAAAAGCCGTTTGGCCGTCCCGGACGACCGGCTTAAGGATCGGCGGCTTGCGCCGCGTATTCGTGGCGTCTGTCGCAGGCACGTTGAGCGGCAGACTTAGACAGAATCGTTTTCCCGTCTTGATCTCTTGCGCCGCTTTCACAGTGTTCTCTTCCGTCAGATAGTTCAGTCGACCCAACTGATCGTCCGGTCCGAACTCACCCCAATTCGAGCCCGGCGGCCGGTTCTTCCATCTTTGTGACATTTGTTAACTCCAATCCGGCTTACGCTTCTCGACGAAGGCATTGAGGCCTTCCTGCGCGTCTTCCGTATCGATGATGTGGCAAATCGTATCGACGACATATTCAATCGTCCGTCGATATTCGTTATCGTTGGCCCGCATGAAACTATCACGGCCGATGCGCATGATCGTGGGCGACTTCTTTGCCATCTCCTGCCCCAGTTCCCTGGCTTTTGCGAGGACTTGATCGCGCGGCACGGCATAGTTCAAGAGGCCGCGCTCGTGCGCTTCTTTGGCAGAAATCGGTTTCCCTGAGAATAGAAGTTCAAAAGCCTTGTGACGCCCAATCTGCCGCGGCAAATGGACGTAATGCATGGCGGGAATGACCCCGACATCGATTTCAGGATACGACAAATCGATATCGTCGGCGGCAACGATCATATCGCAGGAGACGGCCAAGGTGACGCCTGCCGCACGGGCCGGCCCCGTGACCGCCGCAATGCTCGGTTTTGCGAGGCGGTATTGCGCGTCGTGCATCCCGAAATAAAGAACTTCCAGAAAGTTCCGAAGGTCGACCCCGGTTTTCCCGCAGATCATCTTGAGGTCCATACCAGCACTGAATGCCGCCTTACAATCGCTGGTTAAAATGACTGCCCGCACGTCCGGGTCGTGTCGTACGCGCGTATAGGCATCCACGACTTCTTCCGCCAAAAGCATATCGATGGCGTTCACCGGCTCCCGGATCATCGTGACTTCCGCCACGCGATCCCGCACCTCGTAACGGATGCGCTTATAGTCCGACATTCAGGAAAGTCCCTCTCCGAGAATTCTTATTCTTTCGTTGGAGGATATCGCGTGGCGGCATTGAAGCAAATAAACGTCATCTTGATTGTCCCTACCAACCCGGATCGCTCGGCGTACTTTGTATAGCCTTCGCCGCCGCTTCAGGTCGCTTATGCCAAACAACATCGCCACAGCCACTTCTTCCTCCAAGGGCATTCTCTTGATGCTGTTGTCGTTGTTTATGCTGACCTGTTCAGACGCCGCAACGAAATGGCTCGGTGCGGACTATCCAGCGGGTCAGATCATCTGCTTTCGGGCGGTTTTTTCTCTGATCCCCATCCTGGTCATGGTGATGCTCAAGGGCGGAATGCGGAGCCTCCGCATCAACGACCGACGCGGTCAAGCCTGGCGCGCGTTCTATTTTGCCGTCGGGTCGTCGTTGATCGCTGTTTCCATGATCGTGCTCCCCATCGCGGACGCCGCCGCCATTTTATATGCCGGACCATTGATGATCACGGCCATCGCCGTTCCAATGTTGGGCGAGCAGGTCGGGTGGCGGCGATGGACCGCCGTTGCTGTCGGTTTCGGCGGTGTGGTTATCATGTTGCGCCCGACACCGAGCGCCATCCAATGGCTGGGCTTTCTCCCGCTTGCAGCTGCATTTTGCAGCTCGATGCGCGATATTTATGCGCGGCGCCTTGCCGGGTCCGAGACTGCCAACTCGATGATGTTCTGGTCGGCGCTCGCAACGATTTTCTTGGCACTTCTCTCCCTCCCCTTTGGATGGAAGTTGCCAAGCCTTCTCGATTGGGGATTGCTCGCCATGGCCGGTCTGTTCATCGGCGTCGCCCATTATCTCATGATTGAATCCTACCGCGTGTCCGAAGCGGCCGTCGTGGCGCCGTTCAAGTATTCAGGCATTCTTTGGGCCGTTATGTTTGGCTATATCGTTTGGGGCGATGTACCGGACGCATTCATCATCTGCGGCGGCACGCTGGTCATCGCGAGCGGTCTCTATATTCTGCACCGGGAAACGAAACGAAAGAGAAGCGCATGAATGCGCCTCAATCCGCGCCCGGCAAAGGCATGACCCCGGCAACCAAGGGCATCTTGCTCATGGTGTTGGCGATGTTCTTCATCTCCGTCATGGGTGTTGCGACGAAGACGGCCGGCATCAGCCATCCGATTATGCAAGTTGTGTTCGTGCGGAATTTCTTCGTGCTCGCGCTCGTACTCGTTATGGTTTGGCGTAAGGGTGGCATGGCGAGCCTCAAGGTGAACGACCGAAAAGGTGTGGGACTTCGCGCCTTCTTCCAATTCGGGGCAGCAACCTTCATCTCAACCACGGTCATCCTGCTCCCCTTGGCGGATGCAGAAGCGCTCTTCTTCGCCGCGCCCCTGATTATCGCATTCCTTTCAATGCATTTCCTGGGCGAGCGTGTCGGCTGGCGGCGCAAGACCGCGATCTTCGTCGGCTTCATCGGCGTGATCGTTATGCTGAGGCCAACGCCCGACCTGATACAACCGATCGCCCTGTTCGGCGTTGTCGCCTCCGTCTTTATCGCACTGCGCGACATCTGGACACGCAAGCTACGCGAAGGGGAGACCGCCAATGCCATCATGTTTTGGTCGGAGCTTGGTGTGATTGTCGGCTCGCTGCCCTTCGCTCTTTATGTGTGGCAGCCGCTCACCCTCCCCGACCTCGGCATCATCGCGTTCGCGGGTATTGTCTTGGGTGCCGCACAGTTCACGATGGCGGTCGCCTTCCTCACCGCCGAGGCAGCCACCGTGGCCCCCTTTCGCTATACCGTGATCTTGTTGACGACCTTGTTCGGGTATCTTTTCTTCGGCGACATCCCGGACGCATTCGTTATTGGCGGCGTAGCCATCGTGATCGCGAGCGGCCTTTACATCTTACGGCGCGAGACTCAACGATCAGCAGGCCAAGCTTGAACGAATACTCAACCTCATCACTGCCGGGCATTCTCTGGATGCTTGTCGCCATGGGGCTTCTCGTACTTTCCAATGGCACGACCAAATGGATCAGCACGGAATATTCGGCCGGGCAAATCATGATCTTTCGCAGTTTGTTCGCGCTTCTATTTCTCGTCCCGATGGTATGGCGCGGCGGCGGCCTCTCTTCACTCCGCATAACGAGTTGGCGGAACCAGACACTTCGGTCTTTCTTCCACACCATGACGGCGATCTTGATTGTCACCAGCGTCATTATCCTGCCATTGGCCGATGTCGAAGCGCTCTTATTTTCCACGATCTTGTTCACGGTACTGCTTTCCGGCCCCCTGCTCGGAGAGAAAGTCGGATGGCATAGATTGACCGCCGTCGTATTTGGATTTGTCGGAGTCATCATTATGCTTCGACCGACCCCGGAGCTTCTGCAACCTGCGGCCTTTCTGAGCATTGCCGCCGCTCTTTTCTCCGCCCTTCGCGATATTTGGGCCCGCCGGATGCGGGACACGGAGACGGCCAACGCCATGATGATGTGTGCCGAAACGATGATTCTGGTCGTATGCGTCTTTGCGGCCTTTTCCGGCTTAGCGATTGCCGAATGGCGTCCCGTTTCGACCGACGCCTTTCTCCTCATGGCGCTCAACGGCTTTATCTTTGGAGGCGCTCAATATGCGATGATTCTCGCCTTTCAGAACGGCGAAGCCGCTGTCGTAGCCCCCTTTCGATACAGCGCCGCCATTTGGGCTGTATCGTTCGGCTACTTGATGTTTGGCGATCTGCCAGACTGGTTTGTCGTGGTTGGCGGCACCATCGTTATCGCGAGCGGTCTCTACATCCTGCATCGGGAGACGCGGAGAACGCTCATATGAACGCGGGCGGCCACCAAGATTCACCCGGGCGCGGAATTGCCTTAATGCTGGGCGGCTTATTACTGCTGACAATCAATGACGCGACGGCAAAATGGCTGACGGACAGCTATCCCGTGCCTCAAATCATTTCATTGAGGGGCATCACGATCTTATTGCCGTTGGCTATCATCCTTTACTTCCGCGGCGGGTTCGCAGCTTTCAAACCATACCGCGTCCGGAACCAGGCGCTTCGTGCATTGTGTTTCGTCGGATCGACATTCTTTATCATTACCGCACTCAGCATGATGCCTTTGGCGGACGCGGTTGCATTTACCTTCACCAGCCCGCTGATTATTGCGGCGCTGGCACCCTTTTTGTTGTCGGAACACGTTGGTTGGCGGCGCTGGAGCGCCATTATCGTCGGCTTTGCCGGTGTCGTCGTCATTGCCCGCCCGACTCCAGACGCTTTTCAATGGGCGGCCCTTGTCGCGCTGGGCGCCGCCTTCTGGAGCGCGCTTCGCGATATGGTCACGCGCCGCATCAGCGCGGAGGAATCGTCCGACCTCATTCTCTTTTATTCTACCGTCGCGGTAATGACGGTCGGCGCGCTTGCGGCGTTCGTCTATCCATGGCGCATGCCCGACGCGGAAGATTGGGCGCTCTTTACGTTGCTCGGCGTGCTGAACGGTGGGGCGCATTACATGATGATCGAAGCGCATCGCTGGGCCGAAGCATCTGTCATTGCGCCCTTCCGGTACACCGCCTTGGTTTGGGCCTTCATCCTTGGATATTTTCTCTGGGGCGACGTTCCAGACGCTTGGCTGCTCTCCGGTTCGGCTTTAGTCGTTGCATCAGGCCTCTATATTCTTCACCGGGAGACCCGCGCCAAACAATCTTAGGAGCGCTAAATGCCAACCATCGAAACGTCGACGGGACCACTCGCATATGATGTAACCGACCTCTCGCCAAATTGGCGGGAACCCCAGGAAACAATCCTGTTTCACCATGGTGTCGGCATCGACATGGACATCTGGTCCGACTGGCTACCTGTGCTTGCGACTGAATTTCGTTGCGTGCGTTTCGACATGCGCGGCTGCGGTCGTTCGAGCATCCCGCAGACGGATCACCATTGGACGATGGATGCCATGATGGCCGATCTCCTCGCCGTCGCGGATGCAGCCGAGGCGGACCGGTTTCATCTCATCGGCGAATCAATCGGGGGAACCATTTCGCTCTACACGGCAATCAATGCTCCCGACCGCATTCTTAGCGTCACAGCGCTTTCGACAGGACACAGAGGCAACTACATCCAGCAAGTCGGTGGTTGGCGCGAGATGGTCGAGAACGACGGCTTCGCCGTTTGGACCGAGAAGATGTTGGAGCATCGCTTCTATCCCGGCGCCGTCGACGAGGATATCTACGACTGGTTCGCCGAGACTCAAGCGGATTCGAGCCCGGAGACAACCTTGGCCCTCGGCGAAATGCTGATGGCACAGGACCTGTCCGGCGAACTCGAGAAGATCAATTGCCCCGTCTTGCTGATCCATCCGGACTCGAGCCCTTTCCTGCCGGTGACTATGTCAGCTGAAATTCACAGTTTATTGCCGAACTCTGAAATGATGGTCATCCCCCACGCAAAACACGCCATCGCCTGTAGCCATGCGACGGAAGGCTCGATCGCATTTATGGATTTCGTAAGCGAACGAGTCGTTTGAGCGCTTAGACAGAGGATCAATTCATGCAATACGAAAACATCGAATACGAGAAACGGGGCGCCACGGCCTATGTGACCTTGAACCGGCCGGATAAGTTGAATGCCCTTTCACCCGATCTTCAGCTTGAAGTCCGGCATGCGCTCGAGGATGCCGGCTGGGAGGACGACGATATCCGGGTCATCGTGCTGAAAGCCGCTGGGCGCGCCTTCAGCGCCGGCTTCGACATCACGACGTCCCCGCGTGCGAACGCTGTCGAGCGACGGGCGAGATTTCTTAAAGGTAAGTCTTTTAGCGCTTCTGGCTGGTGGGACGTTTTTTGGAATAATCCGAAACCGATCATCGCGCAGATCCAGGGCTTCTGCATCGCCGGCGGACTGGCCACTGCAACTTTCTGCGATCTCAGGATTTGTTCCGAAGACGCCAAGTTCGGCGCACCGGAAATACGCACCGGAGGCCCCTACATTCCGGCTGTCTGGCCATGGGTCGTCGGCATGACGAAAGCCCGCGAATTGCTCTATACCGGCAACTTGATCGATGCGGAGGAAGCGAAACGGCTGGACCTGGTGAACGAAGTTGTGCCGGTCGAAGAATTGGACGCTGCCGTTGAGCGTCAGGCGGCAACTATCGCCAAACTCCCCGCTGCAACGGTCGAGTACAATAAAAAGCTCATCAATGCCTCATACGAGATGATGGGCGTACGCCAAGTCATCGAGCGGTCTATGGAACTCGAAGCCATTGCCCTGGCGAGCCGAGAGTCATCGCCCGAGATCGATGAGTTCAATTCGATCCGTGAGAAAGACGGTCTTAAAGCGGCCCTCAGCTGGAACGCGGACCGGTTCGTCGACGAAGACGCCTGGTTCAAAAAATCGCGCGAGCGGGGGTAGTAGGGCAATCCGACATAGTTCTCCGCGAGCGCCGTCATCGCAGCTTGTGACCCGGTGAGATAGTCCAACTCAGCCCGCTGTACCTTGCCGCCAAAGCCGTCGTCATCGGCAAGCTTGTGCATCAACATGGTCATCCACCAGGAAAACCGTTCGGCCTTCCATATCCGCCGCAAGGCTCTCTCGCTGTATGCCCGCAATCCGGATTCATCGCCGGAACCGTAGTAGGAAATCAAACCTTCCGACAGGTAATGCACATCCGACGCTGCCAGGTTAAGGCCTTTCGCACCGGTCGGTGGTACGATGTGTCCGGCGTCGCCGGCCAGAAACAATCGGCCATAGTTCAGCGGCTCCGCCACAAAGCTCCGCAGCGGCGTTAGAGATTTTTCGATCGACGGACCTTGCTCGATCCCCGCTGCAACATCCTCGGGCAGACGTCTGCACAGCTCATCCCAGAACCGCTCGTCGCTCCACGCGTCGACGTCTTCGTCGGCGGCGACCTGCACATAGTAACGACTAAGCCGTTCCGCACGCATGGAGCATAAGACAAACCCGCGTTCGTGATTACCGTATATCAGTTCATGATTGGCCGGCTTCGTCCGCGATAGAATCCCGAGCCAGCCAAAGGGGTAGACCTTCTCGTATGTCTTCAAGCTGCCGGATGGAAAGCTTTGCCGTCCAACACCATGAAAACCATCGCATGCCGCCACGAAATCGCATTCGATACGGTGTGCCTCGCCGTCCTTGCGATAACTCAACGCGGGTGTGTCGGTAGTCAGATCGTGCGGCGTCACGTCCTCCGCTTCATCGATGATGACCCCACCCATCGCATCGCGTGCTTCGTATAAGTCGCGGGTCACTTCCGTTTGCCCATAAACGGTCACCGTCTTTCCGCCGGTAAGACCTTCGAGATCGATACGGACCATCCGGCCGCCGAAGGCCAAGTTCACACCTCCGTGGACTTGTCCTTCCCGATCGAGCCGGTCGCCGACATCGACGCGGCGTAAGGTGTCGGTGAGACCCTGCTCCAAAACACCAGCCCGAATCCGCCCAAGCACGTACGCCCGCGTCTGTCTTTCCAAGATAACGCTATCGATGCCGTTCACATGGAGAATCTGGCTCAACAATAGGCCGGCTGGACCACCGCCGATAATACCGACCTGTGTCTTCATCTGTACGCCCCTTCCCCTTTCAAACCGCACCATAATTTTTCGCCGAACAAGACACGTCAACCTCATTCGCGATTCCGCGTGACCCCTTGATCGTCACAGTCTAAGGATGCGCCATGAGACCGGTCATTCATATCGACGCACCTTGGCGGGCGGAATTCAAAGCGACTTCGCGATTGGCCGGACCGTTGGTGATTACGCAGCTGGCGCAATTTTCGCTCAGTCTAACCGACACGATATTTATCGGCCGGCTGGGCGGGGACGCGCTGGCAGCCGTCGGCCTTGCCTCGACGCTCTACATTGTCGCGTATTTGCTCTGCATGGGAATCCTAGCGGCGGTCCCTCCCTTAGCCGCACAGGCATATGGTGCGCGTAAGCCGCGTTTGATGCGACGCACGATCCGCCAAGGCCTGTGGATTTCGGTCATGCTCGGCATTCTGTCGATCGGCGCCCTGTGGCCGGCCGAACAGATTTTCCTTTTACTCGGCCAAACGCCGGATTTGGCAGCCGTGTCACAAGAATATGTACGCGCCGCTGTCTGGGGCATCGTCCCGGGTTTATGTGTCATTGCGATGCGCGGTTTTATCTCTGTCATGGACCGTCCCAACTTCATCCTCATCGTGATGTTGACGGGATTTACGGTAAATGCGCTTGCCGACTACGGCTTCATATTTGGCGTTTGGGGATTCCCGAAATTGGGCGTTATGGGTGTCGGGCTCGCAACTACATTCACGAATTTCGCCATGTGCGCCGCGATTATGATCATCGCCATGAAGGCGAACAGATTAAGGCGCTACAACGTCCTGGGACGATTCTGGCGCCCAGATTGGTCCGTCTTTAAAGATATCCTGAAGGTCGGTATTCCGATCTCGGCGATGATCATGATGGAACATAGCCTATTCGCCTCCGCGACATTCATGATGGGCAATCTCGGAACGGCGGAGGTCGCCGCACACACCATCGCACTACAACTGGCGGCAACCAGTTTCATGGTACCGCTTGGTATTGGTCAGGCTGCCGTTATTCGGGTCGGTCTCGCGGTTGGACGCAAGGACATTGAAGGCGTTCGCCGCGCCGGCTGGCTCGCGATCGGTCTCGGATTTGCCTTTATGTTCGGGCCCGCCGTTCTCTTTGCAACGATGCCGGAATTCCTCATCGGCTTGTTCATTGATATTGACGCTCCCGCGAATGCGGACGTGCTGACTCTCGGGATTTCCTATCTTTTGATTGCCGCGATCTTCCAACTTTCGGACGGGACGCAATGCATCGCTGCGCACACCTTGCGAGGCCTGCGCGATACGCGCGTACCAATGTTGATTGCCGGGTTGTCCTTTCTGGTGATCGGTTTCCCATCCGCCTTTTATACGGCTTTTTATACTCCGCTTCGGGGAGACGGTATCTGGTGGGGTCTACTGATCGCACTTAGCCTTGTTGCAGTTCTTTTGAGCATCCGGTTTCATTACAAGACCAAAGAGCCACTCAAATGAAAAAACCGGCAAAGCGCGAAAGAGCGGACAAGATCCTTGTCGAGCGCGGACTGGCGGAAAGCCGCACCCGCGCGCAAGCCATGATCATGGCCGGTTCCGTGTTCATTGGTGAACAGCGAGTCGACAAACCTGGAGACATGATCCCGCTCGACGCCGACGTTGTCGCACGCGGTCAGGAACATCCTTGGGTGTCGCGTGGCGGCATGAAGCTCGATCATGGTCTTCGACATTTTTCCATCGATCCAGCCAACAGCATTTGTATCGATGTCGGTGCATCCACGGGCGGTTTTACCGATGTCTTGTTGCAGAATGGTGCCGCTAAGGTCTACGCCGTCGATGTTGGACGCGGTCAGCTCGATTGGAAGTTACGCCAAGACGAACGCGTTATCGTCCTCGAGGGCACAAACGCCCGTTATCTGACGGGCGAACAGATTCCCGAAATTGCCGACCTCATCGTCTGCGACGCGAGTTTCATCGGGCTCGAGAAAGTACTGCCGGCTTCGCTTGCACTTGCAAAACCGAGGGCGAAGCTCATCGCGCTGATTAAACCGCAATTCCAAGCAGGTCGAAAAGATGTGGGCAAAGGCGGTGTCGTTCGAGACACTGCTATCCACCAGCGGGTTTGTGATGAAGTGTCTGCGTGGTTAGAGGAAACCGGTTGGCGACCCAGCGGCATTACGGAGAGCCCAATCAAAGGGCCCAAAGGCAATATCGAATTTCTCGTATTCGCAGAGCGAAATGCCGATTGATCCGTGTTTCGCGGTATAAGCTGCACCACGCAGCAAATTTCTTTACGCCATAATTGCACGGGCTTCTACCGCGCGAACTGGCGACCAAGCTTTATTAACTATTCCGCGACTATATTTATTCTTACGGAGCGGATATGAGCGAAGGGATAAAGGCGTTAAAGAAAGATGCACGATCAAACGGGCATACCAGACCGAATTCATCCTGACTTAGAAGAATTCTTGAAATACTGGCGTTCCAGAAAAGAGGCGCGCGATATTCCGGCTCGAAGGAATATCGACCCCCAAGATATCCCGCACCTGCTCCGCGGTATTTGCATATTGGAAATAAACTATGACGGTGAGGACATAGAACGCGTTAAGTTTCGCCTTGCCGGCACGCAGCTTTACGAAATGGCGGGTAAGGAGTTGACGGGCAGCTACGTCGATGAGGTCGTCCCGCCCGATATTTACCCTGAAATCGCAACCCAGTTTCAATGGATCGTTGAAAATCGCCAACCTTGCTTTCGCCGATTTCAATGGCGACACGGCCCGCTGCCTAAAATCACCTATGAAAGGGTGATGGCGCCGATTGCCTCCGATAATGACGATTGCATTCAGCAGCTGATCGGAATGCATGTTATTTCGAGCAACCGAAACATTTTAAAGTCGCCTATCGCCGCGCAAATCCCTGTCGGTTGACCTAGCACTCAAATTCGGAGGCTCGCTTGCTGAAATTCTATTATAACACCGGTCCCAATCCGATGAAGGTTGCGCTGTTCCTTGAAGAAGCGGATTTGGCATATGAGGCAATCCCTCTCGATACTCGAAAGGGTGAGCAGCATGAATCGGGCTACCTTGCGATTAACCCGAATGCGAAAGCGCCGACCCTCGTCGACGGTGAGGCCGTCATTTTCGATAGCAATGCAATCCTCCAATATCTCGGGGAGAAGACCGGCAAGTTCATGACCGGAGACACACCGGAGGAACGTGCCACTTTGCTTTCTTGGCTCATGTTCGTTGCAAGCGGTATCGGCCCGTATTCCGGACAAGCGGTTCATTTTAAGGTCTACGCGCCGGAAGAATTCCCATACGCCTTGAACCGATATGATTTCGAGGCGAAACGGCACTTTCGAATTCTGGACGAGCGGCTCGGTAAACAGCCATACATGCTCGGCGCGAACTATACATTGGTCGATATGGCTGTTTGGGGATGGGCCCGAATTATGCCGCGCGTCATTGGCGCGGAGGCAGCGGACGAAATGCGTAATGTCAATCGACTGGTGGATGAAATCAATGCACGCCCTGCGGTTGATCGCGTACAGGAGTTACTCGCAGAGCATGCGTTTAAAACCGAGATGGACGCCGAATCTCATCGACACATGTTCCCCGGTAATACTCGCTTGACGTCATAAAATCTGAATATATGCTGCCCTTAATGTCCGGACATAAAGTGCAGCATGAAAATTTGAACTTTACTATCGACTCAACTCGGCGATCGAATGTTAGACGAATCGCTGGATTTTCAATCGCCCGAGTTGCAATCCGCATTACAGCTATGGAACTCGAAACGCAAAGCCGACGCCTTGCCTGCGCGGGGTGATTTTTAGCACGAAGACCTCGCACCCTTTATGGGAAACATCGCCCTTATCAACGTCGAAAATCAACCGGTCCGGTATCAATTCCGACTGATCGGCACGAATATAACGTCAATCGTAAAACGAGATCAGACGAACGAGTATCTAGACGAAATCTACGATGACGACGCATTGAAGAATGTTGTCAGGTCGTTCGACTACATTTTGGAAAACCGCAAACCTATTCGCGCGTTTGGTAACGTATCTCACGCTGAAAAGGGTCATCTTAACGTTGAAGTCCTTGATGCGCCGCTCGCGACGGACGGTCAAACCGTCGACATGATCATCAAATTCGTGAAGTGGACGCGTTAAAACGTTTCTACCGAGCCCTTTCTGGTACAGTAGGTCTTTCCGCATCTACGGTATCATTCTATGAATTATTCTGAATACGACCGCGATTTAGTGGGATACGGCGCAAATCCGCCCGACCCTAAATGGCCGAACGGAGCCAGAATCGCCCTCAACTTCGTCATCAATGTCGAGGAAGGCTCCGAAGCCTCCATCCAAGATGGCGAGGGATTCACTGAAACCCAATTGACGGAAGCTTATGGGCGACCGCCGCTCGAAGGCAGAGACCTCGCCGGCGAAAGTATGTTCGAATTCGGGAGCCGTGTCGGATTCTGGCGTCTTTTGCGTCTGTTCCAGGAAAGAGAATTGCCCCTTACGATGTTTGCCTGTGCGCTCGCACTAGAACGGACGCCGAATATTGCGGACGCCATCCGAACATCCGGTGCCGATGTCTGTTCGCACGGCTGGCGATGGGCAAAGCATTTCGAAATGTCTTTAGAAGAAGAACGCGACCAAATTGCGAAGGCCTTTCAATCGCTGGAAACATCGACCGGACAACGACCGATGGGCTGGTACTGCAGATACGGCCCGAGTGTGAATACGCGGCGGCTACTGGTGGAGCATGGCGGGTTTCTCTACGACAGCGACTATTACGGCGACGAGCTGCCGTTTTGGCGAACAGTCGACGGCCAGCCGCATCTCATTATCCCTTACTCGCTGACAAACAACGATGGAAAGATGGTGGGGTGGATGGGCACCGGGGACGATTGGTTCACCTTCATCCGAGATGCGTTCGATATGTTGTACGTGGAAGGCGCGACCCATCCGAAGATGATGTCGGTCGGCCTCCACAATCGAGTGATCGGCCATCCGGCCCGTGCAATGGGACTTAAGCGATTCTTGGATTACGTGATGGCCAAACCGGATGTCTGGATTACCCGGCGTATCGACATCGCGAACCACTGGGTCGAGACGCATCCCTATGACGGTCGCGGCTTAAACGAAGAAGGTTAAGGAAACGCGCAATTGAATGCGACTCGATCGGCATCGACGAACCTTCTGTGACGGTCCAGTTCTGCTTCGAGCGCGGCGACGCGCCCCTTCCCCAGTTTCACACCATCCTCCAGCCAGAGATTCGAGACTGAAAGCGTACCGCTGTCGTGTTTCATATCGATCCGGCCGACAAACCGGTTACCTTCCAACAGCGGAAAGACGTAATAGCCGTATTGCCGTTTCGGCGCGGGTACGAAAATCTCGATACGGTAATCGAAACCGAACAACCGAAGGCACCGTTTGCGGTCCCGGATCATCGGATCGAACGGCGACAAGACCCGTAGCCGATCGATCGGCGCCGAAAGATCGGCGCATTTTAGCGGTAAATCCGGAAACGCAAATGACTTCGTGGGCCGCCGGTCGCCACAATTCTCGACCAAGACCTCGTTCAACCGCCCCGCCCCCAGCGCATTTTCGCACCACGCCGACGCTTCCGACGGCGTCACAATATCCCAAAACGCAGCAATTTCACCGGATGTCGCAAATCCAAGACGCTTCAACGCGGAACGGCAGGCCCAATCGACAAATGCGCCTTCATCCACACGTTCGCTGAGATTCGTCGAAGGAATGACATTCTCCGCAAGATCGTAAATCTTCTGAAAACCGTCTCGGCCGGAAATGGCGAGATTTCCCGTTCGCCAATGAAATTCCAAGGCGGTCTTTTCAGGATGCCAGTCCCACCAGCCGCGACCGGTTTTCCGTTGCGATCCGATGTCGCGCGCCATCGTCGGCCCATTTCGCCCGATCATCGCGAGTATTTCATCGAAAATTTCCTCAAACCCTTCGTGGCGCGCCTTGCGCCACCGCTTCAGCAACATTGTCCGGTCACGTTCGAAGCGATATCGCCAGTACGGGTAGTATTCGACCGGAATAATCGAAGCGTCGTGAGTCCAGTGTTCAAAGAGCGCGCGTTCGCGTTCGAGCAGGCGGGTCAATTGCGCCGGCCGATAGGTTTGGTTCCGCGCGAACAGGATCATGTGGTGGGCACGGGCGACCGTATTGATACTATCGACCTGAACGAAACCGAGTGAGCGGAACATTTCCAGCAGGCCTTGATCCGTCAACTTGCGGCGCGGCGGTGCACACAATCCGTGACGCTCTAGGAAAACGCGACGGGCAACCTGATTGGATATGATCGGTAGAGTATTCGGCATGGCCTTATGCGCGGCACTATTCGACACCGAATCGGCCTTGGTCAACCCGAAGTTCGACCATAAGACTTGACCTCTCGGCCGACGGACAGACAATCACTGCCATGAGTTACAGGGTCGGAGTCGATATCGGCGGCACGTTCACGGATTTCTGCGTTTTCGACGAAGAAACAGGAACGGTCCATACGCTCAAGGTGCTGTCGACGCCCGACAATCCGGGTCAAGAGGTCGTTGACGGTATCCGTGCGCTTGAATCTCGCTATAGCGTGAGCCCGTCGGCCATCACCTATTTCACGCATGGAACGACTGTCGGCGTCAATTCGGTCATTCAACGCAAAGGCATCAATCTTTGCCTCTTTACCACAGCTGAGTTCGAGGACGTCCTCGAAGTCGCGCGTTTGAAGATGCCCGACCCCTACGATCTCTTCTCCCGCCGCGCGGCACCGCTGGTCGGTCGCGAAAAAGTTTTCGGCATCAAGGAACGCGTTCTGTTCGACGGATCTGTCGACGAACCGCTCGATGAGGAAAGCGTGCGCGCCGCGATCCAAGGCGTTCGCGACATTGGCGGCGACGGCATTGCCATCGCGCTCCTTCATGCGTACCGGAACCCGGTACATGAGCAACGTGTCGCCGAAATCATCCGCAGCGAAGCGCCGGACCTCGCCGTGACTTGCGCCGGAGATGTTTGGCCCGTGATCCGGGAATATGAACGGACGATCACGGCCGTCGTCGCCGGCTATGTCCAACCGCGCGTCGCCCACTACCTCACTGCATTCCAAGATGCGCTAAAAAGTGTCGGCGTCCCGGCAGAACCTATGTTGACCAAGTCGAACGGCGGTGTGATGACTGCCGAACTCGGCAAGACAGAATGCGCACAGATGCTGTTGTCGGGCACAGCCTCCGGCGTGATCGGCGCCGCGAGTATCGCGCGGAGTGCCAAGTCGGAAGCTGCCATGAGCCTCGATATCGGCGGCACCAGCGCCGACGTCGCCATCATACGCGACGGTGCCCCGCAATACGGCGTCGGCGAAATGATCGGTGAGTTCCCCATTCACATTCCGACGGTTTCGGTCACATCCATCGGTGAAGGCGGCGGTTCGATCGCCTGGGTAGACCCGCAAGGCGTCCTCAAGGTTGGACCCGAAAGCGCCGGCTCAACGCCAGGCCCCGCATGCTACGGACGCGGAGGCGAACGTCCAACAATCACCGACGCATTTGTAACCAACGGCTACCTCGGCGCTGCCGCTCTCGGATACAGCGCTGTTGAGATTGACACAGCGCGCGCTGAAGCAACTATCGACACAGTCGCCGGGAAAGTCGGCCTTAGCCGGGAAGACACCGCGGAGGCGATCATTCGTGTTGCCGTCTCCGGCATGTATCTTGAGGTCAGTAAGTTGGTCTCGCGCCACGGTATCGACCCACGCGACCTTGATCTTATCGCCTTCGGCGGCGCCGGGCCGATGATGGCCAGTTTCCTCGCGCGTGAACTTGGCATGCGCCGCGTCATCGTGCCGGCCACCCCGGGCGTCCTTAGTGCCTACGGCGGAATCATCGCCGACGTGCGGAACGACTTCATTCAGACAATCTACGCCGATCTGAACGACGGTGTCGTCGATCGCCTCAAGGACGGCCTCCAAGCATTGCGCGACCGGGCGCTTCACTGGCTGAAGGTCGAACACGGTTTCGATGGAGAGGCAATCCTGACGGTCTCCGCCGATTTGCGCTACCGCGGCCAATCATACGAAATCGACACACCGCTGGACGCGGCCTGGATTGAAGACGCTGACATTTCCGCGGTTGCCGAGGCATTCCATCGCGAACATGCACGCATCTACGAGTACGCCGATGACACGGCGCCGCTGCAGATCATCAATCTTCGGCTGATCGTATCCGGCGTCCCGCCTAAGCCTGAGATCACCCGGCTTGAAGAAAGTACGGACGACCCCGTACCCGTCGGCGAGACGTCCATTTATTGCGATGGCCAGCGAATGACCGCACTGATTTATCCACGTGCCGAATTGAAAGCCGGTCAGTCCTTCCAAGGTCCCGCCATCGTAACGCAAGACGACACGACAACATGTGTACTTCCGAACTACTCCGTGAGTGTCGATCCGCTCGGCAATCTCATCTTGAATTCGAAGGCTTGAATCATGGCAATCGATAAAATCACCCTCGAAATCCTCAAGAACCATTGCTGTGCGGCCGCCGAAAGCATGGCCTATACGCTTTACCGCACGGCGCACTCGACGTTCGTAAAGGAAACCGAAGACTTTACGACCGGCCTGACGACACCGGACGGCTTCACATTTGCAACGCCGACCGAACTTGGCGCCACGTGGTTCGTCGGTATGAACTACGGCAACGTCATTCAGTCGATCGACGATTACGAAGATGGCGACATCTGTATTACCAACGATCCCTATAGCGGATTCGTCTGCACCCACACACCCGACATGCATATATGGAAGCCGATCTTCCATGAGGGCGAAATCGTCTGCTTTGCGGTGGGGCACATTCACAATACGGATGTCGGCGGCGCTGTGCCCGCGAGTCTTTCACGCACACTTTCGGAAGTGCATCAGGAAGGTATCCGGATTCCGCCAACGAAGATCATGCGCGGCGGCGAGTTCAATAAGGACGTCCTCGATATCCTACTCACCAATGTCCGGATGCCGGAACAAAACTGGGGTGACCTCAAGGCGCAAATCGCCGCCGTCCACACCGGCGATCGGCGCGTGAAGGAAATGATCGCGAAGTTCGGAGCAGACACCTTCCGCGATGGTATCGAAGACCTTCTCGACTACGCAGAGACACAAGCCCGCGCAATTATCGCCGACCTGCCGGATGGAGAGTATTTCTTTGCCGATTATATGGACGAGGATGCAGTCGACGGCTGGCCCTGCCGAATCGCGCTCAACCTGATCATCGAGGGGGACTCCTGCACCTTCGATTTTTCAACGAGCGACCCGCAACTCGAATCCTCGATGAACATTCCAACTGGCGGCGAAGAGCGTCACGTCATGATGCTGGTCGGCTTGGTCTACGTCCTCTACACGCTCGACCCGACCTTGTTCTTAAACTCGGGTGTGACGCGCGTCTGCCGTTGCATTCTGCCTAAAGGCACCATCGTCAATCCGGAGTTTCCGGCTGCGGTCGGTATGCGAACCCTGTCATCGATGCGCCTACAGGAAATTACCTTCGGTGCATTCGTCCAAGCTGCGCCAGACAGGCTGCCCGCCTCACCTTGTAGCGGCGGCCCGATCATGAACGTAAACAGTGTCGACAACCGAAGCGGCAGGCGCGTCGTCGCATCTATTGGACCGATTTCCGGCGGTGCCGGGGGCAATCCGATGGAGGACGGCGCGGAAGGGTCCGGCGCAAATGGCTCTTTCTTGAAAAACACTCCCGTCGAGATCAACGAAGCGGAAGTGCCGATCAAATTACTGCGCTACGGCCTGGCGCAAAATTCCGGTGGTCCCGGCAAGCACCGCGGCGGTCTCGCCACGGAAATGCGCTTCCAGGCCTCTTCTCCCAATACCAAGATTACGGCGCGCAACCGCGATCGCACGCGTTTTCGCTCCTGGGGTGTGATGCATGGCAACGCGGGAACGAACTCCGTATTCCTGTTAAACCCCGGCAGCAACCACGAGGTTAACCTTGGCAACACGGATGTCCTGACCATTGGGCCCGGCGACGTCATCCATGTAGCAGCCGGTGGCTCCGGTGGATGGGGTGATCCGTTGGAGCGCGATCCGGCAGCGGTTGTACGCGATGTCCAAGCGGGTTTCGTCACACCCGAAAAAGCCGCAGAGGACTATGGTGTGGTCCTGGAAAACGGCAGCTTTGATGCTGCCGCGACGGAGGCGCGACGACGCGACCTCGCCCGCGAGCGCGGGTTCTACGATTTTGGTCCTGAGCGCAATGCTTTCGAGGCCTTATGGACAGAGGACAATTACCGGGACCTCACGGAACTTCTCGAAGGAATGCCGGTTCATTGGCGTTTCTTTTTGAAGCATCGAATGTTTGAAGCGGTCGCGGACGATACGGATAGCGAAGCCGGTCCAACGCTCTCGATCCGCGAGCGCTTCGAGAAAATAGTTTCCGAATACCCGGAACTGTCGCACAGTCTCGGTTAATGTCGGAACTTCGAAACGAGATTGATTCATGCCTCGCATCAAAGAACTCGCACACACGGTGATTTACGTAAGCGATCTCGCGGCATCGCGCGACTGGTATTGCAAACACCTTGGCATGACCGTTGTCGTCGACAGTCCGGAGCGTAAAGGCAGCTTTCTCTCTTTTGGGGAAAGCGATCACGACATCGCGCTGTTCGAGAATCCCGTCGCGGCGGGCGAAGAGACGATTCACCATATCGCACTCCGCTTCGATGGTACGCCAAAAGAGCTCGGCCGATTCCGCCAAGGCCTGCTAGACAACGGCGTCGATGTACATCGGACCGTAGACCACGGCATTTCATACGGCATCTACTTTACGGACCCCGACGGCCATTGCTGGGAAGTTTTTGTAGATCGCAAACGGCCAGAAGCGACCCGCGTCGACGCCATGCGTGCAACCGGCGCGATGGCAGAGCCGGTCGATCTCGAAACGGTAGACGCTTGAATCCGCATTAGTGAGATTGACCGCGAGATAGGTCAAACTCAATCGGCCGATTCCGTATCGGCCTAACGCCAATCTCTCCTACCTCTGGATCGGCGGTACAAGCATAAGAACCTGTTCCGGTGGATTGATACCCAAACGCCCATCGTAACACCGGGTTAATTCCGCTTCCTAGATAGAAAATTAATTCCCAGAGATGGAGAATTCGGTGCTCTGATGAGTATGTATCGGTTCAACAGCCGGCAATCGTTGGGAGCTCCGCTCACTGGGAATTGGGTGAGGTTAAGAAAATGACACCACCAAACAACAAAACAGAAGCTCAAATTCATTGAGGTGCGGCCGCTTCGAAGCCGTCCACTGCACAGGTATTCGCGCTTTGGGAACACGACACCCGAGACAGGTGTGTATTTTCTATTAAGTTTCTGTTTTTATTGATTTTTTTATTGTATTTCGCTTCCCATTTCCTCATCATAATCACGTTGCGACGACTCACTTGTAGCGCAACCTCGCGTCTCAAGTTAGTCGGGTATTCTTCATCTACCGGGAGAAAAACCATGACTGTGATTGCGATGACCCGCGAAATGGGAACCCTCGGCAAGGATGTCGCTGCGGGCCTTGCAGACGTCCTTGGAATTACGGTTGTCCACCACGAACTTGTCGAACACCATATCGCGGAACGGATGGACGTCGGTGAGAGTGCAGTGCATCGATTTCTCGAAGGTCAGTCCTCGATGTGGGAACGTTGGCAGATCGACGCGGAAAGAATGTCGCGCTACACAGCCGACGAAGTCCTAAGTTTAGCGGCGAATGACAACGTTCTGATTCGCGGCTGGGGTGCCGCACAGCTTCTAAGGGATATCTCGCACGTCGTCTGCGTTCGGATATGTGCGCCGATGACACGACGTGTCACCGAAATGAAACAGCGGTTGGATCTTACCGACGAAGGCCTACTTCGACGCGAGATAGAACGAAGCGACGATGCACATAGTCGGATAATTCAACGTCAGTTCGGCCGCGATTGGCGAGATGCCGAAAACTATGACATCACACTTAACACCGGTTTCGTCTCCGTCAAAATGTGCGTAGATCTAATTCAAGAACTGGCGCGCAGCGACGCCTATCGGGAAACGAAGAACTCGATCACAAAACTTGCCGATAAATCCCTAGAGGCCGACGTCCGCAAACTGCTTGACCAACAAGCGGCGGAAACACCCTTCGGCAGCGGTATAGAAGTCGCCGTTTCCGATGGAGAAGTCACCCTTTCGGGTGTTGTCAGCGGTACACGGAATTTGGGCGATATTATCGAACGGATTGCGAGCATCGATGACGTAAAGGGCGTCGACAATCAGATTGCGTTCGTGCCCGCAAGAGCGGGACTATAAACCCAATTCCGAGTGAATCAATCCGCGGCGTATCGAAAGTGTGGAATGTGGAATTTGGGGTGAACCTCAAACTTCCATTCGCGCGCCGCTTTCACTCGATCGGTAAATGGCGTCTTCGATCCGGAGGTTTGTCAGGTAGTCGCGCGCCGTATTCATAGCGGGCGCGCCCGCAAGGACGTGCTGCACAACGTGGCGCAGTAACAAATACACGCTATCGCCGGCGAAACCTTTATTTTCCCAGTCGTAATCGACGTCGATTTCGACGTCGTAACCGTGCTTGCGAAGATACATGCGGCCATCGCCATCGAGACGAAGTACGGCGTCCGATCCTTCAATCAGCATGTCGCCCATTGTAAGCCGCCGGTTTTCGGCAGCGTGATCCACCAATCGGTTACCATCAAAAAAGCCGCGTGCGCCGTTGCGGAATTGGAACACGATGTAGCCGGAATCTTCACCCGCGATCGCGGGATTGAACCGTGTGAGATCCGCATAAACCGTCTCGACCTCCCCCATGAGATATCGGAATACGTCGACAAAGTGGATCGCGGTCTCGTGGACGAGGAAACGTTCCATCGTCTGGAAGTACGGCTGCCGGTCGAGATAAGCCTCCGGCCCCTGCCCGTCGCCCGGACGCATGCGAAACGATATTTGATAGACTTCCCCAAGCGTCCCTTCGTCTAAAACCTTGCGCGCTTGCCGGTGCCAAGGTTGAAAACGAAAGTTCTCATGCACGATCAACGGCACGCCCGCCGCTTCCGCCAATGCGACCATCGCTTCCGCTTCATCGAGGCTTTGGGTAAACGGCTTTTGACAGACGACGGCAATGCCGCGCGCGACGGCAGCTTCGATAAACGGCCGATGGGTCGGCGGCGGCGTGATGATGTCCAGTAAGTCCGGTTGCACCGCGTCGAGCATATCGGCAACGTCGCCATGCACCGTCGCGACATCGAAGCGATCGGCAATATTGCGCCCCATCGTCCCGTCGAGCGTACAGAGCCCGACGAGATCGACGTTCTTGATCCGGCTCCAAGCTTCATAGTGAAATTGCGCGAAATAGCCGGTGCCGACTGTCGCTAGTTTTAATCGCCTCGCCATACTTCTTGGTAGACGGCCAAAGGCGTCGGCTCAACCTTTTCCTATGCCGGCTGCTCGATGGCGCGTTCCTTGATCGGCCAGTTGAAGGCAGCCGCCATAAAACCGGCAAGGGCTGTCAGGATCCAGATCATGTCGTAATTGCCGGTGAGATCGAACATGTAACCGCCAATCCAAATCCCGAGGAACGAGCCGACTTGATGCGAGAGGAAACACACACCGAACAGCATGCCCAGGTTTGCGGGGCCGAACATCTTCGCGATGACCCCGCTCGTCAACGGCACAGTCCCGAGCCACAGCGTTCCCATCGCGACCGCGAACGCCAGGACGGAGAACTCCGACTTCGGGGCCAGGAAGAAGGCCAGAATAAAGACGCCGCGCAGAATGTAATTCCACGCGAGTAGGTTCTTCATCAGGAACCACGTCCCCAACACACCGTGAAAGTACGTGCCGATCATGTTGAAGAAGCCGACCGTCGCGAGCGCGGTCGCGGCGAGAGTCGGAATGTCGATATGTGTCGGCAAACCGCAATTCAACAAGTAGACGGGCAAATGCACGCCGATAAAGGCAACTTGGAAGCCGCACGTGAAAAACCCGAGGGTCAGAAGAATATATCCGGAATTGCCGACCGCCCCCTTTAGGACGTCGGACAACGCCTGCGCCGGGCCCGGTGTGGCCGCCGCGGCGGCTTCCGACGGTTTCCCCACCATCGGGATCGCCAAAGGCACCAAGACGAATGTAAGCGCGGCCATGGCAAGAATCGAGAACTCTAAACTGTCATATGTGATCAGGCCTTGCGCCAGAGGAACGATGGCCATTTGGCCGAAAGATCCGCCCGCGGATGCAATACCCAGCGCCATGGGCCGACGTTTTTCTTCCACGTTTCGGCCAATCACGCCCAAGACGACGGCGAACGTCGTACAACTCTGGGCGATGCCAATCAGGATACCCGCACCAAAGATAATCATGACCGGATCGGAGAATGAGATCGCGATTATCAGTCCGAGACCATAGAGCAGCCCTCCGAACACGATGACACGCCCAGCCCCTTGCCGGTCAGAGATCGCGCCCGCAACAGGTTGTGCAAGGCCCCAAAAGAGGTTCTGCAAGGCGACCGCGAAAGACAGCATGGTAATTGACACGCCATGCTCCGCCGATAGCGGCTGCATAAAAATGCCGAACGTATTCCGCACACCCATCGCAATGGTGATGATCGCGGCACCCGTCATGATAATCCATGCGACTTTGCTCAAGCCAAGAATCCGAACCGTATTGTCCATCGTGTCGACCCGCTCGTCCAAATAGGTCAATCATTGTGACCCAATCTTAACCTTCTCTCAAACGAGAAATCTTTTGGTTCGGATTAGTTTTCCTCCTCGCTTTCGGCGGTGTTCCGTCTATTTACTAACCCAGGTTTGAACCCCGAGGAGACGATCATGTCCGACCGTTACGCAAAATACGATGCCTTCGACATCGACTATCCAGCAGACCGCGTGCTGCGGATCACCTTTAACAATCCGAAGACCTACAACTCACTCGACGCGAAGGGACACAACCAGATCACCTATATCTGGAAGGACATTGATCTTGATCCCGATGTTGACGCGGTCATCGTGACCGGGGCCGGTAAGGCGTTCTCCTCAGGCGGCGACTTCGGCATGATCGACGCCAATATCAACGACGAAACGCAGCGCATCCAAGCCTGGAAGGAAGCCCGCGATCTTGTCTATGGCGTGATCGATTGCAATAAGCCGGTCATCTCCGCCATTAACGGCGTGGCCGTTGGTGCCGGCCTTGTCGTCGCCATGCTCGCCGACATTTCGATCGCCGGAAAATCGGCACGCATCGTCGATGGCCACGTTCGTCTCGGCGTCCCGGCAGGCGATCACGCGGTCATTTGCTGGCCGTTGCTCTGCGGTATGGCGAAGGCCAAGTACTTGCTGATGTTGAACGAACCGGTAAACGGTGAAGATGCCGAGAAGTATGGATTGGTTTCGCTGTGCGTCGAGGATGACGAGCTTGAAGCGAAATCACTCGAGATTGCCACACGCCTTGCTAACGGCGCGCCGAGCGCGATCCGCTGGACCAAATACGCATTGAATAACTGGTACCGGATGATGGGCCCGACCTATGACGCGTCGACCGCGCTCGAAATGCTGGCCTTCGCAGGCTCCGAAGTGAAGGAAGGCTTGAAGTCTCACCTTGAGAAACGGACACCGGAATTCCCGAAAGGGTCGCCCGTATAAGTGCTGGATTTCGGGTTAAGCCCGGAGGCCATACTCGTCATCGCGTCGGCATTCCTGCTCGCCGGCCTCGTCAAAGGCGTGGTCGGCGGCGGGCTGCCGGCTGTCGCGGTACCGATTATGGCGAACGTCATCGCTCCGGCGGTCGCCGCCGCTGTGACCTTGATGCCGGTTATTGTCACGAACTTCTGGCTGCTGTTCCAAGGCGGCCGCTTTCAGGAGGTCATGCGGCGCTACTGGACGTTTCTGGTTCCGTTGGCCGGAGGTTCGTTGATCGGTGCGCAAATTCTCGTCACAGCACCGCCCGCGACCATGGCGCTTATCATCGGCAGCTTCGTCGTCCTTTTAAGCCCCCTGCCCTTTATTCCGAAAACTTGGGCGATACCGGAAAAGACCCAAGTGTGGCTGAATCCTATTGCAGCCGGGATCATGGGCATTGTCGGTGGCGCGACCGTCATGCTCGCGCCGGTTATCGTTTATTTCGTGGCGTTACGGATCGATAAAGATCTCTTTACCGCGTCGATGGGCGCTGTCGCGCTCTCCAGCATGGGACCGCTTTTTCTTGGTCTTGCCGCCAACAAGGTCTTCGGTCTCGACGAGCTCTTGATCTCGATCGCCGTACTCGTGCCTGCGCTCGTCGGCATGGGGATCGGTACGTGGCTTCGCGGCCGCATCTCTCAAGCGGGCTTTCAGCGCGTTTTGTTCATCGCCCTGCTCGGGATCGGGATCAATCTTATCTATCGAAGCTTGGGTTAGCGAAGGTATCAGACAATTTGATTGTGGAGTTCGGCCTCCCCTCGCCAAAGCCGGTCCAGGTTCTCCAATAAAATATCGATAACATTCTCTTCATAGTGCCGCGTCTCGCCTGCGGTATGAGGCGTCAATATGACATTGTCGAATCCCCATAAAGGCGACGATTCGCTAAGCGGTTCCTCGACGGTCGTATCGATCCCGGCACCGGCGATCTGACCCGATTTCAGCGCCTCAATGAGTGCAGGCTCATCCACACAACCGCCGCGCGCGACATTGATCAGGTGTGCCGTGTCATCCATTGCCGTCAAAGCGGCCGCGTCGACGATATTCGCCGTCTCATCGGTGAGAGGACATGTCAGGACAACAAAATCCGCCCGTCCCCAGAGCGATGCAAGTGCGTCTGGCGCATGAGCTTCGTCTACAATATCCGCGATTGCCGCCGTGTTTCGACGAACCCCGATCACCTTCATCTCGAAGGCGCGGGCGAGCCGCGCTAGACGCGAACCGATCGCGCCCATGCCAACGATGAGAACGGTGCGACCCGCCAGTTCATCCTCCCGCGCAGAGAGGTCGGAAATCATGCCTCGCCAATGATTCTTGCGTTGATGGTCACGCGCGTAGTGCAGCTGGCGCATCAGCGCCAGCATCAGTGCCATCGCATGATCGCTGACCGCATTGACATTGACGCCACTCGCATTGGCGAGGCGGATGGCGTTCTGCGACATCGCCGCTTGATCGAATTGATCGTAGCCGGCCGCACAGACTTGGACGAATTTTAAGGCGCCCGCGTTCTCGATGAAGTCATTCCGCCAGAAGGCCGACATGACCGCGACGCTCGCCTCGCCCATTCGTGCCGCCGTGTCTTCCCGTGACCAAGTCTGGAAACAGGAAATGCCCGTGTCCCGGGCTTCGAAGCACTCTTGGAGCCGATAGGCGGAATGCGCGAAGTGAATGCTTGTTGTCTCTTTGGGTGTGAAATCGTTCATCGGAGTGCCCTTGGTCGGTCATCTTTCGGCAGAAGTGATACACGGTCGTTCAACAGATCGCTAACACAATATGAATGTGATTGACCCGTTCGGTGAATTCGTGAAACCTGGGTGATCTCGGGGGCAATTAATTATCACTTTCGCAAGAAGCGAGACGTGGCAACAGGCGACAACGAGCCGACCGAAAATGAGCGGCGTGCAGGCACTGAACGCCGTACCGAGGCGGACGATAAAGAATGGTCCGAGCGCAGGACCGGCGAGGATCGTCGCTCCAGTGAGGATCGGCGCGGTATCTATTGCTCCGTGCGATATACAAATCCGCAAGCCATCGAAAAATTACGGGAATGGTTAGCGGAGCACTGCAAGGGCGACTTCGAGATCAACGTCCCGGAAGACATGAAAGAGTTGCGGAAATGGGGTAAATACCGCGTCCGCTTCGAATTACAGGAAGACCGCAAGAAATTAGCCCTCTTAATCGGCGTCCATTGGCCGAAATGGCTCGGCTGATCGGAACTACCAGTCCGGCGGTGTCCACGCCGTGTCCATATCCAATGGATAAATCGGCCGTTTAAATCCCTGCCAATCGAAATTCTCCAAATTGGGCGACGTCAAACCGGGCGCATCGCATTCAACCACTTGTTCGGGCGCGAAATAGACAGAGAAGCCCGCGCGGAAGTGACCGCGCGATTTGACGACAACCGTCCGCGCGGATTGGACATCGACGCCGAATTCCTCGAAATGCCCGGGGTCGATACATTGCTGACGGATCGAGATGACGACGACGCGGACCGTACCGA
>PAZH01000083.1 GCA_002716125.1 Rhodospirillaceae bacterium
CTGCGTCACCACGACAAACGTTTCTTCGGACTCTTCCTCGCGGCCATCGCCGTTCAACTTCATCAAACTCCGCAACGGCACCAGCGGCAACAGCCGATCCCGCAACCGCAGGACGGGTGTGCCTTGGATGTGCTCGATCGTGTGTTCGGAGTTGTCGCTGGCGCGCACCAACTCGACCACGCTGATCTGCGGAATGGCGAACCGTTCGCCGCCGCACTCGATGATCAATGCCGAGACGATCGCCAATGTCAGCGGAATCTTGATCGTAAACGTCGACCCGCGTCCCTCGACCGACTTGAGATCGATCGTACCGCCAATCTTCTCGATGTTCGTCCGAACCACATCCATGCCGACACCGCGACCGGAGACCGACGTTACTTGCTGCGCCGTCGAGAAACCGGCGCGGAAAATGAACTGTTGGATCTGCGTGTCGCTCATATTCTCGAGATCGGATTCGGTCACCAGTCCATTGCCGAGGACCTTTTCCTTGATCTTATCGACATTGAGCCCCTTACCATTATCGCTGATCTCGATAATGATGTGCCCACCTTCGTGGAAGGCGTTCAGGGTGACCGTTCCTGTTTCGGGTTTACCCGCTTCCATTCGTTCTGCGGGCATCTCAATACCGTGGTCGGCGGAATTCCGGACCATATGCGTGAGCGGATCCTTGATAAGCTCCAAGACCTGACGGTCGAGCTCGGTTTCCGCACCGATCATTTGCAGATCGATCTTCTTGTCCAATTCCAACGACAAGTCGCGAACGATTCTGGGAAGTTTCGCCCACGCGTTGCCAATCGGCTGCATCCGCGTCTTCATGACGCCTTCCTGCAACTCACTCGTCACGTGAGACAGACGTTGTAGCGGTGTCGCAAACTCCGACTCTTTCTCAGTGCGCAAAATCTGCAGCAACTGGTTCCGCGTCAGGACAAGCTCCGAAACCATTGTCATTAAGTTTTCGAGCAAATCGACGTTCACGCGAATGGTTTGCGAAGCAACCGATGCCGGCTCCTTCTTCGGCGCGGCTTCTTCTTTCTTCTCCGCGGCCGCTGGTGCGGGCGCGGGTGCCGCGGGGACGCTTGCCGGCGCTTCCTCTGCCGGCGGTGCCGCATCTTCCGCCGCTAGCGCGCTGTCGGACGGCCCCGGCGTCTCTTGGAAGATCCGCTCCAATTCGTCGAGGGACACTTCGCCCGGCTTCAATTCACGACCCAGTTCCGGATCGACCTCGCCGGTGCCTTCTTCTTCCGCAGCTTCCGCTTCGGCAATCGGTTGTTCTTCCGGCGGCGCTTCGGCAGCCCCTTCCGCCATAGCGTCCAAACGAGCGATCAATTCGCTATCGTCGCCCTCCGGCTCCTGTTCGGTTTGCTCCAACGAGCCGAGGAGTTCTTTAATCTGATCGAGTGATTCCAAGATGAGCGAAACCGCCCCGGCGTGACTTCAAGAACGCCGTCGCGGAACTTACCAAGGACGTTCTCCGCAGAGTGAGCGACAGATTCCAACCGCGGTAACCCGAGGAAGCCGCACGTTCCTTTGATCGTGTGGACCAGCCGGAAAATGTTACTCAAAAGTTCCGGGTCATTCGGATTTTGCTCAAGCGTGATGGTCTCGTTGTCGAGAGTCTCCATGCTTTCCGCGGTTTCCGTCAGAAATTCTTACATAAGATCGTCCATTTTTCACTCTTCCTCGATACGCCGTGTTGCATCGACCTCAGTTGCCGGAACACATTAACCCTATTTTGTCCGCACTTATATACCTAGATACAAAGCATTAACACTCCGTAAATGCAGAAAAAATAAACGCCATTTAGCGCCTCCACATAAAATACGGACATTTCCGATGAATTTCCCTAGCCGCAGCGGATGGATATCCCATCGGCCAGGCGTTCCCACGATAAGTTTTTCTCCAATTCCCGCGCCACGAGCGCCGTGTAGGCACCGTGTATGGTCCGCGCTGTAACCTCATTCAAATCGCAGTCAGACGTCATCGCATTTTCGAGCGCGCTATCCAGAGTGGCATCATCGGCACGGGCGAAGACACATAAGTCCGCCTCCGGCGCATAGGTTATTTCAATCGCACCGTCGCGCAGTAACATTTCCGACGCCAATTCAATCATCAGCAGAAGTAATTTCCCGTGCCCCGGCGATAGACTCTCGCCCGGTGCAAGTGCATCGAAATTCCAATCGAAGGAGAACTTCTCCGTGTCGACAAAACCTTCCGCCAGGGCGCGGACTTCGGATGGGTTGCCCAATCCGTCATAGCCGGCGGATCCATAGGCCATTCGAAAGAACTTAATTAGATTGGTCGACCGGGTTGCGCTCATGGATATCAAATCCATGGCTTCATCCTGCATCGAATCCTCAAACTCTTCGATTAGTTCCATGCCATTGCCAATCGCGCCGACCGGCGCGGCCAAAGCATGGCAAATGCGCGAAGAAATCAGTTCTGCAATACGTATTTCGTTACTCATCGCACTATAGGGATAGCGGAAACTTCTTTCTAAAACGTGAATGAAGTGTATTAACCTTATCTTGTCTTGAATTCCAGATAAGCGGCCTGTCACTGCGGGTCGCGATGGAACGTCGAATAGACGAGGGAAAACGATAATCGTGAGCGCACAGCCATCTCCAAGCGGCGCAGGCACGATCGCCGAGACGCTGAGTGACGGCGTTTCCGGCCGTGCGGAAACTGTCCTCATTGGACTGAATTGGACGCTGGTCGTTGGCCCGCTTGGCGTGGGGCTGTCGCATAGTCCGGTCCGGGGAACAAGCGGTTGCTCCGGACTGCCGGCGCCCGGCAGTTATGCCGGGCAAAAACTCGCGGAACTCGCCAAACTCACGCAATCCGATAACGTTTTTGAAAACGCAATCGGATACGCGGCCATCAACGCACACTACAATCGATTCGATATAACGGGATCGGAGAAAAACGGTCTCGATATGGTCGAAGACCATGGCGAGAGGACCGTCGTGGTCGGACAATTTCCCGGCCTCGCGAAACGATTGCCGAATGCGGCGATCATCGAGCGCGATCCGCGCCCCGGCTGCTATCCGGAAGAGGCGGCGGAAACACTCTTACCAAACGCCGAGCAGGTCATTATCACGGCGTCGGCAATCTCGAACGGCTCGATTGCCCCTCTTCTCGATCTCGCGAAGAACGCATTTGTCGTCATCGTCGGTCCAAGTGCGCCCTTATCAACCAAACTGTTCGATTTCAACGTCAACGCTGTCAGCGGCTTTGTCGCGATGAACACGGATGCGCTGATTCATACTTCGATGGAAGGCGGCGCCGTCTCGGCGATGCGCCCGCACGGGCGCTTCTTAACGCTGATGCGCTAAAATTATTTCTGCCGCTTCTAAGTCTTCGGGCCGGTTCGCGTTGAAGAAAGGGTCGATTGGCTCGCTTGAGAATTCCACATCTGCCAATCGGTACCGGGCGGTCCATCGATCGATCTTGCGGATATCTTCGTCGATTAATGCGCTCCGCAATTCCGGCATCAGCCGCAACGCCCAAAGCCCCGCAACGGGATGTGTCCGGCCGTTGGTCGACGCACACGCCAATTCCGCATCTTCGTCTTCAATAGCCGCTATCATGCGAGCGACATAGTCCAGCGGCAAGAACGGCGCGTCGGTCGGTACACTTACGACCCACTCACATTCGGTCACGTGTCGGGCCGCCCAATCCAAGCCAGTTAGAATACCGGCAAGCGGCCCCGCGTTTCCCTCGACAACGTCAGCGATCACCGGCAAGCCGAACTCCGAGAACCTCTCCGGGTCTCCATTTGCATTCAGCACGACGTGGTCGACTTGAGGCGATATCCGCTCGATGACATGCGAGAGCAGCGGACGACCTGCGACTTCCCGCAGACATTTATCCCCACCGCCCATACGACGGGCCAATCCTCCAGCCAAGAGAACGGCAACAATCGGCGATGTCATCTTACGCAGCCAATGAATTCAGGCAGCATCGTCATCGCGACCGCCCTTGCGACGCAGTCGTTCCGGCTCGTCGTCAATCTGTTCGGGATCGGAGTCGTACACAATGCGTTCCTGGCCCGACAATGCCACAAAGCGTTTTCCCCGCGCACGACCGATCAAGGTGAGATTTGCTTGCTTGGCGAGTTCGACCCCCCAGGCGGTAAAACCCGAGCGGGAAATCAGGATCGGGATTTCCATCTGCACCGCTTTAATCACCATCTCCGATGTAAGCCTGCCGGTTGTGTAGAACGATTTTCCCTTTGGAGAAATTTTATGCATCGCCATGTAGCCCGCAATCTTATCAATCGCGTTGTGGCGACCAACATCCTCCATATAGACAAGCGGACGATCTTGCTCGCAGAGCACACATCCATGGATAGCGCCCGCCTGCAGATAAAGACTAGGTACTGTATTGATTTTCTTTGTTAATTCGTAAATCCACGAGGTCCGAATTTTCACGTCCGTTGGGAGCGTGATGTCCTCGAACTTCTCCATGAGATCACCGAATACCGTCCCTTGCGCACACCCGGACGTGAGCGTTTTCTTCTTCAACTTGTCTTCGAAATCGGTCTGCGCTTCAGTCCGAACCACGACGGTTTCGATATCTTCCTCGTAATCGATTCCGGTAATCTCTTCATTCGGATCGAGCATGTTCTGATTAATCAGATATCCAACGGCAAGGTAATCCGGATAGTCGCAAATCGTCATCATGGTGACGATTTCTTGTCGGTTCAAAAACAAGGTCAGTGGTCGTTCGACGACGACCTGCGTGTCCACAGGGTCGCCATTGTGGTCAATACCCGAAACATTCTCCGTCAGTCGAGAATCTTCCGGCCGCGGCTGTAAGACGAATTCGTTCATAGCGCATATATGCGCGTCCGACCGGCGACCAGCAATACTTACGTGTTTCTTGACGACCGTCAGCGCATCCGTTTTGCAACGGATTCGGGCTCTTGGCCGCTCGCGTTTACCGTTGCATTGGTATTCGACAAAATTCGAATACAGTCTTCACTCGCTCGATTGCAAGCTGCCCATTACTTGACTCGGCCATACTTCGCACGATCCGAAATCATCGTGCGCGACCGCGACTTATAATCCTTAAAGTCGCAATACCAGCCGGTTCGCGCGTGCCTCAACGTCGGTTTCGTCACTTGGTAACAAGCCAAGATCTGGATGGGACGCGCGCATTTGTTTTCCGCAAAAACAGCTAGAAACTTCTTCTTCTTAACTATCATCTGCTCGACATCGACGGCCACGCATTGCGTTGCGTCGTATCGGCGCTTTTTACCGAACTCTTTCTGCTTGCTGCCGGCATCACT
The DNA here is from genome assembly GCA_002716125.1 of Rhodospirillaceae bacterium. GTDB lineage: Bacteria > Pseudomonadota > Alphaproteobacteria > UBA8366 > UBA8366 > UBA6544. The sequence goes on from PAZH01000083.1 coordinate 5,291, forward strand.
GCTCACAACAAGGCCGAACATGACGACGACGATCGACAATGCACCGACAAAAAGCAGAAGCGCGGTAAATTTCTTCGAAGCGGACAACCAATTCTCCTCGGCTTCCAATGATTTGGATCACCGACGTTAGATACTTCTTATCGTAATTTTGTACAGCGCATGACACGAAATGTCGAGCAAGTCCCAACCGTTCAGCTGATCGACTAAATTTGCCCGTAGTACTTGCGTTTTATATGGTTCAGCTACCATATACATCCGGTCGGACAACTCCGACGAAAGAACTGCTGAACTAAAGCCTCGCAACAAATGCGAGCGGTCCGTGAGGGGTTATTTTGCAGGGCGAATTCGAAGATACGACGAGAACGGCGAAAGCCCTTATCGATCCGTTCGATCGGGCGATCACCTATTTGCGCGTCTCGGTCACGGATCGTTGCGATTTTCGCTGTGTTTATTGCATGTCGGAAGACATGACCTTCTTACCGAAGGCAGACCTTCTTACCCTGGAAGAGCTCGATCGTCTTTGTTCGGTATTCGTCGCAAAGGGCGTTCGCAAACTTCGCATGACGGGTGGCGAGCCACTCGTCCGCCGAAACATCATGTGGCTGTTCGAGCGGCTCGGTCGACATTTGGATTCCGGGGCCTTGGATGAGCTCACACTCACGACAAATGGCAGCCAGCTCGCCAAATACGCCGAGCAGCTTGCCGCTTGCGGCGTTCGCCGGGTCAACGTCTCACTTGATACACTGAATCCGGAAAAATTTCTCGCCATCACCCGATGGGGAAAATTCGACAAGGTTATGGAAGGTATCGACGCTGCGACCGCCGCGGGCCTCAAGATAAAGATCAATTGCGTCGCGCTGAAAGGCGTCAATGACGACGAAATCCACGACCTCGTGCGCTGGTGCGGTGAAAATGGACATGACCTCACTTTCATCGAAGTCATGCCGATGGGCGATGTCGGGGGCGAAATCAGACTGGATCAATACTGGCCCCTTTCGATGGTCCGAGGCGAGTTGCAAAAGCAATGGACTTTAAACGAAAGCGACCATGCCACCGGCGGACCGGCGCGCTACGTCGATTGTATCGAAACCGGTGGACGAATCGGTTTTATCACGCCGATGACCCATAACTTCTGCGAATCCTGTAATCGCGTGCGGCTTACGTGTACGGGCACGTTGTACATGTGCCTTGGCCAAGAAGACGTCGCAGACCTTCGTTCGCCTCTTCGTACAAGCGAAGGCGATGACCTGGTCGCCGACGCCATAGATGAAGCGATTGGCCGAAAACCGAAAGGCCATGATTTCATCATCGACCGCCGCCATCAGCGTCCCGGCGTTGGCCGCCACATGAGTGTTACCGGCGGCTAAATTCCATCAGTTAATAGCGGAATCAGAACCCGCCGCGTCTCCCTCGGCTGGCTTGCCGCGGGTGGGACCAGCTTGGTGATGGACCATTTTCCATTGCCCCGCCTCGCGCACGAAAGTGTTCGTCGCAATCAGGTATCCGCCGTCCATCTCTTCGAAACAAATTACGTTCGCAAAATCACCATAGATCGAGACCTCGGGTTCACGGCAACGGATATTGGGGGCGCCGCCCGCAATTATTGAGCGCCAGCTCTCAAGCACTTCTTCGCGTCCGTAGAGGGCTTCCCAACCGGGGTGAATACACGTTACCGGCGCATCGGAAGCCCACAGAGCATCCATACCGTCGACATCCTCGCCCGCAAAACAGAGGTAAAATGCGTCGTTTGCAAACAGCACAGCTTCGCGTTCTGACATTTGGCGGAATCCTCCTGCTAGCGGATTGTTATTTGATGCGAAAATTCTTTGCCGTCGCTGACCGTCAACTGCTCAAAACCCATCAAGTTCAAGAAATCCAAAAACGTTAGATGACTTGGTTTCATCTGTTCGCGGACAAGGCGTGTCGTTCGGGCCACCGCCGTCAATTGCGCCAATAATGCACGCGCGCGGAAGATCGTGTTATAGGCGTCGTCGCGCAGTCCGACGATGATGAGCTTTTGCTGCCGACTGCCTTTCGAATACATCGCGAATTGAGGCGGGTAAGAGCTGTTCTTGACCATACTGTTTGTAATACTGGTCACAAAGGCGACCCTGGCTTGTCTGCTGGCATCGGGAAGCGTTCGGGTCCGCGATCGATAAGCTTCCGTCGTAACCGGTTTCGGATAATAGTAACCCGCATGCCGGTCATTCGCCGACACGGGTACCGCGTAGCAAACAAACGCCAGTGCGACGACGAGAGACAAACTGCGAACCATAAAATCCTCCAAAATTAAGAGCGTCACTGGCGTGTGACCGACGCTCGGCTATACTGTCGCGCGAGCGGCGGGACATTCTCATGGGGTAAAGGTATGGATGACAAGCGAATTGCGTTTCTAGCGTCGGATTCCGATGCAGCGCAATCCGCATTGGCGGATTTGGTCGGGCGTTATCCGAATACCCCGGCGAGTGAAGCCGACGCGATCGTCGCCTTGGGCGGCGATGGGTTTATGCTGCGGGTTATGCACGACTACAAGGACGCGAATAAGCCGATCTACGGCATGAACCGCGGCAGCGTTGGCTTCATGATGAACGCGTATACCCCCGACGACCTACCTGCCCGTCTCAGCCGCGCCGAACCCGTCACGTTGCGACCGTTGGTAATGACCGCCACGACCGTGTCCGGCGAAACAGAAGAAGCCATTGCGATTAATGACGTCTCTTTGTTTCGCGAAATCCAACAAGCAGCGAAAATTAAAATTACCGTCGATGATATCGTTCGCCTTGAAGAATTGATTTGCGACGGCGTCCTTCTCTGCACACCTGCGGGAAGCACCGCCTATAACCTGTCGGCGCACGGCCCGATTGTCCCGATCGCAAGCGACGTCTTATGCCTAACGCCGATTAGCGCTTTCCGACCGCGGCGGTGGCGCGGTGCCATCTTGCCGAACAACGCCCGCGTGAGATTTGAGATTTTGGAAGATCAAAAGCGACCCGTCAGCGCTTGCGCCGACGCGCACGAGGTCCGCGATGTGGTTTCCGTCGAAGTATCGCTCGACATGACGACCAATCTCACCATGCTATTCGACCCTGAGCACGATTTGGAAGAACGTATTCTATCGGAGCAATTCGCGTCCTAGCGGATATCGAACAGCGTTCCAAAGGACGCGATGTCCAAGACTTCGCGAACGGAATCGGCCGCGCCGGAAATTGCGATCCGCTTGCCTCTGTCGACAGCCCCGTCTCGCAATGACAATAGAATACCGAGCCCGCCGGAATCGATGTAATCCAATTTACTAAGGTCGATGACGACCTGAGAATGACCGCTACGCGTGATATTATTCGAAATGCGCTCGACGCTTTTACGATCCCGAATCGTCAGACGTCCGGCGCATTCCAGCACCATCGCTTCTTTCCGGTCTAATACTCTTGCCCGCATGGTGTTCCCCTCACCATTCCTAAATAAGCTGCCGATATCTTTGAAGTTATCGTATCGGAAATTGCTAAAACGTTAACGCGTTCCTCATTCCGCCGCCTTCGCACCTGTCCGCTCTAGAGCGTAATCTCCGACAACTTCGACCAATTTCGCCATATGCGATTTCAGCGTGTTGTAATACGGCGTCCGCTCGAACGTTTCTTCGTTCATATAAAGCGCGCGGTTGATCTCAATTTGCAGACTATTGCGTCCGAGGTCCGGACGCCCGTGCCGGCGCACAATTTCGACGCCTTTATATGGATCGTTGATGCGAACGCGATAACCGAAGTTCTTCAGCGTTGTTCCAACGACATTCAGAAACTCACGCGAACACGTGGTACCGTCTCGGTCTCCCAAAACGAAATCAGCCCGGCGCATATTATTGAACTCGTTATCACGAGGCAGACTGGACGACGGCATGGAATGACAATTTATGTGCCAAGCCAATCCGAACATATCGTAGGTCTCGTCCATGCAGCGCTGTAAAACTTTATGGTAGGGCTCCCAATAATGCGCGATGCGGTCCTGTACCTCCGCAATCGATAACCGCCGCCGGTACATCGGATAGTCGGGCGGGCAGACGCGCCAAATCAGCCCATGACCCAGACGCGCTTTTTCCGTTGGCGCGACAGGGTCCGGCCATGGTTCTGTCAACAAGTCACGATCGAGATCCCGCACGTCGCGATTGGGATCGATGAAACTGCGCGGGTACAAAGCGGAGACCAACGGCGCGCCGAGCCCAGGTCCATCGGCAAACAGGTCGTCGACATACATGTCTTCCGCGCGGCGAAGAACCGTCACAGGGACCGTCGTATCGAAGGACTCCGGGTAATCTGATCCGCTGTGCGGCGAATCCAAAACCAGTGGAATTCGGACGTGCCCAGGCGCATCGAGCCGATATACGCCTGGAATGGTTTCGTTCATTTGTATCGCCCTAAAATTGACCCGTGGGACGGATCGTCGCTATTCCCACCGGATTCCGCGCCGCTATCGATTTTAAGCGGAAAAACGAAACCTAAACAAAAACATGTCGCAATAGGGTTGCGATTTCAACTCCTGACTATCGCGCGGTCAGCTTGATAATTTTCTCCATTGCCTTGAGACCGTGTCCGGTCAGCACGAGAACCGTTGTCTCGGACTTCTGAACGCTGCCCGAGCGAAGGATTTTATCGAATACCGCGCCGGCGGTTGCCGTGGTCGGCTCAACGAAAAAACCTCGACGGGCAAATGCGTCGAATGCGGCTGTGATCTCCGCCTCCGAGGCCACCTCGACACCCCCGCCGGATTCTCTCGCAGCAGCCATGACATCGCTCACCCTTACCGGTTTTTCGCTCGCGATACCGTCGGCGATCGTCTCATCGGCATCGAAGGATGTGGCGACACCGCCCGCTTCCCAAGCCGCAAACAACGCCGCGCAATTTGCGGCCTGCGCACCGAATATTCTTGGCATCCGGGCGATCTCACCCGAGGCGATCAATTCCTGAAACCCGAGATACAGGCCGATTACATTGCTGCCGTAACCAAGCGGCACAACGACGTTGTCCGGAACGGAAAAGCCGCTTTGTTCCCAAATCTCGAAAGCCAAAGTCTTGGTGCCTTCGATGAAATACGGTTGCCAATTGTGGCTTGCGTAGAAGGTCTCCTCGGAAGCGGCTAAAGCAGCTTCCGCCACAGTTTGCCGCGTTCCTTCGATCGCTTCCACGTGCGCACCCATCGCCGCAATCTGGGTCTTCTTGGCGTCTGGTGCACGCGCGGGCACAAGAATGCGCGCCGTCAATCCAAAGGCCGCGGCATAAGCCGCATACGAAGCGCCTGCATTTCCCGAGCTGTCTTCGAGAATTTCAGTTATGCCGGACTGCTTGAGGTAATTGAACAGAACCGCCGTCCCGCGGTCCTTGAAGGAGCCGGTCGGCATCAGGTGTTCGCACTTCATTTGGACCGAGCAATCGCCCCATTCCGTCGCGACCAGGGGCGTCCAGCCTTCACCAAGGGTATCAAATGTCTCACCCGGTAGCCGGATCGCTTTGCGATATCGCCACAACGATCCCAACGAAGTATCGATGTCGTCCCGCCGAAGGCCATTGCCCGAGGACAGATTCACGTATCCGTCGTCGTCGGGTGCCCGCCAGATCGGGGCGTCGACCGGCCAACTTGCACCGGAGCGCGGATTCACATAGCGAGGCGGGTCATTCGTCATTCGTTCAAGGCCTTATCGCGATCAGCAGGTGTATAGTTGACCTGCCCATTTCGTGGTTCAGCGTGGAAATTTCAAACGGATTAGATGGCAGCATAGGGATCACGTAAAGGCCCATCTCGAATGGCGCAGACGGCTGGCCTTCCGCCTTTCGCTTCCTTATTCTCCCGCCTTCCAGGACACCGAAAGGGGATGACGCGTGAGCGACACCAGTATCGACCTCATCAAAAAGATCATCAGCTACGATACAATGAGCCGCAATTCGAATCTGGAGCTGATTCACTTCATCCGCGATTACTTGCGAGATCTCGGGGTCGAGTCTCTCCTGGTTCACGACGATACGGGAACCAAAGCCAACCTCTACGCGACGCTCGGCCCGGCGGACCGTCCGGGCATTTTGCTCTCGGGCCACACCGACGTGGTGCCGATCGATGGGCAGGAGTGGCATACCGACCCGTTCAATGTCGTCGAAAAAGACGCGAAGCTCTACGGCCGCGGCACCTGCGACATGAAGAGCTTTGTCGCGATCTGTCTTGCTTATGCACCGAAATTCCTCGAACGGGGTTTGAAGACCCCGATCCACTTCGCCTTCAGTCATGACGAAGAGGTCGGCTGCGTCGGAGTCCGGACCTTGATCGCCAAGCTTGCGAACGAGATTCAACCGAAACCGATGATGTGCATCGTCGGTGAGCCAACCTTGATGCAGGTGATCATCGGCCATAAAGGTAAAATGAGCTATCAGTGCCACGTGCGCGGCCTCGAGGCACATTCGAGCTTGGCCCCGCAAGGCGTGAACGCCGTCGAGTATGCTGCGGAACTGATCGCCTATCTCAAAGGCATGGCGCGGCGCATTCAAAAAGAAGGTCCGTTCGACGACCTGTACGATATCAACCACACCACGGTACATACCGGCACGGTTCAAGGGGGCACCGCGCTCAATATCGTTCCAAAGGACTGCAGCTTCGAATTCGAATTCCGCTGCATTGCCGGACATGACGGCCGCGAACTCTATGAAGAAGTCGTGCGCCATGCGCGTGGGGTGTTGGAGCCGGAAATGAAGGCGATCGACCCGTCGACCGGCTTTACCTTCGAAGAGTTGAGTGCCATCGAAGGCCTCGATATCGACCCCGGCGAGGAAGTCGTCACCTTGGCGAAGACGCTTGCCGGTCGGAACGATCACGCCAAAGTCGCCTTCGGCACGGAGGCGGGGTTGTTCCAACAGGATGCCGGGATCCCAACGGTGGTCTGCGGCCCGGGCGGTATCGATCAAGCGCACAAACCGAACGAGTTTGTCGCCCTTGAGCAGATCGATAAATGTCATGTCTTCTTCGATAAACTGATGGATCACGTCTGCAAGTAGATGACGAAAGACGTGTCTTCTATCCCCGCCGAGGCCGCGCGGCGATTTGACGTGCCTGTCGAGGACGACGTGACCATCGCCGCCTACGAACTCAAAGACTGTCCGAGCGACGCGCCGGTCCTCTTGTGGGGCCATGCCAATGGTTTCAGTGCCGGTAGCTATCTGCCGTTCCTCCAACTGTTGTCCAAACGCTTCCACGTCTTTGCTTACGATGTTCGTGGCCAGGGCGCCTCCACAACCCCGCCGGAACCCTTTACCGAGACCGTTGCCTTCGACCGTTTCGCGCACGACATGGAGCGTGTCGCGAACACCGTCCAGGCCACGGCGAGTGGCAGGCCGCTCTACTTCGCCGGCCACTCCTTCTCCGCCGCGACGATGTACTACCTGGGCGGCGGCTTCGGATTTGCCCCTTGGCGGGCGGTTACCACCTTCGACGCGACACTGCGTCCCTCGGACCACCAAGATGTCTTGGACGCGCACTACGCCAAAAGACCTTCGATGGCGGTCGGCGCGCGGCGGCGCCGGCAATATTTCGAGTCGCCCGAGGCGTATCTCGACGCCATGTCGCGCCCCCGCGCCTTCGGCTTTTTTGCGCGGGAGATGCTCGCGGCGCATTGCCAGGCGACACTTCGCCCCCGGCGCGACGGCACGGACGGTTGGGAGCTCAGCTGTCCGCCCGAGATCGAGGCCGGCACCTACGACGCCGTCGGCCGAACCACGGCCCCTTACGACAGCCTTCCGAACTTCCCGGTCCCGGCACATTTGGTGGGCGCGGACCCTGCCGCTCCCGGCGGCACCTGGATTGGGCAGCTGCACGAAGCGTTTGCGGACAAATTGCCGAACGCCCGATACACGAAGATGACCGGCTGCGGCCACCTCATGCCCTTCCAAGAACCCGAGGCTTGCGCCGAGATCGTCCTGGCGATGCTCGACTGACGCCGGTCAAGCGGCCGCGTACATCTCGATCGGGCCGCCGCCGATGGTGCAGCGGATCATGATTCGGCGCTCGTCGAGCGGATAATCCATCCGGCCCGAGTGAAAGACGCCGCCGCGGTTCTCCCAAATGATGGTATCGGCGACCTGCCATTCGTGCTCCCAGTGCCCGCCGGTCGTCCCGGCCAGGTGGATCGCCTCGAACAAGGTCTCCAAAATATCCTCGCTCTCGGCGTCGCCCACATCGAGCACCCGTGTCGTCTGCAGCGGGTTGGCGTAAATGGCCGGTCGCTGCGTGACTGGATGACGGCAGATGATCGGATGAAAGACCGTGTCCCGGTTCTTTGCTTCGTCCGGCAGCTTCCCGGTCAGGGTCTGGGTCTGCGCGTTCTTGCGGTTCTTGCCGAGCGCGTATTCGCCGCGCAAGCCCTCGAGCCGGACCTTAAAATCATCGGATAAGCTCTCATACGCCCGGTAACCGCTGGCGAAACAGGTATTGCCGCCCGATGACGGCACCTCGAGTGCGTGCACCGACGTCGCCATCGACGGCACTTCCTCGTAGGAAGTATCGGAATGCCAGCCGTACTTTAAGTCCCGGGTGACACCGCGGCTCGCGCCCACTTCGTCGAACTTGCCGTCTGCGTCGACATTGCGGTTGTAGACGATTTCCGGAATTTCCGGATGCTGAAACGCCTTCTGAATATGGACACGGAGAGGACCGAACTGTCCGGAGAAATCCGCAAACTGCCGATCCGTCAGCGGCTGCTCTCGAAAAATCAGCACAGTGTGATCGACAAACGCCCGCTCGACGGCCGCAACCTCTTCGCCCAAGAGCGGCTTCGTCAAATCGAGCCCTTTGATCTCCGCCCCGACATCGCAGCCCGATGGAATGACTTCAACGCTCATTGTCGTCTCCTCTCTTCAGATCGGGAATACCAACAACGTATCGATCCGACGGCTATCGAAGACGACCAATCGCTCGGCAAACAATAACGCGCCGTCCCGTTCGACAATACGGTCGAGGTAACGCCCGGTGCTAAACATATCCGTCTCGCCTTCCCGCATGATCCGCGCCACATGATAGGACGTCTCCGCGGAGAACATGTCGTTCTCGTGCGACAGGATAACCGGCGGCGCGATGACGTGGCGGTAGCGATGGTCCTCGTAGATATTCGCCTCGCGGAGCGCCATCACCCTGTCCTCCAGCATGGCACGGCTGTCACAATCGATGACGCCAAGCGGCAGGTCGCGCTCGAAGTTCTCCGCCGAGATGATCTTGTATCGTGCGTCTTCCGTGAAGAACCCGGGCCACGCCTCGTACCGCCCGGCATCGAGCGCCGCCGCATAACGCGCCATCAAATCCTGTACGCGAATCTGCAATTCGACGTTCATGCGATCACACACCCATGTGCGTGCGATACGCGTTCCAGAAGCCACGCACGGACGCTTCCGTCGTCCGCGTATTGTCGGACGTGTGGTCGCGCCCGCCCATCTCCATGAGAGACGCGTCGTCCCCTGCCCCTCTGATCGCGCGCTGAACAAAACCGCCGACCGCGCCGTCCTCCATCGAGATGTAGCCGGCCGGACCAACCAGGTTGGCCTGTTTCAGACGCATTCGCGTTGTCTTCTCGTCATCGTCTTGAAAGCCGAGAATGGCCCAATTCAATTCCGTCTGCCCGACGCCTTTCGGCAGAACTTGCCGTACGGCGATCGAGTTCTCCACCTGCTGCAGGATGAAGTTCGGGAAGACGGAGAGAATTTGCACGTTGATCCCGTCGCCGAACTCGTCGAAGGATTCCAACAACGACGGGTCGGCGAGTTTCACATCGTCCCGGCTCGCGCGGAGTTTCGAATCGTCGTACTCCGCATTGGCGTGGATGGTCCGGCGCTTGGAATAGCTCGCATGATTGCCGCCGTCCGCCGACACAATGACGCCGCCCTCGGACGCCAGTCGGTTCAGCTTGAAGGTCGCGAAGAACAGATGCAGCAGCCCGGCGTGATAGGTGTCTTTTACGTTCTCGACGTAGAGCTTCCAATTGTTGTTCAGGAACTGCGAGTGATAGCCGAGGATGCGAAGCGGCCGGTTCAACACCCGCTTTAAGCGCGAGACGATATCAGCGCCCATATATTCTTCGAGGCTTGGTGCGTCCGTCGCAAAGGTTCCGAACACCAGCCCAGCGAGTTCCGTTACCTGCATCGGCCGCAAGCGGTGATCGGAGAGTTCGAAATCATCCGGCATTCCGCCGAGCCCCTTCACCCCTTTCTGGAAGGCGACGCTCATCAGCTCGCCCTTCAGCGTATAGAGCCAATTGTGATAGACGCAGGTCAGCTCCTTGGCGTTGCCCCGGTCCCCAAGGCAAACCAACGCGCCTTTATGGACGCAGCGGTTCTCGAAGGCATTGAGATCTCCGTCCTCGCTTCGCGTGACGATGACCGGCGTCTCCCCCGCATAGGTCGTCTTGTAGTCGCCGACATTCGGCACCTCGTCGGCCAAACAGAGGAACTGCCACACCGGCCCTTGAAACAACCGGGCCTGCTCGGCCGCCCGGACATCGTCGTCCATATAGAGCCGGAACGGCACCCGGCTGGTCACGCCGGCCGGCCAATCGAGATCGGGAAAAGGCAATGCGGTGTTCGGGATCATGGTCTCAACCTCTCTCACGCGGTCTCAACAACGGTAAGCCGATTTTCCCACCATTCCAACGGTGGCCCGACCTTCACATTCATCCTTCGGCAGGCTCAGGATGAGGACGTACCGGATATGTATCAGACCACCAAGAATAAGCCCTTCACCCTGAGCGTGTCGAAGAGTGTGCCCGCAGACAGCGCATCGCTGTATCCGGGGAAAAGATTTTTCGAGGAACAACCCCATGCAACGTAAAAATGGGTAATAGAATACCGCTGAGGATGGCGAAATCGGGCGACAGCGATGTTCTGTGGCGGAAAATGCGTATAATTGGGTGTCGTCGCTCATGCGGTCAGCATACCATATATTAGACAAAATGTCACCTCGCGTGAGGATGAATTGCAGAACCGCAACGGCGCACGCGTATCGATGGAGTGCCCCGTCGGGGCAAATTCGGAACGCATGAATGCGGATCGCGGCGCTTCGCGATCGTGTAAGCAGCAGGAGACGCATGGATGAAAGTGAATGGAAACTGCCATTGCGGTGACATCGCATACGAGGCCGAAGTCGACCCGAAAAAGGTTCAAATCTGCCACTGTCTGGACTGCCAAACTTTAACCGGCTCGGCCTTTCGGATCACGGTGCAGGCGACACCCGAAACCTTCCGTCTATTACGGCGAGAACCGAAAATCTATTTCAAGACCGCCGAAAGCGGCTCGAAACGCGGACATGCGTTTTGCGGCGACTGCGGCACGCCCGTGTACCGGCTGCCGACGGACAACAGCCCGAACTATTCGCTCCGGGTCGGCGGGCTCCACCAGCGTGCGGAATTGGAAGCGCCGGCCCGCCAGATCTGGGTCAATCGCCGTCTCCCCTGGGTCACCGAAATCAGCGGCGTTCGCGAAGTCTAAGTTGAGTTGGCCGATGATCCGTCTCGCCCTTATCGCCACGCTTTTTGTTTTCGCACCCCTGCAAGGCTGGGCCGACGTCTATCCGCTCGACACCGAGGCGATCGGCAAGGCGCCAAAGAAGCACGGCGTCTATCGGCTGTACCGGCAATCGGAACTCATTTACATCGGTAAGGCCGTTGCGCAGAGCGTCACGATCCATAGGCAATTGGGCGAGCACATGCGCGGGGACGCCGGGGCCTGCACGCAATCGGCCACGCACTATAACTACGAAGTCCGGCACAACATCGTCTCAATGCACCGGCTCTATCTGGAACACTACCGCGCGACACACGGCAAGCTGCCGAAGTGCAACAGTCCGCTTCAATAGGCCCGTCATTCCGCCGAAGGCCGGAATGACGACCCGGACCAGTACGCGTCCTACTCCACCAACTGGTCACCGTAGCCGAAGAGCGCGGGGGTTCCGCCTGTATGCCAGAACAGGACCCGGTAACCCGCCAATTCGTTTACGGCAGTCAGCTGGATGAGGCCGGCCATGGCCTTGCCGGTATAGACCGGGTCCAGGTAGAGACCTTCACTGCGCGCGGCCCATTTGATGGCCTCATGGGTGACGGTGTTGAGCTGGCCGTAACCCGGCGCCAGCACACCGTCGTAGACACGGATGTCCGTCGGCTCGACGACAGGCGGTTCCTTTAGGAGTTCAGCAAGATCGGTGAGCCGCTCCCGCACCCGTATTTCCTGGGAGAGCGCGTCGCGGCGCACGCAGATGCCGTAGACGCTCGTACGCGAACCCAGATAGCGGAGACCATAGAGCAGACCGGCATGCGTCAACGCGCTGCCCGAAGCGACGATAATTTCATCGAAGGCGTCGAGGTCGTCGACCTGTTCCACCAACTCCATCGCCGCGCGGACGTAACCGAGCGCCCCGATGGGCGGATGGTCGGCCGCGAGCGGAATAACGTATGGGCGGCGCCCTTGGCCTTCGAGCTCGGCCGCGATCTCACCGACCGCCGCATCGGCGCCCGCTTCGTCCTCACCATCCGGGTAGCTGTGCAGGATCGCGCCCGCGAGCTTGTCGAGCAGCACGTTGCCGCTTTCCCGGTAGAGGTCGGAGACGTTGGGCACGCGTTCCTCCAGTTGGACGTGACATTCAAGGCCCAAACGCGCCGCCATGGCCGCTGCGGTGCGCACGTAGTTCGATTGGATGGCGCCGGTGATTAGCACCGTGTCCGCCCCCATCATCTGCGCCTTGCCGAAATAGTATTCGAGCTGGCGCACCTTGTTGCCGCCGAAGCCGATGCCGGTGCAATCGTCCCGCTTCACCCAGAGCTCGAGCTCCATCTCGTCGCTCATATTACTCATCCGCTCGATCCGCGTTGGCAGATGCGCCATCGCCATTCGGGGATGGCGGCGGAGAGCGTTCTCGAGTTTAGTGGTGTCCATTGC
>PAZH01000084.1 GCA_002716125.1 Rhodospirillaceae bacterium
CCTCGAGGCTCTCGCCCGGCTCGACGAAACCGGCAAGGACCGAATGCTGACCGGTGCGCCATACGGATTGGCGGCCGAGGATGCAATTGTCGCCGCCGTCATGGATCAACATGATCACGGCCGGATCGGTACGCGGGAAGCACAGGAATCCGCAATCCGGGTTGGTACAGGCCATCACATGGCCGGCTTCGCGGCTTTCGGTCGGACTGCCGCAGACCCCGCAGAAGCGGTGTCGGTTCTGCCAGGTCGTCATGGCGCGGGCGTAGGCCAGCACCCCCGCTTCTTCTCGCGGCAACAGCGGCCCAACTTCCCGCAGGTCGCGATAGGTTCCGAACTCGGCGAACGGTGGCGACTCGTGATGCGACAGATCGACGGCAAAATAGGCACTGCCGTTCCAAAGGCCCAAAAAGACCGGTTCCGCGCAATGTGCCAGCGCGCTATCCGTTACCGGCACAAAGGCAGGCTGCATCGAATCGCCCGCGGTCATCAGGCTCTTATTCCGCCACATGGGCAGGAGACTGCTGCGCGGTGATTGCAGGTGTTGTGCGATCCAAGCTTGGTCGCGGCGGTTCTCGCTCAGGCGCTCAACTTCGATCGAAACGTAGAAATTCGGTGCTCTCATTGTGTCGGCAATGTCCCACGCATGTGATTAATTTTCAATGGCAGGCACGTCGTACTTGCGGAATCCGGTCTGGGTGTTGATATATTTAGCTTGGAAGGCTGGCGAACGGACGGGCGTCTCGCCAACCCGGTCAGGTCCGGAAGGAAGCAGCCGTAACGAGTTTTTGTCCCGGGTTGTTTGTCCAGTCTTCCACTTTCTTCACGGCAAGGTCGCCGGCGATCGGTGAGCGTGTATGGCAGAGACCACCGAAACCACCGAATATCGCGTTCTCGCCCGGAAGTACCGGCCCGAGAATTTCGATCAGCTGATTGGACAAGACGCGCTTGTCCGCACCCTTTCGAATGCGATCGAAACCGGGCGCGTTGCGCACGCGTTCATGCTGACAGGGGTTCGCGGTGTCGGAAAGACGACGACGGCGCGTATTATCGCGCGTGCGCTGAATTGTATTGGACCTGACGGCGACGGCGGGCCGACAATCAATCCCTGCGGTGTCTGCGACAGCTGCGTCTCCATTCGCGAGGACCGTCATGTCGACGTCATTGAGATGGATGCCGCCAGCCGGACCGGCGTCGACGATGTGCGAGAGCTGATCGAGGGTGTCCGATATCGCCCGGTCTCCGCCCGCTACAAGGTCTATATCATCGACGAAGTGCATATGCTCTCGCGCAACGCCTTCAATGCGTTGCTAAAGACGCTGGAGGAGCCGCCGGAACACGTGAAGTTCATCTTCGCGACGACGGAGATCCGCAAGGTGCCGGTGACGGTCCTGTCCCGGTGTCAGCGTTTCGATCTGCGCCGCGTCGAGCTGGAGAAGCTCGCGGACCATTTTAAACACGTTGCGTCCGAAGAAGGGGTCGCGGTCGACGACGATGCCCTGCACTTGATCGCGCGGGCGGCGGATGGGTCGGTGCGCGACGGTCTTTCGTTGTTGGACCAGGCTCTCGTGCCCGGCGCGGATAAACTTGATGCGGCGACCGTGCGCGACATGCTCGGCCTGGCCGATCGTGCGGCGGTCTATGACCTGTTCGACGAAGTGATGGCGGGTAAGATTGCGGAAGCGCTCGACCGTTTCGATGCGATGTACCGCGACGGCGCCGACCCGCTGATCGTGCTTCAGGACATTCTGGATGTCGTCTATTGGCTGACGCGCATAAAGACCGCGCCGACGGTTGCCGAGGCGGCTTACACGCCGGAGATGGAACGCACGCGCGGCAAGGAGATGGCGGATAAGCTCTCGATGCCGTCGCTGACACGCGCTTGGCAGCTAACCTTGAAAGGTGTCGGCGAAGTCCAGTCGGCGCCGAATGCGGTGCAGGCCGCGCAGATGGCTTTGGTGCGGCTTGCCCATGCTGCGGACTTGCCGGCGGCGTCCGCCTTGGTCCGCCAGCTGACGGGCGATGGTGCGCCGGCCGCGGCCTCTCCTGTCGCCCCGGCACCGTCTGCACCCGCGCCGTCCGCACCGGTCCCGCCGGCCTCCGCGCCTTCCGGCGGCCCGTCCGAGAATCCGGCCCCAGCACCCACCGGAAACGCGCCGACCGCAATGGCCGCTGCACCCGCACTGGCGCCGGACGCATCGCCGGAACCCACGCCCGTACCCGAACAACCGCCCGAAGCGCAATTGCCGCAGCCTCAATCCTTTAAAGAGGTGGTGGACCTATTCCGCGATCGGCGCGAGATGATCCTGTATTCCCAATTGCAGAACAATGTGCACCTGGTCGCGTTTGAGAATCAGCGGATGGAACTTCGTCTGGAACAGGAAGCGCCGCGTGACTTGGTGAACAACGTCTCGTCTTTCCTGAACGAGTGGACCGGACAGCGCTGGGTGATCACGGTTTCCAGTGAAGAAGGGGAGGCGACCCTCGGCGATCAAGCCCGGGCCGAAGATCAGCGGCTGCGCGACGAAGCCGAAACCGATGAGGTCGTGCAAGCGGTGAAATCAGCTTTTCCGGGCGCCAAGGTCTCAAAAGTCATTCCACGCGAGCCGGCGGAGATGCCGGATGCGGGCCCGGAAGAATTCGACGACGAACTTGAAGACGATGAGGATTAATCGATGAAAAACCTCGGCCAGCTGATGAAGCAGGCGCAGGAAATGCAGGACAAGATGGCCGAGATGCAGGAATCGCTCGGTCAGATGGAAATCGACGGTGTCGCCGGCGCCGGTTTGGTGAAGGTCACATTGAACGGTAAGGGCGAGATGCGCCGATTGCGGATTGATCCGACGCTCGCCAATCCGGATGAAGCCGAAATTTTGGAAGACCTGATCGTCGCGGCGCACAATGATGCGAAGGGAAAGATCGAAGCGCGTGTCCAAGAGGAAACGCAGAAGCTGATGGGTGGCCTGCCCTTGCCGCCCGGCATGAAACTGCCCTTCTGATCCGACCAGCATGACAGAAATCGAGCGCCTTATTCAACTTCTTGCACGATTGCCGGGACTGGGTCCCCGCTCGGCGCGGCGCGCAGTCTTGCATTTGATCAAACGGCGCGAAAGTCTGATGCAGCCCTTGGCACAGGCGCTCAGCGACGCGGCCGACGCAATTCTCGTCTGTGGCACATGCGGCAATCTCGACACGGTCGAGCCTTGCTCGATCTGCATGGATGAAAAACGCGATCGAGGCATCGTTTGTGTTGTCGAGGATGTCGCCGACCTTTGGGCATTGGAGCGAACCCGCTCGTTCAAAGGCCGCTATCACGTGTTGGGTGGGCGGCTCTCCGCACTCGATGGTGTCGGACCGGAAGATCTGAATATTGCCAGTTTGATCGGACGGGCCGAGGCCGGCGATATCCGCGAGGTGATCTTGGCGATGAACTTAACCGTCGATGGACAAACAACGGCACACTACATTGCCGACCGACTGGCGCATGCCGGGGTGGAAGTCACGCGCTTGGCGCATGGCGTGCCGGTGGGTGGCGAGCTCGACTATCTCGATGACGGAACCCTCGAAACAGCGCTTCGCTCGCGCAGGACGGTCGGATGAAGGCGCGATGGCTTTTCGCATCGATGGCGGCGGCGCTGTCGCTGCCGGGTTGGGCGGCGCAAAGCGAGGCGGCCGATATTTCTATGGCAATCTACGAGGGCGGGTTCTCCGTCGTCGAAGAGGCGCGGCGCGTTACCGTCGCAAAAGGCGATAGCACGCTGGCGCTCGATGGTCTGCCCGACGGCGTACAACCGGATACGCTGGTCGCTAATTTTGCGGCTGGGTCTGGCGTGCGGCTGCGCGGCCAACGGTTCCTCAATTCGAAACATGCGTTGCTCGACGATTTTGTTGGGAAAACAATTCTGGTTGTCACAACGGTTGCGGAGACGGGACAAGAAATCGTGCGAGAGGCCAAGCTGTTACGTGCGCGGCCCGGTCTGCTGATCGAATTGGACGGCCGGATCGAGCTGTCGCCGCCAGGCCGGATCGCGTTCCCCGGCCTCGACGACGGTGTTGTCTTGCGCTCGACCTACGCGCTCGACATTGATGCGGATCGCGCCGGGCCGGTGGACTATCGGCTGTCTTATATGGCGCAAGGGCTGGGCTGGACGGCGGACTACGCCGTCGAACTCGACAAGGCGGAACAGACGGCATCGATCCAAGGGCGGGCGACGGTTCGCGCGCCGGCAGGCCGGTCATACCGCAATGCGCGTGTTCGGTTGGTCGCAGGCAGTGTGAACCGACACGTTCACCGTGGGCCTCGGCCGCAGGCAAAAATGGCGATGCGGGCTTCCGCCATGGCGGCGGACGCCGAGAGTATTGGCAGTCCCGTCAGTGTTTCCGAACTGCAGGTCTATGAGCTGCCGCGCCGGCAGGATACACGTGCCGGCGCTGAAGAGAAAGTGGTCCTGTTTAACGCCGCCCGTGTGCCGGTTCAGAAAACCTATCGATTGATTTCGGATTCGAACGCCCATATCCGCCATTGGCGCGGCCCGGCAGCAAAGCGTAATCCCGATGTGCGTCTCAAATTCAAAAACGAGGCGGCAAATGGCCTCGGCATGCCACTGCCGAAAGGGGTAATGCGGGCCTACGGGCAAGGGCTATTTCTGGGTGAGGGCCGCATTCGTCACACGCCGAAGGGTGAGGATGTATCCATCGCGATCGGTCGCGCCGTCGACGTGACGGCCGAGCGTCGGCGCACGGATTACCGCATCCAAGGCCTGCCGAAAGGCACGGCGGAGGTGGCTTATCAAATCACGCTGCGAAATGCGAAATCGCAGGACGTGACTGTCGACATCGTCGAGCGGATGATCGGGGAGTGGCAAATTCTATCGCAGTCGTTGCCGCACAAGAAGGACACCGACCGGCAAGCGGTCTGGCAGGTCCCAGTCCCGGCCGGCGGCGAGGTGTCTCTAAGGTACAAAGCGCGGGTGCGGTTTTGTTAATCGCCGCGGTCGGTCAGCGACAGCTGCTCCGGCACCGATACCTCTTCCGCTTCGCCTTCGATCAGGGCGTCCGCTTCATTGTCGATCACTTGGAAGCCCGGCAGTTGGTTCGGTAGGGTTTTGGAGCCGGTCCGCACGCCGAGTTTTTCGAGATTACGGGTCGCGGGCAGCAGGCTCCGATTGATCGAGCTCAGCCATTTTCCGTAGTTCGATGAAGCCGTCTTTAAACCGCGCCCGACCCGGCCGGCGTGCTCCAACATCGTTGCCGTTCGTTCCAAGAGGACGCGGGTGGCCTCGACAATCTTCTCCTGGTTTTCGGCTTGTTGTCCGAGGTCGATATCGATTCGGGCAAAGGCGATAATGGCGAGCAGACCGGTGGGGCCAACGACCGTTATGCGCTGTTTTGCCGCCTCGGTGGCAAAATCGGGATCGATTTCGGAAATCTTCTCGATCGCGCCTTCGTTCGGCAAATACATGACGTTGAGGGTGCGCCGAATTTCGTTCGATTTGCCGGCGCGTCGATAATCCGCCTGGATCGCACTTTCGTAGTCGCGTCCGCTGAGGGCGCGAAGATGCGTGCGCATGGTTCGACGTAGATTCTCGGAGGCGGTCTGAATTTCCCCCTCTTCGGTGGCGGCGGCGAGGTCGAACAGAAACTTCGACGCCTTGCAGTCGATCACCAAAACCGAATCGGACGGTAGGAACACGACCGCGTCCGGCCGTACTTTACTGCCGTCATCTGCTTCCAGGGTTTGCTGAATGACGAAGTCCCGGCCCGACTGAAGTCCAAAGGACTTCAGGCTGTTCTCTAGGCCAATCTCCGCGAACTGTCCGGCGCCGCCCGGGCTCGACAGGGCCTTTTGGACGGTCTCCACGATCTCGTCGTTTCGGCCGACCCGGTCGTTAAGGCTCGCCACCGAGTTGGAGATGGTCTCGAACTGCTTGAAAAGCTCCTCGGTCGCTTTCTTAACCCGTTTCTCCGAGTCCTCTTTTGCCGCCGTGGCTTCGCGTTTGTGATCCTCAAGCAGCTTGCTGGAGAGTTTGGTCGCGCTTTCGGCGAGCGCGGCATTGGCGCCGTCCATGAATTTCTTCTGCGCTTCTTCCCAGTCCTTCAGTTTGGCGTTCTGCAGCTCGATTTCCTTCTTTTGAACTTCCACCTGCGTGACGAGGTCCTTCTCTGCCTCGCGCAGCCGATCGCGTTCGGCCGCTGCTTGCTCGAACTGACGGCGGATTTCCTGTAACCGGGTATCCGCTTCCGCGGTGCGACGCGCTTCCTCTCCGGCCGCGGCCTGTAAGGCGGCGACGTTCTCTCGCGCCGCCGCAAGTTCGGTCTCGTGGTTTTCCGAATGCTCGGCGGTGGATTTTGCCTTGAGGGCGAAGAAAACGGCGACGCAGGCAGCAACGGCGGCGGCAATAACAGCGATTAGGGTGAGCGCAACCATGGGGTGGGCTTTGGACTCCTCGGGGCTTGACGGCGCTGGGGATGAAACTTACCTACGGGTGGTCTCTAACAGATTCGCGGCCTTTTGCCTATGGCGGTCCTGCCCATCATCACTGCGCCCGATAAGCGCCTAAAGGTTCGATCCGAGCCCGTTACGGCTGTCGATGCCGAGCTCGCCACGCTCATGGACGACATGCTGGAGACCATGTATCTGGCGCCGGGCGTCGGACTGGCAGCGCCGCAGATCGGTGTCACAAAGCGGGTCATCGTCGTCGATGTCGGCAAGACCGAAGAAGACCGCGATCCGTATCGCATGGCGAATCCTGAGCTGGTCTGGACGTCGGATGAACGTTCCGTCTACGAGGAAGGCTGTCTCTCTTTGCCGGAACATTATGCGGATGTTGAGCGGCCCGAGCGAATTCGTGTGAAGTATATAGACGAGAACAATACCGAGCAGGAGCTCGAAGCGGACGGTCTGCTCGCAACCTGTATCCAGCACGAGATGGACCATCTTGAGGGTGTCTTGTTCGTCGATCATTTGACGTCCCTGAAGCGGAATATGATCATCCGCAAGCTTCAGAAAACCAAAAAAATGAAGGCTGCGGCCGAATAGCGCCGTGGCTACTCCCGACTCGATCGCCATTAAACGTGCCGCGGCCGATACGGCCGACTGGCAGGCGGTCCTCGATTTGGTGCTCGAAGCTTTTGCCTATATGGAGGGGCGGATCGACCCGCCGTCTTCAGCGCACCGCCTAACCGTGGAGGCAATGGCCGCGCAAACGGAGGAAGGCGCTGTCTTCATGGCCGAAGGTCGGGATGGCACGTTGCTCGGGTGTGTGTTTCTGAAACCGAAAGGCGACGCGTTCTATCTCGGGAAACTCGCGATCCGGCCAGCACTGCAGGGTGAGGGGATCGGCCGTCGATTGTTCGAGGCGAGCATCGAAGAAGCGCGCGCCCGTAACCTGCCGGAGATCGAGCTACAGGCGCGGGTCGAGCTGACGGAGAATCACGCCGCGTTCGCCGCCATGGGGTTTCGCGAAGTGGGCCGCACCGCACATGACGGTTACGACCGGCCGACCTCGGTCACGATGAGGTATACGATATGAGCGGACTCAGATTGGCCTTCATGGGCACGCCGGATTTCGCGGTGCCGAGTTTGGCGGCTTTGGCCGAGGCCGGCCACGAGATCGCCGCCGTATATACGCAACCGCCGCGGCCCGCCGGCCGCGGGCAGAAAGAGCGGCTGTCGCCGGTTCATACCTGGGCGACGGCGAATGGACTGCCGGTGCGAACGCCGAAGTCCCTCCGCGACGCCGCCGAACAGGCCGCCTTCGCGGCACTCGCGTTGGACGCCGCGGTTGTTGCGGCTTACGGGCTCATCCTGCCGAAACCGATCCTCGACGCCCCGCGCCTCGGATGCATCAATGTGCACGCGTCCCTCTTGCCGCGCTGGCGAGGGGCGGCGCCGATCCAGCGGGCTATTCTTGCGGGCGATCGTGAAACCGGTATCTCGATCATGCTGATGGAAGAGGGCCTCGATACCGGACCTGTCCTCGCGATGGAAACGATTCCGATTGACGCGGCGACGAGCGCCGGCGCGTTGCACGACGCTTTGGCGGCGCTCGGCGGTAAGATGATCTGTTCGGCGCTGGACGGCTTCGCGGCGGATAAGATCGATCCCGTGGACCAGGACGACGCGGCAGCCACTTATGCCAAGAAGATCGATAAGGCGGAAGCCCGCATCGATTGGTCGGCGCCGGCGGCAACGGTCGCGCGCCAAGTGAACGCCTTCGCACCGTGGCCTGGCGCTTGGAGCAAGCTCGGCGAGGAGCGTGTAAAGATTCTGGCGGCGCGCGTCGAGACGGGCGACGGCACGCCCGGATCCGCGCTCGATGAGAAATTGCTGATTGCGTGCGGCGACGGCGCTCTGCGTCTCACGCGTTTGCAGCGCGAAGGAAAGCGACCGGCGGATGCGGTTGATTTTCTGTGCGGTCGCGCGGTCGATAAAGGGACCGTTTTCGAATGACCCGCTGGAAGCTCGTGATCGAATACGACGGCGGGCCGTTCGTCGGTTGGCAGCGGCAATCAAATGGCGAGTCCGTGCAGGCGGCGCTCGAGGACGCGGTGTATCGATTCACACAGGAAGAATGTTTAGTCCAAGGCGCGGGCCGCACCGACTCCGGGGTGCATGCATTCGGGCAAGTCGCCCATGTCGATATCGAGAAACCGGCGGATGCGGACACCGTTCGAGACGCCATTAATTTCCATCTCAAGCCGGCGCCTATCGTTGTTCAATCGGCGGAAGCGGTCGGTGAAGAGTTTCATGCGCGCTTCTCCGCGACGCAGCGCACTTATCTCTATCGAATTCTGGATCGACGCCCGGCGCCCGCCTTGGAGGCGGGACGGGTTTGGCATGTGCCGATGCCGCTTGACGCCGATGCGATGCACGCGGCCGCGCAGCCGTTGCTTGGCCATCACGACTTTACGAGTTTCCGGGCAAAGGACTGCCAGGCCGACTCCCCGATGCGGACCCTTGATCGGCTCGATGTTCGGCGCGTCGGCGGCGAAATTCATCTCGATGTCGAAGCGCGGTCCTTCCTGCACCATCAGGTCCGCAACTTCGCCGGCACCCTGAAACTCGTCGGCGAAGGCAAATGGCAACGCCGGGATGTGGAAGCGGCGCTGGCCGCCTGCGACCGGGCCGCGGCAGGGCCGACAGCGCCCGCGGAGGGCCTATATCTCGTCTCTGTTGGCTATACGTAAGTCGGCTACGGAGAAGGCGGCTGCAGCAACGCCGCTTGATGGGTCCCCAGCAGAATTTGGTAAAGGATGAGTTTGAAGCCGGCCAAGGCGGCTGCCGGCATGACGCCGAGTTCGAGCCCTTCGCGCAGTATATGAATGTGATAGAGCACGACGATGCAGATCGTGAGGACCGTCGTCATCCGCGCTGCCGAGCCGGTCAGGCCGAAGCCAAGGATGATCGCCGAAGAGGCGAGCCAGATCGCGGCTTGGATCACCATCGACCAATTATAGGCGGCGAGATAGCGGAAGAAGCGATCGCGTTTGTTGACCAGCCGCGAGAGGTGCCACATGACGAGCGGCCACATCGTCCAGATCAGAAAATAAAAAACGGCGTGGATCAGAGTCGTCTGAAGGAGGCCGCGTGTACTCGCCACCGCTTCGGGTCCGATGCCGACCATCAGCCAATAAAACGGGAACGCATAGAACGCCGCGCGGAACGAAAATTTTGCGGTATCGACCGTATTGTCGAGCCCGGAAATTGCGCCCGGTTTTCGCAGGAAGAGCTGCCAGGCGGTGAAGAGGCCCGATAGACCGTTCATCACATGACGCCGTATTGCAGGCCGACGATCACTTTGTGAAGCATGAATTCGCACACGACCAAACCGATTGCCGGTCCGAGATGGATATCCAGTGTCACGCGCGTTACGAAGATCTGGTAGATCATCAGGGCGATGAAGATAACGAGCCCGATGGCGTCCCGCGCGACGGCGGAGAGCGGCGAGGCGAGCAAGATGATGATCGCGACGAAATAAATCACGTTCATCACGACGTTCGCCCAATTATACGCCACAACGTAGAGGCAGTATTTCTCGTCGCGGTCGAGCGCTTGGACGATGTAGTGCATCGCCAACGGCCAGATAACGGCGCGGATAATGAAGAATTCGATATGCAACAGAATGACGGCGAAAAGGCTGCGGGTCGATTCGAACTCGGCAATGCCGAGCAGCAGCAGCGCTGCGTAGATTGGGAAAATCAGCGCGGCGCCGACAAAAGACTTCCAAAACCCGGACACCGAATCGTCGAACAGCGCCACCGCGCCCCGGTCCCGCAGCAACAGACGCCAGGCGCCGAATAGACCTTCATATATTTCCTGCTTTGTGATCATGACCGGCGGAAATACGCCTCCAGCATCGCCCGATAAATCTCGCTTAGATTCCGAATGTCCTCGATCCGAGTGCGCTCGTCCACCTTGTGCATCGTTTGACTGATCAGGCCGAACTCGGCCACCGTGCAATGGTTCTTGATGAATCGTGCGTCCGAGGTACCGCCGGTTGTGCTCAACTCGGGCCGACGGCCGACGACTTTCTCGCAGGCGTCCGAGATCAAGTCGGACAACTCGCCCGGCTGAAAGACGAAAGATTCGCCGCTGACCCGAATTTTGAGATCGTAGGCCGTTCCATCCGCCGCCCCGTCCAGCTTGTCGCGAATCCAGACCGCGAGACTGTCGGACGTGTGCATATCGTTAAAACGGATGTTGAAACGGGCCTCCGCCTCGCCCGGGATCACGTTTTCCGTCGGGTTGCCGATGTCGATGCTGGTGATCTGCAGGCTGGATGCTTGGAAATGCTCGTTGCCGTCGTCGAGCGGCTCCGCGGTCAGCGCGTCGAGCATGGCGACCAAGCGATGAGCCGCGTTGTCGGCGAGGTGCGGATAGGCGACATGACCCTGCGTGCCTTTGACGGTGAGGATCATATTCATACTGCCCCGGCGTCCGATCTTCACCATCTCGCCGAGTTCCATCGGATTGGACGGTTCGCCGACGAGACAAATGTCGAGCTTCTCGTCGTTCTCCTCGAGCCAGTCGAGCATCTTCCGGGTGCCGTTGATCGCGGGGCCTTCCTCGTCGCCGGTGATCAAGAAGCTAATCGAGCCGTCGAAGGCACCGCTATCGATAAAACGCTGCGCTGCGCTGGCGAAGGCGGCGATCGCGCCTTTCATGTCGGCGGCGCCCCGGCCGATGATCATGTCGTCCTTAATTTCGGCGTGGAAGGGATCGACGGACCAATCGCCGACAGGGCCGGTCGGCACAACGTCGGTATGCCCGGCGAAGCAGAAATTGGGCGCCGCCGCGCCGTATCGCGCATAAAGGTTATCCACGTCCGGCGTGTCGACATCGGAGAACGGCAGCCGGTGACACGTGAAACCCATCCCCTCGAGCGTGCGCTGCAGGAGGTCCAATGCACCGCCTTCGCTCGGCGTGACGCTTGGGCAACGGATGAGGTCGGCGGTAAATTCGACGGGATCGAGAGTCATGATTTCGTCTGTCCTAACTATTGCTTACGGGCGAGCCGCCAATCGTTTCGAATTTCTTCAGGCCGTCGTCCATCTCAAGCCAGGAGAGATGTTCCGACCAGAAGACATGCGCCGTCGGGGTCAGCGACTCCGGGTCGTCCAAGGTCGCGACCAGGATGTGGAGCTCGTCCGGCCAACGGGTGCTTTCATAGCTGAGCGGCGTGCCGCAGGCGCCACAGAACCGGCGCGTCACATCTTTCGAAGAATTAAACGTGTCGGGCGCGCCGCTCGACCAGGCGACGTTTGCCGGCCGGTAGCCGGCCCAGGTGACGACAGGCGCGCCGGACTGCCGACGGCACGAGTGGCAATGGCAATGTGCGACCCAGAGCGGCTTCCCCTCGGCCGCATAGCGCACGGCACCGCAGAGACATCCGCCGGCGCGCGACGTCACCCGATTAATCCCGCAGTAGATCGTTGATCGAGGTCTTGGCGCGGGTTTGCTCGTCGACCGTTTTCACGATCACGCAGCAATAGAGATTCGGGCCGCCCTTCTCGCTCGGCATGGAGCCGGGCACGACGACGGAATAGGCCGGGACCCGGCCCATGTGAATTTCGCCCGACTCCCGGTCGACGATCTTCGTCGACTGACCGATATAACAGCCCATGGCGAGCACTGCGCCGGTCTCGATGATGACGCCTTCGGCGACTTCGGAGCGGGCACCGATGAAACAGTTGTCCTCGATGATCACCGGGTCCGCTTGCAGCGGTTCGAGAACGCCGCCGATGCCGACACCGCCCGAGAGGTGACAGTCCTTGCCGATTTGGGCGCAAGAGCCGACCGTCGCCCAGGTGTCCACCATGGTGCCGCTGTCGACATAAGCGCCGAGATTGACGAAGCTCGGCATCAGGATGACGCCGGGGGCGATGAAGGCGGAATGCCGGACGACCGAACCCGGTACCGAGCGGAAGCCCGCCTGGCGGAAACGATCGGCATCCCAGTTCATGGATTTGAGCGGCACCTTGTCCCAATAGGGCGAGCCGGCCTGTCCCGCCATCGGTTCCATATCGTTCAGCCGGAACGACAACAGCACGGCCTTTTTAAGCCACTGATTGACGTGCCAACCGCTATCGCCTTTCTCGGCGACGCGGGCGTTGCCGCCGTCCATCAGGTCGAGCGCCGCCTCGACGGCGTCGCGCACTTCACCCTTCGTGTTGGGTGTGATCGACGCCGCGTCGTCCCACGCGTTGTCGATGGCATTCTCTATATCGCTGTGACTCATTGGGGTGCCCCATCATTCGGTATCGAAAATCGGCGGCGACTCTGAGCGGGGCGGGCGGTCAAGTCAAGCAAGCTCAAGATCGACGGCGGGCTTAGGAGGGCATATCAGACGCGCCGCCGCTTTGCAGCGGTCGCCGCATCGCCCGTGTTCGGCGTGCCGGTT
The DNA here is from genome assembly GCA_002716125.1 of Rhodospirillaceae bacterium. GTDB lineage: Bacteria > Pseudomonadota > Alphaproteobacteria > UBA8366 > UBA8366 > UBA6544. Next base: position 12,900 of record PAZH01000084.1, read on the forward strand.
GGCTCGATAATCATGATCTGCGCCTCTTCCTTGGCAACCGGGCGGTGTTCGACGCCTTGCGGGACGACGAAAACCTCGCCGGGGCCGAGTGTGATCGTGCGGTCCGGCATTTCGATGTCGATTTCGCCCGCCAGCACCAGAAAAAAGTCGTCCGTGTCGTCGTGTTTATGCCAGACGAACGGCCCCTGCACTTTTACGACCATGACATCGTGGCCGTTGAACTCCGTCACGGTGCGCGGCGCCCAGTGCTCCGTGAAGGTCGCGAGTTTCTCGGCCAAGTTCACTTTCTCGGACATTTGACGTCTCCTTTCGACGCATTCTAAGCGGCACGGCGGTGGGATGGTACTGAGAATACGCCCATTCATGTCATTCGATGCTGCTGCCTCACTGTCCAAGACAGTACTATCAACCATATAACTATTCACGATAGTTGGCGACTTTAAATTAAACAAAAACAGAATGTTATATGGATTGTCGAAGTTACGATGACTGTCTTTGATAGTCGTGAAACCTGTCTATTGACCGTCGCGATGGCATTGGATGCCTCGTTTAATCCGCTTTCCCGGCATGCCAGCGCGTGTCACAGTGAGGGAAATCAGTGGACTTTAGCGGGGGAGCGGGACGATGGCGCTTATTGCGGTCGGTGGCATTCAACACGAAACGAATACGTTCGCGCCGACAAAGGCGGGGCTTGAAGCGTTCCAGGTGGGCGGCAGCCGCCCGCCGTTGACGACCGGGCCGGACCTTTTCCCGCGCATCAAGGGCAAGAACCTGCCGATAGCCGGGTTTGTGGAGCGGATCGAAGCGCTGGACCACTTCACGCACGCGCTGACCTGGGGCACCGCGGCGCCGTCCGATGTCGTGACCGAACATGCGTTCGAACATATCGCCGGCAAGATTCTCGACGGGCTGAGGGCCGCGCCGCCCTATGATGCCGTCTACCTCTGTCTGCATGGCGCCATGGTGACCGAGCATCTTGAGGATGGAGAGGGCGAGTTGCTGCGCCGGGTGCGCGATCTCATTGGGCCCGACAAGCCGTTGGTCGCCAGTCTCGACCTGCATTCGAACACCACGCCGCTGATGGTCGAAATGGCGGACCTGCTGGTGGCGTACCGCACATACCCGCATGTCGATATGGCGGATACGGGCGCGCGGACGGCACGCCTTCTCGACGAAATGCTCCGCCTCGGCCGGCGGCCGGCGAAGGCGTTCCGGCAAATACCCTTCCTCATTCCGTTGAATTGGCAATGCACGATGATGCAACCGGCGGAAGGCATTTACGAACGCCTCGGGGCGCGGGAGGGCGGCGAGCTTTTCCATGCGTCCTTCACGCCCGGCTTTCCGGCGGCGGACATCCACCATTGCGGGCCGTCAATCTTCACATACGGCTGGAATGAAGCGACGGCCGAAGGGGCGGCGGATGCGATTGCCAATGAGATTGCGGGTCTCGAAGAAGCGTTCGCGGGCCGTATCTACGATCCGGATTCGGGCGTGCAAGAAGCGATGCGCTTGGCCGAAACCGCGACGCGTCCGATCGTGATTGCCGATACCCAGGACAATCCGGGTGCGGGCGGTGATTCCAACACCGCAGGCATGTTGCGCGCGCTTGTGGAAAATCGGGCCGAAGGCGCCGCCCTTGGTCTGATGGTCGATCCAGCGGCGGCCGAGATCGCCCACCGCGCCGGTGTCGGCGCCGAAGTGAACCTGTCCTTCGGCGGGCATTCCGGTTTCGATGGGGACGATCCCTTTGAGGCGCTCTATAAGGTCGAGCAACTCCACGACGGGCGCTTCGATGCGACGGGGCCATTCTACAAGGGCGCCGAGTTCAATCTCGGTCCGTCCGCCCGCGTGCGCGTTGGCGGCACCGAAGTGGTGCTTGGCTGTAACAAGGTTCAGATGGCGGACCAGGCGATGTACCGCTTTGTCGGTATCGAGCCGACCGAGCGCAATATCTTGGTCAACAAGAGTTCCGTTCATTTCCGGGCGGATTTTGCACCGATCGCCGAAGAAATTCTCGTCTGCGCCGCGCCCGGGCCGATGATCGCCGACCCGGCGGATCTGCCGTGGCGGCGACTGCGCCCCGGCATTCGGATCAATCCGCTCGGTCCGGTCTGGCAAGGCCCAGCGTAGCGCCGTCAGCCGTAGCGTTGCGTGATCGGTGCGTAGACGGCCAATCCCTCTATCGCGGTGAAGTCGTAGCGTTCGACAGCGGCCGCATCGACTACGGCAATGGCACGGCGTTCGGGGGTTCCGTCAATTTTGGTGGCGCCGGCCTGCTGATTGCCGGCCCCGGCGGTAAGCGCGACAGGCAGGCAGTCCGGCAAACCAAAATCATCAGGCACGCCCTCCCAGAACAAGACCCGGGCTTCGTCACTGACCGCTGCCATACGCTCGACACCGTTATAGACGTTGCGCCGTCGCGAGATAGCGTGATGAAAGGCTTTACTCGCATTGCCACCCCCGCCGATCTTACGGTACGCCTCGCTCTCATAGACATCGAGATTGGGGACGGTATACAGCGCGAGGTATTCCCAGGTCGGCTCAGAGCCGGCCACCGCCCGGAACCGCTGCGCCGTTTCCAGCCCATCCAGCGAGACAAGCTGCTTCAAATAGGTTTCGTACCAGGCGTTCCATTCGTCGGTCTTCGACGCATCGCTAAAATTCAGCTCGACCGTATAGATCAACGTTTCATCCCTTCCGTTCCGTGCCTCATGCTGAGCGTATCGAAGCACGATCGATTATCAGAACCGGTCCGCATCCTTCGACAAGCGCAGGATGAGGCATCGGTAAAAAATGTCTACCGATCCATCGCCAACGAATTAGGTTGATCGAGACGAGAGTTTGGAAAGACGAAAGGAAGAATAGGTGAAGGCGCTTCTTATCGGCGGCACGGGTCCGACGGGGCCGCATATCATTCGGGGTCTGCTGGACCGTGGCTACGCGGTGACCATGTTGAACCGGGGCAGCCGCGATTCCGATGCGATTCCGCCGGAGGTCGAGCGCTTGATCGGCGATCCGCATTTCCCGGACACGTTTGAGACAGCGCTCGGCGACCGGTCCTTCGACATCGCGATCGCGACCTATGGCCGGATTCGCTATGTCGCCGAAGTGCTGAGTACCCGCACCGATCGTCTCATCACCATCGGCGGCACACCGAGTTACCGGGGTTTCGCGGACGCCGCCGCCAACTTTCCGGCCGGCATGCCGGTGCCGACGACGGAAACCGACGCGACTGTCGAAACCGCGGATGAGGGAAAATTCAGCTACCTCGTTAAGCAGACCGAAGACGCGGTGATGCGCCAGCACACGGAAGGCCATATGAACGTGACGCACTTCCGCTATCCGGTGGTCTATGGCCCCTGGCAGTTGCGCACGGTCATTTTCGAATGGACCATGCAACGCTGCCGCGACCGGCGGCCGCATGCCATTCTGCCGGATGGCGGTCTTACGCTGCTGACACGGGGATATTCCGAGAACATGGCGCATGCGGTTCTCTTGGCGGTCGATCAGCCGGGCGCGTCGGCGGGCAAGATCTATAACTGCGGCGACGATCGGCAGTTTACACTCGCGCAATGGGTGGAGGTTATTTCCAAAGAAATGGATTGGCCGTTACAGATCGTACCCGTCCCGGACGCCTTCGCGTCGCCGGCGCGCGAGATGATTACCTTTTACGGCTCGAGCCATCACCAACTGCTCGAAATCGATGCCATTCGCCGGGACCTCGGCTATCGCGATATTGTCGATCCTGTCGAGGGTATTCGCAGGACCGTCGCGGATATCAAAGCCCATCCTTCCGATCCGGAGAAGATCGCCGAGATTACAAAGTTCTACGACATCGAAGACCGGTTGGCGGAGATCTACGGGACGGCGGCGTCCGCCGCGGCGGCGTTGGACCATGACGAAGCCGATTACCATCACGCCTATGCGCATCCGCGCGAGCGCGGCCTGGAGCGCGATCACCGCAACCGTTGATCGTCTCGCTTGCCGCCGCGCACGGTCGGCCCACCCTTACTTCCAATAAGAACAAAAGCGCCCGCGCCGGGCTCTCTGTTCGTCCGGACGGGTATTTCGCTGCGTTGAAAACGCCAACCCGGAGGATTCTGCCATGAAGGACGGACTGCGTTTTGTCGACTGCGACATGCACATCATGGAGCCAGTCGACCTTTTCGATAAATATCTGGATAAGAAATTCCGCGACCGTGTCGTACTGCCTGTGGATTCAAAAGGGCAATTCAAGCGCGGCATGATCGTCATCGATGGTCAGGCCACCTCGCTCGACCACGAGATGCAGCAGCACCGGAAGCGCTCATTGCCGAAAGCCAAGACGGAGACCTCGCAGCCGTTGTCGGGCTCCCGCATGGCGGCGGGCGGATATCTCAACTTCGCCATCGAGCGGAACTACGACGCGGAAGCTCAGGTCATGGGCATGGAGCTTGAGGGGATCGACATCGCCGTCATGTTCCCGACCATGGGATTGAGCCTCATCGCGCGGGACAATATGGACCCACATCTCGCACTGGCGCTTTGTCAGGCTTACAACAACTGGATCCACGAGTTCGCGCAGCACAGCCCGGACCAACTGAAATGGGCGGCGATGCTGCCGATGCAGGACGTGAATATGGCGTGCGCCGAACTGGTGCGCTGCGTCAACGAGCTGGGGGCCGTCGGCTCTTTCGTGCGGCCGAATGCGATCGACGGACATTTCTGGCATTCCAATTATTGGAATCCGCTGTTCGAGATGCATTGCGAGCTCGACGTTGCGATGGGTTTCCACGAAGGCACCGGCGCCCATAACAGCCACATGAACGTGCTGTATGGCGAGAACCGTTTCTATCGGCACGTGGCCAGTCATTGGATCGAGATGCAGCAGGCACTGATCGCGATGTTGATTGCGGGTGTGTTCGAATTCTACCCGACCTTGCGGGTCGGCTACCTTGAAGCCCAGAATTCTTGGGTGCCTGGAATCCTGACGCGTATCGAATGGGACTATCCGCAGTACCGGGACAGCCACGCACCGTATCTGTCGTTGACGCCAAAAGAGTACTTCCAACGGAACTGCTGGGCCGCCGTTGAGGGCAGTGAGCCTGAGATCGAGGCCACGGCAGGCCTTATCGGGGCTGACCGGATGTGTATCTCAACCGATTATCCGCATTTCGATTCGAACTTCCCGAACGTCGCCAACAATCTCTTGAACAACGTCACGCGCGAGACTGCGGCGGCGATCTTCATGGGCGGTGCAGGGCTCTGGAACTTCGACGAGGAAGCTTTCCAGAAAGCGATTAAAGCCATGGAAGCCCGGAACCCGGCCGCGGCGGAGTAGAACGCCAGACTTCACAAGCCTCACCCTTCGACACCCTCAGGGTGAGGCAATCTTTTCTGTCGATTGAGATCGAACCTCATCCTGAGCTTGTCGAAGGATGAGGACGCATGGTCACGCCACCTGGTCTTCGAGCCAGGGCACCAGGTCGTCGATGACGTGATGGATGTGGTCGCCGTCGGCGCCCATGGCGGAGTGGTCGTGCTCGGAGCGGATCCAGACCGTCGTCATGCCGAGTGCGTGGGCGGGTTCCAGATTGCGGGCGATGTCTTCCAGCATGACGGCGCGTGTCGGGTCGACGTCGTAGTCGCTCAGGAATTTATCGTACGCCGAGCGGGCCGGTTTCGGCAGATAGTCGGCCGCGTGGATGTCGAAGATACCCTCGAAGTGATGGGTGATCCCGAGCCGTGTCATGACGTTCGTCGCGTGCGCGACGGAGCCGTTGGTGAAGACGATCTTGCGGCCTTCGAGCTGGTGAAGCACGTCGTCCAACGCGGGATTCGGCGGAACCGGCGTCACATCGATATCGTGGACGAAGTCGAGGAATTCCTGAGGCGCCAGGCCGTGGTTGTCCATCAGCCCGCGCAAGGTCGACCCATGTTCGCGGAAATACTGTTTCTGCACTTTATAGGCGTCGGCCGGATCGATGCCGAGCAAGTCGGAGACGAAAGCCTTCATCTTCACGTCGATCTGCGCGAAGAGATCGCAATTGCGCGGATAAAGGGTGTTGTCGAGATCGAAGACCCAAACGTCGGCTGTCACGCGTTCGTTGCTCATTCCATCTACCGCCTTATCAAGGTGCCGGAGCCATGTTCGGTAAAGAGCTCCAACAGCACGCCGTGCGGCACGCGGCCGTCGATAATGACCGCCCCTTCCACACCTTGGTTCACCGCATCGATACAGGTCTCCACTTTCGGGATCATGCCGCCGGAGATCGTACCGTCTTCCTGCAAATCGCGGCACTGTGCGACGGTCAGGTCCGGCATCAGCGTGCCCGACTTATCAAGCACGCCCGAGACGTCGGTCAGCATCAGCAGCCGCGAGGCATTGAGCGCACCGGCCAACGCACCGGCCACGTTGTCCGCGTTAATGTTGTAGGTGTTGCCTTCGGCGTCCCAGCCGATGGGCGCGACCACCGGGATGATACCTTTGTCGCTCATGGCTTCGAGGATATAAGGATCGATCTGCTCGGGCTCGCCGACAAAGCCAAGGTCGACGACTTTTTCGATATTCGAATCCGGATCGCGCTTGGTGCGCGCCAGCTTTTTGACGCGTACAAGCCCGCCGTCCTTCCCGGAAAGACCGACGGCACGACCGCCTTCCGAGGTGATTTGCGCGACGATCGACTTGTTGACCTGTCCCGACAAAACCATCTCGACGACCTCGACCGCTTCCGCCGTCGTGACTCGCAAGCCATCGACAAACTCGCTCTCGACACCGACGCGGTCGAGCATCGCGCCGACCTGCGGTCCGCCGCCATGGGCCACGATGACGTTGATGCCGACCTGGCGCATCAACACGATGTCGCGGGCAAAGGCCGCGGCCAGGGCGTTGTCGCCCATCGCATGGCCGCCGTATTTCACCACGACCGTCTTGCCGGCGTGGCGGCGCATATAGGGCAGCGCTTCCGTTAGAATATCGGCGCGGGCAAGCCAGTCTTCCTGGCGTTTCTTGGTTTCGTCGTCCATCGGACTTCTCTGTTTCTTCGCTTCGCGGGAATTCGGGCGTTGTCTTACCCTAAAGCTTCGTCGAGGGCCAGTTTCGCCAACTCGGCCCGCAAATCCGCGATGCCGAGGTTTTGCCGCGAACTCGTCGCGATAACTTGCGGCGCGCCGGCCCGGTATTCGCCGACGGTCTTCTCGGTTGCGGCGATCAGTTGGGGCAATTTCTTCGCTTTGTCGCACTTCGTTAGCACGATCTGAAAGACGACCGCGGACTCTTCCATCAGATCCATGATCTCGCGATCGACGGGTTTGAGGCCGTGGCGCGCATCGATCAGCAAACATAGCCGGCGCAGACCGACGCGACCGCGCAGATAGTCTCGGATCAATCGGGTCCAGGCCGCCACCTCGGCTTTCGGAGCTTTGGCGAAACCGTAGCCCGGCATATCGACGAGGGTGAGGCGGTGGCCGAGATCAAAGAAATTAAGCTGTTGAGTGCGGCCCGGCGTGTTGCTGGTGCGCGCCAGGGACTTGCGGCCCGTTAAGGCATTCAACAAGGACGACTTCCCGACGTTGGAGCGCCCCGCGAAAGCGATCTCGGGCAATGAATCATCGGGCAACTGTTGAAGTCGAGCGACACCCAGCAGGAACGTACTCTCCTGGGCGAACAGCAGGCGGCCCGCTTCCAGTTCCGCATCCGTGAAGTGGGAAGAGGTCAGCTCTCTGCCTTGTTCATTTTTCGCATGATGACCCATTGTTGGGCGATCGACAAAATGTTGTTCCAGGCCCAGTAGATTACGAGACCAGCGGGGAACGGCGCCAGGATGAACGTAAAGATCAACGGCATGAACAAGAAGATTTTTGCCTGCACCGGATCGGCCGGAGTCGGGTTCAGCCGTTGCTGCAGGAACATCGTGAGTCCCATGATAATCGGCCACAAACCGATGTTGACGATCGACAGGGCCTCCGGCACATCCCAGGGGATCAGGCCGAAGCCGTTGAGAATGGTCAGCGGATCGGGTGCGGAGAGATCGTCAATCCAGCCGTAGAACGGCGTCTGACGCATCTCGATGGTCACGAACAAGACCTTGTATAGGGCAAAGAATACCGGAATCTGCACCAACATCGGCAAGCAGCCGGAGGCGGGATTGACCTTTTCCTTCTTGTAGAGGTCCATCATCGCCTGGTTCATGCGCTGCTTGTCGTCGCCGTAGCGTTCCTTCAGCTCCATCATCTTCGGCTGCAGAACCTTCATCCGGTTCATGGAGCGATAAGACTTATTCGCCAAAGGGAAGAACGCGAGCTTAATGACGACGGTCAGCGCAAGAATGGCCAGACCGAAATTGCCGAACTGCTCGAAGAACCAGTGCAGCATGTGGAAAATCGGCTTGGTCAGGAAATAGAACCAGCCCCAGTCAACGGCCTTGTCGAAGCCTTCGATCTTCATCGTCTCGGCGTAATGGTCGAGCAGCTGCACCTGCTTGGCACCGGCGAATAGCCGATCGGTGCGCTCGAGTGTACCGCCGGCCGGCACCCGGGCGTCGTCGCCGAGATAGTCCGTTTGGAAGACGGACTCGAGCCCGCGCTTGCCCGCGTTGAAACTGGTGTTGAGGCGTTTCTCCGCATCGGGAATAAGCGCGACGAGCCAATATTTGTCGGTAAAGCCGATCCAGCCGCCGGTCGTCTCCTGGCGAACGGGCGGTTGCACAACGTCGTCATCAACCAGATCGTCGTAATCGACTTCCTTCAAGGTCTTGTCGAAAACGCCGAGCGGGCCTTCATGCAAAATGTAGAAGCCGAGAATGTCCGGAACGCTTGTCCGGGAAACCAAGCCATAGGGAGCGACGCTGACATCCTTCGATGTCTTGTTGCGGACGCGCTGCGTGACGGTGATCAGAAAGTTCTCGTCGATCCGGTATATCTGCTCGAAGACCAGACCTTCGCCGTTGTCCCATGAGAGCGTGATCGGATTTTCTGGCGATAGGGTCGAGCCGTTCGCCTTCCAGATGGTCTCTCGGTTGGGCATTTTGAGATCTTGGTTCAGCCAGCCGAATTCGACGTAGTAGGGTTTTTCGCCATGAATCGGCTGCAGAAGATCGATTTGCGGGCTGTCCTCGTCGAGCGAGACCCGGTAGTCCTTCAATGTCAGGTCGTCCAACCGGGCGCCGGCCAACGAAATCGATCCGCGGACGCGCGGCGTGTCGATTTGGACGCGCGGCGCTTTCTTTATCGCGTCGGCACGCGACAGGCCGACCGCCGCCAAACCGCTGGCGCCGGGTGCGGCCCCGAGTTGCGGGCTGCTTTGTACCGGACTTTGCGCCGCCGGCCCAGTTACGGGCGCGCCGGGTGCGGCCGCTTGACCGGTGGTTGCAGGTGTCGTCGCGCCACCTGCTTTCGCGGCACGTTCGGCCGCCTGCTGCTGTTCGAAGGCCGCTTTCTCACGCTCGATCTTCGGCTGTTCGACCATGACGTTCCAGGTGATCAAGATCACCAGGGACAGCGCGATGGCAAGAAAGAGATTCTTTTGGTCGGCCATCAGGCGCCTCCCGTTTCACGCAAATTTACCGGGCGAATCGACTCCGGCACCGGATCGTAGCCGGCGGTGCCCCAGGGGTTGCATCGCAAAAGGCGGCAGAGCGCCAACCATCCGCCGCGCCGCGCGCCATGGCACTCCAATGCCTCGATCGCATACGCGGAGCAACTCGGCGTGTGCCGACAACTCCCGGCCGCCAGCCAGGAGAAGGCCAACTGATAAAATCGAACGGCTGCTTTGAGCGACTTGGCCGCAATACCCATCTTCAGTTCCGCTTCATTCGTCGCGCCAGACTTCGAGACGCTTAAGCGCGTATTCCAGATCATCGCGTAAGGCATTGAACGGTCTTGCGACCGTCGCCGCCCGAGCGATCACCACATAGTCGTATCCCCGCGCTGCGTGCAGAGGCATAACCTCCCCGACCGCAGCACGCAAGCGCCTCCGTGCGCGGTTTCGCGCCACCGCGTTCCCGACTTTCCGACTGGCGGTATAGCCGACCCTAATGTCTTGAGAACAATCGGTATTTGGGGATGCTTGCAAAACAAGTCCGCGCACCGCCCGGCTGTTCTTTGCGGCAGCGACGCGGAGAAAATCGCGCCGCCGCTTCAACGTTTCGACGGCGGCGCTCATATCGCTAGGCTGAAAGGCGCTTGCGGCCTCTCGCACGGCGGCGTGCCAGCACGCGACGTCCGGCTTTGGTGGCCATACGGCTACGGAAACCGTGACGGCGTTTACGCACGAGGCGGCTCGGCTGAAATGTCCGTTTCACGGCAATCACTCCATTAGGCTTGAGAAACGGGGCGCTGTATAGAAGGTCGCTGGGCGTAAGTCAATGCGCCTTGTCGACGTTAAATGTCGTCGTGCATTTGTGTGTATTGTATCATAAAGAGAATTTACCATCTTAGGGTATCAGCGATTTCAAGATGATTGTCGGAGTCGGGTCGCATGTCGCGAAGGGCGAAGTCACCGCCAAATAGCCGGTCAGGCGGACTAAAGAGCCTGTCCGCGCGGCTGCTTATTCTGACGATCTTCTTCGTCATGTTGTCCGAAGTCTTGATCTTCGGGCCTTCGGTTGCCCGTTATCGTGTTTCTTGGCTAACGGAAAAACTCGGATCGGCGCATCTCGGTTGGTCTTAAGCCGAGACATGCCGCCGACCGTGGCGGAGACCATCGATTTCATGGAAATGGGCTGGACGAAACTTCTCGGCGATGCGTTTGCGACGCTGCTACGACAAGAAGATCGGGCGCTACGGGTGATCGGGCGGTCGCCGAAGGACGCAAACGTTATTATCGAAGTCATCGTGAAGGAACGGCCGCTTCACGATGCCATGGTCGACTTTGCCTGGCGGATTTTCCTACTCTCTTTGCTGATCTCGTTGATTACAGCGGCATTGGTCTATTTTTCGCTGCAATGGTTCATGGTCCGGCCGATGCGACGGCTGACCGACAATATTGTCGGCTTTCGCGAGGATCCGGAAGACGCGAGCCGCGCATTGCATCCGTCGAAACGACCGGATGAAATCGGTGTCGCGGAACGCGAGTTGGCGGCGATGCAGAGCGACGTCCAGACGGCACTGCGCCAAAAGACGCATTTGGCGGCGCTCGGTACGGCTGTCGCGAAAGTGAACCACGACTTGCGCGGTATCCTGTCCTCTGCGCTGCTCGTCTCGGACCGGCTCGAAGACAGCAAGGACCCCGCCGTGAAAAGCATTACGCCGCGGATCATATCGTCGATCGAGCGTGCCGTGTCGCTGTGTACGGAGACTCTGAGTTACGTCGGCAAAGAATAGCCGAACCTTAAGCCGCAGCCATTCGCCTTGGCAGAGCTGGTTGCCGACGTTCGCGACGATCTGTTGCCTGGCGGCGAGAGCGATTTCGAGCTCACGAATGACGTCGCGGTCGACCTCGTGATCGACGCCGATCGCGATCAGCTCTATCGCGTTATCGGAAATATTGCCCGCAATGCGGCGGAGGCCGGAGCCCGGAGTTTGCATGTCAGCGTGCAACAGAATGGTAAGGGCGTCCATATCGACATGCGGGACGACGGGCCCGGGCTAGCGCCGCGTGCACTGGAAAACCTATTCCAGCCGTTCGATGGTTCGGCGAAAGCCGGCGGCACGGGGCTGGGTTTAGCCATCGCCGGCGAATTGATGCGCAACCATGGCGGTGGATTGGAGCTGATGGAAACCGGTGCGTCCGGCACCTGTTTTCGGGCGACGCTGCCGCCCGCTTAGATCACGGGCTCTTGCGGAAAGCGCTTTCTATCGACCAAAATGTCGCATAGAAAGCGCTTGGATATGTAAAATGAGAAGCCACATATAACGAAAGAGCGTTTCGGGGGGTGGCAATATGGCGGCGAGCGAATTACAGATCGCGCAAAAGCGCCAGGGTGTGGACGTCGGGAGTCCGTGTGCGGCTTGCAGCATTCGGGAGATGTCCATTTGCGCTGCGCTCGATAACTCGGAATTGTCCCGCATGGCGGCGATTGCGCGCACGCAGTCGTTTGCCGGCCGTCAAACCATTGTCGATGAAGGCGAGCCGGCCGATTCCTTGTTCAATATCACCTCAGGTGCCGTAAAGCTCTACAAGTTGCTGCCCGATGGCCGGCGGCAGATCACCGGCTTTTTGTTCGAAGGCGATTTCTTGGGAATCGCGTTGAACGACGACTATGCATACACGGCTGAGGCGGTGAACGACGTGACACTTTGCCGGTTCCCGACAGCACGCTTCGAGGCGCTCTTGGAAGAGTTCCCGAAACTCGAAAAACAGTTGCTTGAAGTCGCTTCGAACGAACTTGCTCAAGCACAAGACCAAATGCTTTTGCTCGGTCGAAAGACGGCGCAGGAAAAAGTGGTTTCTTTTCTGCTATCGCTTTCGAAGCGGTCGCACGCGCGTGGAGCGCCCGCGTCGCCGATCTCCCTGCCGATGAGCCGCGCGGACATTGCCGATTATCTCGGTCTGACGACCGAAACCGTCAGCCGCACCTTCACGAGTTTGAAGGGCAGCGATGCTATACGCCTCCTCGCCGGCAATTCGGTCGCGTTGGAAAACTTCGAAAGTTTGTCCGAACTCGCTGACGGCATCTAAGGTCACGGCCGAGCCTTCCTTATTGCTGCACTGCAGTAAATGTTCTAAGTAACCGTCCGTATTCTTGCATGTCGCGGTTTTGGGGAGCTTTGGCAGGACATGACTGAATCGAAACCGCTTGTCGTGCGGTCTGTTGCCGCAATGCGTCGAGAGGTAGCGCGCTGGAAGGCAGCTGGCGAAACCGTCGGTGTGGTGCCGACCATGGGGGCGTTGCACGCAGGTCATCTATCGCTCGTTCGCTCGGCGATCGCCGGTTGCGATCGCGTGATCGTCACGATTTTCGTCAATCCGACACAGTTCGCGGCGAATGAAGACCTCGACTCGTATCCACGCGGCGAAGCGGCGGATTTGGCCAAGCTTGCGGAGCTTGGGGCCGATCTCGCCTTTTGTCCGAATCCCGATGAAATGTATCCGGATGGCTTTGCCACCAGCGTGAAGGTCGAGGGCCTCACCGAGGTTATGTGCGGGGCGGGTCGTCCCCATCACTTCGGCGGTGTGGCCACGGTGGTCAGCAAGCTCTTTATTCAATCGCAGGCGGACCGCGCTTATTTCGGCGAGAAAGATTTCCAGCAGTGCTTGGTGGTGACGCGGATGGCGCGCGATCTCGATATTCCGATCGAAGTCGTGCCGGTGGAAACCGTCCGCGCGGCCGATGGCTTGGCGATGTCGTCCCGGAACGTCTACTTGTCCGACGCCCACCGTACGATCGCGCCGGTCATCTACAAGACGATTCGTGACGTGGCGGCCTCCGTCCGCGAGGGCCAAGCCCCGGCCGCCGCCGCGGCGCATGGTGTCGAAGCCTTGAAAGCGGCTGGTATCGAGCGCGTGGAATACCTCGATGTGCGGGATGCGGAAACGTTAGCGGAAGAATGGCCGGAAGGACGCGCCGCGCGCGTCTTTATCGCCGTTCATCTCGGCGAGACGCGTTTGATCGACAACGTCGCCGTGTGAAGCGTCGCCGGTCTATTGGCCGCCACCGATGGGTGGCGCATAAGCCAGTGCCACATCCCAGGGAAATAAGATCCAGGTGTCTTGGCTGACTTCCGTGATGAACGTGTCGACCAAGGGCCGGCCAGCGGGTTTTGCATAGATCGTTGCGAAATGCGCCTTCGGTAAACGTTCCCGCACGACACGGGCCGTCGCACCGGTGTCAACGAGATCGTCGACGATCAGCCAACCCTCTCCGTCGCCGGCATCCGCATCCTTGAGCACCGAGATTTCGCCTTGCGATTTGTGATCGTAGGAGGCGATCCCTATCGTGTCGATGAGCCGGATATTGAGTTCGCGCGCAACGATCGAGGCGGGCACGAGACCGCCCCGGGTAACGGCGACGATCCCGTGGAAGGGGCCGAGTTCAAGAAGCCGCCAAGCCAGTGCGCGGGCGTGGCGGTGCAACTCGTCCCACGAGACGGGGAATTCTCTCACGCTTTCTTCCGCCGGCATGCGATACCCTTTCCAAGATTCGGTTTGCGGCTTACGCCCCAAAAAGAAACGGCGCCGCGGAGGGACCGCAACGCCGGTTCGATAATTCTGATACGCGACCGCCTAACGCACGAAGATCCGGACTTCGTTGTTCTCGGCCTCAGTGCTGGTCGTGGACGACAAGCTGATCTTATGGCCGGGCAGACCCATATCCGCTAAGGCACGTAGCACACCTTCTGCGTTGCGCTTCGCGGCCGTCTTGTTCAAAGCCGTTCGTGCCGGGGTGCCGGATTGCGGGCTGACGGCAACCAATTGGAACGTCGCGTCAGGCTTCCGGTCGAGGGCTCGGCTGACCGCGGTATAGAGCGCCCGCTGATACGGTACGTTCGGCCGGTCGAAGCGAATGACCACAAGCGGCCGGTCCGTCGTTTGCGGCGACGGGCTCGCCTGAACCCGGGCCGCGGTCCGTGCTTGTGCTTGCGCAAATGCGCGGTTCACCAGGCTTGCGCCGTAGAGTTCGCCGTTCTTGATCGCCAACGACAGCAGCTGGAGATTGTGGCGCTCGTTGTTCACGTAAGTGGTCTGACGATTGACGTCAGCGCTCAGCTCGTTCAGCAGGCGGTCGATCAGAACCACTGCTTGATTGACTTCGTCTTCAAGCGCGCGCAGGCGTTCATGGTCAAGGTCGACCGCACCGCTCAGCGCATAAGTGGCCCGCACACTGTCCAGCAGCCAGCTTGCCGTGCCGGCTTCGGCGTCCACGTCGCTGGAGAGGTCATTCAGCTTTGAGATGTTTTCCGCCACGACCTCGATCTGCTGCTGACCTTCTTTGAGTTGATTGGTCAAGGTCGGGTTGCCGGGCGTGGTGCCGCTCTGCAGCTTCGCGTTCATTTGCGCGGTCAGCGCGTGATACTTTTGAGACGAGGCGGCCGTTTCGTCGCGCAATCCCCGCATCCGGGTGTTCAAATCAGCGATCCGGCCGTTCAATTTACCAAGGTCGCCCCGCATCGCCGTAACTTTATTGCCGACGAAGGTGCCCGTTGAACCGCCGCTCGCCGCCGCCGCGCGTTGTGCCGCGCTGGCTTGCGTCGTCGCGGCCGGCTTGATGGACGCGCTGGCCGAGGAGCGCTGTAACGGCGAAGGGGGCTGGGTCGATTTACCGTAAGTCGGGCCGCCAACTTTTTCAGCTTGCGACGGTTGGATGACGACACGTTGTGGCGCCGCCGCAGGGTCGCTCGCGTCGAGTGATGGCCACAAATCGGAACAGCCCGCCAGTAGGAAGCCGCACGCCAAGGGCAAGACGAATTTATTCATTTCTCTCATATTCCGCCGACACCCTGCTAATTCATTATTGTAAATGCCGTCTATACTATTGTGAATACACGCCGTTTTTTAATCTTGTCAACGAAAACCGCGCCGTTCATAGAGAATTCGGCCAGCTTCGACGTATCCCACCCTAATAAGAACATCCCAATTTCGGGCCGCATACTAGTATTTGGCGTTAGGGACGGCAAGTCGCTGGCGCGTGTGCGAAAAACCTTTGGGCACGGCGTCATTGCGCTTGTCAATTCCAGCGGCCTTGAGTAGTGTCCCGCCTCGCTAAGCGCCCGTAGCTCAACTGGATAGAGCGTCTGACTACGGATCAGGAGGTTGGGGGTTCGAATCCTCCCGGGCGCGCCACTCGCTTCCGACCCCGCCTCTCGATCGTCCGCCGCGTTTGCGTGCGCGGGTTTATCGGCTGTCACTGTCCGGAAGCGAGGGATACCCATTATGATCACGCCCGCGTACGTCTCTGAAATGGCCGACTATTCACGTTGGCAGAACGACACGACCTATCGGCTCTGCGACGAGATCGGGCAGGTGGAACGAGAGCGCGATCGGGGTTTATTCTTCGGGTCGATCCACCACACGCTCAACCATATCTGTCTGGTCAATCGCTCGATTCTAATCTACCTCGACGGCATCATGCCGGAGCGGATACCGCTTGATCAGATGGTGTGGCCGGACTGGGAAGAACTGAAAACCATCCGAGAGATGCAGGACGACACGCTGTCTGCAGGAGGGCGCGAGTGGACAGAGGCATGGCTGGCTGAAGAGATCGTCATGCGAAGTCCGCGTCTTGACGACCCGCCGACTTTCCCGCGCTGGGTGATGGTGGTGCAACTCTTCAACCACCAGACCCATCACCGCAGCCAGGTCACCGGTGCATTTCACGCCATGGGCATCGACTATGGCGCGACGGATATCCCGTGGCGTCCCGGCGCCGGCTATTTCGCGGGATAAGATGTTTCAACAGATCTCGCGGCGGACGATAAATGTCCGTCATGGGCGGCCAGCTTTATAGACCGGGCATCATGGTCCCAGCCAGAATTCCGGCGATCGCGCGGCGGTGCGCGACCGGCAGAGCTTCAATCGCATTCCATGCTTCTCTTGCAAGGTCCGGATCGGTGGCGGCGGCTTGCACGGTTCGGGCGATCGGATGTCCAGCACCGAGGACCTGCTCGATGGCATTTACGATCGCCGGAATGTTGTTGGGGTCGAAAGCGCGCATCATCCTAGATTTAATCGATCATGCGCTACGAACAACCTTCCCATCCGTTCTTCTCTGCGGTCGCTCCGCGTTCGTTCTCGACCATCGGTTCGTGCAGTTCGCTTGCGATGAAATCGATGAAGGCGCGGACTTTGGGCGAAAGAAAACGGTTCGACGCGTAAACTGCGTAAACCCACGTTTCATTCTCAGAGGGGTCCACTTCGTAGTCAGCCAGAACAATTTCGAGCTCACCGCGGTTCAAGTACTCTTCGACGACCCATCGGGGCGCCAAGAACAGCCCGAACCCCCTCATGGCGGCGCCGATCAATGCCGTTAGGCTGTTGGAATCGATCCGGCCATCGACGGACACGGCCTCAACTTTGTTGTCCCGACGCAGGGTCCACACCTTGCCGCCAGGATCACTGATGTCGAAGCGGCCGCCCGCATGGAACGTCAAACACTCATGCTGCGCGAGTTCCTGCGGCGTTTGCGGGTTCGAGAATTGCCGCAGATATGCGGGACTTGCGCAGATAATCCGTTGGTAGCGGAACAGCTTGCGCGCAATGAGGCTGGAATCGGGGAGGCTTTTAGAAATTCGTAACGCAACATCGACCTTATCGTCGATGAGGTCGACAAACCGGTCACTCAACACCAGATCCACGCTCACTTCCGGGTAGGCGCTTAAGAAATCGGGTAAGATGGACGCGAGGCGCGTGGCGCCAAGGCTAAAGGACGCACTCACCCGGAGGCGCCCTCGCGGCGTTGCCTCTAGGTCCGTCACCTCCTGATTCATTTCGTCGTACTCGCGAACCAGGCTGAGCGCGCGTTCATAATATGTGCGGCCCGCATCCGTCAGGTCCATGCTGCGGGTCGTTCGGTTGAGGAGCCGCACGCCGAGCCTTTCCTCCAAAGAGGCGATTTGCCGCGTTATAGAGGAGGGTGTCGCGTTCGCCATCCGGGCCGCGGCGGAAAAGCTGCCTGACTGCACAACGCCGACAAAAGCGCGAATATTTGAAAAGTAATCTGCCATCTTATTGTTTCCAGATACGCAAAAGAATTGTTCGTAATTATCTATTTTGTGAAAAAAACGCACAACCTAAACTGCCGCTAGATTTCGAGATATTCAGGAGCGTTCTATGGGTGCGGCAATCATTCTCGGTGCGGGAGACGGCATCGGCGGCGCAATTGCGCGGTGGTTTGGTCAGGGTGGCAAACATGTCGTCGTGGTACGCCGCGATCTGGAAAAGGCGCAGAATCTGGCGGATGAAATTGCGGCTGCTGGTGGGACCGCGTCGGCCTTCGATACCGACGTTCGAGATCCTGATGCGATGTCCGCACTCTTCCAAACGGTCGAGGAGACGGTCGCGCCTGTCGATGTGTGCGTCTACAACGCGGGCGCAAACACGAAACGTCCTCTTTTGGAGACGACACCCAAGCTTTTTCGCCAAGTTTGGGAGTTGGCATGCTTCGGCGGTTTTCTGGCGGCGCAAGAATGCGCGCGACACATGGCGCCGCGGGGGAAAGCGACGCTTCTCTATACCAGTGCGACGGCGGGTCTGATGGCAAGAGCGGGATACGCCGCTTTCGGGAGTGCGAAATTTGGTCTCCGGGCCATCGCATAGGCCAGTGCCCGCGAGCTTGGCCCGCTGGGTGTACATGTCGCGCATATCGTCATCGATTGTGGTGTCTATACCGAAGCGATCCGGGAGAGGTATGCCAAACGGTCGGTCGATATCGACGATTTGGCGCCCGATTCCCTGGCGCGGCCGGAAAGTATCGCCGCACAGTTTTGGATGCTGTCCCAGCAGCCGCGCGACGCCTGGACGCACGAACTCGACCTGCGCCCTTATGCGGAGACCTGGTGATGAGCGACCTTCACTTTTGGGGCGTCAGTACGTCACGAACCTTGCGGCCGATATGGACGGCAGAAGAACTGGGCCTGACATACGGATTGACGCCGATCGGGCCGCGAAATGGCGCCACGCAAGAACGCGATTACTTGTCGCGCAATCCCAAAGGGAAGATTCCCTATATGGTGGATCGCGATGTCGCCCTGTCGGAAAGCGTTGCGATCTGTCGCTATCTCGTCCAACGATATAGCAACGATGACGCCATCGCGAACCCGCAGTCGATTGTCGGGCGGGCCAAGTGCGACGAATGGTGTTTCTTCATCTTAGGCGAGCTGGATGAAACAAGCCTCTATATCATTCGCCGCCATGAAGTGCTGAAGCGCCCGAGGCGGTGGCTGTTGCGCGTGAATGTTGCGCTCGCCAATTTCGCGCCGCGACCGATCTCATGATTGGCCCTTATGTGATGGGCGAAGCGTTCGGTCTCCCGGACATCTTAATGATGTCGTGCATCACCTGGGCCGAAAGGGTCGGCGTCGATTTGCCGGACTCCATGGGTGCGTTGCGTGACAGAATTGCCGAACGACCCGCTTGTCAGCGGGCCGTGAAAATCAACCAGCAAGCAGCGAGGTAGGCGAAATGGGACCTCTTTCCGGCGTTCGTGTTGTGGATTTATCGACGGTTATCTCGGGACCGTTGGCGGCCGCCATATTGGCGGACCAAGGTGCCGACGTCATAAAGGTCGAACCGCTCGGTGGCGAACAACTCCGCCTTATGAGCAGCTCAAAGAAGCCGGTCTCCGGGACGTTCTTCTCCTGCAATAGGGGCAAGAAATCATTGCCGCTGAACCTGAATTCCGAAGGCGGGAAGTCGGTTCTTTGGAACCTGATTGAATCGGCCGACGTGTTGATCCAGAACTTTCGTCCCGGTGCCATGGCGCGTATGGGTTTCAATGCCGAGGAAATGCGCGCCCGAAATCCAGGACTGATCTACGTCTCGATCAGCGGCTTTGGCGAAGAGGGGCCGTATGCGCACAAACGGGTCTACGATCCGGTCATTCAGGCATTATCCGGTGCAACGGATATTCAGGCGGAACGGGCGACCGGATATCCGCAGATGTTCAGGCTGGTCGTGGCAGATAAGGTCGCTTCCTTGACGGCCGCACAGGCAATCTCGTCGGCCTTGTTTGCGCGCACGCGATCGGGAGAGGGCCAGCAAATCAAGATATCCATGCTGGATGCGTTGGTGTCGTTTCTTTGGCCTTCCGGAATGCCGGGGCTGACCTTTGCCGAGGAAGAGGACGTTCGCCAAGTCCTTGGTACACGGGACCTGGTCTTCAAAACCAAGGATGGGTTCATCACCGCCGGTGCGGTGTCGGATTCGGAATGGCGCGGCTTGTGTGCCGCGCTTGACCGCAATGACTGGCTGGATGATCCGCGGTTCAATACGCCTTCTGTCCGCGCGGCCAACGGAGATGTGCGGCGGGACCTGATGGGGGACGCGATCAAGCATTTCAATTCGGCGGACATCCTCGAGCGCCTCGACGCCAATGATGTTCCCTGCGCGCCGGTTTGGGGCCGGGATGGTCTGCTCGACAACGAGCAGCTCCGCGCGAGCGGCACGATAGAGCGCCGGATCTATGAAGGATTCGGCGAGGTCCGACAGGCGCGGCCGCCCGCTCAGTTCGAAAAAACGCCGAGCGCGATACAAGGACCCGGACCGCGGCTCGGCGAACACACCCATCAGGTCCTCCGTGATCTCGGCTATGACGCCGATCAGGTTTCGGCCTTATTGGGCGAAGGTGCGACGGTTTCCACCGACTGAGCCTTTGATCGCGCCGGCGCGACAACAAGGCCGACACCCGCCACGGCGACGGCCATTCCTGTCAACGCCACCCAGCCGACCGGTTCATCTAGAATCAGATAGCCGAGAAACGTGGCCATCGGCGGCACGAGAAAAAACATGCTGGTCATGCGGGACACCGCGCCTCGCCGGATCATGATCGTCAACAGAACCATCGAGACGACCGATAGGAATACGGCCATGTATGCCAATGCGCCGACGAAGGCCGGGGTCCAATGTATAGCGCCATCCTCCAAAAGCAGCGCGAACGGGCTCACCAACAACGCCGCGACGAGAAACTGGATCGTCGATCCGGATCGAGGGTCCATATCGGCGCAATATTTTTTCTGATAGATCGTGCCGAACGTAATGCCGAGAAGGCCGACAAAAGCCCAGACCATGCCTTCGGTGGTGCCGAGGCCAAGCGACAATTTTCGGGCAACCACGAGTGCAACTCCGGCAAATCCGAGAAACAGACCGAGCCACTGCCGTCCCGACACGCGTTCGCCCAGTATCGGGCCGACGACCGCGGCGGTCAGGATCGGCTGCATACAGACGATAAGGGCCGCCACGCCGGCGCCCACGCCCAATCCCATGGCGAGCCAGATACCGCCGAAATACAGCGCCTGCAGGAGAGCGCCGGCGACCGCGATGTGACCGGCTTCGCGCCACGTCTTGGGCCAAGGGGCCCGCATCGCAACAGCTATGAT
Organism: Rhodospirillaceae bacterium; assembly: GCA_002716125.1. Taxonomy (GTDB): domain Bacteria; phylum Pseudomonadota; class Alphaproteobacteria; order UBA8366; family UBA8366; genus UBA6544. The sequence continues at coordinate 33,849 of PAZH01000084.1, forward strand.
CCCCATTAAGACGGTGACGACACCATAGCGAAGCCCAAGAAATGTCAGGGTATCCGCGTGTCCGAGCCCGATCTTGGCAGCGATGAAGCCGCTGCTCCATAACAGGACGAACGCTGCCGGGATCAGTAAATATGTCGGATCGTGCCGGGCCGTCTCGGACAAGTTACCTAGTCCGCCGCATCCGCGATCTCTTCGGCCGCGGCTTTGAGCCAGATGGCCGTGTCGTGGAAGGCGGCGCCGCCGGCCGGCGGGACGGGTGTTGCATCGATCAGGAGATTGATGCCGATTCCGCCTTCGAAGGCGTCGTCCGGCCAAACGCCTTCGGAGATGACGACACCGGGTTTCGCGGTATCGGAAATCTCAGCGTGGAGACGGACCTCGCCTTTTCCATTGCCGATCCGGATTTTCCCACCGTCTGCGATGCCGAGTTCAGCAGCATCCTGAGGATGAACGAGAGCGGTCGGCCGGCCTTCGCGTTTGCGGGAGCCGGGAGTCTCCGAAAACGACGTGTTGAGATAGGTTCGAGACGGCGGCGTTACGAGGCGTAGCGGGCGATCCGCGTCGATCGTGTCGGTGGCGGCCCAATGATCCGGCATCGAAGGCATGCCGTCATGATACGGACCAATCGCGGCCCAGTCCGGCTTGAACCGGAAACGGCCGTCCGGGTGTGGAAAGCCCGTTAGGAAATGCGCGTCGTCGAAATCGGGTCCGCAATCGATCCATCCTTGTTTGGCGGCGTCCGCCAAGGAAACGTTCTTGGACGCTTGTAAGGTTGCGTCGACCAAAGTCTCGGAGGACATTGAGAGGCTTGGATGATCGGCACCAAGCCGTTTCGCCAATGCATTGACGACGTCGAGGTTGCTGCGGCACTCGGCGTGGTCGTCGAGGACGCGAGGCCCGATGGTCAGGGCGGTGTGGCCCCAGCCCATGTAGATATCGTCGAGTTCGAGGAACATCGCCGCCGGCAGCAGAATATCCGCATAGCGTGCGGTCGGTGTCATGAAATGTTCGTGCACGCAAACGAAGAGGTCTTCGCGGGACAGGCCGCGGCGCACAGCCGCCGAATCCGGCGCTACCATCGCCGTATTGGAATTCTGAATCAACATCGCCTTCACGGGCGGGCCGCCGGCCAGCGCGTCTTCATCGCCGCATAGGACCGCCCCGATGCGCGATTGATCGAGCGCCCGCGTGACGTTGTCCGCCAAGTCGGCCGCGTGCGCCAGCGTTGTATCCAAGTTCCAGATGTCGAAACTGGCGAAGAATGCACCGCCGCCCTTGTGCCGCCATGCGCCGGTGATTGCAGGCAGGCAGCTCACCGCGTGCATGTTGCTGGCGCCGTTCCGGCTGCGGGTGAAACCCACGCCGAGCCGCAGGAAACTCTTCGCGGTGCGGCCGTACAGCCGGGCGAATGCGCGGATCTCCGCAGCCGGGATTCCGGTGATTTCGGCCGCCCATTCGGGCGTCTTCTCGGCGAGATGCGTGCGGACATCCGTATCGAAATCGGTGAGCTCGGCGAGAAACGTTTCGTCCGCCATGCCTTCCGCCAGCATGACCTGCATCATCGCGCAGGCCAACGCGCCGTCGGTTCCCGGATTGAGCACGATACCGATATCGGCCGCCGCCATCGTCGATGTTCGGTAGACATCGACCACGACCAATTTTGCGCCGTTCGTCTTTCGCGCCTTCTGAATATGGTTCATCAAGTTGACGTTCGTGTGAACCGGATTGCCGCCCCAGACGACAATGAGGTCGGCGGCTTCGATCTCGACCGGGTCCGCGCCTCGTTGCGCGCCGACACCGGCTTGCCAGCCCGACACCCCGGGCGTCACGCAGATCGTGCCCTTCATGCCGGAATAACCGAGCAGCCGGCTCAAGCGCTCCATCCCGAACCGCTGAACGATGCCGAGGGTGCCGCCGGAGTGGTACGGCCAGACCGATTCCGCGCCGTGCGTCTTGGCGGCGGTGTCGAACGCGGCGGCGATCGTATCGAGTGCTTCGTCCCAGCTGATGCGTTCGAACTTGCCTTCGCCTTTGGCGCCGATTCGGCGCATCGGATGCGTTAGGCGATCCGGGTGATGAACCCGTTCCGCATACCGGCCGACTTTCTCGCAAACGACGCCGGCGGTGAAGGGCAGATTGGCCGCGCCGCGAATACGGCCGATACGTGTTGGCGATAGCCGTTCGACTTCAAGTGCGCAGGCGCTCGGACAGTCGTGCGGGCACGCGGTGCGAACGATCTCGATCTCGGCGGACATGCGTCAGGCTCCCCTTCGGTTCCGTGGACGACTATAGGTGTTCCGGCAGAAAAGTTCACGTCGGAAGCGGGCGGACTGGACAAAGACAAGCGCTTCGACCATAGCCTAACAGGTATTCGAGAGCGTCCGGGAAAGGGCGATGAGCGAAAAGATTACGGCAGAATTGCGGTTCGGCGTGCGTCTCGTGGAGCGGTTTGCGGCCCTTTCCGGCGACGCGAATCCCATTCACGTCGACCGTATCGCAGCCCGGCGGTTGATGTTCGGGGGCCGCGTCGCGCATGGCATGTTGTCGGTTCTCTGGGCCTTGTCCTGTCTGCGGGCCGCGCGACCGGGGATCACCGGTCTTCGACACATCCGCGCCAAGTTCCGAGCGCCGGTCCGGGTTGGCGCGCGCGCTCGTCTTGAGATCACCGGCGATGGATCCGCTTGGCGGGCCGCGATCCGCGCCGGCGGTCGGACCTGTGCCACCGTGACGTTCGAGACCACAGACGGGCCGCTTCGCACGTTTGTTGCCGATCCGGTAAGCGAGGACATGGCCCTTGTCTGCCGGGAACTCGATGATGCGGCGCTTGCGACGGCTGCCGGCCGTTTCGGCGTATCGCGGTTCCGTCCGGAGGCGCTTTTCGCAGGACTCGCGGGTTTCGATCCCGACCAATGCGGATTGATCGCCGGGTTGAGCCGGCTCGTGGGAATGGAATGTCCCGGGCGCCATTCGACGTTTGTCGGTTTCGATGTCGCGTTTTTGGATACCGACGATACACATTGTGAAATCGAATATCGCGTCGAAGCTTATGAACCGCGGTTTCGCCTTATGACAATGGCGATCTCAGGGGGCATGCAAGGCGTTGTCGAAAGTATCGTCCGACCGGCGCCGGTCGCGCAACCGACCTTGGCCGCGCTGCGTGTTCATTTCCCGCACCCGGCGTTTGTTGGACAGCGTGCGTTGGTACTGGGCGGTTCGCGCGGTCTCGGTGAGGTTGTCGCCAAGTGTTTTGCCGTGGGGGGCGGGGCGTGCGCATTGAGTTATCACCTGGGAGCGGGCGACGCGGCGCAGGTGGTGAATGACATAAACGGGCAATTCGAAGATGCCGCCACCGCGATCCATTGGGACATTCAACGGGCGCCGCCGCGACTCGAGGGCGCCTTCAGCCATGCGTTCTATCTCGCCAGTCCGCGCATTGCCGCCAGCCGGCCCGGCCGTTTTGACGAAGCACTCTACCGCGCTTTTAAGGCGTTTTACGTGGACCCGCTGGAGGCGGTTATCGATCGGTTTGCGACGGTGGCCGCGCACGATGCGGTGTTTGTTTACGTCTCCAGTGTCTATGTCGAAGATACACCGGCCGGGTTCGAGGAATACGCAACCGCCAAACGCGAGGGAGAAGCCGCCGCTGAAATGTTCTGCCGATCACATGGGATCAGGTATCGGCGATGGCGACCGCCGCAATTGCTGACCGATCAGACGGCGGGATATCTCGACAGCGATGCGCCCGACACCGGCCAAATCGCCGCCGACTATCTCCGTCAGTTGATGGAGACTGAGAGCCGTTGACGGCTCTATGCCTGCCGCAGTCGTTTAGTCGCCGAACGAAATCGAACGAATGGTCGATAGAATCTGACGCCGAACTTGCGGGTTTTCGACCTTATAGTACGCTTCCACCAATTCGACCGTGTCCGGCTTCATAAGATGGATGACGTTATCGTCTTCTTCTTCAATCGGTGTCGGTTGGTTTTCCAAACCTTCGAAGAAATACTGGACGGGCACACTCAGGATACGGGACAGATCGAACAGGCGCGATGCACCGACGCGATTTGTTCCTCGTTCGTATTTCTGTAACTGTTGGAAGGTAACGCCAAGCGCATTTGCGACTTCGGTCTGACTCATACCGCGTTCGTTTCGTTTATCGCGAATCCGTTGACCGACATGCGTATCAACGGTCTTGGCCTGCGCTCGACTCCGCTTCGCCGCTGCACTCATCGATGTTCTGGGCAAAACAAATCTCCTTTTGCGCATTCATAGGGTCACTTCTCAATACGAACCTATCCTACCTAGGTAGGATATACAATCGATTCCCCTGTGCTGAAACCGCTCGGAGTCATAGCTCGTACGGTCGCTGGCAGCGGACGGATCAGTCTTGCGTTACCCGCGTCGCGGCGTGTGTCATCTCTTGAACCGCGGAGTCGAAAAAAGCATCGAGCCGATCTTGCAGTGAGGAAGACAGACCCACCAATTTCGAACGTGCGTCGGAGGGGTTGTCGCGCTCTTCGACCAGCCCGCGGCGAATCGCGGTCTCCAGGTATTTGCCCGCCGTGTGCGCACTCTTGACCGAGGTCATGTATCCCAAGGCGTCGGTTTTACGGACGTCCGATTGCGCCTGCCACAGTTTGGTAAAAAGATCCCAATAGACAGCAGACCAAAATTCCGTGTCGTTGCCGAAAACCTTGAGCCAGTGCTCACCGACCTTTTCGGTCATCCTTAAGTATTCTTCGTGCTGCGTACGACCGTAATCCATGCGCCGGAAAATCCCCTAGATCGTCCATATCCGAGAATCAACATAACAAACTACATATAAATTTGCATCTGAAATACGGGATAAATGTGGAAATTTCTGTAGCACACGTATGCTTCGCAGCGATAACGCCACCATAAATGATGTAAAATCAACAAGTTAAATAATATTCAAAAATAACTTTACTAATACATGTAAAAATGCGATAAAATGTGCATATAGAATTGAGGTGAAAGGCTTCTCTCCGCCACGCTCACCGAAGACGATTGAAAGAACTAGATCGAGGAAATGAAAAGATGAGCAGCAAAACCCACCAAGCAATTCGCAATTTAACACTCGCCGCCGGCGCTGTCGTGATCGGTGCCGGGCTCCTGGCCACGCCGGCGGCTGCCGGCGATTGGTCGACAGGGCACGGTCATCGCCATTACGACCGTGCATGGTCGCAAGACCGCGAAACGACCCGCCTCCTGCGCCGTGTTTTGAACGCGTTCTTCAATGAGCGGGATCGCCACTACGCTTACGTGCCGGCGAAACCGAACGTACATCGCGTCAAACATCACCGCCGGAACGGCAAAACCCAGGTCTGCCGAACGAAGACCAAGATCGTTATCGATGATTACGGGTACCGTAAGAAGATCGTGCGCAAGCATTGCCGCGACACCCGCCCGAACCGCCGCTATTGGCAACGCTAAGATCGCGGCGATCGCCAACCTATTTGGGAGTAATGACGATGAAACGCACACTAAAATTGGCTTTCTCCGTGACTGCCATTGGCCTATTACTCGGTGGTTGCATGCAGGGTCACGGCCCAAAACAAACCGGCGGGCTATTGGTCGGCGGGGGGCTCGGCGCGCTGGCCGGCTCCCAAATAGGGAATGGCAGCGGAAAACTTGCCGCCGTCGCAATTGGAACGCTCGCGGGTGCGGCACTCGGCAACGAAGTGGGCCGCTCTTTGGACCGGGCCGACCGGTTGGAAATGTCGGCCGCGGCGAAAGCGGCGCAACACGCCCCGATCGGCTCTCCTATTCGCTGGGAAAATCCGTCGAGCGGCAATTATGGAAGCATAACGCCGCGCCGCGAAGGCCGGCACCGCCGCTCCGGCGCGGTTTGCCGGGAGTTCAGCAACAGCCTGACCATCGACGGGCAGACTGAGGAGTATGTCGGTGTCGCGTGCCGGGCACGGGACGGCAGCTGGAACCTCATGTAACGCGTCAATCCGTGGTCAGCCGTCCGGGTTTTTCGGCGACCAATAATTTCGCGAAGAACTCGCGCTGTGTTCGAAGGATCCGCAATCCGGATTCTTCGAACATGCTGATTAGATCGCTGGTAATGAAATCGTGGTAATAGGGCTCGTGAAAGGCCACCGGAAATCGTCGCAGCAGGGCGTCATAATCCGGTCGGTCGCCGATCTGCATCGAATCGAGAAAAAACAGCCGCCCGCCCGGTTTTAACACCCGGGCCATTTCTGCCGCCGCGCGCAGCCGGGCCTTCTGCGGCAATTCATGGAACAGGAAGACGCAGCTCAATGTGTCATAGCTCGCGTCTGCGAAGGGCAGCTCTTCGGCATTGGCATGAACGAGCCCCGTGCGGGACCAGTCTGCGAGGTTGCGCTGGGTTTCCCGCAGATAGGGTTGGCTAAGGTCGGTACCGGTGACGCGCAGCCGCGGCCGCGCGTCTTTCAGCATCGCCAAAAACCGTCCGGTCCCGCAGGCGATATCGAGGTGATTCGCTTTCCGAACGGCGGTCGTCTGCAGGAACGCCGTCAGCGCCCCAAGGCATTGTCGCCGCATCGCATCCGCGCCGCCGACGAAAAGCACCTCTACCTGGTGGTCATAAAGCGCGGCCGATTCATCGGTGAGATAACCGCCGCTCTGATAATGAAAGTTCTGCAGAAAGTATCTCGGATAACGCCCGCGGAGATCCGGATTGAAGACTTCTTGGCCGTCGCCGGCCTGGCGGCGGCGATTGACGGCGGAAAGGTCCCGAAAAAATGCGAAGGACTTGCGTGCAGAGGTAATCGGGCCCGTGTCGGCCGGGAGGGGAGCGGGATAAAGGCCCTCTCGCACGTTTTGCCAGTCCCGTTCCAGGAGGTCGTTCAAATCGTCATAGACCGTGCGCCAGCTTGGCAAGGGACCTTCGGGCGGGCCTTCGATGCTCGGCGCTGATCGCATTGCCGCCGCATAGTGAGCGGAATACCACGCGGACCGCATTTTCTGCGTGGTTTGATAAATTAACTTATCGAGCGCCGTCGGCATCGCGAATCCCTTACCTGAGACGATCATGTCGTAAAGAAAGTGCGACAATCAAGGCGGTGGATTGCAGCTGGCGGTCGAATCAGGTAGTCGAAGACGGCTAATTCGGGAGGTCAGATGTTTAAGACGTTGGATGAAATCGAATGCCGGGGACGTTGCGTTCTCGTGCGCGGAGACCTGAACGTGCCGATGCAAGATGGCCTTGTTACGGACAGTACGCGGTTGGACCGCTTCGCGCCGACCGTGCGAGAGCTGTGCGACAAAGGCGCCCGGGTCGCCGTGATTTCCCATCTTGGCCGCCCGAAGGGAGAGGCTAAACCTGAGTTGAGCTTGCGGCAAATCGCGGATGCCTTATCGACAGCTTTGGGTGGCCGGGCTGTGGCGTTCGCCGATGACTGTATCGGGGACGCCGCCAAGAACGCGATCGATGCCCTGCCGGACGGGGGAATCGTCTTGCTCGAGAACTTGCGCTTTCACGCCGGTGAGGAGGCAAACGACCCGACGTTCGTCGCCGCCCTCGCGGAGAACGCGGACTTGTTCGTGAATGACGGGTTCTCGGTCTCCCACCGTGCGCATGCTTCGACGGCTGGGATTGCAGGTGCCCTGCCGGCCTATGCCGGGCGTGGCATGCAGGCTGAACTCGAGGCCTTGGCCGCGGCGCTCGAGGTACCCAAGAAACCGGTGGCGGCCCTCGTCGGTGGCGCGAAGGTCTCGACGAAACTCTCGGTCTTGGGGCATCTCCTCGATAAGGTCGACTCTTTGATCATTGGGGGCGGTATGGCCAATACGTTCCTCTTCGCACTCGGCACCGATATAGGTGCGAGCCTTTGTGAAAAGGACCTGGCCGATACGGCGCGTGAAATCATGGCGCGAGCCGACGAGACCGGATGCCAAATCGTGCTGCCGAGCGATGTTGTCATCGCTGCCGGATTGGAAGAAGGCATCGCCACCGAAGTTGTGCCGATTGCCGCCGTACCACCGGATCGGATGATCCTTGACGTCGGTCCGGCATCGAGCGCCGCGCTGAATCAACATTTGGCGAATTGCGGCACTTTGTTGTGGAACGGCCCGCTCGGCGCATTTGAGGTCACGCCATTCGATGCCGGCACGAACGCTGTCGCGCGGCGGGCGGCGGAATTGACCGCGGCAGGCTCACTGGTATCCGTGGCCGGTGGCGGCGATACGGTGGCGGCGCTCCGGCGGGCCGATGCGATTGACGGCTTCAGTTATGTGTCGACCGCGGGCGGCGCGTTTCTCGAATGGTTGGAAGGCCGCGAGTTGCCGGGTGTCGCGGCGCTAAATAATTAACCAATTGGTCAGGGTTTCGCGTTAGTATCGCCGCGACGCAACCGCGAGTCAGGATAATATGGTCGACTCCCCATCAGGTATCGGTCCCCGCATCGGCCCAACGCCGACACTGGCAGCGCGTCCGGTGGCGCCCACCGAGCGACGCAATGCGAGCACCGAAACGCCGGCCGAGAACAGGCCGCCGGCACCGGTCGAGGCGAAAGACCCGCAGGTGGTGCTCGCTTCAGGTGAGACGCCGTTGCGTGGATCTTTGGTCGATATTCTCGTCTGACGGTCGCCTCGATTTTCCTTGTCGGGCGGAGAGCGGCCCTTCATCTTGGTACCATGGCACCAGCATCCGATACCTCGCCCGAAGGCGGCCCGCGCGTCCTTGAGATTCCGGAGGGCGACAATCGCGAACGGTTGGTTTGTCCCGATTGCGGATTTATCAATTACGAGAACCCGAAGATCGTCGTCGGCGCCGTCGTCGGCTACGGCGGGAAAATCATGCTATGCCGGCGCGATATCAATCCGCGCCGTGGCTTCTGGACGATACCGGCGGGTTTTCTCGAGCTGAATGAAACCGTTGTGGATGGGGCGCGACGCGAAGCCCGCGAGGAGGCCTGTGCGGAAATCGAAATCGACCGCGTTCTCGGGATTTATAACATGCCGCGGATCAGCCAGGTGCAGATCATCTATCGCGCGAGCCTGCCGGCACCGGATTTCTGCGTCGGTGAGGAAACCCAGGAAGTGGCGCTGTTTTCTTGGGACGACGTCCCGTGGGACGAGATCGCCTTTCCGTCCGTGCACTGGGCGCTCAATGACTATCGGGCTGTCGAAGGCGTCGAGGTTTTTGCACCGCACAGCAATCCCGAGGGCGATCTCGGGAATTTCTAATTCTTGGTTTGGCCGTCCTCGTCGTCATCGGGCACGATCTGATACTTCTGAATCATCGGGACCTGGGTCATCATGAACATGAAGGTGAGGCCCATGAGGCCGAACACCTTGAAGTTCACCCAAACGTCCGTGCTCTGCGTTCGCCAAACGATTTCGTTCAAGATGCCAGACACGACGAAGAAGACGCCGAAGCGAAACGTGAGTTTCCGCCAGCCTTCGTCTTCGAGTTGCCAGGCCTGACCGAAAAGAGGCTTCAGGACGGGACGGTTGAAGATAAGACCCCCGAACATCACGACGGCAAAGAGGCCTTGCACGATCGTCGGCTTCATTTTGATGAACCGCTCGTCGTCCAACAATAAGGTCAGTCCGCCGAACACCAAGACGAGCCCTGCCGTCACCAGGGGCATGATTGGCACCGTGCGTTCCAATCCGTATGACAGCGCGAGACCCAGCGTGACCGCTACCATAAGGCCGCCGGTCGCGACGAATAGATCGTATTGCCAATAGAGTAAAAGAAAGACCGCGAGCGGACCGAAGTCGACCAGAGGTTTCAGCCAAGGGCGAGATGAGTTGTTCATGGCGGTGTTTATATCGTGTCCGGCGGGCGGGTTTAAAGAGCGCGATTATTCGACGACGTTCAAGCAGACGGCGCCCGTGGCGATGAGAAGCGAAGCGATTAAGCGCCAGCGCCCATAAGCTTCGCGGAAGACGACTGCGCCCAGAACGGCACCGAAGACAACCGCGGTTTCTCGCAAGGCCATAACGATGGCGATGCGTTCTTGGCTGAAGGCCCACATGGCAAGACCGTAGGAGGCCCCGATCAAAAAGCCGCCGAGCAGAAATGTACGGGTTTGTCCGTGGTAGAGCACCGTTAAATCGTCCCGGCGACGCCAGATGACAAAGGTGAGAAACGAGAATGCCTGCACGAAGATAAGCCACGGGATGTAGGACCATGGGTTTTGTGCGACGCGGACGCCGATTCCGTCGGTCAAGCTGTAACCGGCGATCGTCGCCGAGACGAGGATCGCAAAGGCGAACGCCCGTATACCGCCGCCGGCCCGGCCGCTCAGGGCGAGTGTGAACAAGCCAAAGCAAATGATCGAAACGCTCGCGAGTTGGGGCACCGACAGAATTTCGCCGATCAGAAATGCGGAAAGCAGGGCAACGAGAATCGGTCCGGTTCCGCGCGCAATAGGATAGACGAAACTGAGGTCGCCCACCCGGTAGCCCACCGCCAGCGCCGCGAAATAGGCACAATGGATTGCGGCGCTCAACGCCAAGTAAAACCAGGCTTCCGGATTCGGAAAGGGAACGAAAAAGAGAAAGGGAACGGCAAAGAACGCACCGCCGATAACGACTGCGGCCTGCGTCACAAGCGCGTCTTCCCCGCCTTTGACCACTGCGTTCCAGGCGGCGTGCATAAGCGCCGAGACCAGCACGACAACAGTGACGGTCGGTTCCATCCCGACTCCATTCGTATTTTCGGTGGAAATGTTACGCGCCCGGGTAGGGCGAGGGAAGCGCCCTTATGTCGGTTGCCGCACGTATCACTTTCGGACTATTCTCGCATATGCCTTCAGAAGGACCCAGCATTCCACCAGCCGGAACCGCCATCGGCGGAATCGGGCAGGCGAGACCGCGCGAACAAAGTGTCCGCCCGATCATCGTACCGCCGCGTGCCGGCGGGCATCGATATTTCGTCGATCCCAATGATATCGAAGCGGCCATCGATCGATTGACGCAATTGCTCGCGGCGGACATCGACGGGCCGCGTACGGACGTACCGCCGGGGTACTATCTCAATATCCTCGTTTGACTCGAATTTTCCGCGTATGTCAGGTTGGTGAAATCCAAGCGGACTATGTCATATGTCTGAGTCTGCGAGCGCGGATGCGCCAAACGTAGTGTGAGCGACCATGGGTTATGATTTCAGCCGAATGTCCTGCCTGCTGGTAGAGGACAATAAGTTTATGCGCGGCGTGCTGCGCATTGTGATGGAGTCTTTGGGTGTCCGGAACTATCACTTTGCGGCGGACGGCAAGGAAGCGATCGAGATTCTTCAGATACGTTCGGGCACGTTGAAGCAAGCGGGCAGCGGCGGGATCGATTGCGTGATCTCGGATGTCGTGATGCCGGGGATCGACGGCCATCTCTTGCTCCGATGGATTCGCCGGCACGAGACGTCACCGGACCGCTTTGTGCCCGTCATAATGATCAGTGGTATGGTCGATCATAGATGCCTGACATCCGCCCGCGACGCCGGGGTTAACGAATTCGTCGCGAAACCGTTCTCGCCGGATATCATTTTCAAGCGCATCCAAAAGATTATCGAAAGCCCGCGGCAGTTCGTTTACACGCCGACGTATTTCGGCCCGGACCGCCGGCGCAGCAAAGGGTTTGTCGAGGAAGACAAACGCAAACTGAAAGAGTCGGATTGCGAAATCGTCTACTCGGGCAAAGATCCGGGCAAGTTTCGCAAGGACAAGCCGCCGGTCTGGTTGTTCCGGACGCCGAACCGCCTGAAGGAGAAACTCCAGGGCGGCGATTTCGAGTTCAGTTCCGACGGCGGCCTGGCCGATTCCGATATTCTGGAAGCTGCGAAAACGCAAATCGCCGAGATGGCCGACGATTATTCCGATCGGGTGAAGAAAACGATTACCGATCTGGTCGGCGCGCACGAAGAGGCCCAAAACAGTTTCGGTAAAGCCGAGGAGCAGATGAAAGGCGCGATGGAGAAGATCAACATTTTGGCGCACGAATTACGCGGCCAGGGTGGCGTCTTCGGATATCCGCTGATCTCGGAATTCGGCAAGTCGCTCTACAACTGCACCAGCAACAGCGCCCGCGTGACCGAGAATTTGCTCGAGTTCGTCAAGGCGCATATCGACGGTATCACCGCGGTGATCAACGGCAACGTCAAAGGTGACGGCGGACCCGTGGGTAAGGAATTGTTGTCGAGTTTGGAAGCGGCGAAGAAAAAATACTCGGGCGGACCCGCAAAGGCCGCCTAAGCCGCCGGGCTATCCGCGTCCAATCCCATCAGATTACGCGCGAAATCGCGTGCGGAGAACGCGCGGAGGTCTTCGATGCCTTCGCCCACGCCGATCGCGCGGACCGGCAAGCCGAATCGATCCGCGAGTGCGACGAGGACGCCGCCTTTCGCTGTGCCGTCTAGTTTCGTGACCACGAGCCCGGTGATCGACACCATTTCCTTGAACGTTTCGACCTGTGAAATGGCGTTTTGTCCCGTTGTCGCGTCGAGCACCATCAGCACTTCGTGTGGTGCGGTCGGGTCGAGTTTCGCAATGACTCGCTGAATTTTCTCCAGTTCCGCCATCAAATTGGCCTTGTTGTGCAATCGTCCGGCCGTATCGATCAAGAGCACGTCGACATTCGATTCGCGGGCTTGCTCAATTGCGTCGTAAATCAGCCCGGAAGGGTCGCTGCCGGTCTCGCGCGCGACGACGCGGCAACCGGTGCGCTCGCCCCAGACGCCCAATTGTTCGATGGCGGCGGCGCGAAACGTATCGCCGGCGGCCAATAGGACCGAACGACCTTCGTCGATCATTTGCTTTGCGAGTTTTCCGATGGTGGTCGTCTTGCCTGTTCCATTCACGCCGACGACCAACACGATATGCGGTGAGCCGCCGTCGAATTTCAGCGGCTCCGCGACGGGCTCCAAGATCGCGGCGATATCGTCCGCCAGCAATCCGCGGATCTCGTCCGCCTCGACGTCCCGCTCGATGCGCCGGTCGGCCAGCTGTCCCGCGAGCCGCGCGGCCGTCGCCGGGCCGAGGTCCGCCGTAATGAGGACATCTTCGAGTTCTTCAATCGCTTCCGCGTCGAGGCGCCGGCGCGTAAAGACACCGGCGATCCCGTCGACGAGGCGCGACGAGGATTTCGCGAGACCCGACTTAAGCCGAGAAAGCCAGCCACCGCTCATGCGGCATCTCGCTGTAAGGTGGTCGCTTGAAGTGTGCCGTTCCCGTCGACGCCAGTGACGCGCGCGGCCACGATTGCGCCGGATGCGGCGTCCCCGTCGACGCGGATCGGGGCAAAATAAGCCGTGCGTCCCAGATTCGGTTTCTCGATCAGGACGTCTTCCGTATGTCCGATGCGGCTTTCGAGATACTGCCGAACCGCGCCGGACCCGGCGTCGCGCAAGCGTGCGGCCCGCGCCTTCCGGACAGCTTTGTCGACGGGTGGCATCTTCGCCGCCGGTGTGCCGTCGCGCTCGGAATAGGGAAAGACATGCAGCCAGGTGAGACCGCAATCTTCGATCAGGGCCAAACTATTTTGGAACATCGCCTCGGTTTCCGTCGGAAAGCCGGCGATGAGGTCGGCGCCGAAGACGATGTCCGGGCGCAACATCCGCAGTTCTTCGCAGAGATCGACGGCCTCGCGACGGCTGTGCCGCCGTTTCATCCGCTTCAAAATCATGTCGTCGCCCGATTGCAGGGAGAGATGCAGGTGCGGCATCAGCCGCTCTTCGTCTGCAATAAGCCGTTTCAGATCGTCATCGATCTCGATGCAGTCGATCGAAGAAATCCGCAATCGTTGCAATTCGGGTACTTGTGCCAGCAGTCGGCGGATCATTTGTCCAAGACTGGGTTGGCCCGGCAGGTCGCCGCCATAGGATGAGATATCGACACCGCTCAAGACCGCTTCCGCATATCCGTTTTCGACCAGCTGGCGGACTTGCGCGACGATCTCCCCGATCGGCACCGACCGGCTATTGCCGCGACCGTACGGAATGATGCAGAACGTGCAGCGATGATCGCACCCCTGCTGTACTTGCACGAAGGCACGGGCGCGATCTTCAAACCCCTGCAAAAGATGGCCGGCCGTCTCGCGCACGGACATGATATCGTTGACGAGGACAGGCGCCGCGGAGGCATAGCTTTTCGCTTCCAGCTTTTCGATATTTCCAAGCACGCGGTCGACCTCGGGCATGGCGGCATAGGCGCCCGGATCGATTTGGGCCGCACAGCCGGTGACGACAATTTCCGCGGCGGGATTGTCTCGCCGGGCGCGCCGGATGGCTTGTCGGGCTTGTCGTTCCGCCTCTTTCGTCACCGAGCACGTGTTGACCACCACCATGGCTTCGACGCCGCTCTCTGATAGTGCCCCGCGAATCACTTCCGATTCGTAGGCGTTGAGCCGACAGCCGAAGGTGACGATTTGCGGAGAGCGTTTCATCACGCGAGGTTGGATTCGAATGTGCCGAGGAAACTCGTTGCAACAGGACCGGTGAGGAGAACGTGTCCATCCTCCCGCCAAGTTGCCGAGAGGATCCCGCCGTCAGCGACGATCTCGGCGGATCGTCCGTCGATCAGCCCACGTTGGACGGCCGCGACAACCACGGCACAAACGCCGCTGCCGCAGGCCAGGGTAACACCGACACCGCGTTCCCAGACGCGCATCCGCATCCGATTGCCGCCGAGCGGCGAGACGAATTCGACATTCGTGCGTTCCGGAAACAGCGGATGATGTTCGATCGCGGGGCCGTGCGTTTCGATGTCGACCGCTTCCGCGTCGTCGACGAAGAAAACGCAGTGCGGATTCCCCATACCGACGGCGACCGGTCCGGAAAATCCATCGATCAGGTCGGGCAAATCGTCCGTCTGCATCGCCTTCGAAAGCGGAATGGCTTCCCAATCCGTGTGGGCCGGCCCCATATCGACGGTGACTTCGCCGTTGGCCGCCCGGTTGGCTTCTAAGACGGTCGCGCGCGTTTCGATCGAAAGCGCGTTGACACCGTTCTCCGCCATGACTTTCGATGCGGCACAGCGCGCACCGTTGCCGCAGGCACCCGCTTCGCTGCCGTCCGCGTTATGAAATCGAAAGCGTAGGTCAGCGCCGTTTTGCGGCGGTTCGATCAAGATGATCTGGTCGCAGCCGATACCGCGGTGGCGGTCGGCGATTGCCGAATACGTGTCTGCGGATAGGTCGAACGGATGCGCCCGCAGATCGATAACGACAAAATCGTTCCCTGCGCCATGCATCTTCGTAAAAGGTACCGTCGACATCGCCTTCGCGCTCCGCGCACAATCACCGTCATTGTCCGGAACGCCTTATAGGGTGTGGAAGGGCTCGCTGTCTACCGGTTTACAAGAATTCGCAACCTTACTCGTCTTCGGAAATCGTCCTCAAGAGGCTGAGGAATGTCTGACGCAGTTGTGGATCGGGAATTTCATAATAGGCCGCCACCAGATTCTCGCATTCGCGGTCCATGGCGATGGCTGCAATCTCATCCGGGGGCTGGTGGGTCGATGCGGAACCCGGTGCGCCGTCGAAAAACCGCTCGACGTCCGTATCCAGGGCAAGGGAAATTTCGTAAAGACGCCCGGCGCCGATCCGGTTGGTGCCGCTTTCGTATTTTTGGATTTGTTTAAAACTGACGCCGATTTCGTCGCCCAGCACGGTTTGACTCAAACCGAGCTCCCGCCGGCGCGCGCGTATCATCTGGCCGACATGAGAATCGACTGGATTTGGCTTCCGTTTGTCGTTTCGTGCCACAAGAGGCGTCCTCAATTTAGGTAGTGTTCAGAAACCTTTGCACTACTTCTGTTTGTATCATATAAAATTGCGAGCTACCGACAAGTCATGACCGTAAAAATTGCAAACGGCTGCAGGACCTTCCGGGCCCTGTCGGTGCGCTTTGCGGCGCTTGACTTGACTGGCGCGCAGGCGTAAAAGCCCCGCTAATTTCATGGGAACGCTAATTTCCCGGCCCCGAGGGGCTCCGCCAGTCCGCGAGTGTTCGCGCACTGGCGCCGTTGGCGTTTTCCCGGTTGTGCAGTGTGGAAAAGATGTTCGATACACTGAGTGATCGCCTTGGAGGCATCTTCGATAGCCTCACCCGCCGCGGGGTCCTGAAAGAACAGGACGTCGACGAAGCGATGCGCGAAATTCGCGTGGCGTTGCTGGAGGCCGATGTGGCCTTACCGGTCGTCCGCGATTTCATTGCCAAGGTGAAGCCGGCCGCGCTTGGGCGTGAAGTCTTACGGTCCGTCACACCGGGCCAGATGGTGGTCAAAATCGTCCATGACGAATTGGTCGCCATGCTCGGTGATGACGGGGAAGCGGGCATTAGTCTGGCGGCCACGCCGCCGGTTGCCATTCTCCTCGTCGGCCTCCAAGGCTCCGGTAAGACGACGTCCGCTGCAAAGTTGGGATTGCGGCTGAAGACGCGGGACAAACAGAAAGTTCTAATGGCGTCGCTCGATGTCTATCGCCCGGCCGCGCAGCAGCAATTGGCGGTTTTGGGTGAACAGGCCGATGTCGCCACCCTGCCGGTCGTCGACGGCCAGCAACCGGTTGATATTGCGAAACGCGCGATGCAGGCCGGTCGTCTCGGCGGCTACGATGTGGTCATCCTGGATACCGCCGGCCGCCTGCATGTCGACGAAATGTTGATGGACGAGGTCGCCGCCGTTCGCAGTGTCAGTGAGCCGCATGAAGTCTTGCTCGTCGCGGACGCGATGACAGGCCAAGACGCGGTGACGGTTGCGGAGAATTTCAACGAGCGTGTGGGCTTGACCGGCATCGTATTGACCCGTGTCGACGGCGACGCACGCGGCGGTGCCGCCCTGTCGATGCGGGCCGTTACGGGCTGTCCGATCAAGATGATCGGTGTTGGCGAGAAGCTCGACGAATTCGAGCCGTTCCATCCGGACCGGATCGCCAATCGGATTCTTGGCATGGGCGACGTCGTCAGCCTGGTCGAGAAAGTTTCCGAGACGGTCGAGACCGAAAAGGCGGAAAAACTCGCCAAGAAACTGAAAAAAGGTGAGATGGATCTCGACGACCTCGCCGATCAGTTAGACCAGTTGCAGAAAATGGGCGGTCTCGGCGGGATCATGGGCATGTTGCCCGGTGTCGCCAAAGCCCAGAAGCAGATGGCCGAAGCGAATATCGACGAGACGATGATCCGCCGCCAGCGCGCGATCATCTCCTCGATGACGCGGGACGAACGCAGTCGCCCAAAACTCATTCAGGCGTCCCGCAAACGCCGGATCGCAGCCGGTTCGGGGACGTCGGTACAAGACGTCAACAAGCTGCTCAAGCAGTTTCAAATGATGAACAAGATGATGAAGAAAGTCGGCAAGATGGGGAACAAGGGCATGATGCGCCACGGTCTTCCCGGTATGCCGCCCGGCGGTCTCCCGCCGGGTTTCGGTTAGAGAGCCGGCTTTCGTCAAAACGTTTTAACTTAGTTGGAGAAACGACCAGATGTCCTTGAAGATTAGACTAGCGCGCGGGGGTGCAAAAAAGCGCCCCTTCTACCGCATCGTTGTCGCTGATTCCCGCATGCCGCGGGACGGCCGGTTCATCGAGCGGGTCGGCACCTATAACCCGATGCTTCCCAAGGAGCATCCGGAACGGATCAAATTGAAGACGGAGCGCATTCAGCACTGGCTGTCCGTCGGCGCCCGTCCGTCCGACCGTGTCGCGCGCTTTCTCGGTACGGCCGACATCATCCCGATGCCGGGTATTCCGGAGCAAACCAAGAAAAACCAGCCGAAGGCGAAGGCGCAGGAGCGCTTGAAGGAAGCCGAAGAGAAAGCGGCCGCCGCCGCCGAGGAAACCGCCGCTGCGGAAGAAGCACCGGCTGAAGACGAGGCGCCCGCCGAAGAGGCGGCGACCGAAGAAGCCGCTGCCGAGGAAGCGCCGGCCGAAGAGGCCGCCGCGGAAGACGCCCCGGCTGAAGAAGAAACCAAAGACGAGAGCTAGGTCAGAGGCGGATTGTGGCGAAAGAGGCAATCGATATGTCGAGCCGTAGATTGTGCGTCGGGGTGATCACCGCCCCGCACGGCGTGCGCGGCCAGGTCCGGGTGAAAAGCTTCACCGCGGAGCCTGAAGACATTGCGGCTTACGCGCCACTAACGGACGCCGGCGGCGCCACCGAGTATCGGCTGCAGTTTGTCGGTAAGGCAAAAGGCGTCTTGCTGGCCAAGGTCGAAGGTATTGGCGACCGCGACGCCGCGGATGCGCTGCGGGGCGTCGAGCTTTTCGTCGAGCGCGATCTGCTGCCGCAGATCGAGGACAGCGATGAGTTCTACTATGCGGACCTCATTGGCCTCGCCGCAAAATTGCCGGACGGATCCAGCTACGGGACCGTCAAGGCGCTGCATGATTACGGTGCCGGCGACATGATCGAGTTTGCGTTGAAAGGCAGCGGCGATATCGTCTTGCCGTTCACCAAGGACGTGGTCCCGGAAATCGACTTAGAAGCGGGTTTCGTGACGGTGGAACCGCCGGAGATGTTCGGCGATCCGGAACCGGCCGCGCCGCCGGAAGCGGAAACCGAAATCGACAGCGAGGGGCGGTCATGAACTGGTCGGCGACAGTCCTTACGCTTTTCCCGGAGATGTTTCCGGGACTGCTCGGTCACTCCCTGCCGGGTGCCGCCCTCCGGGACGGCAAATGGTCGTTGGAGGCGCGCGATATCCGGGATCATGCGGTCGACCGGCACCGCAGTGTCGACGACACGCCCTACGGTGGCGGCGCCGGCATGGTAATGCGGGCCGATATCGTCGATGCGGCGCTCGAGGCGGCGAACACGGCGGGGCGTCCCGAGATCTATCTTTCGCCCCGAGGCCGGCGTCTCGATCAAGCGATGGCCGAAGAGCTGGCGGCGGGCGACGGTGTTGTCTTGCTTTGCGGCCGATACGAAGGTTTGGACGAACGTGTAATCGAAGCGCGCGGTATGCAGGAAGTCAGCCTTGGCGACTTCGTGCTCTCGGGCGGCGAGTACGCGGCAATGTCCTTGATCGATGCATGCGTGCGGTTGCTGCCGGGTGTCCTCGGCGCCGCCGAATCGTTAGCTGAAGAAAGTTTTCAAACGGGTCTTTTGGAGTACCCGCAATATACGCGTCCCGCTGAGTGGCGGGACAGAACGGTGCCCGATGTATTGCTCAGCGGTCACCACGAACGGATTCAACACTGGCGCCTGACCGAGGCGCAGAGAGTGACCCGCGAACGGCGGGTCGACCTCTGGTCGCGGTACGTCGCTGGACTCAACGAAGCGAGGGTTTCGTCATGAACATTATCGAACAATTAGAAGCCGAACAGGTCGAGAAACTGACGGGTGAACGGCCGGTGCCGGAATTTGGCCCGGGTGACACGTTGCGCGTCAACGTGAAGGTCGTTGAAGGGACGCGCGAGCGTGTGCAGGCCTTCGAAGGCGTTTGCATTGCCCGGCGGAATTCGGGTGTGAACAGTGCCTTCACGGTGCGTAAGATCAGCTACGGTGAAGGCGTCGAACGGGTATTCCCGCTGTACAGCCCGCGGATCGAGTCGATCGACGTTGTCCGTCGCGGCGACGTTCGCCGTGCCAAACTTTACTACCTGCGTGGTCGCCGCGGTAAGAGCGCGCGGATTGCCGAGAAGACAACCCGCCGGGATGTCGATGTGCCGGTCACGGGCGAGGCGGCACCGGAACCTGTTGTGGAGCCCGCAGTCGAGGCGCCCGCAAGCGAGGATTGACCCGGACGCTGCACGAGAAAACTTATAGAGTCTGGCTTTAAGATATAGGGACGGAAAATGGCCGCGCCGCGCACGTTACTCGAAAAGATTTGGGAATCGCATTTGGTCGACCAGCAGGAGGACGGCACGTGCCTTCTGTATATCGACCGCCATATCATTCACGAAGTCACGAGCCCTCAGCCTTTCGAGGGGCTGAAGATGGCGGGCCGGCAAGTGCGCCGTCCGGAACTGACGCTCGCGGTGATCGACCACAACATTGCAACGGACCGCGACGAAGAGATTCCCGAAGACTCGCAATTGCAGATCGATACGCTGCGCCGCAACTGTGCGGATTTCGGTGTTGAGCTGTTCGAAGTCGATGATCCGCGGAACGGCATCGTCCATATCATTGGCCCAGAGCAAGGCTTTACGTTGCCCGGTACCACCTTGGTGTGCGGCGACAGTCACACGGCAACGCATGGTGCGCTTGGCTCCCTCGCGTTCGGTATCGGCACGTCCGAGGTCGAACATGTCATGGCGAGCCAAACCCTTCTGCAAGCGCCCGTCAAAAGCATGCGCGTCACGGTCAACGGCGAACTGCCGGCGGCCTGCACGGCGAAGGATTTGATCCTCGCCCTGATCGGTAAGATCGGCACCGGCGGCGGGACGGGTCATGTGATCGAGTATACAGGCCCGGCGATCAGCGCGCTCTCGATGGAAGGCCGCATGACGGTCTCGAACATGAGTATCGAAGCCGGCGCCCGCGCCGGTCTCATCGCGCCGGACGAGAAGACTTTCGAATATTTGAAGGGCCGTCCGTTCGCACCGAAAGGGGCCGATTGGGATGCCGCGGTCGCGTATTGGAAAACGCTGCCCTCCGATCCGGGTGCGACCTACGACACGGAGGTCACGCTCGATGTTGGCGAAATCGAGCCGCAGGTAACCTGGGGTACGAGCCCGGAGGACGTCATTTCGATTACCGGTGTCGTGCCCGATCCGAAGGACGCGCCGAACGAAGATAAAGCGGCGGCGATCAAGCGCTCGAACGAGTATATGGGCTTACAGCCGGGCACGAAGATGACCGACATCGAAATCGACACGGTTTTCGTCGGCGCGTGCACCAATGGACGGATCGAAGACATTCGCGCCGTCGCCGAAGTCGCCAAGGGGCGCAAGGTCAAAGAAGGCATTCGCACCTTGATTGTCCCGGGTTCCGGTCTCGTGAAACAACAGGCCGAAGAAGAAGGTTTGGCGCAAATCCTCATGGACGCCGGTTTCGATTGGCGGGAGCCGGGCTGTTCCATGTGCCTGGCGATGAACGTCGATCGGTTACAGCCAGGCGAGCGCTGCGCTGCGACGTCGAACCGTAATTTCGAAGGCCGGCAAGGCCGGGGCGGTCGGACGCATTTGGTCAGCCCGGCGATGGCGGCCGCGGCCGCTATCACCGGCAAACTCACCGATGTCCGCGAGATGATCTCATGACGAAACGCACGCCACGCGATCAAAACCCGGGAAAACTGACCGGCGTCGACCATCTGTTCGGCCGCGATCTGCGCCGAAACGGTTGGTTTGTTGACGAGAACCTCTCCTCCGGTGGCCGCCGCCGCCCGTCCTTGCGGAGCGATGATCGGCCGTCGGAAACGAGTCCGGACCCGGCCGTGATCTGGGCTTTGCGGAACCGGCGGCGCGGCTAAGAAGGGATTAGAGCGATGCAAAAATTCACGACATTGAGCGGCGTTGCGGCGCCTATGGACCGGATCAACATCGATACGGACCAAATCATCCCGAAACTACACCTGCGGACCATTAAGCGGACCGGTCTTGGCAAGTTCGCTTTCGAAGAGGCGCGGTACGATGTCGACGGTAACGAGAATCCCGATTTCATTCTGAATCAGGAACCGTATCGAAATGCGCAAATCATCGTTGCCGGCGACAATTTCGGCTGTGGTTCGTCGCGTGAGCATGCGCCCTGGGCACTGACGGATTTCGGTATTCGTTGCGTCATTTCCACCAGTTTCGGTGACATCTTCTTCAACAACAGCATGAAGAATGGCCTGGTGCCGATTCGCGTGAGCCGCGAGGAGCTCGACGCTCTGATGGCCGACGCCAAGGATGCGGAGAATCCGGAACTCACGATCGATCTTGAGAAACAAGAAATCCGGCGGCCGAACGGTCCCGTCATTAAGTTCGATTTCGACGAGTTTCGCCGGCACTGCCTCCTGAACGGTCTCGACGATATCGGATTGACCCTGCAGAAAGACGATGCCATCAGCGATTTCGAGAGCAAGCGGAAGCAGGAGCTCGATTGGCTTGAAACGGGCACGGGCGTCTAACGGCCAACGCGACGCGTCTTCACAGACAAAAGAATTATGGGAGTACGGCAGTCATGTCGGCGAATAAGAAACTATTGGTTTTGCCGGGCGACGGCATCGGTCCGGAAGTTATGGAACAGGTTGTGCGGGTCGTTGATTGGTTCGGCGCCAACCGCGCTGTCGGCTTCGACGTAAAGCAAGATCTCGTCGGCGGCGCCGCCTACGATGAACATGGCACGCCGCTGACCGACGATACGCTGGCGGCCGCGATGGACGCCGACGCGGTTCTGTTCGGCTCGATCGGCGGGCCAAAATACGACGACGCGCCGAGAGACAAGCGGCCCGAAGCCGGTCTCTTGAAATTGCGCAAGGAAATGGAACTCTTCGCGAATCTTCGCCCGGCGCTCACCTTCGAAGGGCTCTTGGATGCGTCTTCTTTGAAGGAAGATGTGGTTAAAGGTCTCGACATGCTGATCGTCCGCGAGCTGACGGGCGGTATTTATTTCGGCGAGCCGCGCGGTGTCGAAACCATGGCGAACGGGAAGCGCCGCGGATTTGATACGCAGACCTATGACGAAGACGAGATTCGCCGCGTCGCTGCGGTCGGGTTCGAACTGGCCCGCGAGCGGCGGCATAAAGTGCATTCGGTTGAAAAAGCCAACGTCATGGAGAGCGGCGTTTTCTGGCGCGAAATCGTCACCGATCTCCATAGAGAATCTTACGCGGATGTCGAACTCGAACACATGTATGCGGACAACTGCGCCATGCAGCTGGTGCGCAATCCGAAGCAGTTCGACGTGATCGTTACGGACAATCTTTTCGGCGATATTCTCTCGGATTGCGCCGCCATGTTGACCGGCTCGATCGGTATGCTGCCGTCGGCATCGCTCGGTGCGCCGGATGAGACCGGACGCCGCAAAGCGCTTTACGAGCCGGTGCATGGCAGTGCGCCCGATATCGCGGGTGAAGGCAAAGCCAACCCGTGCGCCTGCCTCCTCAGCTATTCCATGATGCTGCGGTATTCCTTTGGCCTCAGCGAAGAGGCTGATTTGGTCGACCAGGCCGTCGCGAATGTCCTGCGGAGCGGCGTCCGTACGCCGGATATCATGGGCGACGGCGACACGGCCGTTTCGACAGAGGCGATGGGCGATGCACTGCTGCAGGAATTGGATCGTCTGAGCGCATAAACGAATTCGGTTGTTTCCGGCAATCGATTCCGCTTAGAATGCGCGCGCATCCTTTTTTGGAGGATCGCGACATGATGAAAATCGTTACACCCTTGATCGCCCTAGCGGCGGCAATCTCGTTCTCGACCTCGGCGGTCGCGATGGGGGATTGCGGGGGCGGCCACACCACGGCCTCGTCGCAACAGCTGGTCGATGCGACCGGCGGACAAACTCCGAAAACGCCGAAACCGACCACCGGTACAGGCGGCTAAACGCACCTTTCAGTTACGCGTGAGGCCGCTCCCAGACCGGGGGTGAGCCGCACACTTCGACCGCGGCCCTGAAGAAGCCGCGGTTTTTGTTTGTGGGGTTGTATCCGTTTCGGCTTGCAATCCGACTTTAGGAACCATAAGTCAACGAGTTGAATTAGAACGAGTATTGAGCCATGGGTTACAAAGTTGCCGTCGCAGGCGCCACAGGGAATGTGGGCCGCGAAATCTTGAATATCCTGCATGAACGGAATTTTCCGGCGGATGAAGTTATTCCGCTCGCGTCCGAAGCGTCGATCGGTAAGGAAGTGTCGTACGGCGAAGACGACGTTCTCACCGTGCAGGCATTGAATCACTTTGATTTCAAAGGCACTGACCTCGGCCTCTTCTCGCCGGGGGGCGCGATATCCGCTGAACACGCCCCGCGGGCGGCCGCCGCCGGATGTGTTGTGATCGACAATACGTCGCATTTCAGGATGGATCCCGACGTGCCGTTGGTCGTGCCGGAAGTGAACCCGCAGGCGCTCGATGGTTACGCCGAGCGGAACATCATCGCGAATCCGAATTGCTCGACCATTCAAATGGTCGTCGCCCTCAAGCCGCTGCATGATGCGGCCAAGATCAAGCGCGTTGTCGTCAGCACCTATCAATCGGTGTCGGGTGCGGGCCGTGCCGGGATGGACGAACTCTTCAATCAGACGCGGCAGGTCTACGTCAACGATCCGATCCAACCCGATATTTTCACCAAGCGTATCTCCTTCAATGTGATTCCCCATATCGACAAGTTCATGGATGACGGATCGACGAAGGAAGAGTGGAAGATGGTCGTCGAGACCAAGAAGATTCTCGACCCCAATATTTCCGTCATTGCGACCTGCGTGCGCGTGCCGGTCTTTATCGGCCATGCGGAGGCGGTCCATCTCGAGTTCGAAAATCCGATCGATGAAGACATGGCCCGCGAGGTGTTGTCCGCCGCACCGGGTGTTGTTGTCGTGGATCATCGGGCTGACGAAGGCTATGTGACGCCGGAAGAAAGCGCGACGGAAGACGATGTGTATGTCAGTCGTATTCGCACCGATCCGACGGTCGAGAACGGCCTCGCAATGTGGGTCGTCTCGGATAACCTCCGCAAGGGTGCGGCGCTGAATACGGTTCAGATCGCCGAGGCCTTGGTCGAGCGTCATCTGCAAAAGAAAGCGGCGTGATCCGGTAGGGGTCGATGGCGGGCGAACTCAAGATCGCCGCGACGAGTGCGGCGTCGCCGACCACGGTGAGCGAGCTGTTCGCGAAAGCGATTGAACAGCACCAAGCGGGTCGAATGGAGCGGGCGATCGAACTCTACCGCCACCTCGTCACGCAGCATCCGGGCTATGCGCCGGCGTGGAACAATCTCGGCGTTGCGTTACGCGCGACGGATAAGTTCGCTGCGGCCGCCAGTGCTCTGCGCCGGGGCACGGCGATCAGCCCGGAAGACGCGGGTGCTTGGTCCAATCTCGGGAATGCCTTGCGGGCGATTGGCGAATATGACGAAGCCGCCAGGGCGCACGAGACGTCGCTTGAGATCGATCCCGAAGCGGGGCGGGTCCATTACAATTTGGCGCTCGTCCGACGTGATCTCGGCGACCTAGACGCCGCGCTGAAAGGATTCGCCGAAGCGGAAGGGCGTGGCTTCAAATCGTCGGAGATGTTCTGGGATCGCGCGCTCACGTATCTCGTCTCGGGTGACCTCGCGCGCGGTTTTCGCGAGTACGAATGGCGCTGGCAACTGCCCGAAAGCCCGCCGCGCTTTTCCGAGATCGAAACATGGGGGGGACAGCCATTCGAGGATAAAACCCTTCTCGTGCACATGGAACAGGGCTTTGGCGATGCCATTCAGTTTCTACGCTATTTGCCGATGGCCGCAGCGCGCGGCGGGCGCGTGATCTACGAATGTCCGCCGCCGCTCATGCGCTTGGTGCGAAACAGTGCGGTGGCGGCGGATATCGAACTCTTCGAACAAGGCACGCCGGCGCCATCGGCAGATTTACAGATCCCGCTTCTAAGCCTGGCGCGCGTCTTCGAGACAACGCTCGACACGATCCCGAATGATGGCCCTTACCTGCAGTCGCTTGCGGATGGGCCGAAGCTACAAGTTTCCAGCGACGGGCCGCGAGTTGGATTGGTGTGGACCGGTAAACCGACTCACAAGAACAATCGCAATCGGTCGATCGCGTTGGAGACCATGTTGCCGCTCTTGGAGATGCCCGAGATCCGGTTCGTCGGTTTGCAAAAAGGCGACGGTTCCGATCAACCGCAGCGGCTTGGCGCCGATGCGCTGGTCGTCAATATCGGCGAACGCATGCGCGACTTTGCCGATACGGCGTCGATCCTCGAACAGCTCGATCTTCTGGTCTCGGTCGACACATCCGTTGTGCATCTGTCGGGCGCGTTGGGTACGCCGGCGTGGGCGCTGATTCCCTATTCGCCGGATTGGCGATGGCTCTATGGGCGCGACGATACGCCTTGGTACGACAGCGTTCGGTTGTTCCGCCAGACGAAGCCGGGCGATTGGCCCGAGGTGCTCGATCGCGTCCGGGACGCGCTGTCCCAATTCGCGGACGCGTTTGAGAAGAACAAGTCAAAGAATTGATTTTGCTTTAAAATTTGATGTGAAATCGGCAACGAGGTGGAGCGATTGGACAAGCGCTATATCCGGTTTGCCGAGCGCTTTTGTCGTCGTCAGAAGCTCGAACACAAAACCGCAAGCGACCTCCAGAGCGGTATTGAATCCGCTCTCGCGGCCGAACAGGCAGCCGAGAATAAGCGCCGCAAAAACATCGCCCGCGCCAGACGAAGCAACGTCGACGCGGGGCGTTTCCACACACCATATCTCAGGCCCGTCCGCGCCGACCGTCATCAGGCCCGATGGGGTTTCGACGCCGGTAACGACAACGCGCGCCGGACCTTTGTCCTGTAATGCGCGCGCCGCAGCGACCGCATCGTCGACACCGCTGAGGGGGCGTCCCAGTAGGCATTCGGCCTCGAAAAGGTTTGGTAAAACGAGATCGGCGGCGGGCAACGCTTTGGTGCGAAAGAACGTGACGAGATCCGGTTCGACATAAAGCGTTCCGTTGTCTCCTATCACGGGGTCCAGGCAATAGGGTGTCATGGGTGCCGCCCGCTTAACGGCGTCAACCGTATCCAGGACGACCGGGCCGGTGTCCGTGGCGCCGAGATATCCGGAATGAACGACATCGACGGTGCGTAGCAGCCCGCGTTCCGCAACGCCGTCAAGCAGATCGGCGACATCGCCCGCCGGCACACGCCGGCCACGATGGCTGCCATGCGCGGGATGGTTCGAGAGATGCACCGTGTCGATCGCAATACAGTCGAGACCGAATTGCTGCAAACAAGGAACGGCGGCCGAATTTCCGACATAGCCGCTTGCGACGCGGGACTGAATCGTTAAAACGCTCATACGCCGATTCAGCGGCAGGACCAGCGCCTTGTCCAGTCCGCGAGCGAAGGAGTCGAAACCATGGTTGTACGGCCGAGACGGAGCGTTCTCTACATGCCGGGCGCAAATGCCCGCGCCATGGAGAAAGCACGGGATTTGCCGGCGGACGCGCTAATTTTCGATCTTGAAGACGCGGTTGCGCCGGCCGAGAAGGAGACCGCCCGCCGGCAGGTTATCGAAACGTTGCAAAAAGGCGGTTATGGCAACCGCGAACTCGTGGTTCGCGTGAACGGATTGATGACCCCTTGGGGAGAGGCGGATGTGGCGGAAATGGCCACCGCCGGCGCCCACGCGTTGCTTATTCCAAAGGTCGAGAACAAGCAGATTATCAATGGCGTCGAGGGGCGCATGCTAACCGCGCAAGCGGCGGACGCGATGTCGATATGGTGCATGATCGAAACACCGAAGGGCGTCATGCGGGCGGAAGAGATCGCTTCCGCCTCGCCGCGTCTAGGTGCGCTGGTGATGGGGACGTCCGACCTCGCAAAGGATTTGCACTGTCTGCACACGCCGTCGCGGGGACCGTTCATGACAAGCTTGTCGTGGTGCATATTGGCAGCGCGGGCAAACGGTTTGTCGATCTTGGACGGGGTGCATCTCGATCTGGCCGATGACGATGGATTTGCGGAGAGTTGTCGGCAAGGTCGGGAAATGGGCTTCGACGGCAAGACGCTCATTCATCCGAAAACAATTGCGGCGGCGAATGCGGCCTTCGCACCCGACGACGCGGAAGTGCAGTGGAGCCGCCGGGTCATTGCGGCGCACGAAGAAGCGGCGAACGCTGGCAAAGGTGTCGTCCTGCTGGACGGCCAGCTGATCGAAAACCTTCATGTCGAAGAGGCGCATCGCATTGTCGGGCTTGCCGACCGGATTGCGGAGATGGCCGGCTAGACGGCTTCGCCCGCGAGCAAGCCTGTCACCGCGGCTTTAATGAGGCCGCCCACATAACCCATTGTGCCGCCGCCCTCGAGGCCGCCGGTTGTGCCGCCTGCTGCAAACAGCCCGTCGATGGGCTGGTCGTTCTTATCCAAGACCCGCATTGCGCCGTCTATGGCGATGCCGCCCATCGTGTTGGTGAGGCCGACCGCCAAAGGGATGGCCATTAAAGCGGATGTGTCGAGCGGCGCCGCCGGGATTGCGTGATCGCTGCGGGGAATGTCCTGCGCGACGCGACTGCCGTCTTCAAGGCAGGCATTATAGGATTCGATCGTCGCCGTGAGCGTCACCGGATCGACATCGAGTTGCTGGGCGAGTGCGGCCGGACCGTCTGCGCGATAGACTTTGCCGCCGGCCCGCTCGATCGTCGGATTGGCCGGGTATACCGATTTCACACCCGGCCCATTTTCCCAAATATCGCGGTCGAAAATCGTGAAGGTTGAGGCGGGGTTGTCAAAGCGCGAAACCACGTTCGATATATAGATGCCGCCGAGGCCTTCATCGACGAAACGCCGTCCGGTATTGTCGACGACAATGGCGGCGGCGGCGATCTGATCGACCTGCGGATAGGGGCTGAAGGCCTCCGGGCGTTGAAGGGCCTCCCGCGCGACGAAATGTCCGTAGAACCGCTCCATCATGACGAGCTTTGCACCGATGTCTTCCGCCATCCGGATGCCGTCGCCGGTCGCGGTGCCCGCACTGCGCTGTACGAGAAGGTCCGGGCGTTTGGCGATATAACGTCCGACCATCGACGGATTGCCTTGAAAACCGCCATCCGCCAACAGAACGCTATTGGCGGTGATGTCGATGGTATGATCGTCGAGCCGAAGGCCGATGCCGCAACACTTGCCGTCGGTCATGACGAGATCGAGCGCTTCGGCTTTTTGAATAAGCTTTCCGCCGGCGGCTTGCAGGCGCCGTGCGAGGGCCTTCAGCATTTCGTCGGGGCCATGATCCGGCCAATCCAGGCCCGCGAGCATTGGTCGATGCGGCATAACCATGAATTTATGCATCGGTGTTGGGCCTGGCGAAAAATCGACGCCGTGATCGCGGAGCCAATAAACCGTGCGGCCGGCATTCGCCGCCATTGCCGCGGCGAGATCAGGCGACGCTTCGTCGCGCGTGACCCGGTTGATGGCGGCAAGCAGGTCTTCCGGCGCGGATGTCGGATCGGTATACGCGACATGAAAGGCGCCGCCGGCAAAGCGCGAGTTACACGGGTAGCGGTCTTCTGCACTCCGCTCGAAGATGTTGACCTTGAGGCCACGTTCCGCAGCGGTCACCGCCGCCGTCAAACCGGCGAGACCGCCGCCAACGACCGCTAGATCGCAGCTGAGTTCCTTTGCCGTCATCATGTGCCGCTATGTGTCGATGCGAAGTTTTTGGAGCGCATCTTCGTCCAGCGTGATACCGAGACCGGGGCCATCGGGGATCGGAATTTCTCCATTCTCGTGGCGGATCGGGTTCTCCACGATGTCTTCCGCCAATGCACCGCTGATTCCAACCGCAAAAACGCCGGTCATTAAGGGCCCGGGCCAAGAGCCGCACATCTGTGCGACAGAGGCTGTGGCGACGCTCGTGGCCGGATGGTTGCCTGGATTAATGCCCATGCCGGCGGCACTCAGCATGTGCCAGAGGCGCCGGATATGATAGATGCCGCCGTTCTTCGCAACCTTCGTCTGGGCGGAGCTCGCCGCGCGTTTTGCGATGATCTCCATCAAGGCGTGGTCGGTGGCAACACACTCGTCGGCCATCAACGGCATGCGGAGTTTCTGCGCCAAGTCGGCCATGCCGTCGACGTTCCAGATGTTGAGCGGCTGCTCCGCCGTCTCGATATCGAAAGGCTCCAGCTTGGTCAGCAGGCTGAGGGCATCGTCGTAATCGAGGGCCGCATTAGCGTCGACCCGAAGCGCAATCTCGTCGCCGAACCGTTTACGGAGCGCTTCCGCGTTGCGCAGGTCTTCCCGCGGGTCGACACCGATCTTCAAGACCAGATGACGGAACCCTTGTTCGAAGAACTCATCCGCCGATTCCAGCAGTGACTCGACCGTCCCTTTCATTGAGAGCACAGCTGCGACCCGGACCTTGTCCCGAGTCTTGCCGCCCAGAATTTGATAGACGGGCACGCCGAGCAATTTACCAACGGCGTCGTAGAGTGCGTCGCCCACAGCCGCCTGCGAATAGTGGCTGTGGTACATACTCTCGTTCAACCCGTGCATGATGGCGTTCACATCGAAGGGCGAGCGGCCGATCATCTGCGGCTCGAAATGGTTCTTGATGACGTTGATTTGGCCTTCGAGTGTCTCGGCACTGCCTTGGCGGCGCCACGCCTGGGTCTCACCGACCCCTGTAACGCCTTGATCCGTATGAACTTTAACGATCAACGTTTCAACCACGGGCCGGGCGGCGCCGGTCGAAATTTTGAACGGCACCTTGAACGGCACGTTCAGCGGAATGCATTCCACTGCCGTGATCCTGACCGCTGTCCGGTCCGCTGCGCTGGCGGCGATTTCGTTCATGTCGTTCATAGGCCCTCGCTTTCCACAATAAGGATAGGTGTTGGCGGCAATGAAACTATAGTCTTTCCTAACAAGGGATTTTCGAGAACAGGAGAGCGAAATGCAATTCGGACTATCGTTGCCGAACCGGGGGCCTTTGGCGACGCCGGAAGATATGCGGGAGATCGCCGTTCAGGCGGAGGCGCTTGGTTATGGGTATCTGACGGTCTCCGATCATATCGTGGTGCCGCGGAAAATCGACGCGAACTATCCCTATAGCGAGACGGGGGAGTTTCGCTGGACGTCCGACGGAGAAGTGGACTGCATGGAGCAATTCACTGTTTTGGCCTGGCTGGCGGCGGTGACCCGTAAGATCCGTATCATGACGTCCGTTGTCGTCGTACCGCACCGCAATCCGCTGTTCATGGCGAAATCGATCGCCACAACGGATGTCCTATCCGGGGGACGGGTGACGATCGGCTGCGGTGCGGGTTGGATGCGTGAAGAGTTTGAAGCGCTCAACCTGCCGGATTTCGATGCCCGCGGCCGGGTCACCAACGAATATATCGATGTGATGAAGACCGCTTGGACGAATCCAAACCCAGCTTATGACGGCGAGTTCTTCAAGTTTGATCACGTCGACCTGGAGCCGCGGCCTGTCCAAGACCCGCATCCTCCGATCTGGATCGGCGGGGAAAGCATGCCGGCCATCCGGCGCACGGTCTCGCATGGCGATGCCTGGTACCCATTCGGTAGCAATCCGAAGTTCCGCATGGACAAGATCGAAACCTATGCCGCGCGACTGGCCAAACTCCATCAAGTGGCTGAAGCCGCCGGTCGCGATCCGGCGACCATCGCGCAGTCCTACAATTGCGCATTTCACAGCGACACGGAGCAGTCGCATGTCGACGGCGGCCGTCAACTCTTCACTGGTTCGCCACAACAGCGGGCCGAGGATATTTCAGCACTCGCCGAGACCGGCGTGACCACGATGATCGTCAACGTCGCCTCGAACGATAAAGCTGAGATGCTCGGGCGCATGGCGGAATTCGCTGAGAACGTTATGCCCTTGGTGAAATAACGGGAGACCGGCCGTGAATAGTTTTGGTGCGAAGGATGAGCTCCAGGTCCATGGAGAGCGTTATACGATCTGGAGTCTGCCTAAAGCGGAAGCAGCCGGACTGCGAGGTGCCGCGCGGCTGCCGTACTCCCTGCAAGTCCTGTTGGAGAACGCGCTCCGGCATGAAGACAACGTGACCGTCGGTCGCGCGAATATCGAAGCGTTTTCCGAGTGGGTCGATCGTGGGTCGAACCCGGCCGAGACCAGTTACTATCCGACACGCATCATGATGCACGACGTTTCCGGTATTCCGCTGTTGGCCGACCTGGCGGCGATGCGTGA
>PAZH01000085.1 GCA_002716125.1 Rhodospirillaceae bacterium
CAAACATTTCGTGTCGTAATAGGTAATTTGCATTTTTTGATCTGGATCAAGGAAAGGTCGTCTTGGCGGGAATAGGTTTCCGGGACCGCTTATTGCCGCGGCGGCCATGTCCGCGTCATCGATCGTCGTCGTGTTGAACGCGCTACGCCTGGGGTGGCGAAGATGAGCGGTCTCGTCTACCTGATACCCGCGGCGCTTTTCCTTGGCTTGATGGGATTGGCGGCGTTTCTCTGGTCGCTGAATACAGGCCAATATGATGATCTCGACGGCTCGGCCGAACGCATCCTCTTCGATGAGGACGAAGGTTAAGTCTCGAGTAGGGTTCCGGCGTTCGTCGCTTCCGCCCGTCGGTATATTTCCGCCGCCGTCGCGACGTCTTCCAATGCAATTCCGAGATTGAAGGCGAGGATGCGCTGATCGTCGCGGGTACGCCGCCCCCGTCCGTGGGCGATGAGTTCGGCATTGTCTGCATCGACCCGCGTGACGCCCGGAAACTTACCTTCGTTCTTGCGTGCATCTTCGATCTGTCCGCGGTCGTCGGTCAACACAAGGTCCATAGCGGCGATACAGGCGTCGGTGACGTAGGAATCGTAGTCGATGGTTATG
This sequence comes from Rhodospirillaceae bacterium, assembly GCA_002716125.1. Classification (GTDB taxonomy): domain Bacteria; phylum Pseudomonadota; class Alphaproteobacteria; order UBA8366; family UBA8366; genus UBA6544. The sequence goes on from PAZH01000085.1 coordinate 607, forward strand.
AGTAAAGCGCCGGGCAATACCCATTCTGGAGCTAGTGTCGGTTGACGATTCTCGGAGATCGGCCCGCCAGTCACGATAATATCCGCACCGCGCACGGCCACCTCGGCGCTTTCGGCACCGGTAACCGCCATATCAAATCGACCGTCGAGCTCGGCAACGTAGGCCGCTTGCCGATCCGGCATGATGTCGTAGGCACGGCAATGGGTGAGGGTGGGGACCTCGCCCTTGATCGCCTCGAGGTGGGCCCGCCCTTGTAGACCGCAGCCGAGAATGGCGAGTTGCGTATCGTTGGTCTTTGCCAAGTGGCGCGCCACGAGCGCGGAGGCCGCCGCGGTCCGCTTGCCAGTGATCCATTTCGCATCCATCAGAGCGACCATCTGCCCGGTCTCGTCTTCCGTCAGAATGTAGAGGCCCTGGATATAGGGAAGGTCCCGGGCGGGATTCGCCGGATCGCCGCTCTGCCATTTGCATCCCGCAAAGCCGAGCGCGGGCGCCGCGCTCGCCATGGCACTGTAAAAACGCGGACCATGGCGGTGGAAGAAGATCTTTGGCGGCATGAAGAGCTCGCCTTTCGCTTTCTCGCGAAACAGATTTTCCAAGATATCGACGATATCCCCCATCCCAAGCCCGAGCCCGTCGAGGGCATCGGCGTTGAGATAGCGGAGAGGGTGGCCCGGCAACGACTATTCCTTCGTCGCGATCAGTCCGTCGAGTGCCACAGCACCTTCGCCTTCCGGAAGGACGAGCAGCGGGTTGACGTCGATACTGTCGAGCACGGCTTCGTTCTTGGCTGCGAAAACGGAGAGCCGCGCAATGGCTTCAGCGACGGCATCGACGTCGGCCTTCTGCAGGCCGCGGGCACCCTTGAGGACGTCCGCACCTTTCAGACGGTCGATCATCTCGAGCGCCTCGCGTTTGCCGAACGGTGCTCTCTTGAAGGTCACATCCTTCAGAACTTCGGTGAAGATACCGCCAAGGCCTGCCATCACGACCGGGCCGAAAACCGGATCGCTCTGCACGCCGAGGATCATTTCCGTGCCGTCGGTGACCATGCGGCCGACCATGATTCCGTCGATCTGCGCGTCCGGGTAGGCAGCTTTTGCCCGCTCCATTATCTCGTTGTAGGCAGATTTTACCGCCCCATCGTCCGCCAGACCGAGGGCCACGCCGCCGATCTCCGTCTTATGCAGAATATCCGGTGAAACGATTTTCATAACAACGGGATAGCCGATATTCGACGCGGCTGCTGCAGCATCGTCTGCGTTGTTCACGAGCTTTTCCTGCGCGCTCGGGACGCCCGCCTCGGCAAGAATTGCCTTAGCTTCCATCTCGTTGTACTTGCCGGGTTTGAGCGTCGGTGCGTCCGGCATATCGTCGGTCGAGGGCAGCCCCTTCTTGAAACCTTCCTCGATCTTCGCCAATGCGGCAACGACCTCGAGCGCACGGTAGGGCTCGGCGATGCAGGGGAAGCCGGCGTCCTCGAATTTATCGAGCACGTCTTTCGGTCCAGTCACCGACATGATGATCAGGGCCTCCGGGTATTTCTCGCGGATCGGCTTCAGGGCTTCGATGATCGATTCTGAAAGCTGCTCCGAATAAGCAAGGAAGGCGAAGAAACCGACAACTGCGTCGTAATTCCCTTCACCTAGGATCACATCGAAATTCTTAGTGATCAGCGAGAGGTCGTTATAGACCATTGCGGTGAAGTCGACCGGATTACGCGTGCCGGCGAAGGGGATCAATTCCTTCAGCTTGGCTTGTGAGGCCTCCGGCAGCGGTTCCATATCGAGACCCGCATCGGAAGCCGCATCCGCCATCATAACGGCGGCGCCACCCGATATCGATCCGACCGCAACGTTACGACCCTGCGGCAGCACGCCGTTGCTTGCCGCATGGGTAATGTCGATCAACTCGTCGACGGTTAAACAGCGATAGGCGTTATAGCGTTCGAAGACAGCGTCATAGACCTGGTCCGCACCGGTGAGCGAGGCGGTGTGCGACGCAGCGGCGGCGGTGCCGACGTCGGAACGCCCGACCTTCTGTATCAGCACCGGCTTCCGCGCCTCATACGCCAGGCGAAGCGCTTCTTCCAAGCGCGCCCCGTCCTTGCAGCCTTCAATGTAGGCGCAGATGACGTCGGTCCCGGGATCTTGCGACATGAAGGCGATGCATTCCGCGACATCGACATCGACTTCGTTACCGGTGGTGACCCAGTACGAGAACCCGATGCCTTTTTCGCGGCCAAGCACGAAACAGTGTGAGCCGAAGGCGCCCGATTGGCTGACCATCCCGACGTTGCCGATTTTTGGCATGCCGTGGGTGAAGCTGGTCGAGAAGGTCGCGTAGATGTGGTTCTTCGGATTGAAATAACCGAGACAATTCGGCCCGACAATCCGCATGCCCGCATCTTTGGCAATCGCTTTCAGGCGTTCCTGGTTCGCGGCTCCTTGTTCGCCGGCTTCGGCGAAGCCCGAGGTCAGGGTGACGAGCACCTTCACACCTTTTCGCGCGCAGGCCTCCGCCGTTTCGATCGCGAGGGCTTCCGGTACCGCCATGATGGCCATATCGACCGGGCCGTCGACATCTTCGATCGTGGGCACGGCCGGTAAGCCTTGGACCGTGTCCCGGGTCGGGTTAATCGGATAGAAGTCGCCTTCGTAGCCGTATTCTTTGAAGAAACGAACGGGAATGCCGCCGATCTTGCTCGGGTTGTCGGAGGCGCCGAGGACGGCGCACGCCCGCGGCCAAAACATTGCATTGAGTGATTCCGCACTTTTGAGAAGATCGGACATGTCCGTAAAGTTCCCTCGTTCGTTTTCGTTCGTATTTAGGCGGCGTTATTCGGGCCGCTGCATAGTAAAAATTGTGTCGGAATTGACGACTGCATAGTCCTGATAGCCAAGTCGGGCGATTGGTCGCATCTTGCCGACATCGACTTGGCCGTCTTTCGTAATGAATTCGTCCTTGATGTGGATGCCGACAACTTGTCCGAAAACCACGCAGTAGACATCGCTCGGCGTTTCCCCCGGCAGTTCGGTGGTCTTTATATACTTGCATTCCAGGTGAACTGGCGCTTCTGCCACACGGGGCGCGCTCACGCATTGGCTGGCTTCCGCCGTGAGGCCGGCGAGGGCAAGTTCATCGACATCCTTGCCGACAGCGGAAGCCGTCGCGTTCATCGCGTCGCGGGTGTCCCAAGTGGTCAGGTTACAGACGAATTCACCGGTCTCTTCGATGTTTCGCTGCGAATCTTTATGCGTATCGTCCGGGGAACTGTTGCCTCGACTTCCCGAAAACATCACGATTGGCGGGCGATATGAGACCGCGTTAAAGAAGCTGTATGGCGCTAGGTTGACGATACCCGCTTTATCGACCGAGCTGATCCAGCCAATGGGTCTTGGAATGATCAAACTATTGAACGGATTCTTGGATAAGCCGTGGTCGGTCTTTCCAGGTTCGTAGAACATGGGGAAACTCTCTCGTTAAATTGTGATTGGTTTGTAACTTAGGTCGTTTCGATGCGAACGCCGAATTCGAGGCTCGCATCTTCGAGCCAGGTCCACAGATACTCGGTGAAAGAGCGGCGGACATAGATCTCAAATTCGTTTCCACTCGGATGGAATATCGCCACTTGCGCCTTCGCGAGGTTTGTTTGAATGACGCAAGCGGGTTGGAAGACCGAAGGGTGCATATCGATGGTGCATCCTTTGGCGAAGACATCGCGGGCGTGGTCACCGGATAAAGTTAGGGCGGCAAATGATTCGCCGATTTCGGTCGCCGCGGCACCGAACGCGGCGAGATTCTGGCGCAATTCGTTCACCGACGGCAATTCGTCGTCGCCGCCCACGAACCACCAACGGTTGGGACCCATCCAAAAGGCCGTGCACTTATCTCCAACGCCGACGTCCGGCGATGTTTGCGGTGGTTTGACACCGACAAGTCGTTCGACATCACCGGCAAAAGCATCGGACCACTCAGCGCGAATCTCAATGATACTGGTGAATGAACGTGCTCCGAGCCGAACACCGCCTTCCGCATCCATCGTTGCCCGAGCCGCCAGGCCCAGGTGATCGAGCGGCCCCTGTCTTTGCGACGCATTAGGCATGGAGGCGTTCTCCCTTGGGATCGAAGAAGACCGGGCTCGTAACCGTGGCGGTCACAACACGGCCGTCTTCCAGTGGGAGACGGACCGGTTCTCCCATTTTCGCATGTCCGGCTTCCAGCATGCCCAGCGCGATCGAGCGCTCCAGCGTCGGGCTATAATAGCTCGACGTAACATGTCCGAGCGTTTTCATCGGCGGCTTCGGTAAGACCTGTTCGACGATATGCGCCCCTTCCGGCAGGACTTCCGTCGGGTCGGTCGTGAGGAGTCCGACAAATTGGCGTCGCTCCGGCACCGTCATATCGGCGCGAGACAACGAACGCTTACCGAGAAAGTCTTTCTTCTTCGAGACCATGCGTCCCATTCCAAGGTCGGCGGGTGTGACCGTACCATCCGTGTCCTGTCCGACCGCGATGTATCCTTTTTCCGCACGAAGGACGTGCAGCGCCTCGGTACCGAAAGGAACCAAGCCGTATTTCTCACCCGCCGTGATGCAGGCATTCCATACGTCGACGCCGTAACTCGCCGGCACATTGATTTCGTAACTAAGCTCGCCCGTGAAGCTGACCCGGAAGACCCGCGCCGGCGTGTCGGCAACCACGCCTTCCCGCCAAGTCATAAAAGGGAAGGCGTCGCCCGAGACATCCATATCGGTCAGAGATGCGAGAACCGAGCGTGCATTCGGACCCGCCAAATTAATCGTCGCGAATTGCTCCGTGACGGAGGCGCAATAGACCCGCATTTCCGGCCATTCCGTCTGCAACCATTCTTCCAGCCAGCCGAGCACATGCGAAGCGTTCCCAGTCGTTGTATGCATGAGGTAATGATTCTCGCCCAGGCGCGCCGTTACGCCGTCATCGAAAACCATGCCGTCTTCACCGCACATCAAACCGTAGCGGCAGTGACCGACCTTCAGGCCGTCCCAATTATTCGTATAAACCCAGTTCAAGAGTTTGACGGCGTCGGGCCCCTGAATATCAATTTTACCGAGGGTCGTGGCGTCGAGAATGCCAACTGTATTTCGCACGGCGTTGATTTCGCGATTGACCGCGTCCCATTTTCCTTCGCCGGATTTTGGGTAGTAGAACGGGCGCCGCCATTGGCTCACCAACTCGAATGTAGCGCCGGCGCGTTCGTGCCAAGCGTCTATTGGTGTCTTCCGAAGCGGGTCCGCCATGATTGGTCCGACATCGCGACCGGCCATCGCGCCGAAGGTAACAGGTGTATAGGGTGGGCGGAACGTGGTTACCCCCACATCGGCAATCTCTTTTTCGACCGCTTTAGACAGAATCGCGAGCCCATTGATATTGCCGACTTTACCTTGGTCCGTGCCCATGCCGGTCGTGGTATAGCGTTTCATGTGTTCGATGGATTCGAAACCTTCGCGAGCGGCAAGTTGAATGTCGGCAGCGGTTGAGTCGTTTTGGAAATCGACGAAATGCTTGCCGCCCTGACCGATCGGGTCGGGGGCGGGAATGAGCCAGACGAAACGCGGATCGCCGGACTCCGTTGGCTCTGCTTGCGGCGCTTCGCCAGATTTTGTGCCGGACAGGCCTGCGTCCGCCGCGGCATCTATCCCCGCTTGCCAGCCTTCATGTAGACAGGAGGCAAGGTCGAACGCGCCGTTACAGCTACCGACCGAGCGCTGGCGCTGTACCGACGTACCAGGACAAAAGGCGCCAATGCGATTGTCATATCTCAGTTTGCCTTGAGATTGCGAAAACAGATGAACGGTCGGACTCCATCCGCCCGACATCAAAAGCGAATCGCATTCGATCCGTTGGGCGGCGCCAGATACCGAATCCCCGTCGTCGGAGAGTGACATCGCTTCGATTGATTCAATCCGCAATCGACCGTGCGTTGCGACGATCGCTTGTTCATGTAGTACCTCAATGCCTTTCTCGAGCGCTTTCTGTGGGAGCGGGCCGGGCGTCTCGGCACGTGTGTCTAAAATCGAAACCTCATTACCGGCTTCGGCGAGTGAGATAGCGCTTTGGTAGGCGGAATCGTTTCCGGTATAGACGACGGTCCGTTTTCCGACTTTTACGCCATAGCGATTGAGATAGGTATTTGCCGCGCCGCATAGCATTGTCCCGGGGCGGTCATTGTCCCGGAATACCATCGCGCGTTCAATCGAGCCGGTCGCGAGCACGACTTCTTTCGCTCGGAAGGTCCAAAGGCGTTGGCGCGGAACATTCGCAGGTGCACTTGCAAGGTGATCCGTCACGCGTTCCAGCGCGGTGAGATGATTGTGATCGTAGTATCCGAAAACCGTCGTGCGCGGCAGAAGTGTGACTTCCGGCAGGGAAGCCAACTCTTCGATGCAGGTATCGGCCCACGCGCGGGCGTCGGCACCATTTATATTCTCGTCTGTTGAGAGAATACCCCCACCGAACGCGGCGCCTTCGTCGGCCAAAACAACACGCGCGCCGGTCCGCGCAGCGGCCAGCGCCGCGGCGAGCCCGGCGGGACCGGCGCCGACCACCAACACATCGCAATGGCGGTGCGTTTTTTCATATCGGTCCGGGTCCGCCGCTGCCGGTGCATTGCCCATACCGGCCGCTCGGCGGATGAAATGTTCGTATGTCGTCCATAGCGAGGCTGGCCACATAAACGTCTTGTAGTAGAAGCCAGCCGGCAGCAAACGCGATGCACTGTTGAAAATCGCATGCGCGTCGAAAGACAAACTTGGCCAGCGATTCTGACTTGTCGCGGCAAGCCCTTCGTAAAGTTCGACCTGGGTTGCGCGGAGATTTGGGGTCGCCCGCCCATCTTCACCGACGGTGACTAGCGCGTTCGGTTCCTCCGAACCCGCGGATAAAATTCCTCTCGGCCGATGGTATTTAAAGCTGCGCCCGACGAGATGAATGCCGTTTGCCAGGAGTGCTGAGGCCAGGGTATCGCCCGCAAAGCCGTCAAGACGTTGTCCATCGAAGGAGAAAGTGACTGGTGTCTCCCGGTCGACATGGCCGAATTCGCTTGTCCGAAAGCGCTGGCTCATTCCGGCAACTCCGGTTTCTCGGCGCCCACCTTGTAAGTCGTGTGAATCTGATGCGTCACGGTGTTTCGGACAGCATTGAACCACTGGCCGCATCCGGCTTCATGGCACCATCGCTCATAATGCCAGCCCTTTGGGTTGGTCCGTTTGAAGACGTAGTCCGCCCATTCGTCATCGCTGAGCGCCTCTGGATCGGTCGGTCGCGCGATATGTGCCTCGCCGCCATAGTGAAATTCGTGCTCGTCGCGGGCGCCGCAATAAGGGCAATCGATAATGTGCATAATCGACCTCCCTAATGTGCCACGGCGGCGGCAATGTTCTCGTCGATCAAACGGCCACTGCTAAAGCGCGACAACGAGAAAGGCGCTGCGATCGGGTGTGGGTCATCCTTTGCGATCGTATGCGCGAAGACGTGTCCGGACCCTGGTGTTGCTTTGAAACCCCCTGTGCCCCAACCACAGTTGAAATAAAGCCCCTTGATGGGCGTCTTTGTGAGAAGGGGGCTCGCGTCCGGGCAAATATCGACGATTCCGCCCCAGCTCCGCATCATCCGTATCCGGCTGAAGATTGGGAACAGCTCGGTCAGCGCTCCCATTTGATGTTCGATCACGTTGAAGGCGCCGCGTTGTGCGTAGGAGTTATAAAGATCCGCGCCGGCGCCGATGACGAGCTCTCCTTTGTCCGACTGGCTGAGATAGACGTGAACCGTGTTTGACATCAAGACGGTGTTCATAATCGGCTTCAAAGGCTCTGATACGAGCGCCTGGAGCGGATGACTTTCAATCGGAAGACGTAGTCCGGCCATATCGGCCAAGACCGTCGAATGGCCTGCTGTTACGCAACCGACCTTGCTTGTTGTGATATCGCCGCGTGTTGTCCGAACGCCTTTAATCTCGCCGTCTTGGATGTCGAATCCGGTCACCTCGCAATTTTGGATGATATCCACGCCGCGGGCGTCGGCACCTCGCGCGTAGCCCCAAGCCACGGCGTCATGTCGTGCGACCCCGGCGTTGCGCTGGAGGCTGGCGCCTAGGACCGGATAGCGGACGTTCGGCGAAATATTGATGATGGGGCAGAATTCTTTGACTTGTTCGCGCGTGAGAAATTCCAACGTGACGCCCTGCAGTCGGTTGGCGTTGTGCCGGCGCGCGATTTCTTTCAGATCGCCCTCCGTATGCGCCATGTGCATAACGCCGCGCGGGCTGAACATCACATTGTAATTCAACTCTTTGCTGATGCCGGGCCAAAGATTGAGCGCGTGCGCGTATATTCCCGTGCTTTCGTCTTGTAGATAGTTGGCGCGGACAATCGTTGTGTTTCGGCCGGTGTTGCCGCCGCCGAGCCAGCCTTTCTCGAGGACGGCGATGTTTGTAAGCTTGTGTTCTTTGGCAAGGTAGTAGGCCGTCGCCAAGCCGTGCCCGCCACCACCAACGATGACGGCATCGTAACTGGGTTTCGGATCGGGGCTCCGCCAATTGCGTTCCCAGTTTCGGTGATAACTCAGCGCATTCCGAGCCAAGCTGAATATGGAATAGCGTGATGGCATTGGCGATCTTATCAATTGGCCGGTTGATCGGGGCGATGTGAACGTCCTTTATTTCACGCGAATGCATTGGCGTAAATCAGATTTTTGTTAGCTGCGTCATAGAATTTTCTTGAACCGTGCGGTGAACCTTCTTATTTATCAATCAATCGATTGATTAAGTTAGTGCGATACTGAAAATGGCGGAAACTCAAAGCGAACTGGACGGCGAGACCAAGAGCCCGGGAAGAGGCCGGCCCGGCGGCGATGAGAGCCGGGCACGGATTCTCGAATCTGCAGGGAAACTCTTTGCCGAGCGCGGTTTTAACGGTGTTTCAACCCGGGAGTTGGCAAAAGCGGCAGGGGTGAACGTATCCGCGATCGCCTATTACTTTCGCGGCAAAAAAGGGCTCTATCGTGCCGTATTCGACCAGCTGATTGAGGACACGAATCCATTCTTTCAGCCAACGGCGGCCTACATTCGGCAGAGTGTCGAAGACGCCAACGGCGATCCAAAAAAACTCGCGAATTTAACGAAGTGGCTGATCTCAACGTTGCTGACCGGCGTATTGAGCAACGACCGGATGCGTTGGCAGATGGGATTGATGTTGCGGGAATACCATCAGCCGTCGGATGGCTTCCCGATTTTGTTGGAACACAGGGTCAACCCGATGCATGACGCCGTCGCGGGCTTGGTATCCGCTGCAACGGGGAAAGCTGTAGATGAATCGCAAACGCTGCTGCTGACGTGCTGTTTGATTGGGCAATGTATGGCATTTGGCGCTGCTCGTGGATTGGTGTTGGCGCGCCTCGATTGGAAGACGTTCGATGAATGGAACCTCCCCTTGGTAATAGATACCGTTACGCAAGTCGCACTATCGATGCTCGGGCTCCAGGAGGTGTCGAACGATGCTTCGTAAGATCCTGAAATTTGGGCTGCCGTTGATCGTCATTGGCGTTGCGATGTCGATCGCAGGTTATCTGAAGGCGACCAAACCAGTTGTCGAGCCAAAGCCGCTGACGGAACGCGTTTGGACGGTCGCGGTCATTCCGGCGAAGATGGAGAATGTAAGGCCGCGCATTAAGCTGTTCGGCGAGATCGTCTCGGGACGGACCGTCGACCTCCGGCCGCAAGTTGCCGGTAAAATTTTGCGGGCGAGCCCGAATCTTGTCGAAGGCGGCGTCGTGCGCGCCGGTGAAGTGATCGTCGATATCGATCCATTCGATTACCAAGCGGCGCTTCGTCAGCGAAAAGCCGAACTCTTGGAAGTGCAGGGACGTCTCAAGGAACTCAAAGCCGAATTGTCGGGTGCGGTCACGCTTTTGGACAAGGACAAGTCTCAGGTTGCGCTCAGGCGGAAAGATGCGGAACGGCGGGCAAAGCTGCGCGGTTCCGGTGCCGGTACGGCCAAGGCATCCGACGATGCGCGGCTTGCATTGAGTGAGACAGAACAACGCCAAATCGAACGTCAAAAGGAAATCCGCAGCCTCCGTGCCGCTATTGAACAGCAGCAGGCGATTATCGACCGGTTGGAAGTTATGGTCGAAGTGGCGGAGCGCGACCTTGGCGAAACGCGCATCGTATCGCCGGTCGACGGGTTCGTCTCTTCGGTTGAGACAGCCGAAGGGAAATGGCTGAACGTCGGCGACAATGTCGCCAAGCTCATCGATGCGAACCGTCTAGAAGCGAAGTTTCATATCAGCCGGACTCGCTTTAAGCGACTTCTGGAAGGCGGTGGCTACAGGCTGCGGCCGGCGGAAGTTATTTGGCGGGGGCGTTCCGAGACGAAGCCATATACGGCGTATATAGATCGGGTTGGCAGCGAGGTAGACGCGTCGACGGGCGGTGTAAATTTATTTGCGAAGATTGAAACCGAAGGTGCGGAGACGATCCTTCGGCCAGGCGCATTCGTCGAGGTCTACATCACTGACAAAGTGTTCGGCAATGTCGTCCGGTTACCCGGCGCAGCAATCTACAATGAAGACACGATTTATATCGTGGAAGGTGAGCGGCTCGCCTCTCGAAAGGTTCGGATTGTATCTCGGACGGGAAACGAGGCACTCGCAACGGTGGTTGGGCTTAAGGACGAAGACCGTATCGTGACGACGCGCCTGCCTGAGGCGTCGCCCGGGCTGAAGGTTCGGATCCAATGAACGGCGGCCTCATCGGCGTTTTTGCCCGCCATCCCACGGCGGCGAATCTATTGATGGTCATCATGATCATCAGCGGGTTGTTCGCGCTCCATCGAATGAACACACAGTTCTTTCCCGATTTTGGGATCGATATCGTTTACGTATCCGTAGAGTGGTCGGGTGCGAGCGCGGAGGACGTCGATTCAAATATCGTACAGGCAATCGAACCCGAGGTCCGCTTCCTCGATGGCGTGAAACGGGTCCGATCAAGTTCGCTCGAAGGTCGGGCGACCGTCTTGGTGGAGTTCAACCCCGGTACCGATATGCAAAGCGCGCTCTCGGACGTGGAAACGGCGGTCTCGACGGTAACGACATTGCCGGACGATTCCGAGCAACCCGAAGTTCGCAAGATTGTGCGCTACGATACGATAAGCCGCTTGGTGCTTTCTGGGCCGGTCGCGGAAGCGACGCTGAAGAAGATCGCGAAGCGGATCCGTGACGGTTTGCTCGACAGGGGTATTGATCAGGTCGATCTCTTCGGAGCGCGGGATGAGGAAATCTGGGTCGAGATTCCGCCTGAATCGCTCCTCGAGCTGGATTTGACGTTGAATGACGTTTCGCAGCGAATTCGCGAGACGTCGCAAGATGTTCCCTCCGGCGATACGTCGGGCGCGGTCGAGATGCAAATCCGGAGTCTAGGTCTCCTGAAGACGGCGGCGGATCTCGGCAGCGTCGAGGTTCGGGCGCTCGCGAACGGCGAAAAGATACTGCTTCGTGACATTGCCCGTATTCGTGAAAGCTTTGACGATTCCGGGGACGAGGCGCGTCGGAATGGCCAGCGCGCGATCGAGATATTCGTTCAGCGGGCAGTAAACGCGGATGCACTCGATCTCGCGGATACGACGACGGAATACCTTGAAGAAATACGGCCAACGCTCCCGCCGACGGTTACGCTGGAGCAATACGATATTCAGGCGGACCTTATTCGAAGCCGGATCGATCTGTTGTTGAAGAACGGCCTCAGCGGTCTGGTCCTTGTCGTACTCATTCTCTTTATTTTCCTGAATGCGCGGGTCGCCTTCTGGGTCGCAGCCGGTATACCGGTCGCGTTGATGGCGACGATGCTGATCATGCATATGACCGGGCAGTCGATAAACATGCTGAGTCTATTCGGGATCATCATGGCGCTCGGCATTGTGGTCGACGATGCGATTGTCGTCGGTGAGCATGCGGAAGCGAAGGGACGGGAAGGGCTCTCCTCGGTCGAGGCTGCGGTCGCAGGTGCACGACGTATGTCGGCACCGGTGCTGTCGGCTTCCTTGACAACGGTGGCGGCTTTCATGCCGTTGCTCATTATCTCCGATATCATCGGTCAGATCATCCGCGGTATTCCGCTTGTCATTATCGCCGTGATCTTAGCAAGTCTGGTCGAATGTTTTCTTGTATTGCCGGGGCATATGCGCGGCGCGCTGACCGCGAGCGTGAAATCGGGCCGTAGAAATCTTCGGGTAAAATTCGACGATGCGTTCGAGCGGTTTCGCGAGAGGTTTTTCCGGCCGTTGGTCTCGCTCGCCGTGGATCAAAAATATGCGACGATCTCGATCAGCATCGCGGCGTTGATCGTGTCCGTGGGCTTGATGATGGGCGGACGGATCGGTTTCGTCTTCTTTCCGTCGCCCGAGGCCGACAAGGTCTATGCCAATGTGCAGATGGTTGCCGGTACCCCGCGCGCGCAGACGATCGACATGTTGGCCGAACTTGAACGCTCTCTTATTGCGGTATCGTCACGCTTGTCGGGCGGCGAGAATAAGCTTGTGCGCATGTCGTTGATGAAGCTCGGCGGCGAAGTCGGCCGGCCGAGTGCGGCGCCCGCGTCGGGCGACCATATCGGCGGTCTGGTTGTCGAATTGACGCCGTCGGACGAACGCAATGTACGAACCTCCGAATTGATCGAAGCATGGCGTACGGAAGTGCAGCCGGTGGCGGGTGTGGATATCCTGACAATCTTAGCGGCCCAAGGCGGCCCGCCAGGGCGCGATGTCGACGTGCGCTTGTCGGGGAATAACGTGGCGGATTTGAAAGCCGCGTCGTTGGAAACGCAAGAGTTGCTGAAGCGATATCCGGGCGTCAGTTCCATCGAAGACGACCTGCCGTTTGGCAAGCTTGAGACGATTATCGAAGTAACCCCCGAAGGGCGGGCGCTTGGTTTCAATACACAATCGGTCGGACGGCAGGTTCGAAACGCGTTCGAGGGTGCGATTGCGAAGCGCTTCCCGCGCGGCGACGAAGAGGTGACGGTCCGTGTGCAGTTTCCGCGCGAGGTGATCGGCAACGGTGCGCTCGACGCGCTTTATCTACGCGGTGCCGAGGGTGCGGAAGTTGCGCTTTCGGAGGTCGTCGATACCCGCGAGAGCCGCGGCTTTTCCCGTATTCGACGCGAGGATGGCGTCCGACAGGTCGCAGTGACGGCCGAAATCGACAAAGAAGTCACGACCACCGGTACGATCCTTGAGGCTTTGGCGGCCGACGGCATCCGCGAAATCGCGGCGAAATACGATCTGCGACTGACCTTCGCGGGAAAAGCGGAGGAGCAACAAACGACGCTCGCCGACATGAAACTCGGCGCCATGATCGGGCTCTCCGGGATCTATATCATTTTGGCTTGGGTCTTCGCGAGTTACGTGCGCCCGTACGTGGTCATGTCGATCATTCCGCTTGGATTCGTGGGAGCCGCCGTTGGGCACTACCTCCTTGGGTACGACATTACGATTCTCAGCCTCATCGCGCTGATCGGGCTTTCTGGTATCGTGGTGAACGATTCAATTATCCTCGTCAGTACAATCGACGAGCGGCTGGCTGGTGGTGAAGAACGGCGAGCGGCCATCATTAACGGTGCCTGCGATCGCTTGCGCGCGGTCATCCTCACATCGGCAACGACGATCGGCGGTTTGCTGCCGTTGATGTTCGAGCGCAGCCTTCAGGCGCAATTCCTGATTCCGATGGCACTGACGATGATATTCGGGCTCATGTTCACAACCTTGCTCGTCCTCTTCGTCATCCCAGCGCTGATCTCCATCCAGGAAGACGCGGGCGCGCTCGTGTCGCGCGTAAAGGATTTCCTGCGCGGCGAGCCAGTGCCCGCCGGCGAGTGACTACCAGCCCATCGCACGGGACGGGCGGCGCGGATCGGCGCCACCTTCGATGAGGCCGGTCTTAAGGTCTTTGCGCACCACACAGACGCCGGCCGTTTTCCACGTTTGATCCGCGATCCGGTCCACCTGGTGACCACGGCTCGCGAGTTGGTCTGTGGTCGCTTTGTCGATCCGGCCTTCCGCCGTCAGCTTGCCGGGGTAGGCGGTATGCGGCGAGAAGGAATCCGGTTGGCTATGCGTCATGAAGCGAGGTGCTTCGATCGCCTCCTGTGGGTTCATACCGAAGAGTTCCATATTGAACAGAACCTGGACGTTCGCCTGCGTCTGGTTGTCGCCGCCGGGCGTGCCGAACGGCATGACCATCTTGCCGGGCCGGATCGCAAGCGCCGGGTTCGGCGTGAGGCGAGGGCGCTTGCCGGGACCGAGCGCCGAGGCGTGGCCTCGCACGGCCCAGCTTTGCGAGCCGCGGGCGGAGGGCGCAAACCCCGTGCCCGGGATGACGGGCGATTCGAAGGTCACGTCCGATGGGTTCGACGAGAAAGCGTTGCCATCCTTGTCGATGACGCCGACATAGGAGGTATCCGTCGGCGCGGGCGGCGTGCCTTCGCCGATGGTACGCACGCTCGGTGACGGCGTAATTCCCGGGAAATGCCCCGCCGGCGGCAAATCGGGCCAGGCATGTTCCGGATCGATCATCTGGCGGCGCAATGCGGCATACTCCTCCGAGAGCAACGTCTCCATGGGGACGTCCACATGCGCCGGATCGCCGTAATAGGCTTCCCGGTCGGCGAAGCTTAGTTTGAAGGCCTCTGCCATGGTGTGGATATAGTCGGGTGAGTTGTGACCCATCGATTTAAGGTCGTAACTCTCGAGCAACTTGATCATCTGCAACATCACCGGACCTTGGCACCAGACGCCGCAGGAATAGACATCAATCGGATCTCCACCGTTCTTGTAGACGATCTTCTCCGGTGCCTCGAGGTCGCAGGAAAATTCGGCGAGGTCTTCCGCCGTCATCAGGCCTTCGTTTTCCTCATGATATTTCACGATGGTCTGCGCCAGATCGCCCTTGTAGAAGGCGTCTCTTGCCGCGCTTAAACCGGCTTCGCGGTCGCCGCCGGCGGCCGTTTCTTCGTCCACCATGTATTGCAGAGATTTCGCCAGATCTGTCTGTACGAAGGACTTACCGACTTCCGGTGGCGCATCGTTGGGCAAATAGATTTCCTGGTTGTCCGGCCACATCCGGTAGGTATCGACGTGATCCGCGATATAGGAATGCATCATCACATGCATTGGAAATCCGTCCCGCGCATAGTGAATGGCTGCCTTCGCGACATCGCCGAACGTCATCGTTCCCCATCGCTGCAGCGCCTGGATATTGGCATCGGGTGCAGCCGGGACGACGGTTCGCAGAATTCCGATCGGAACCTCTCCGAATTCTTGGACGAAACGATCTAATGAGGCAGCTTTCGGCCAGGGGCCAACGCCAGTCAGTGTCAGGACTTCATTGGTTTCCGCGAGATAGACCATAATCGGGGCGACGCCCGCGATATTGACCATTTCCGATTGCACGACGCCCAAAACGAGGTTCGCCGCGACACCGGCGTCGATGGCATTGCCGCCAGCATCGAGAATTTCCATCGCAGCCTCGGTGGCAAGATAGTGCCCCGCCGCAACGACGTGGCGTGTGCCAGTGATCATCGGTTGGAATGCGGTCATTTTAAGGTCTCCAAGTTGCGGATTGTTTTTTTCGGAAAACAACCCCATGCACAGTATTACGTTACCGCTGAATATGGCGAAATTCGCCGACAGCGATGTTCTATCGCGAAAAAGAACGGCCTGTTTAAATGGGTCATATCTGTGTTTTTAGCACAAAATAGACAATTTGTCACTTTGGCCGAATTCTACCATCCCATCACGCGGGACGCGCGGCGCGCATCCGCACCGCCCGTCATGATGCCTGTTTCATGGTCGGCCTGTATGGCGCAGACGGAACCCGCCTTCCAGGTCATATCCGGCCAGCGTTCGACCTTATGACCTCGCCCGCTCATATCTTCCATGACGTCATCGTCCATGCGACCTTCCATCCGCAGGATGTTTTTCTCATAGCCGTGCGGCTCGAAAGAGTTCGGGAAACTGTAGGTGGCGAAACGCGGCGCTTCGATCGCATCCTGTGCCTCCATGCCCCAGACCTCCATGTTGAGGAAGACCTGTAGCATCGCTTGCGCTTGAACGTCGCCGCCCGGCGTGCCGAATGGCAGGGAAAGCTTGCCTTCGCGCAGTGCGAGGGCCGGCGCCGGCGTGAGACGCGGGCGCTTGCCGGGTGCAATGGCGCAGGGATGCCCTTCGACGGCCCAGTTCTGCGAGCCGCGCGAGGAAGGTGCCATACCGGTGCCGGGGATAATCGGCATGCCGTAGGAGCCATCGCTCGGCGTCGCCGAAAAGACATTGCCGGATTCGTCGACAACGCAGGTGTAGGAAGTGTCGAGCGCCATTCGCGACGGTGCTGCGGCCGCGCTGGTTGCGGCCGGTCCGGCCCCCATGCCGGGAATTTGACCGGCGGCCGGCATTTCGGGACACGCTTTCGCCATATCGATCCCAGCCCGGCGCATACGCCCAAATTCGGCGGAAACCATGGTGTCGATCGGCACGTCGACGAAACGCGGATCGCCGAAATAGGCCTCGCGGTCGGCGAAAGCGAGTTTCATCGCCTCGGTCAGGAAATGCACGTAGTCGCCTGTGTTATGGCCCATTTCCTTAAAGTCCGTGCCTTCAATGATCGACATCATTTCGAGCAAGACCGGGCCTTGGCACCAGGGACCGCATGTATAGACGTCGATTGGATCGCCAAATCCCGTAAAGCTGCGTTTGACGGGCGCCTCGAAGGCGGAGGCGTATTCCGCCATGTCTTCCATGGTGAGCAGCCCGCCATTGGCAGCGTGATAGTCGGTAATGGTCTTGGCGATATCGCCTTTGTAGAAAGCGTTGCGGGCCGCTTCGAGGGCGGCGTCACGGCCTTGCCCCGCGGCGGCGGCCTCTTCGTCGATCATATATTGCATGCATTTCGCGAGGTCGCTCTGCACGATCAATTCGCCGGTTCGCAGCGGTTGCCCATTCGACATGAAGACCTCGGCACTCGCCGGCCAGCCTCGCAGCCGGTCTTGGTGCGTGTCGATATTCTCGGCCAATAGCGGGTGGATCGAGAAACCGTCCCGCGCGTATCGCGTCGCATGCGATGCCACCTCACCGAATGTCATCGTGCCGTATCGCTGCAAGACCTTGATCCAGGCGTCGGGTGCCGCCGGGACGACCGCGCGCGCCAGCCCAACCGGAATTTTCCCGCCATGCTCGTTGATATACGTCTCGAGGCGGGTCGCTTTTGGCCACCAGCCGAGCCCGCTGACCGTCACGACTTCGTTGCTTTCCGCATGATACAGAATGATCGGCGCCACACCCGCGACCTGCACCAGGTCCGGCTGCACGACGCCGAGCGCGATCCCGGACGCGACCCCTGCGTCGAACGCGTTTCCGCCCGCTTCGAGCACCTTGTATCCCGCTTCCGTGGCCAGGTAGTGCCCGGCGGAGACCATATAGTGATTGGCTTTGATTGTCGGTTGCAGCGACATCTTTATTTCCTCCCACGCACCCTGGGCGCGTCGCCCGGGCGGGTTTCATCATAAAGGCTTTGGAATTGACCTAGCGTAGCGCCTTCCGGCGGCGAGGGGGAGAGAGAATTTCTCATTTCCAATTTTGCTTTCTGGTCTAAGAGGTCAAAATGAATCACCACAACATTGTTGGGGCCATTCATGGGCGAATACCGGCATTTTGAGGCAAAGCCGCTTTCAGGTGCGGTCGGGGCCGTCTTGCACGGCATCGATATCTCGCATGACCTTGCGGACGATCAGATCGCAGAGATCCGCGAAGCGCTGCTTGAGTATCTCGTGATCTTCTTCCGCGACCAAAGGATGAGCGACGAACGTTTGATGACTTTCGGTCGCTATTTCGGGGAGCTTTATCTGCATCCGAACCTGGCGAAGAAGGGTCCTTATCCCGAAGTCATTCACGTGGTGAAGGAACCGGAAGCGACCCGTGTCGTGGGGGCGGAATGGCACACGGACACGGGACACGTGGAATGTCCGCCGATGGGCGCCATCCTGCATGCGTTGGAGGTGCCGCCGAAAGGGGGCGATACGCTCTTCTCCAATCAGTATCTGGCCTATGAGAGCTTATCGGACGGCTTGAAAGCGACGCTGGACGGTATGAAAGCGGTGCATGACGACAGCCGCGTCGCGGGCCCGAACGCGAACAAGGGGCGCTCGACGGAAACCCGAGATGACGAAGAGTGGACGCCGACGGCGAACGCCCATCCGGTCGTGCGCACGCATCCGGAGACCGGGCGAAAGGCGCTCTACGTTAACGTCGCGTCGGCGCATTATTTCGAAGGGATGACGAAGGAAGAGAGCCAGCCGCTTCTGCAATATCTCTTTAAACACTCGACACAGCCGGAATTCACCTGCCGCTTTACGTGGGCGCCGGGCTCCGTCGCGTTTTGGGATAATCGCTGCCTTAAGCATATTGCCGTCAACGATTACCAAGGCTATCGCCGGGATATGCGGCGGGTGCAGCTCTGCGGGGATCGCCCGGTTTAACCCCCGTTTCGGTGGCGTCTGGACATCTAGCGTTTAGGCGGGATGACATTCGGGCGAAAACGGCTTATTGAGGGCCGATGAGTTCCGAACTGCCCGAATTCCCGCCTTATCTTTACGGCACGGCCTGGAAGGAAGATGAGACGCGGCGTCTCACGCGTCTGGCCATTCAGCAAGGCTTCCGGGGTATCGACACGGCGAACCAGCGAAAGCACTATTTCGAAGCGGCCGTCGGCGAGGGGATTGCCGATGCCATCAGAGACGGTTTGATTGCGTCGCGCGACGACCTCTTTCTGCAGACCAAGTTCACGCACCGGCGCGGGCAGGACGACCGGCTGCCCTATGACGAAAAGGCACCCATCGGCACGCAGGTGAAGCAATCCTTTGCGTCTTCGCAGGAACACCTCGCGACCGAAGTCGTCGACAGCTACGTGCTGCACGGGCCGACGACCGCTAAGGGGTTGGCGGCGGCCGATATCGAAGCGTGGAAAGCGATGGAAGAGATCCACGACGCCGGTGGTACGCACGCGCTTGGGGTCTCGAATGTATCCCTCGATCAACTGCGCACGCTGTATAAGCTCGCGCGGACCAAACCGCGATTCGCACAAATCCGCTGTTATGCAGCCCGGCAATGGGATCGGGACATCCGGGGTTTCTGCGCCCAGAGCGGAATCGTCTATCAGGGTTTCTCGCTGTTAACTGCAAACCGGAATGTGCTGAACCACGATAAGACCAAGGCGATTGCGCGCCGGCACGGCAAGACCACGGCGCAGGTCATTTTTCGCTTCGCGCTCGAAAGCGGCATGCTGCCGCTTACCGGCACGAAAGACGCGGCTCATATGGCGCAGGACTTGGATATCTTCGATTTCCAGCTAACGGTCGCTGAAGTTCGCACGATCGAGACAATGGTGGTGGGCGAGAAAAGCCAACCGTTCCAGATCAGGATCCGGCGGCCGGGCGACTGAAGACGGACGCATCCTTCGAGACGACCGCTAGCGCGGTCTCCTCAGGATGAGGAGGCCCGGTGTGCGGATATCCTCTTATTGGAGCGTACCGACTGGCGGGATATTTGTATGAAGCATTAGTGATGGCTACCGACCCTTCGAGACGACCGCTAGCGCGGTCTCCTCAGGATGAGGATTACTTAATAAACAGCTAACCTCACCCTGAGCTTGTCGAAGGGGGGACGCTTGCAGAGTTTCTGGATTCCCGCGCAGGCGGGAATCCGGTTGGCGTCGACCGTG
>PAZH01000086.1 GCA_002716125.1 Rhodospirillaceae bacterium
ACCAGCACTCGCCGATCGGCCCGACGCCCCTCGTCCTTCGACAAGCTCAGGATGAGGGGCGGAGAGCCGGATTTCTCGCACCAGAGCGCCGCCGCCTTCGATGAGCTCAAGATGAGGAGCGGAGAGCCGGGTTTCGCACGCGAGAGCGCCTCATCCTTCGACGGGCTCTGGATGCGGGGCGGAGAGCCAGGTTTCGCACGCGAGCGCGCCGCCGCCTTCGATGATCTCAGGATGCAGGACGGAGAGCCGGGTTTCGCACGCCAGCGCGCCTCATCCTTCGACAGGCTCTGGATGCGGGGGGAGAGCCAGGTTTCGCACGCGAGAGCGCCTCATCCTTCGACAGGCTCAGGATGCGGGACGGAGAGTCGGGTTTCGCACGCGAGAGTGCCTCATCCTTCGACAGACTCAGGATGCGGGACGGAGCGCCGGGTTTCTCACGCCAGCGCACCTCATCCTTCGACGGGCTCAAGATGAGGGGCGGAGAGCCGGGTTTTTCGTGCCAGAGTGCCTCATCCTGAGCTCTTGTCGAAGGACGAGGCGCTCTGGCGGCCGTGCCGTCTGACATTTTTTCCGAGGAACAACCCCATGCACCGAACGGTTGCGGTAATTGCATACCGCCATCGCGCTGAGCGATGCGAGCCGAAATGTGCAATAGCGACGCCTCGTATTCGCGTATGAGCGCTCTTAAGCCTACGCGCCGCACCCGTTCCGCCGCCGCGTATTTCCCGTGCCGATAGGCGTTCCGGTTTCCGTGCGGCGCGCCTGTGCCTTTCGCCCCGCCATGCATGCGACAACGGGACCGTCCGCTGACCGCGGGTGCGCGGCACGGCGTGCCCGCACGCGTCTGCGCACCGCAACGTGGTGCGGATTGCACATGGACAATGTTTCCCTCTCGGGGCACGCGAACGGGTCGGCGGAAAGATAGTGGCCGCGGCTGTCGGCGGATGCGGGGCATAAAGGACAATCCATCTCGTTAAAGGAAATCGCGCCACAACCTAGATGGACATAATGGCAAATTTATGGTCCGCCTTATTTCAATTTAATGGGGGGAGGGTCTTGTTAACCCAGACCCGACGATGCCATGCATACGCGCAAGGCGTTTGCGGCAAACAAGAGCGCGACAGGCAATGTGAGGAGACGACGTTTTGCAGATTAAATCGGATTGGGCGAGCTTCGGCGGCCGTCAGAGAGTCTACGAACATGACAGCACCGAATTGGGCTGTGCCATGGAAGTCGCGGTCTACACACCGCCCCAGGCCGAAGCGGGGCCCGTGCCCGTCTTGACCTATCTTTCGGGTCTCACCTGCACATGGGAGAACGTCACGACAAAAGCCGGCTTCCAAGCCTACGCGGCGGAGCACGGGGTCATTGTCGTCTGCCCGGACACGAGCCCGCGCGGCGACGACGTGCCCGACGCCGCCGACGAGTACGACTTCGGCAAAGGGGCCGGGTTTTACGTCAATGCGACGCAGGCGCAGTGGGCCAAGAACTACCGGATGTACGCCTATATCGTCGACGAGTTGCCCGGCCTCATCGCCGGGGCAGTCGACGGCGCGGATCTGGGCCGGCAGGGCATCTTCGGCCATTCCATGGGCGGCCACGGCGCGCTCACCATCGCGTTCAAAAACCAAGACACCTACAAATCCATCTCGGCCTTCGCACCCATCGTGGCGCCCATGGAAGTGCCCTGGGGCCATAAGGCACTCGGACGCTATCTCGGCGACGACCGGGCGGCCTGGGCCGACTACGACGCGTGCACCCTACTGCGCGACCGCGGCTGGCACGGCGATATCCTGATCGATCAAGGCGAGGCCGACGACTTTCTGGAAGAACAACTCCGCCCCGCCCTCTTCCTGGCGGCCTGCGACGAGGCTGGTGTCGACGTACAACTTCGCTTACAGCCCGGCTACGACCACTCCTATTATTTCATCGCCAGCTTCATGCGCGACCACATCGCCTGGCACGCAGCGCGGATGTAGGTTCGACCAAAACCTAGTCACAACACATATGCCCGATGCGGCAGAAGCAGGAGACGTCGATGGCGTCGTCGGCAATCTTTTGGGCTTTCTCTAAATGCGGTTTGATTGCGTCCAGCGCCGCGTGATCGCCCGATTTCTCGCAGCATTCCGCATAGCCGACCAGGCTCCATATGTTGTTGGGGTGCTGTGAGGGGCGGACGAGCGTATCGTCGAGACCCAGGTCCGCGCGGTAGACGGCGGTGGCTTCCTCTACATGCCCCTGCTCGAGGAGCAAGGCACCCAGCGCATGGCGCGGCGGCATCATCCAGGACCACGGTTCCGAATAGTTGAGCGTGTCGTACAGTTCGACCGCTTTGCGGAGGTGGTTGAACGCAACGTCGTAGTTGCCGCGCCGGTATTCCAACTCGCCCACCAGCATCGGCCCCGCCACCGCGAGGATGTCGCGGGTGTCGTTCTGGAACACGATACGGTCTTCCGGCAGCGCCGCGACCGCTTCTTTCAACAACTTCTGCTGCGCCAAAGCCTCGTCGATATTGCCGAGAACGGCGTGGGCGATCCCCTTGGCATATTGCCAGACGGCCGTGGTTACGCAGAACATCTTCGGGTCGTCCGGCAGCGGCTCATCCAAAATCTCCTTCCATTTGCCGAAGCGGATCAGGACATGCGCCTTCATGCCGTAGAAAGCTTCCAGATAGTTCACCAGGAAAGCGAAGTCGGAGAGGAGATACTCGGGCTTCACGGTCGCTTGCATCTCCCGGGCCGCGCGGATCGCGGGTTCGTACTGGCCGGAGAAGAACGCACCGTACATCTGGAAATGAATATTGTGCAGGAGATAGACGTAATAGATACCGAGTTCGCCATCGTATTCGAGGTATTTCTCGTCGGCGGCGGCCGCTTCGATATTGGAGGCAATCGTTTTCTCGTACTGCCCGCAGAGCACATAGATGTGCGACGGCATATGAATGAGATGCCCCGAGCCCGGCACCAGCGGTCGGAGTTTGTCGCCCGCCTCAAGCGCGCGTTCCGGTTCCGGCGACATCTCCATGATGTGGATGTAGAAATGCAGTAGCCCGGCGTGCGGTGCGGCATTGCTCTGTTCGATCCGCGCCAAGGCGGTCTCGACGATCTCAATCGCCTCCAGCGTGTCGGTCCCCTCGGCCGGCACGCGGTTTTCCAGATCCCAAAGATTCCATGGCGTGCGCACCATCAACGCTTCAGCCGTCAGGGCCGCCACGTCGTAATCCTCGGCAAAATCCCGGTAGACCGTCCGCATGGCATCGGCATAGTCATCGTCCCATTGGTGGAGGATATCCAGGTCGTCGCACTGTTCCGCTTGAAAGCGGCGGGCCATCGCCTCGCACAGCGCCTTCTCGACGGCCGATACATCGGCGTCCGCCGCCAAGACGACCGCCTTTTGCGCATTCTCGTAGCACGTCGCGACCGCCACCGGCCGGCCGGTCGGCGACATTTTATCCCACGGGATGTTGTAATAGGGCCCGGTTCCATAGGCGATGCCCCAGTAGCCCATGGGACAATCCGGATCGAGTTCGACCACCTTCTCGAAGCATCGCACCGCTTCCTTGTGATGGAAGGCATAGCACCAGTTCAGGCCGCGATTGAACCAAGTTTGCGCCTCATCCGTTTTGGTCGAAATAGACCGCGCATAGGGGCCTAGGGGAAAGTACGAATCCATGACGCCAACTCCTATCGTTTCGCCCGGCACAACCGAAATATTCTATGCCGGATACATAATGCAGAAACACAATCCGAATTGCATACGGTAACACCTGCCGCCGGATCAACGGAACATCAGCTCCTTGTAACCGCCATCCGCGACCTGCTCCGCGATCTCGCGGTAACGCGTCGCACCGCCGTAATAACCCAGTACGCGAATATTCTGCCGGCCCGGAACGTTGGCGTTCACGCCCGTCTGCCAGCTCGGAATCTTGCCGGCGAGACGGTTTTCGTTGACCTCGACGACCTGCGCCAACCATTTCGCCGCCTCTTCCGAGCGCGCTTCGACACGGCTGTAGCCCTGCTCGCGCATGTGGCGAATCAAGGCAACGTTGAAGTCGACAATCTTCTCGATATGACGCGGGATGTTCCCACGCGACGTATGCGGCCCCAACACCATCAAGAGGTTCGGAAAACCGTCGTTCAGGACGCCGAGAAAGGTCTTCGGCAAATCGTCCTTCCAGTCGTCCTTGAGCCGCCGGCCGCCGGGGCCTTGGATATCGATACGATCGTAGCCGCCCGTCACCCCATCGAAACCCGTGGCGTAGACCAGTATATCGAGTTCATGCTCTTCCACGGTGGTCTGCACACCCTTCGGCGTGATCCGTTCAATGGGATTTTCGAGCACATCGACGAGGCGGACGTTCGGACGATTGTAGGCTTCGAAATAACCGCTTTCGAGGGGCAGACGGCGGAGACCGAAACCGTGATTCTTTGGGATGAGCTTTTCGGCGATAACCGGGTCGTCGACGCGTTCCTTGATCTTACGGCTCATGAATTCGGTCGCGAGGGCATTGGCCCTCTCGTCCGTCAGAACGTCGCGGTAATTGCCGATCCAAATGCCGAACCCTGGCTCCGAGTAGAGTTTCTCCCAGAACGCTTCCCGTTCTTCCGGCGTGGCGTCCAAAGCGCTGCGCGGATCGGGCGTGTGGATGAAACAGCCGACGGTCTCCCAACACCGGGCATAGATCTCGTCGTAACGGGTTTTAATATCCTTTTGCTCTTCCGGCGTGATCTTCGAATTGTGCAGCGGTGCGGCCCAATTGGGATGGCGCTGAAAGACACTGAGATGTCCGGCTGTCTTCGCGATCTCCGGGATTGCCTGGATCGCGGTTGCGCCCGTCCCGATGACCCCCACCCGTTTCCCCTCAAAGGAGACCGGCTCGTGGGGCCAGCGCGCGGTATGGAAGGCTTGCCCTTCAAAATCGTCCCGCCCGGGAATATTCGGTAGCGTCGGCGCGGAGAGTACGCCCAGACCGGTGATGAGAAGCGTGCCTCTGACTTGGCGGCCGTCCTCGAACGTCACGGTCCAACGATTGGCCTCGTCGTCGAACACGGCGGCCGTCGCCCGCGCGTTAAAGGTCATGTCGCGGCGCAAGTCGTACTTGCTCGCGACATAGTTCAGATATTCGAGCGTATCGGGTTGGGGCGAGAAGTGCTCCTTCCAATCCCATTCCTGCAACAGTTCTTTGTCGAAGAAATAGCCGTAGGACCAGCTTTCGGAATCAAAGCGCGCTCCCGGGTAGCGACACCAATACCACGTGCCGCCAATGTCCGAGCCCGCTTCGAACACGTGAAAATGCATCCCAAGCTCGCGCAGCCGGTACGTCAGATACATGCCTGAGATGCCGCCGCCAATGACGACCGCTTCGTATGACGGGATATCGTCGCTCATTCGGCCAGGTCGCGCGAACGCGATTCTCTATTCCGGGCGGCTATAGACGTGTTTCCCCGTCAATTTGCCATCTCGAAATGTATAACGCTCGATCCCGCTCTTGGCGAAACCCTGACCCGTCGCCGTCTCCGTTCCCGTCATCCGAAAGGTCATGAAAGTTTCTTCCGGCGCATGATGATAGACCACGTCTTCAAAGCGAACGTTTTCGAAGCGGCCACGACGCTGTTCGAAGAAATCGGCAATTTTCTCCCGGCTGTCGAGCGCGACCAACGCGTCGTCTTCGTAGATGGTCCAAGTGAAATCGGGCGTCACAGCCTCATACATCAGGTCGAGGTCTTGTTTGAAAAAGGCCCGCCCAAAGGTCTTGAAAATCGCGTCGCGCTGCTCGCTATTCGGTACCATCATCGCTCTCCCGCGTTCGGCATAAATTCCGTCTGACAAGGTAGGCCCCCTGCGCGCTCCGGCAATACGGAAATAGCGAACGCTTGCGCCTTACCCCGTTACCCGATCCAGAAACCCTCGCATCAGCCCTGTCACCCGTACCGCATCCAGCACCGGCATCATATGCTGTTGGCGGTCCAGTATATGCAGTTCCGCATCCGGAATTGCCTTGGCCATTGCTTCCGACATATGCGGTGGCGAGCCCGCGTCCCCGTCGCCGGTCATGATAAGCGCGGGACAGGAAATATCGCCGAGTTTACCTGCCACTTGATCGTCCGAGGTGGCGAAAACCCAGTGCGCCTTGCACTTGGCGGCAAAATCGCCCTCCTCCATCCAGCTGCAAATCTCATCGATCTTGCCGCCTTGCGCCGCGACTTCGTCATCACGGAACCAACGGGCGCGGGCGCCCTCGACGGTCGCCGTGACACCTTCCGCCGCCATCATCTTCGAGCGCTCCCGCACCACGACCGCTTCTTCCGGCGAGCGATCGTAGACCGCATTGAGGATCATGAGACCGGCGAGATCGGCATGATGGGCGGCACCGTAGGCTTGGGTGATCAGGCCACCCATCGAAACCCCGCCGAGGACCGGCCGCGCCCCCGCACAGAATTCGCCAATGACCTCGTCAACCTGGCCTGTGAAATCCGCGAGGGTGCGTTCGCCCGGCGGGTTCGGCGCGTCCCCATGACCCAGCATATCGAGACAAATGACCCGGTACGCGTCCGAGAGCGCCGCAACCTGCGCATCCCACATCCGGTGGTCCATGATCACGCCGTGGACGAGGATAACCGGCGGCCCCTCCCCCGTGATCCATACCGGCGTGCCGTTCGATGTCTTGCCCGTGTCGGTCATCTAAAGCCTCTTCTTCCTGTCGCTGCGCATGAATATAGAGCGATCGCGTGCGTGCGGGGATTGCACGTTTCGATTTCCCGCGTTAAGTCCGCGTCATGGCACGAATACGCTCCATAACGGATGCCTCTATCGCGGAAGCGGCGGCATTGCTTCGGGCCGGCGAGCTTGTCTCGTTGCCGACCGAAACGGTCTACGGGCTCGGCGCGAACGCGCTCGACGATACCGCAGTGGCCAAGATTTACGCCGCGAAGAACCGTCCGAGCTTCAATCCGCTGATCGTGCATGTGCCGGACGTCGCCACCGCCCGGCAATATGCCCAATTCAACGACCTTGCCGAACATGTCGCCGAAACGCTTTGGCCGGGGCCGCTGAGTATCGTTTTGCCGCGAACAGAGGCATGTGCGCTTTCCAAGCTGGTGAGCGCCGGGCTCGACACCGTCGCAATCCGCATCCCGGCTTCGCCACACGCACGGCGGCTATTTGCGGTGGCGGATATACCCGTCGCGGCCCCCAGCGCGAATAAATCCAACCGGCTGAGCCCGACCGAAGCACGGCACGTCGCCGACAATTTCGGTGAAGAGGTTTCGCTGGTCTTAGATGGCGGACCCTGTACCGTCGGCCTGGAGTCCACGGTCCTCGATCTTTCAACGGACACACCAACGCTGCTCCGCGCCGGCGGCACGGCTCAAGAGGCTTTGGAAGCCGTGATCGGGCGACCTCTGGCCCGCGCCGGAACCGACGACCATTCGCCGAAATCCCCCGGCATGTTGTCCCGGCACTACGCGCCGCGAACCCCGTTGCGGATGAATGCGCCACACGCGGAAGACGGCGAAGCCCTCTTGGGGTTTGGCGCGATCGACGGCACGCTGAATCTCAGCCCTTCAGGCGACGCAACGGAAGCGGCCGCCAATCTCTTCCGCTACCTTCACGAATTGGACGCGATGAATTTCACCGGCATCGCCGTTGCGCCGATCCCAGAGGAAGGGCTTGGTCACGCCATCAACGACCGGCTGCGGCGGGCGGCGCAAAAGTAGCGCCTTAATGATCGCTCGAGTGGATGATTTGTTCTTTCACGCCGGTGTCTTAGTCCAAACCTTCGACCGTGAGTGTCGTCGTGAAGGGAAAGACGCCAGTGCGCATTAATCCCTTGCGGTCGAGCGCGGCCCAAACGCCGCGGTTGTAAAGGCCGGTCGCGTCCTTGGTCATCACGATGCCATTGGCGACATGAAAATGATCGCCGTGCGGGCGCGGTATTTGCGAAAGGCGAATCTCGCCGTCGTTCTCGCCGGGTCCGGCGATATCGCTCTCGGCGAAACCTTGGAGGATCGCAAGGGTTCTCAGTTGCAGCTTATTCAGCTTCTTCGGGTTGCGCTTCGGCGCCATGGTCTTCTCAACTTCTTTTGCGTCTGTGCACCGGGTCTGGCGTGACTGCCCGGCGCTCTATATAGAAATGACCAAAGCCTTCGGGGAATCACAAACAGTTTTTGCAGAGAGGAGACCCAGATGCGTCTCATTGTGCACGGCCAACAGGCCTTCGGACAGTCCGTCCTGGAAAAGCTCATCGAGCGGGGCGAGGACATCGTCGGCGTCTATGTTGCGCCAGATAAAGGAAAACCCGACCCGTTGAAGGTCGCGGCCGAGGAAGCCGGTCTTCCGGTCTTCCAACCAACGACTTACAAGGAGCCGGAAGTCTGGGATCAGATGAAATCGCTTTCGCCGGACCTCTGCGTCATGGCGTTCGTGACGCTGTTCGTACCGGAAGAAGCGCTCTATCTCCCAACGCACGATTCAATCCAGTACCACCCGTCTCTCTTGCCGCTTCATCGCGGGCCGAGTGCCATCAATTGGCCGATCATCATGGGACGCAAGGAAACCGGTCTCAGTATTTTCTGGCCGGACAACGGTCTCGATGAAGGCCCGATCCTGTTGCAGAAAACCTGCATGATCGAGGAGAACGACACCCTCGGGACAGTCTATTTCGACAAGCTGTTCCCCATGGGCGTGGATGCGATGATGGAAAGTGTCGATCTGGTGAAACAAGGCAATGCCCCCCGGATCGACCAGGACCACAGCCAAAAGACCTACGAGAGCTGGTGCCGGAAGGCGGATGTCGAACTGGACTTCACCAAACCGATGCAGGAAGTCCACAACATGATCCGCGGCGCCGACCCGGTTCCAGGTGCATGGACGACCTGTGGCGGCGCAGAGATTCAGCTTTACGGCTCGACCAAGGCGGAAAGTGCCGCCGGCGCGCCCGGCGAGATTGTCGATATCTCCAGCGACGGCATGGTCATCGCCTGCGGCGACGGTGGCGTCAATGTCACCCGTGTGCGGGGGACGGAAGGTAAGGTCGCGGCCAGCGACTTCGCGGCGAGTGCCGAGCTTTCCGCCGGCGCCAAACTGGGCTAGGCCGACTTCTTCATTTCAGCTTCGATCCGCATGAGAAGATGTCCGATCGCCGCTGCGGCACGCATGCCGTAGCGGCGTTCGATTTCCGTGCGGCCGGCCGCCTTCTTCGCCTGTTTCGCAAGCGGCGCGTAAAGCGCGTCGAGCATCGCGATCAGCCCAGGTCGGTCCAGCTTCCATGAGTTGACCGTCTCACCTTCGAACGCATAGTACTCGGCGGTCACCAGCTGCGCATTGACGGAGAAGAGAAGCCAGGTGATGCGCTTCTCAAACGCGTCGAACGTCAGAGCCGCGGTCGCCAAGGCCTCGTCCACCAATCCGTTGGCGGTCCGAATGTCGTAAATGTCGTACCAACGGAAATGGTCCTCATCGTCTTTCTTCAGACGCGTTATGAGGTCTTCCGTGTCGCGGCGGAACCGCTCGCACTGCTCGAAGCCGACCATCTGTTCCATCGTCTTCAGGAAACCGGGAATTAGGCGACGGGAAATCAGGCCGTTCCCTTTATCGAGTTCGCCCTCGCTCGGGAATAGATGGCAGAACCGCTGGATAAGCACGCGTTCGAACGGGCGAGTCCGCGTGCGATCCCAGATGTCGCGTTCGTGCTCGCGCAGGATTTCTTCGAATTTCTGTTGAAAATTAACGAGCGTTTTATCCCGCCCTTTTTGCATGAAGTCGTCGATCAGGCCTTCAATATCCCGCGCGGATAACCCCTCTTTCGACGATTCGGCAGCCGCCCGGATTTTGAACGAAAATTCGTCCAGTACCAGCTTCGCTAATTCGTCCGAAGCGTCGGCACCCATCATCCGACTCACCATGGGATTCTCGACCATTAACTGACCTTCGTCCTCGCTGAAAACATTTGCTGTTTGCAGCATGGCTAAGAGTATCGTTAAGAACTTCTTAACCCGATATGACGGTGGTCACACCGTAACCATAAGGCTCAGCCTGGCAAGCGCATTGTCGGACCGGCCCGAGGCCTCTAGACTGGCCGAAATTTCACGAAAGAGCGAATGTTATGACCGATCAACCTTTCCGCGGCGTTTTGGCGCCGGTTCTCACCCCATTTGCCGCCGATTTGAGCCCTGATGTGGGTCGTTTTACCGCCTTTTGCCGCTGGCTCTTGGCGCAAGGCGCGGACGGCCTCGCTGTCTTCGGCACTACCAGCGAAGCGAACTCGCAATCCGCCGACCAGCGGATGACCTTGCTCGATTCGCTGATCGAATCCGGTGTGCCGGGCGACAAACTCATGCCGGGAACCGGCGCCTGCTCGATCGACGAAGCGGTTCGCTTGAACAAGCACGCTGTGGCCCATGGCTGCGGCGGCGTTCTGATGTTGCCGCCGTTCTACTACAAGGGCGTGTCGGATGACGGTCTCTTCGCTTGGTTCTCCGAAGTCGTGCAACGGCTCGGCGACGACGCCCTGAAAATCTACCTCTACCACATCCCACCGCAGACCGGGACGCCATTCAGCCTCGATCTCATCGGCCGGCTGATCAAAGAATACCCGAATACGGTTGTCGGCTTGAAGGACAGCGGCGGCGACTGGTCGAACACGAAAGCGATCCTCGATGCCTTCCCGGGGTTCGGCACCTTTGCCGGCTCGGAAGTCTTCTTGCTGGATACGTTGCGCGGCGGCGGGGTCGGCTGCATCACCGCAACCGGCAACGTCAATCCGACCGGTATTCGCAAGGTCTTCGAGAATTGGGAGACGCCGGAAGCGGATGCTCTCCAGGCCGCCATCACGAAAACGCGGAAGACCATCCAGGCCCGCACCTTGGTGCCGGCCCTCAAGGCTATCATCAGTCATTATCATAGCGACCCGGAATGGGGCCGCCTGATGCCGCCGATGGTCCCGCTCAGTGCTGAGGAAATCAGTGGCCTGATCGCCGATCTCGATGCGGATGAGGGCTTCTCGATCGCACCGGCGACGCTGGAGAACGCGGCCGAGTAGTTAGCTGCGCACGGCCTTGCCCTTCGACAAGCTCAGGGTGAGGCCGTGAACTACATAGCGCATCATCCGGTGAGACCGTGAACTGCACTGCGCCTCATACGGCGAGGCCATGATTTGCACAGCGCATCATGCGGCGAGGCCGTGATTTGCACAGCGCCTCATGCGGCGTGGCCATGATTTGCACAGCGCCTCATGCGGCGTGGCGGTGAACTACATAGCGCATCGTCCGGCGAGGCCATGATTTGCACAGCGCATCATCCGGTGAGGTCGTGATTTGCACAACGCCTCATGCGGCGTGGCGGTGAATTTCACAGCGCCTCATACTGAGCCTGTCGAAGTATGAGCCTGTCGAAGCGCGGAATCCCGAAGACTCTAATCGTCACTCCGTATTTTAACGAAATCCGGATGCGATCCAGTTCGCGGCAAAACAGCCAGCGATAAAGACTGCAATCGTCAGAACCAATAGGAACGCACCGCTAAGCCCCGGCATGGCGGAGAGATACTCGACCCAGTGAAGAAACGCGCTTGCAGCTTCGGCGTTCAGTACGAAGACGAAGACTGCGACAGCGCAAACGCCGCTGAGTACAGCAAACAACCTGAGCCACCCCGCGTTCATCGGCTCCGATGATCCCGCTTCTCGTTCGGTTTTTTCGGATGCGCATAGGGGTGTCGATAGGGCCGCGCGACATGCTCGACCTCCCCCAGTTGGGCGCGATAGGCCTTATCGAGTTCGGCGAGCCGCTCTTCCGTCTTATAGTGCGCCTTAATGTCTTCTTCGAATTCTTCGGGCATGCTCGGCGGATTGTCGCGATACCAACGTACGGTTTCCGCAAGGCCTTCGATTGGCGGCACGATATCGGTATAGCCGAGATCCGCGCGGATGGCGTAGGTGTCGAACAATTGGTGGTGCATTTCGGTACGGCCGATCACCAACTCCCGCGCCGGATAGGCGTAGTCGCCCGGAATGCCGACAATCTCGAGTTTCGCCCCCATCGCGTCGGCGATCACTTCCACCCACTGGCCGAGCGTGAACTGATGGGTATCCGCCGCGTTGTAGATCTTCCCGCCGGATGCCCCAGGATCGTCGGCGGCCAGCAAGACCGCGTGCGCCATATTCACGGCGTAACCGCGCGAGAACAGGATATGGCCGTCATCCGGGAGGACGACAATTTCGCGACCGTCTAAAACCCGGCGCATAACGCGCCATTCCATTGGCACCAATTGACGCGGCCCGTAGATCAGCGGATAACGCAAATGCGTGGCGGCGTAGTCCCCGGCCTCGTGATGTTCCAACACCGCAAGTTCGCTGATCCGAGCCAAATAACCAAAACGGATCTCTTCCTCGGTCGCCACTTGCGGCGCGTCTTCCGGAAGTGGGACCTGCAAGCCCCAAGGAAATAATCGGTCCGGCTGCCGCGTGCCGCGATATCCGGGCGAACCGCCGACCGTTATCAAACGATCCGTGTGTTCCGCCACGACCTCTGCGACATAGCGAATTCGTCCGTACGTGGCGACGATCAGATCGAAACGCCGGTCGCCGAGCGCCTCCGACAAGGTCTCCTTAAAATGCGGATCACCAATGATGCGTTCGACATGCACCGGAATGAGGTCGCTGTCGTGTGCCCCCCGATGGAGGATCGAAGTCTCGTACCCTCGATCGATAAGCCCGTTGACGATATGCGGCCCCGTTGGCCCGGTGCCGCCGATGACGAGTGCTGTTTGGGACATGTCGATTAACCCATCATATTCCCGGCGTCGCCTTTCTCCTGGCTCGTGAAAATCGACCCGTAGCCGCCGAGCTTGCTCCAATCCGGCGGGACGGGGCACGGACGGGGATCCATATGGGGAAACTTCGCCGCCTCACCTCGGATGATTTCGCCGGAGAGCGATGTGCTCGACGGGTGCTGACCCCATGGGAACGCATCCGCAGATGTATAGACGTAAAGCAAGATCGGTCGAACTCGATCTGTCTCGTTCCGTTTGGAACCGTGCACCGTGCGGCAGTTGAGCGCCAGAACCGTGCCTTTATCGCCCGTCGGCCCTGCCGCCGTATCGAGCGGCAGTGTCGCCATATCTTTCGCTGGTACCGTACCCGTCCAAATCCCGTCATCGTCATAATGCGGAAAGAGATCGCCTTTATGACTTTCCGGGATCACCGTCAACGGGCCTTGGGCCTCTTCGCAGCCATCAAGATAGAACCCCAGCGTGACTGGACTGTAATTCGTATGCGGCCAGAAACAGATATCCTGATGCCACTTCACCACCTCGCCGCCGCCCGGATGCTTATAGTTGATCTTGCAGCTGTGAAATTTCACGTCCGGCCCGACAAGGTCGGCCGCAATATCCGCAAACGGCGATTCGACGGCAAACTTCCGGAAGACCGGATGCTGATCCACGGGCGACTTCAGGCGCCGGACATGCGGGCTCTCCGAAGTATGTTCGGGTGCCAAATCGAATTCGCTGCCGGACTCCGCCTCCTGACGACTGGCCTCGATCCGCTCGTCCGACGCCGCCCGGACCGCGTCCAGCCATTCATTCGGAATTAATCCCTCACCCGATACATAGCCGGTATCGAAGTAAGCTTCGCGCTGCGCCTGGGTCAGCACGCGCGCATCGTGTTTTAGAATCTCTTCCGGTGTCATCAAGATGCCTTCGCGATCGTTTCCTTGCGCTGCGAGGCAAAGATGCTGCCATAGCCTTCCTTCTCCCAATTCGGCGGCACTTCATGGGCGTATGGTTCCATGTGAACACGCTGCGCCGCTTCGCCGCGCACGATATCCCCCGATTTCGAGCAAGGCGTGGGATTGGGCATCCAGGTAAAGGCATCAGCGGAGCTATAGACATAGAGCAAGAGCGGCCGCACACGGTCCGTCTTATTGTCCATCGAACCGTGAATGGTCCGGCAATTTATGGCGATGATCGTCCCCGCCTTCCCGGTTAGATTGACCGCGTTCTCCGGCTTCGCCTTCAACACATCGTCCTTCGATAGCGAGCCACTCCATGTGCGGTCGGGATGGAAGTGCGAATAAAGCTCGCCCTTGTGACTGCCGGGAATACATGCGAGCGGACCTTCCGCTTCGCCTACATCGTGAAAATAGACGCCGAGCGTGACCGGACTAAAATTGGTGTGCGGCCAGGCCGGAATGTCCTGATGCCATTTCACCACTTCGCCGCCACCCGGGTGTTTGTAATTCAATTTACAGCTATGGAATTTCACGTCCGGCCCGACCAAGTCGGCTGCCACATCCGTGAAAACGGAATTGTGCGCGAACTTCCAAAAGTCGGGATGCCGGTCGACCGGTGCGCGTAGCCGGCGCACATAGGGCTGATCAGGCGTGTGATCCGGGCTGAGGTCGTATTCTTTGTTCGACTCCGTGTACTGCCGGCTCCGATCGATCATTTCGTCCGAACGCTGCCTTAAACATTCGAGCCATTCATCGCTCACCAGGCCTTCGACAGCGAGGAATCCATCCTCGAAAAAGGATTGGCGTTGTTCAGGCGTCAATACAATCGGCTCGTGCTTGAGAATGTCTTCAGGTGTCATGGCGATACTCCTCTGAATAAACCTAGAGCCAGCGTATTAATCACCAACCTCATGTTCTCCGCTGAAACGGCTAAGCGGGCAAAACCCGTAAGTTCACAACATTCGCCACTCTACCGCCATGATGAACGGCGTTATGGGCCACGCGGATATCCGCGTCGCCGTCTTTTGCGAGGGTAAGATTGCCGCTGTTGGTGTTGCGGGCCCGGCGGGGGAAATTGCTGCTGGTGATGTCGACACGAAGGCAACTCCCAGCCTGAACCGTGTGGTAAATCTGTCCAAGGGAGATTGAGAGACTGACGATCTCTCCGGGCGTCAATCTTTCTATTTGGTCCGTGCCGCTTCGCAGCATGGCGCGGGTCACACCATCCATCAAAAGCTTGGCTTCACCGGCCGGAGTCTCCTCGACCAGCTTTGCAACGAAGTCCGTGTCTGGACAGTCGGACGATACATGCAGATCGACACGCACCGGACCCGCGATCGTCATCTCCGTATCTAACGGATCGCATCGATAGACGAGACCGTAATCCGGATGGCCTTCGGCCGGCCGTTGATCCATAGGCCCCGGATCGATCGCCATGTTGCGGCCGCCATAGGTCGCGACCGGCCTGCGGGGATCGTACGTATAGGTGCGTGCGCCCTCACCGCCCACATCGTCCGAGATGGCGCCGTCGACCGTGAGGTAAAGGTCTTTTTCGACCGCCTCGGAAAGCGGCCACCTGTTCGAAAATTTCCAGTCGTTCGCCGCATAGCCTTGCGGGTCATCCGTCCAAGCACGTGTTGAAAAGTGGACGGGCGGTTCCTCCAGCAGCGGCGAATCCTCATCCTTAAGCCAATGACCGAACCAATCGAAATACGGATCGCGCGGCCAGAACTGTTCTTCGTAGATAAAGTAATGACCATTCGGGCCGATCCAAAGACGTTGGTTGCCGGCCCGCCCCTGTATTTCCGTATAAGCGGCAATAACGCTCGTCAGGAAGATGTCGTACCAGGTCGTCGCATGAAAACCGGGTATATCGATCGTGTTCCGGAAGTTGTGAGCAGCCCGAAATGCGTCGGATGCCGGATGAGTGATAATTTCATTCAAAAAGGGCTGCCAGACCGCGAAGTCCGGGTAATCCGCCAGCGGCAGTCGCATCCATTCCTCGGAAGAAGTGAAAGGTGGGCTATCGTTTCGGGCAGCGTCGAGCCGGTTATATCGCGCCATCGCCCGGGCCGCGGCTTCGTCCATCTCCGCTTCGCTCAATCCCGCCCTGGTCCGCGCCGCTTCCCGGTGTGATGCCGAAAGGCCGGGTATGTTCTTCGCGACCCAAAGCCACAATCGTTCCATCTCAATCGACTGCCCTTCGCAGACGACATCGTCGTAAATGCTAGAGCCACCGACTTGCGCCCAGAACGCTTTCAGAGAGGGATGTTTTGTCGACGCCGCCGCATAGGTCGTCGTCGCCCCCGCCGACGAGCCGGACATCCCGACCCGCCCGTTTGTCCAGTCTTGCTCGGATATCCAAGCCAGCGCATCCCACCCATCGGACGCATCGTCCGCATAGACACGGTCCTCGCCTTCGGACCCGAACCGGCCACGGGTATCCTGGTAAACAGCCGCGTAGCCGCGCGACGTGATGTTCCTCCAACCGCGCAAGATCGAACCGCGCAGCGGTTCCGCCGGTGACGGCAACCAGCCTTGCGACACATCGTGGTTCGCGGAGCCATCCTGTTTTGCGATGCCGTAGGGCGTCCGCTGCAAGATAACGGGAAACCGTTCGCCATCAGCCGGCAGAAACACAAAAGTATTGAGGCGTGTGCCGTCCCGCATCGATACCATCGTTTGATGGCAGCGGGCGCCGGTCTCCGGATCTACAAACTCGGACATCAACGTGTCTCCATCTATGGTCTCAGCCTATGTCGGCCAGCAATCCCGCAGGATGCCCATGAACGCATTCGCCGCCGGTGTAATAACCCGGTCGCGGCGGCGAATGATCCCCAAGCGTTGTACCGCGCCCGGCCCGCTCAGCGGGCGCGACGATACGTTCTCCGGATGTCCTCCTTCGAAATAGGTCGAAGGGACAATCGCGACACCTAAACCTTCGGCAACCAGCTGAAAGGCGGTGGTGAACTGACCGACGGTGAAATGAGAATCAAGATCGATACCTGCCGCCAGGGCCGCCGCATCGAGGGTTCGCCGCGCCGCAGCTTCGGTCGGCATAGAGATCAGTCGTTCCCCCGCCAGCTCCTTTAAGGAGATCGATTTCCGCTGCATCAAACGATGCCCGTTCGGTAGCGCCAGTCGGAACCCATGCTCCCCGAGATGCTCCATCTCCAGCGGGCCGCCGACGTCCGGTGCGTCGCCGAGACCGAAATCGGCCGACCCGCCGCGCACTTCTTCCAAGACACGCGCTTGGACGCCTTCGCGCAGCTCAACCGCAACGCTTGGATAGCTCTCCGCAAACCGGCTTATCGCGCCCGGCAGGACGCCGTGGGCAAGCGTCATAAGACTGGCGATAACCACTTGCCCGCGCTCGACTTCGGCCAGCTCGCGTACGTTGCGGATGCCCAGCCCCAGGTCGCTGAGAAGACGTTCGGCCATCGGCAAGAATTCTTGCCCCGCCGCCGTTAACGCGACGCGGCGTGTGGTTCGGGTGAACAAGGCTACACCCAGCATATCCTCCGCTTTACGGACCGTTCGCGTGAGGGTCGGCTGACTGATTCCAAGGTCGGTCGCCGCCGCCGCGAAATTCCGGTATTGGGCCACCGCGACCAAGGCGCGTAGGTGGCGCGTGCTGAGGTCTAAGCTCGCATCGAAATCGAGCCCAAGTTCGTTCGACATAGCAGAACCTTAATAATACATATATCGTATTAATAATACGTATCGGATAATAATTGCATTAATTAAATTCGCCGCGAATAATTCGTTTCAACAAAGCCGAAGCATCAAATTGCAAATGCACAAATGAATTCGGTGGGCAGAGATGAGGAGAGAAGACACCATGAGCCTCGCATCAAAACGTTATGAGGTCGAAGACATCCTCGCGGCACAGGAATTTTACCACAGCCGCAAATGGACGGATGGCTTGCCGGTCGTTCCGCCAACACCTGATGCCGTTCAGGCCTGTCTCGAGTGGACGATGTTGCCGCCGGATCATCTGGTCGGGATCGAACCGGTCCGCGAACGACCGATCACCGCGGAAAAATTGGCGATCAACGCGGTCATGGCCGGTTGCCTGCCGATGCATTTTCCCGTCGTCGTCGCCACTGTCACCGCGATGCTCCAGGAGCCGTTCCTCGTACACGGCGCCACGGCAAGCACCGGCGGTTGCGCCGTTTTAATTGTGATCAATGGCCCGGTTCGCGAAGAACTCGGGATGAGCGGCACGTTCAACGCGCTTGGCTCGAGCGATCGAGCGACCACCGTGATCGGCCGAACGATCCGTCTCGTGCTTTACAATCTACTGGATGTCCGACCGGGGCAGATCGACCGCGCGACGCTCGGGCATCCCGGCAAGCTCAGCTACTGCATTGCCGAGGATGAGGAAGACTCGCCCTGGCCGTCCCTCGCCGAAGACCGCGGCATTCCGGCCGAAGCGTCCGCCGTCACAGTGATGGCCGCCCTCGGCCCCCGTCAGTTTATGAACGAGTGGACGACCAAACCGGAAGAGATTCTCGACACCTATTGTGCCGAGATCAAAGGCAACATGCGCGGCTATTCGATCTATCCCGGCAACTACGCCATCGTCATGCCGCCGCAACTCCGCGCACACTTCAAGGCGGCTGGCTGGACCCGGACGGATATCAAAGAATACGTCTTCGAGAACGCCCGCATCTTGCGCAAAGAGTGGGCCGAAGTCGGCAAAGGCAATGTCGTCGGCAGCCGCGGCGAGCAAGAATATCCCGCATTGCCGGACCCGGACCATCTGCTGTTGATCGCCGCGGGTGGCCCCGCCGGCGGATTCGGCTCGGTCATCCCGCCGTGGCTCGGACATAAGAGCCGTGCGGTCACGGTCGCCATCGGCGCCTGCCTCGACTGCGAGCCGCCCGCAAACTAAATCCGTTTTAAGCGACAGAGAGGAAATCGAATGAGCCTTGAAATCTTAGACCCGACCCACGAGGGCGACAGCGGGAGCTTCGCGCTCGCGTCCCGTCTCTCAGCGCTCGACGGCGCGACCGTGGGCATCATTTCGAACGGGAAGAAGAACACGATTCCGTTCTTTAACGCGTTCGAAGACGAGCTGCGGACGAAATTCGGCGTCGCCGAAGTCGTCCGGACCGTCAAGTCCAACTACAGTGCCCCCGCCGACGCCCATCTCGTTGAAGAAGCGGAGAACTGGGACGCGGTGATCGCCGGCATCGGCGACTGAGGCAGTTGCTCTTCGTGCAGTTTGCATGACGCAGTGATTGGCGAAAAAATCGGCAAGCCCTCTGTCGGCATCATGACGACGAAATTCGTCAGCGCCGCGGAATTGATGGCTCGTGTTTTGGGTGCCGACGGTTACCCCTTCGTGGTCATCGACCATCCGATCAGCAGTGCATCGGATGCGACGATCGACACGTGGGCGCGACAGGCTGCCCGCGAAAGCATGGACCTCCTCATCGGCGCGAACCGTTAAACGAATGACGGACGCTGCCAACCAAGGCGGCCCGCTCGCCGGCTACAAGATCATTGAGATCGCCGGTATCGGGCCGTCGCCGCTCTGTTGTTCGCTCTTGGCGGACATGGGCGCTAACGTCATCCGGATCGACCGCAAAGGTCCAACCGGCCTCGGTTTTGAATACGCGGGGCCGAAGGCGGACATCCGCCGCCGCGGCCGCCCTTCCGTCGCGGTCGACCTCAAGCATCCCGAGGGCGTAGAGACCGTCCTGCGTTTGGTCGAAAGTGCCGACGCAATCGTCGATCCGATGCGGCCCGGCGTGATGGAACGGCTCGGCCTTGGGCCCGACGCCTGTATGGCACGGAATCCGCGGTTGATATACGGCCGCATGACGGGTTGGGGCCAAACGGGGCCGCTCGCGGACGTCGCCGGACACGACATCAACTATATTTCCCTGTCGGGGGTGCTGCATGCCATCGGCACCAAGGAACGCCCGGTCCCACCGCTCAACGTCATCGGCGATATGGGTGGCGGCGCGATGTTCCTGGCCATGGGCCTCCTCGCCGGCCTGCTCGAAGCCAAGAATTCCGGTCAAGGCCAGGTCGTCGACATCGCCATGACGGAAGGTTCGGCCTATCTCGCCATGGCCTGTTTCGGCCTTGCGTCCTCCGGACATTGGAAGGACGAACGCGAGAGCAACCCGCTCGATGGCGGCGCCCCGTTCTGGCGCTGCTATGAAACGAAGGACGGCAAGCATATCTCGCTCGGCTGCGTCGAAGAGAAATTCTACAACCTCCTGATGGAGACGCTCGACATAGACCCGGCATCGCTGCCGCCCCAGCTCGAGCCGGAAAGCTGGCCGGAAATCATCGCGCTACTGGATGCCAAGTTCGCGGAAAAGACGCGCGACGAGTGGTGCGAGATCATGGAAGGCACCGATATCTGTTTCGCACCGGTCCTGAGCTTCAGCGAAGCGCCCCATCATCCGCACAACAAGGCTCGCGGCAGTTTCGTCGAGGTCGACGGCATCATGCAGCCAGGGCCCGCGCCGCGTTTCAGTCGCACGCCTGGGAGCGTGAAGTTCGGCCCGCCCGAGTTTGGCGCGCAGACGGAGGAAGTTCTCTCCGCCTGGGGATTCTCCGACCAAGACATCTCAGATCTGAAAGCGGCGGACGCGATCGGTCGCGAGGAATGAGCCAGAACGCCATATTGGGCGGCATCCGTGTTCTCGACCTGTCGCAGTACTTGGTCGGCCCGCACTGCACCTTGCTGCTGTCCGGCATGGGGGCGGAAGTCATCCGGATCGATAACCCGCATAGCGGCGATTCGTTGTCGGGGGCCCCGGTGTTCTATGGCAAGGATGGGCCCACGATCCAAAAACGCGACGAGAGCGATATCGGGATCGCGTTCCTGAAACGCAAGCGCGGTAAAAAATCGATCACACTCGACCTGAAGTCCGAAGAAGGCCACGCGCTCTTCCTTCGATTGGTCGAGCACGCAGACGTCGTCGTCGAAAATTTCACCGTCGGCGTTACCGAACGCCTGAAGATCGACTGGCCGGCCCTGCGCAAGATCAATCCGAAGCTCGTGTATTGCTCCATCACCGGATACGGTGCCACCGGCCCGGACGCGAAACGCCGCGCCTACGATCTGACGACGCAGGCCATGTCCGGTTTGATGAGCGTCACCGGACATCCCGGCAATCCACCAACGAAAGCCGGCACGCCGATGGGCGATACGATCTCGGCCGGCTTCGCCTTCTCCGCCATCCTCGGCGCGCTGTTTCACCGCGAACGCACCGGCGAAGGGCAACATATCGACATCTCGATGACCGACGTTCTTTTCTCGCTCATTTTCGACGAAGCCCTCGACATCTACGAAGATCTCGGCATGCCGTTTCAGCAAGGCAACCGCATCATGCGTTTCTCGCCTTTCAATGCGTATCCGACGCAGGACGGTTGGCTGGTGATCGGGATCGGCCATGACGCCATGTGGCGCGCGCTGTGCGGTTTAATCGGCCGCGAAGACCTGGGCGAGCATGCGGACTGGGGACGGATGGATTGGCGGGTCGAACACAACGACCAAGTCGACGCCGTTGTCGCGGAGTGGACGAAGACCCGCACAACAGAAGACGCCGTCTCTTTGTTAGAAGCGGATGGCATCGTCGCCAGCCCGGTCCAAAACATCGACGACTTGCTCAATTGGCCGCACCTCAAAGCGCGCGGCATGATCGATACTGTTTCGCACCCGACACTGGGCGAGCTTCCCGGCCTGAAGGCTGCTGGTTTCCCGCTAAAATTCAGCGCGGTCGAGACCGGTTACGAAGGCACGGCGGCGCCGAGCGGCACGCATAATGCCGAAGTCTTTCGGGATTTGCTCGGCCTCGACGAGAATGAGGTGGCAGACCTCGCGCGGCGATCCGTGATCTAGATCATTCGGGGCGCAATAACGTCTCGGCCGCACTTTCGCGCAAATTTACCATTGCCGTGTAGAGCGGATCGTCCTGCAAGACACCGGTCTCCATGGCGTCGACGAGGCCACCCCAGAACGAGCCTTCGTCGAACGGTTTCCAGAAAGTGTAGCTCGAGTCCGGCAAAAGCCGGCAATCGCAAACCGCTTGTCGGTAATAAAGATCGTTCGCCACCAAGGCGCGCGCGA
This sequence comes from Rhodospirillaceae bacterium, assembly GCA_002716125.1. GTDB lineage: Bacteria > Pseudomonadota > Alphaproteobacteria > UBA8366 > UBA8366 > UBA6544. Next base: position 21,821 of record PAZH01000086.1, read on the forward strand.
CTTGCGCGGAGGTCAGGCGAAGCGCCGCGGCATCATTCAACGCCCCGCGGTATTCTTCGATGGAACCGGGCGTCACGTCGAAGCCGCAGCCGGAATAGAACCCATTCCCCCCCAACAAGACCGGAACGCCAAAGCCGGCAAACTCCAGACCCGCCTTCCCATTGATCGTCACTACGAAAGACGCAACATCGGGAAACGTCGCCGTGTTCAAATCTTCCGGCACGAGATGAATATGGGCGTACTCGTTCGCAAGCGCTGCGATGCGCTCGGCTGGTTCTCGGTCGTCGGTGTAATGATGGTCGTAAGGGTGCAGCTTGAAGAGCCAATCGACCTCTTGCTGGCCGACGGCAACATCGAGTGTGTGCAGAAACCATTCATGATAATCGTCGAAGATCATCCGGGGCGTGTGATGGGTCGCATCCGAAAACGCATGAAGCATCACGAGACCCTTCGGGCGCGCGGTTTCAAGCCCCATGCGGGCGCAAAATTCGTCAACCGATTGGGTCGGCCGGTCCGGGGCGTAGCTCTCTTCGTTGAGGAATTGAAATTCGTTCTCCGACCCGCCGACCCGCCGCAACAGTGTCTGTTTCCCAATCTCGACAGCTTTGTCGCCATCAGCGGCCATCAGCGAGTCGACGTCGTCCGGTTGCACACGAAAAATAACATCCATGACTTTATCGAGGCTTTCGCGGCGCTGAATCCGCATCCCTTTCCCGCCGAACCGCGTATAGACGGAACTTCCCGCCTTTGCCGCCATACGCGCGAGAACGCCAAAGCGCGAATACACCGTATGTCCGAGGACGACAGCGCCGACATCCAACGCGCCCAGCAGGCGCTCATACAGCGTGCAATAATTCACCAATAGAATGAGATAGGCTTTCAGATCGTCGTCAAACGCCCGGATCGTAATCCGGCGCGTCTCGCGGACATAGGTGTCGTAGATCAGATCGCCAACGGGAATGCCGTTAATCTGAATCGCCAGCAGGCGCTTTCGCAATTCCACATCTGACGTGTTTTCAAGATGCCGAATAACGGCAGCGGCCACCGGCGACGCTTCCTTCGCGGCCTCGTCGCGTACATAGGTTATGCCATCGACACCGAAACTCTTGGCCGTGAGAACGGCTTTCGAATCCTGTTCGCTGGAAATCAATGCCCAAATTTTGAACCCATGGGTCAATTCGAGATATTTAGCGATGATCAGATTGCCGAGGTAGTAGACCGGATGATCGACCATCATATCCACGACAACATGCCGCGCCGATAAATCCGCGCCCAAGCTCGAGGCCGTCTGCCAAAATCGACGGCTCCGCAGAACGGTATCTTCGAATGTCGCCGATCTCTCGCTCAATGGACAAACTCCCTCCACGCGCAGGCGCTGGCCCAATATGCAATACAACACCCGCCATCACCACGTTTGGGTCGCACGAATTACCAAAATCGTCCAATATGTATGCCAACGTGCAACCGGAACGGTTTATCACATGACGTCAGGCGAGCTCTCGATTTATGGATTGATCCCCGCGCGATGCGGCTCGAAGCGCGTGCCGGATAAGAATATCCGAAGATTGAACCATCACCCGTTAATGGCCTACGCCATCCGTAGTGCAATCGACTCTGGAATTTTCGACTCTGTGATCGTTTCGACCGATTCCGAAGCCTATGCGGATATCGCCCGGCACTACGGCGCGGAAGTGCCGTTTCTTCGTCCAACCGAACTCGCCGGCGATAAATCTCCAGACATCCAATGGATCGAACATCTCCTATCTTCCCTCAAGGACGATGGGCGGGCACCGGACTGTTTTTCAATTCTCCGGCCGACGAGTCCCTTCCGACAGGCCGATACAATTCAACGCGCTTGGTCGCAATTTCAGGCGACCGAGGGCATCGACTCCTTGCGTGCGGTCGAACCTTGCGGACAGCATCCGGGCAAAATGTGGTCGATCAACGGCCCTCTGATGTCGCCGATCCTGCCTTATGCGCTGGACGGCACGCCGTGGCACTCGAATCAATATGCGGCTTTGCCGGAAATCTATGTCCAAAACGCGAGCCTGGAAATCGCCTGGTCGCGGGTGGTTCTCGACGGAGGTTCGATCGCGGGCAACGTCATCGCCCCGTTCCTGACACACGGCTCGGAAGGGGTCGACGTCAACGCCGAGGCTGACTGGTGGTATGCCGAATATTTGGTGGAAAATGAAAAAGCGGAGTTACCGAATATATCGATCCTGCCCTATACCGAGAGCCCTTAGAATCCGGCCGTCTTAATCTCTAGATTTATTCCGCGACGCTCGGCTTGAAGGCCTGATCGAAATAATTCATCGCAACTGCGATCAAACGGCTTCTGTGAACCGGATCGCGGCGTTCGTTTTGTGTCGGCTCGACACCAGCAACAAGTGCCGCTTCCAGCATTTTAGCGAGCGTCTCGTTTCCTGCGTGGCACGCGATCCGTTGCGCGGTCAGCACGTCGTCGATGGTCCGTCGGCGCTCGTGCCTTCTTTGATGATGTTCGTCCGACGCCATGAGCGCCTCACCCCCAACAATTTCGAATGAGCGCACTATTATCCACAGACCTTACGCAACCCTGACCAACCCGTGAACAAACCATTAACAAACGTCAAAAATCAACAATATTTAGAAATACTTACTGATTCGACACAAAATATATGGACATTAAACAAGATGGTCGGTCAATTCCGACGCGTGGCCAAGGGTCCGGAATTGGCGCATTTTCGACAGGGCGGATTCGATTTTTACATCGTCGAGTGGTGCCGCTGGCATCAAGGCGTGGCACTTCTCGTCGACATCCGCCCAATCGATTCCCACGCACCCGGCCCCGTTCGGCACGAACACAGTGTTCGCGACCGTGCGTCCGTCGGTCATCTCGATGGCGACGGTCGCGCCTTGGCGGTAAGCAGCCAGATTTTCGGTCGGCTCAGGCCCAACAGTCACTTTATCGATCAGCGTATGGATGACAGGGTCGTCGATCTTCTCCTGCGAGGCATGAATCCAACCGAATTGATGGTCCCTTACACCGGCCGCGGTGAAATAGGCCGGGCTATGCGCCATATCGATTAGGTTCTTGGGATGCAACGGCCCCGTGAGATTCTTCATCCCGGGCCGAGAGACGATAATTTTGGCGACCTGCTCCGGGGCCACGTCTGCCTCGCGCGCGGCATTGGCGCCCGCCTCTCCAAGCGCATGATAAGGATGGCCGCCTGGTACCAGCTTCAGGGCCATATCGGTGACGATATCCCAATCAGTGCCAAGGTCCTCGAGGATAACCGACCCGTCGCTGCCGCCGAACAGTTGGCAGAACCCGCGCTCCATTTCGAAGATGGCGAGTTCGGCTGTGTAGCCGCGCATCGCAGCCTGTACCGCACTAATTCCGGCCATCGTCGCATTCCCAGCGTGGTACTCCCGCGCGATGCTGGTATTTGCGGCCTTGGTCAGTCCGCCAATCGTGGTCGCGGTCAGACCGAGCGCATGCGCGGCCTGCTCGGCGGTTAAGCCATAGAGACGGGCAGCCGCGATGGTCGGACCGAATGCTGCACCCATGCAGCCGTGATGACCGCGATAGTCGAACTTCGGCATGATGGACTCCCCGATCCGCCCCGCCGCTTCGTAACCGACGACGATAGCGGCTAGTATGTCTTTCCCGCTTGCGCCCGTTGCCTCGGCCACCGCCAGCGCGGTCGCGGTTAGCGGCGTCCCCGCATGCACAATATTGCGAAGATCACTATCGTCAGAGGCTGCCGCATCGCTCATCAAGGCGTTTGCCCGCGCGGCCCCGATGACGGGAAGGCGGACATCCTTCTCGAACCATACCGCCGCTTCCGGCGTACCGCCCCGCTGTATCTCGATTTCGCTCACGATCCGGGAAGAGTCGATATGCCGCCCGCAGGCGGCGCTCGCCAGGGTGCTGGCAACAATCATCGCGGCGTGATCGACCGCCTGGTCGGCGATCTCGTCATAGCGCGTATCCATAAGGAATTCGGCGAAACGCTCGGCAATGGTCATCGTAAGTGCCTTTCTCAGTCGCGGGAACGGATTAACTAAGCCTTAAATAACCCGCAGAAACCGAGAGAGAAGACATGACCGAAATCCCGCCGCCGCTCGACGGATATACGATCTACGATCCCATCGATCCGCTTGAGAACCACGTCGGTCCCTTCTTTTGGAAAGAATTGGAAGACGGTATCCAGCACTTCGTCCTAAAAGCGGAAGCACGCCACTGCAACCGGCACGAGATCGTCCACGGCGGACTTATGATGACGATGATCGACCTCGCCATGGTCGTCGCCGCCAAGGAAACTTGGGACGAACAACTCGTAACGGTGTCGCTGAACTCGGAATTCGTGGATGCGGGCCGCGCGGGCGATTTGATCGAAGCGAACGGCGAATTGGTCCGTCGAACTGGCAGTATGGCCTTCGCGCGTGGCCGCGTTTACGTGGGAGAGCGCACGCTCCTATCGTCGAGCGCCGTTCTCAAACGAATGCGCGTGAAGACAACGGAACGTTAGAGTCCCCCAACTTGGCCCACGTCAGCATGTGGGGCGGACTGGGATGGGGCTTGATCCTTGCTTAACTCGCATCCGGATCGTTGATCAGATCGAGCGGGTAGATCGGCCGGCGGACGTTATTGAACGTCAACTGGTCATAGTCCGAAGTGCAGACACCCGTACCGGCGCATTCGATTACTTCCTTTGCGATATCTCGGAAACCGGCGCGGTAGTGTACGCGACTCTTCAACATCAGATATTTCTTCCGCGCAGGATCGATCCCCAGACTGAGGAACGCGTTCTTGTCGTTCGGCTCTTGCTGACGGGAGATCACGACGATTTCGACCTTGCCGGTATCGAAAACGACGGTCGGCCCCATATCCATTAATAAGCCCGTCGAAGCCGGGCCGAGATTGCGATAAAGCCCATCGGAGATCAGTTTCACGCGGCCGGTCACTTGGCGCGGCTCGCCCTTTTTGTCGATGGACGGCATATCCATTTTCCCGCCGAGGTTAATCGTCACTTCGTTGCCAACCCCCGCCGCAATAAGTTCTTGCACCGCGTCCGGGTCGCAAATCGCGAATGCCGCGACATCTTCAAGACCCGCATCCAGAATCGCGCCCAGGACGGTCATCGTATCCTGGGTCCCACCCGACGCCGAGTTGTCGTAGTGATCGAGCAAAACCACCGGTCCGTCGTCAATCGCCTTTGCCCGCGCCAGCGATTCCTCTAACGGTTCAATTTGATAGACCCAGGCTTCCCGGTCTTTCCAGCCCATGTCGAGCAACTCGTCACAGAGCCGCCGTGCCGCATCCGGATCGTTATCCGTCACCACAACAGCACTCAGCCCCGCATTATGAATATCCGCATGGGGAAAGCCGGAGAAGAGTGTCGCGATTAGCGCCTCGCCGTTCCGTTCCATCTCGGCCGCACGTTCCTGAATCTGCTTGTTCGGAAAATCGTCGGTTCCCTGGCGCATGACATGCGGTAGCATAGGCCGGTTGCCCCAGGCGAGGCTCGGCGTCACTTCGCCCTTGATGGCGCGCACCAGCGCCTCGCCGGCGCGCATACCGGTTTCATAATTGTCGATATGCGGATAGGTCTGATAGCCGGCGAGCGTCGTCGCGTTGTCGGCAATTCCCGAATAGAGGTTGGTGTGCATGTCGAGGGCGACCGCCAGCGGTACGTCCGGCGCGATTTCCCGCAACCGGTTCAGCAGCGTGCCCTCGCCGTCCTCATGACTTTCCGTCACCATGGCTCCGTGCAGGTCCAGCATAATGGCATCGCAACCCGCTTCCACCGCCTGCGCGATGGCATCCGTCATTTCCTTGTAGGCCGCATCTTGTACCGGTGCGGAGGGCGAGGCTTGCGCCGCGATCGGCGTTACCATCTCCCAGCCTTCCCGCTCGCAAATATCGATAAACGCCGCCATGGCGGACCCGGTCCCCCGAAACGCCTTCAATGCCTCCTCGCCTCTCGGCGGCAGCGGATAGCCCCGCGCAAACCGTTCAATCGGCGTCGGCACCGGCGAGAACGTATTGGTCTCGTGCTTCATCATTGCAATCACGACACGCATGGCAGGGTTCCTCTCGAAGATTAGCGGGTAGGAATGACTTTGGTGGCAGGATCGGTTTCGGCAAGCGGAAAACGGCGTTTGTCGATCCGCGATACGCCGACTTCCGTGGGGACCGGCTTCGCAGACCTGGAAGAACCGTTCCGGTAAAGTTTTCCACAATGCACACAAGCGCTTGTCCGGGGTTCTAGGTTCCGCTAAATCGTCGGTAACGAAAAGATTTAGGGAGAGCGCATTATGGCGCCGGATGCTTCGCATGGACCCGCGCGGGACGCGGCTTTGGACCGGATCAAGGACGTCGTCGGCGAGAAAGGCTGGAGCGACGATCTGAACGACCACGTTCCGTACGTGAACGCCTTCCGCGGCGGTTGGGAAGGCAAGACGGCACTGCTCGTCCGTCCCGCCTCAACGCAAGAAGTGTCGGAGGTCATGACCATCTGCGCCGAGGCGAGGATTCCCGTCGTCCCGCAGGGTGGCAACACGGGTCTCACTGGTGCTAGTGTGCCGGATGCCAGCGGCGAGCAGATTTTGCTCTCGCTCGACCGGATGACCGAGATCCGCGATATCGACCCCTTGAACTATACGATCACGGTCGATGCCGGTTGCATCCTCGCCAATATCCAAGACGCCGCATCCGACGCCGACCGGTTCTTCCCGCTCTCCCTCGGGGCGCAAGGCTCTTGCCGGATCGGCGGCAACCTCTCGACCAATGCCGGCGGCGTCAACGTGCTCCGCTACGGTAATGCCCGCGACTTGGTGCTCGGCCTCGAGGTCGTGCTGCCGGACGGACGTGTTTGGGACGGGTTGCGGCGCCTCCGGAAGGACAATACCGGCTACGACTTGAAGCAACTGTTCGTCGGGGGCGAAGGCACGCTCGGTATTATTACCGGGGCCGTACTGAAACTGTTTCCGAAACCGAAAGACGTGCAGACCTGCTTCGCGGCGATCCGCGATCGCGAGGCCATGATCGAACTGCTGACGCTTTGCCGCGCCGCCAGCGGCGATTCCGTTACCAGTTTCGAGTATATCCCACGGATCATCATCGATATCGACATGCGCCACCTCGAAGGTATCGTCGACCCGATGGAGCAAGTTTACGAGCACTACGCTTTGATCGAATTCTCCGGCGCCAACCCGGACAGCGGTATGCAGTCGGCCATGGAAAGCATGCTGGAATCGGCTTTCGAGGACGGTATCGTGCTGGATGCCGCGATCTCGCAATCGGAGGCGCACCGCAACGCTTTCTGGTTCATCCGCGACGGCATTGTCGAGGCAAGCAAGGAAGAAGGCCCCCGCATCTCACATGACGTCTCGGTCCCGGTTAGCGACGTCCCTCGGTTCCTCGAGGAGACGGACGCAAAACTCGGCGCGGAATTGCCCGGATGCCGCCCTGGCGGCTTCGGCCATGTCGGCGACGGAAATATCCATTACGGCGTCTATGCGCCGGTCGGGATGTCGGCGGACGACTTCGCGAAAGTCTCGAAGAAGCTCGACCATATTCTGCTCGAAAGCGTCGCCGCATTCGACGGCTCGTTCAGCGCCGAGCACGGCATCGGCCAGCAAAAGAAAGCCTACATGCCGGTGTATCGTTCCGAAATCGAGTTGGACATGATGCGTAAGCTGAAAGCGACCATCGATCCCGATAACCTGATGAACCCCGGTAAGGTGCTCTGACCCGCCGCATAGGATTTCGCCATGATCCCTTACAACCCACCGATCAACGACATGACCTTTCTGTTGAACGATTTGGGCATGTTGCCGAAAGTCGCCGAACTTCCTGGCTATGAAGAGGCGGATGCGGAATTGGTCGATGCGCTGCTGAATGAAGCCGGCAAGCTTTCGTCTGAGGTTCTCGCGCCGATCAATCGGACCGGTGACGAACAAGGGGCGACTTTCGAGAACGGCGTCGTGCGCACCGCGGATGGATTCGCGGACGCCTATCAGGCTTTCGTCGACGGTGGCTGGAACGGTCTCACCTGCAGCACCGAATTCGGCGGACAACAGATGCCATCGCTCATCGGCACCGCCGTCATGGAAATGTTTACCTCGGCGAATATGGCTTGGTCGCTTTGTCCGCTGCTGACGGTCGGCGCGATCGAATCCATCGAAACTTATGGCTCAGCAGAATTGAAGAAGACCTATCTTCCGAAGCTGGTTTCCGGTGAATGGCCCGGCACGATGAACCTGACCGAACCGCATGCGGGTAGCGATCTTGCGGAGTTGCGGTGCCGAGCGGAACGCGAGAACGGCCACTACCGAATCAAGGGTCAGAAGATCTTCATTACCTATGGCGAACACGACATGTCGGAGAACATCATCCATATGGTGTTGGCCCGCCTGCCGGACGCGCCAGCGGGGACGAAAGGCATCTCGCTTTTCCTGGTCCCCAAGATACTGGTCAACGACGACGGCTCGCTCGGTCAAAAGAATGATCTTCGGTGCGCATCCGTCGAGCATAAGCTCGGAATCCACGCGAGCCCGACCTGCATCATGGCCTACGGCGACAACGAGGGCGCGATCGGCTTTCTCGTCGGCGAGGAAAACGAAGGCCTCAAGGCCATGTTCACCATGATGAACATGGCGCGGTTCAATGTTGGTCTACAGGGCGTCTCCATCGCCGAACGCGCCTATCAACAGGCGCGCGATTTCGCGAAGGAACGTGTCCAAGGTCGCGTCGACGGCGGCGGCCCCGAAAAGGTTGCCATCATCAACCATCCTGACGTCCGCCGCATGCTGATGGATATCCGGTCTCAGACGGAAGCGATGCGAGCGCTCGCATACGACACCGCCGTGCAGTTCGATATCGCGAAACGTCATACGGACGCCGATACCCGAAACGAGGCCAAGGCGAAACTCGACCTCCTTACACCGATTGTAAAAGCATGGTCGACGGACCTCGGCGTCGAACTCACCTCGACCGCGGTTCAAATTCACGGCGGCATGGGCTTCATCGAAGAAACCGGGGCCGCCCAACATTATCGCGATTCCCGGATCGCGCCGATTTACGAAGGTACCAACGGTATCCAATCGCGCGACCTCATGGGCCGGAAGGTATTACGGGACGGCGGTGAGACCGCACGCGGCTATATCGAAGAAATGCGGGAATATGCCGCCGCCGCAGCGACGCTCGAGGCGCCCTATTCCATCATCGGCGAAAACCTCTCGACGGCCCTCGACGCGCTAGCGAACACGACCGATTGGTTGGTTGAGAACGGCGGCAAGTCGCCGGCACTCGCATTTGCGGGGGCGGACGCCTATCTCGATCTCTTCGGCAAGACGGCGGGTGGTGCAATGATGGCGCGCGCCGCCGTGGCTGCGCAAAGCTCGCTCTCGAACGGGAGCGGCAATCCGTCCTTCTACGAAACCAAACTCACGACGGCCCGTTTCTACGCCATTCATGTTCTGCCGAAGACAGCGGCATTGGCGTCGGAAATCACCGAGGGTGCGGACGTCGTCCTCAAGCTACCGGAAGACGCGTTCTAAATTTTCGGAAACCTAACTGTGTCCGACGGCGGAAACGGATTCGAAATACGTTTCGGAAGCGCGCTCGCCGTCACTGTCTGCCTCCGCTAAGAGACTCCGCATCATATCGAACATCGCGCTGAGGTGGAGCACCGTCCGTTCGTCGACCGTTCGCGTGGTCTTCACATAGGTTTCCGCCACGTGAGCGATTTCTGAGATGAGCGGATAGCCGAACGTACCCGCCTGCCCCTTTATATCGTGCAGCGTTTCGCGCACGAGACCGGACACCTCTTCCGACGGACGTTCCGGACAGTCCGAGAGGATGTCGACAATCTCGCTAAACCGGTGGTGCGAAACCTCGGCGAATTCCTGCCGAAGCACCTCGAGTTTCTGCTGCAATTCGTACGGTAGTGACATGGTCACTATCAATACGCGCATTGGCTTACATGATAATGACGCGACGCAAAATTATTACACGTCTACGGAGATCGCTTTCGCCTCGCCTTCAACCTCCAACGCCATCAACATTTCGGCAATCGTCCGTCCGGCCAAAGGATGACGAAACTGCGGCGCGATGTCCGCCAGGGGTTTAAGAACGAATTCGCGCTCGGCGATCAACGGATGTGGAACTTGCAGGTCGGGCTGATCGACAACCTGATCGCCGAAGAACAGAATATCGAGATCGATCGCCCGCGGCCCATACCGCTCCGCCGCGGGTACGCGGCCAATTTTCACTTCCGCCTCTTTCAACGAGGCGAGTAATTCTTCCGGTTTCATCTCGCAGTTCCCGGCGACGGCCATGTTGAGAAACGCCGGCTGATCGAGCACGTATTTCGGTTCGGTTTCATATACGCCAGAGAGTTCCTCAAGCGTCATGAAAGCATCGATAGCGGCCAAAGCACGGTGCAAGTTATCGACACGGTCGCCTAGATTGCTGCCGATCCCGATGTAAACCTTCACCATCAGCCGGCGACCTCGCCGTTCGAAGGCACCGCTTTCAAGCGATCGATCACGCGAACCACGCGAACCATCTCACGGACATCGTGCACGCGCACGATATCGGCGCCTTGTAAGATACCGGCGGCGACGGTGGCCGCCGTACCCTCCAGGCGCTCTTCCACGGGCAGATCGAGAATACGGCCGATAAAGGACTTACGGCTTGTGCCAATCAAGAAGGGCAAATCCAGCCGAGCCTTCAAGATATCCAAGTGACGTAAGAGCGCTAAATTTTGGTCGACGGTTTTCCCGAACCCGATACCCGGGTCGAGTGCGATTTGATCTCTCGCGACTTTTGCGGCCAAGAGCTCGTCGACGAGTTGAGCGAGTTCGGCACTCACGTCATCGACGACATGGGAATACGCTGCGCCGATATACTCGCCGCCGATACGCCCTTCGGACAAAACGGCGTTCGGACGGCTTCGGTTATGCATGAGAACAACCGGCACACCGCGCTCCGCCATCACCGACGCCATGTCCGGATCCGCGCGCGCCGCCCAAACGTCGTTGATGATATCGGCACCGCGGTCCAATGCAGCCGCAGCGACTTCCGCGCGGTACGTATCGACAGAAAGTGCCACATCCGGATGGCGCCCCCTAATTTCTTCGATAACGGGTAGAATACGAGACTTTTCGGTATGCGCGTCGATGACGTCCGATCCCGGTCGCGTGCTTTCTCCGCCGATATCCAGGATATCCGCGCCGGCGGCAATCTGCGCCTCCGCCAACGCGACCGCCGCGCCGACGGTCTCCGAATCCGCATAAACGCCATCGCCCGAAAACGAATCCGGAGTCGCGTTTATGATCCCCATGACCATGGTTCGCGCATCATCGCGCAACAATTCTTGCCACGTTGCCATCGTCATCGGCAGCTTCTCTCGCCTTCTCAATTTGAGCGGGCCATATGCGACAGGATGTGATACGGGATGGCAAGCGAATTGGGAGGAAATTCGTGTGAACGCCGTCCAAATCCCCAACTATCACATCTTCGTACGCGATCTTCAGCTCGAATGGCATAAGGGCGACCGTCAGGAAGCGCTCTCGTTGACCGTAGAGTTGAATATCGACGCCCCGCCGGACTTCACGTCCGACCGATATAAGTTCGTCACCTGCTATGACCGAGTTGTACAAGGGGCGAAAACGAGGGCATCGAGCGGTGGGTTCAAATCACTCGAAGCACTGGGGACAGACATCGCCATCCATTGTCTTGACGACCACCGGGTCGAAAGCGTCTCCATTGCATTGGAAGCCAATGGTCAATCCGCGTCCGGCGCCGGTGGATGTTCGATCGTTCGTCACCGGGGCGGAACCGGAGAAGTCTCATGATGAATTTCTCAGGCCTCGGACGCGTCGCCGGATTCATCTCTGTCATGCTCACGGCATCCGCTAGTGCCGCAAACGAACCCGCATCATTTAAAGACTGCCCAGATTGTCCCGAGATGGTCGTGATACCCACCGGCGTCTTTCACATGGGCACACCCGATTCCGTCACACAAAAAGAAGGCGTGAAGATCAAGCGCGCAAAACGCGAACGGCCGGTTCATCCCGTCCGGATCGAACGCAGATTCGCGCTCGGCAAATTTGAAGTAACGCGCAAACAATACGCCGATTTCATCGCCGCCACCGGTTATTCGGCACCGGGCGGCTGCAAATACTGGACAGGCGATAAATTCGAAATCGCAGACGACAAGGACTGGGAAGATCCGGGATACCCCCAAGCGGACGACCATCCGGCGGTCTGTATCAGCTGGAACGACGCCACGGCCTACACAAAATGGCTCGCCGCTCGAACTGGCAAAGCCTATCGCCTGCCGAGCGAGGCGGAATGGGAATATGCCGCCCGGGCGGGCGCCGGCACGGCTCGGTTCTGGGGGAACGATCCGGCAAAGGCCTGCACATTTGCCAACGTTTTCGATACATCGGGCGCGGCAAGTGGCGAATTTCCGACGATGGCGCCGCACCAATGCGACGATGGTTATAAACAAACGTCACCTGTCGGGAGCTATTCGGCGAACGCATTCGGCCTGCACGACACGGCGGGAAATGCGTGGGAGTGGAACGAAGACTGCTGGCACAAGAGCTACAACGGTGCCCCGGCCGACAGCCGCGCCTGGACGGCTGACGGACGCTGCAGCCAGCGTATTGTGCGCGGCGGCTCCTGGATCAGTATTGCGCGATATGTTCGTTCCGGAAACCGAAGCAAGATAAACACGGATTCGCGTATCTATCGAAACGGCTTTCGCGTTGCCCTCACCCTCGGGCGCTAACCCGGGATCGCGACAGTCCCCACCAGCTTCGCCCCCCGCGATGCCATGAAATAGAGCCCCATGTAATGGGTGAGCGCCTGCGGATGCCCGGCCGTATCAGGTAAATCCAGCGATTTCGCAACCTCAACCGGCAGGTCGTAGGTCGCGCATCCTGCCTCGTAGACGTAAATCTCTTCGCAACTCGGCATCATGCCGTGATTCCGGGCGGACAATGTCGTGAGGACGAAATCCATGACGCAGATGTCCGTGCAAATACCGACAACCAGTAAATCGACAATCTGGTTCGTATTAACCCAATCGACGACCGCGTTCCGTCCATCAGGCCCAATCGCCCCAACAAAGCCGTTGATGCAATCTTTACGAACCAGCGTCGTGTTCGCGTCCCGCTCCAGCCATTTCAATTCGTCGACGAGTTCTTCTTCGCCCGTACCAAGCTCACAATGCGGCGGATAAGGCGGCTCCGGTTTGCCCGGCTCATGCGTATCGAGAAAGGCGAGAATAGGCCATCCGTTCTCGGAAAAGCTTCTGGCAAGTCGGTCCGTCTCCGTGACCATACGGCTCACTTGCGGGTTTTCCACCGGCGGAGCGAGATTACCGTATCCGACGGCCGCGAAGCCGTTGACTTCATCGACAATGACCAGACCTGTCCGCCGGCGGTCGGATGCAAGAGCGAATTCTTCATACGAGACCGGCGCTGCTTGGCTGACGTCTTCTATAAGATCGTCCATTGCGCTCTCCTTATTTGCGAGCCGAGAGAATACTTGTTATTCGGCTAACATCATACGCCGCCAGCCATCGGATCAACATCGTGACGTCTCCCGCGAGCGATCAGTCTTCCCGTCCATCCTGGGCGGCCATCGCCTTGATCGGCGTCATCACGATTTTTTGGGGTGTCAACTTTCCCTCGATCAAAATCGCTGTCTCCGAATTCCCGGTTTGGACGTTTCGTGTCATTTGCGTGATCTGCGGCGCCACCGCCATGCTTGGTATCGGCAGCCTCATCCTCGGGCACAGCCCCTTCGTCGCGAAAGGTGAACGACGGAAGGCGGCCTTGGCCGGTCTTTGCAATATTGGCGGGTTTCAGCTTTGCGTTGCGTTCGGGCTCATGGTCGTCGACGCCGGCCGCGGGACGATCATTGCCTATACGATGCCGCTTTGGGCCACCATTTTCGCGACGATATTCTTGGGTGAACGACTGACGTTCACGCGGATTCTGGGCCTCTTTATCGGATTGTCGGGCCTACTTGTTCTGATCGGGCCGGGCCTTACCACACTTGGTGCTTCATTCAATGGCACGCTCTTGCTATTGGCCGCCGCTGTGTTGTGGGGTGCCGGTACTGTTTTAATAAAATCGCAAAATTGGACGACTCCGGTCATTATTTTGACAGGTTGGCAGTTCATCTTCGGCGGCATTCCAATCCTTCTCGGGATGCTGCTGTTCGAGACGGGTGTGGAGATCGGCCCCATCTCGACGAAAGCCTGGTTGGCGGTCGCTTATTCCGCTCTCGTTCCGATGATTATTTGCCATTTGGTGTGGTACACATTGATCGGAATGTTGCCTGCATCAATCGCGGCAATTAGCACGCTTGCCATTCCAATCGTTGGCGTGTACAGCAGCGCCATATTGTTAGGGGAGCGGGTTGGAACGCGCGAATGGCTTGCGCTTTGCTTGGTTGTTTGTGCGCTTGCGATCGTCTTGGTGCCGCCTTCGGATTGGCGCAGAAAGAAACGCTAAGTTCACCAGTGCCAAACACGGTGACATTTATTGGGATAAGAGGTTAATTCGAGATGAACCCCATGGTTTCTGCCTTTAAGTTTTCTCCTTTATTATTAGCAACTTATGTCTTCGCTGTCGTCCTTGGCTTTCCGGTGCAATCCGGTGCAACCGCGCAAGATAAGCCGGCCCAATTTATCCAGGGTTTGGCGGATGAGGCCATCGCCGTACTCAGCAATCGCGAAGGTAGTTTGGACGAACGCGAGAAAAAATTCCGCGCTGTTTTGAAGGACGATTTCGCGATGGAGAAGATCGGCCGATTCGCGGCGGGCAAGTATTGGCGCCGTATGAGCGACACTCAGAAGGCCGAATACCAACGCCTTTTTGAAGAATGGATTCTGAAAACGTACTCAATGCGCTTCGGCGGATATGCCGGCGAGAAAGTCGATGTGAAGAGAACCATCAAAGCGGGTCAATCCGATGTGTTCGTTCGCACGAATATCACCGGCGAACGCGGTCGGAAGCTCAAAGTCGACTGGCGGGTCCGTCGCATTGACGACCGGTACAAAATTATCGACGTCGTCGTCGAGGGTGTGAGCATGCTGGTCACGCAGAAAGCGGAATTCGGTGCGGTGCTTCGCCAACGTGGCGTGGACGGCCTCATTGGCATTCTCCGCTCGCAGCTGGACCGGATGGCGGCGGCCAAGGCAAGCTAGCCAGTTCGAAATAGCGCTTCGAAGCGCCGATCGGATTTACCGGTCGGCGTTTTTATTTGGAGAGATATTTAAACCAGCCTTCCGTCGCATCCGCGATGGTATCCGGCGTCCAGACCGGCGCATCCTGCCAATTGTCGATATGCGCCAGCATTTGCGCAACGCCATCCTCGAAGCTTGTCTTCGCCTGCCAACCTGTGGCTTCCCGAATTCGCGTCACATCGGCAAATGTTTGATCCGGCTCACCCGGCCGTTTCGGTATATGGGTTTTCTCCCCACCGAGGAGTTCGACAAGCCGGTTTATGCTGTAGGTTCCGCCGGAACCGACATTTACGGCCTTCCCGGCCAGCGTGCTCGCCGCCACGGTAATGAAAGCATCGGCAACGTCGCTCACATAGGTGAAATCACGGGTCTGCTCGCCATCACCCACGACGGTGAATGCCCGGCCTGCTAGCTTCTGTGCGAGGAAGACACCAAATACAGCCCCATAAGCGCCGGTCGTTCGGCTGCGTGGCCCATAGACATTGAACATCCGCAATGAAGCGACAGACATGCCGTAAACCTGCCCCCAATGTAGAACGAGTTCCTCTCCCATGTACTTGCTGAGGGCGTAGGGGTACTCCGGCTGGATGGGATGGTCCTCAGGTGTCGGGAATTGGGTGGCAAACCCGTAACACGTCGAGGAGGCTGCGTAGAGGAACCGTTCGACTTCATGCTTCCGCGCCGCTTCCAAGCATACAGCGGTGCCATCGACGTTCGCCCTATGATAATCGAGGGGCGCTTCGATGGAGGGCACGATGTCCCCGATGCCGGCGATATGGAACACCCAATCAACCCCCAGCATGGCGCGATCCATAGCTTTCGGATCGCAGATATCGGCCTCGTGAAACGTAAATCTTTTCTCGGTTTCCAAATGCGCAATATTTTCACGTCGGCCGGTGGCGAAATTGTCGACTCCAACCACGTCATGTCCCGCGGCGATCAGATGATCGACGATATGGCTGCCGATAAATCCGGCCGCACCCGTCACGAGCGAGGATTTTGTACTCACAAAGGCTCCAATCCGTTGTTCACCACATACCAAATGCCGATACGCAAAACGCCTGGCAAATTCCTTGCCAGGCGCCCTACAGAAATACCGGTCTGGATTGGTCTAGGCCGATTCAATCAACAGCTCAAATACTTTGTCGACATCAAGGACGACCAGCAGTTCACCTTGCAACCTGTAAACACCGGACGCAACCTGACGGAACTGCGCATCCAAATTCGGCGGCACGGACTCTAACCCGCTATCCGGCAATGCACGCACGTCGCCTATGTTATCGACCAACAGCGTATAAAGGCTTTGGTTTTTCTCGACCGTAATCGAGTATTTTTGCGTTAGATCTTCTTCAGGCGTTTCTTCGGAATCCGAATTTTCGTTGCCGCCGGCGCTTGCAGAGCGGGCGCCGAACCATTGCCATTCGTCGATCCGAGACATTGCTGCAAATCAATGACCGTCACAACTCGCCCACGCAGGTTCATAACACCGGCGATCTGCTTGGAGGCCAAAGGCACCATCGTAATACGATCCGGCTCGACGATATCCTCGACCTGCATGATCGGCACACCGAAAAGCTGACCGGCAATCGTCATGGTGACATATTGCTGCTCGCCTTCCATAACGACATGGTGGCCGTCATTCTCGACCGTCATCAAATCACTAATATTCTTCTACTCCCGGCATCGGCCCCGCACTTGATTACCCGCTTACCAATAATGGGGATTCGTTTAGAGATGGTTAATGACAGGACACTTACATAAACTCAAGCACTTGATCGAAGCGAAGTGAACTCGCCCGGAGCGCAGAAAGGTCACATGTCACTTATCAGAAACATCACCAACGCCGAAATCGCCGCATTTAAAACGGATGGCGTTGTGCACTTGAAGGGATTTTTCGACCCCGAATGGGTAACCATGCTGCAAGAGCGGGCCGATTTCGTCCTTCGAAATCCAGGCAAACTCGCCAACGAGCTTGCACAGGATGCGCCGGATGGCCGCTTTTTCAGCGACACCTTTCTCTGGCATCAAAACGACGGATTCAAAGAGTTTATCTATCGTTCTCCCGCGGCCGAGATCGTCGGACAGGTCATGGAGTCGACAAAGATCAATATCGTCTTCGATCAATTTCTTATTAAAGAACCAAGCACGGACGAGCCGACGGTCTGGCATCACGACCTCACCTATTGGCCGATCAAGGGTCCGAACGTCGTCACGCTTTGGCTCGCCCTCGACGATGTCACGGAAGAGACGGGATCGATGGAGTTCGTGAAAGGCTCCCATCTCTGGGGCGAGCGCTATCACCCAGTCGCCTTCGTCGATCCCACGAAATACGACACGCCGGAACCGCCTGTCCCGGATATCGACAATCGACGCGACGAATTCGAGTTCATCCGCTTCGACTACGAACCAGGGGACTGCACCGTGCATCACGGGATGCTCGTGCATGCGGCAGGCGGCAATAGGAGTGCAACGCAGCGGCGGCGCGCCTACGTCACACGTTGGGCGGGCGATGAAGTCGTGTACGATCCCCGGCCGAATATACAAACGATGCTGTGGGAGCCCGCGATCGATGCCGGGGCACCGCTCGACAGTGATTTGTGGCCCGTGGTGTGGCCGGCGAACTAAGCTTCGATAAATTCGATAACTGCGCCGTTTCCATCCTCAGGGGATACCCAAAGCGAATTCGGCGATCGGATGATCGGCGTCACCCCATTGTCGGCGAGTAAGCTCTTGAGGGCGCCGAGGTCCTTCACACGGATTACCGCAGCGGCGACTGCGGGACGGGGCGGTATGGATGCGCCCTCGTATCGCCGTCCAAAGGCCGCCTCGCTGAGAACCGATAGCGATCCGCCACCGCTGAGTTCGATAAATCCGCCGGCTTCGGTATCCAACGCATCGTCGCCTGAAATTCGCGATAGGCGATCCAGCAAATCGTCCCCCGTATCGGCGCAGAAGACGAGTTCCGCCAATTCAATCGCTCCATTCGGCTGAACCATCAATTCATCCTGCCAGATCACTTCCGGGGTCTGGTGCTCGATAATGATGTATCGTCCTTCGGGGTAGTGATCGTCCTGGCTGAAAATATTGCGGAAGCGGAACTCCCGCACGCCGTCACCGTAGGGCGCGTTCCGGAGCCGCTGCAGCGGCGGATCGAAATGATCGATGCGCCCACTCAGAGCTTTATAGGCTTCTTCCCCGTTCTCGCAGCGGAGCGCGGTGATATGCGGTCCCTCGAAACGGTCGAGGAAGCGAGACCAAGGATTGAAATTCTCCGGATTGGTGATGCCAATCAGTTCGAGATAGCCTTGCTCGAACATTGCGCAATGGTTCGAACTCGCCCACGGCGCCATCTCGGATTCACCTGGCACCTTACCCATCTGCGGACTCCGACGCGACAATAGGAACCCGAGCCGCTCCCAACGTGCAACGGCCGCGTCCAAGTCACGGACCATAAAGCCGACATGATCGAGAGAAAGTGGCGGCGCAGCGGTCATCCTAATTCACCTGCTTCGTTTTGCCTTCCCAATAGGGCTTGCGGAGTTCCGTCTTCAGGATCTTTCCGGCACCTGAGAGCGGCAAAGGCTCCGTCACGAAATCGACACCGCGCGGGCATTTGAAGCCAGCGATCAGTTTGTGGCAATGGGCGATGATCTCCTCGGCGCTGGCTTCCATATCGTCATGCAAGCGTACCACCGCGTGAACCGCTTCGCCCCAGCGTTCGTCGGGAATGCCGATGACCGCACACTCGACGATGGCATCGTGTTGATAGAGTGCATCTTCGACCTCGGCGGAATAGATGTTCTCGCCGCCGCTGATCACCATGTCTTTCATTCGGTCGACAATGAAAACGAAGCCCCGTTCATCCATATAGCCGCCGTCGCCCGAATGCATCCAACCGCCCCGCAGCGCTTCGGCGCTCAATTCCGGCTGCTGCCAGTATCCAAGCATGATGTTTGGCCCGCGCACGGCGACCTCGCCCACTTCGCCGCGTGGCAATTCGTTGTCGTCCTCGTCGACGATCTTCACCTCCACGCCGACCGCCGGCAATCCTGCGGCGCGGTACATATTGGCGTACTCGCCTTCGAAAACATGGCAATACGGTGGGCAGGCGGTCACCAAAGGTGCGGCCTCGGTCTGGCCATACGCATGATAGAAGTCGCAATCGGGAATGATCTCCATAGCCCGTCGGATGACGGCCTCCGGCATCGGCGAGGCGCCGTAAGCCATCGCCTTCATACTCGACAGATCGAAATTCTCGACACCCGGCATATTCACCAACATGTTGACCATCGTCGGCACCAACAGTGTATCGGTGATCTTTCGTTCCTGGATGGTTTCCGCCGCTAAATCCGGCGCATAAGCCGGAATGATCACGTGTGTGCCGGCGACCTGTGTCACACCGAAGATCGCAATGCCACCTGCGATATGAAACATCGGACAAGCGTGGAGCCACCGCATTCCTTGCCAGTAGTTGAAGGTGTGAATGCAGTTCATGTTGTTGAAGACGAGATTGGCGTGGCTGAGCATGACGCCTTTCGACCGGCCCGTCGTGCCGCCCGTATAGAAAAGCCCTGCCAGGTCGTCGTTGCCCCGCATCGCGTCTTCGAGCGGATCGGCCGCTTCAATGAGGTCTTCGATATGCCGCATACCATCCGGCGCATCGCCCTCGCCGACATAGATCACGTCGCGTACCGTCTCCAATTGCCCTTCCAACTCATCGAGAATCGGTACGAAACGATCGTCGATCAGCAAGATTTCGCTACCGGAATCGTTGAGCCAAAAGGCAACTTCCGGTGGCGCCAGCCGGATGTTGATCGGCACGAACACGCCGCCAGCCCACGGGGTTGCGAAAAAATATTCATAATAGCGGTCGCTGTTCAGCGACAGGATTGCAACCCGCTCGCCGTTTTCGACACCCAGTTTTCGCAACGCGCCGGCGAATTTCGCGACGCGCGCTTCGACTTCGGACCATGTTCGCTCACGGCCCTGACAAACCGTCGCGAGACGGTCACCATATAACTGCGTCGAACGTTTAAGTGCCTGCGTTATGAACATCGCGGCTTCATCCCCCTGAGATATTTCCGCTGCAAAGGTATAAAGAACGAAGGCCGCTGTCGATGGTTGGGATTGGAATGCGTTAGGTCTATTTTAATAGGTGAACGCAACGCAATTCAGAGGGCCAACCCATGCATGTCGGCGCCGCGGTGATTTTTCAGAGCCATGGAAGCGGTCTTCCCGATCGCCAAATTTATGCGAATGACCTTTCGCTCGTCGATCTGGTCGAACCGCTTGGGTACGAGTCGATTTGGAGTGTGGAACACCACTTTACCGACTACACGATGTGCCCCGATGTATACCAGTTTCTGTCCTATTGTGCCGGCCGGACAAAGACAGCCCAGCTTGGCTCTATGGTCCTGGTTCTCCCTTGGCACGATCCGCTCCGCGCGGCCGAAGAAGTCGCGATGCTCGACAACATATCGGGCGGCCGCGTCATCCTCGGTATCGGACGGGGTGCGGGTAAGGTCGAGTTCGATGGCTTCCGTCTCGACATGGGCGAAAGCCGGGAGCGCTTCGTCGAAGCCGCGCAAGCCGTCCTCGGCGCGTTGGAGACCGGAGAGATGGCGTTCTCCGGAAAATATTACAATCAACCCAAGACGGGCATCCGGCCCAAACCTTTCAAGAGCTTTCGGGATCGCACATATGCAGCCGCGGTCTCGCCCGAATCCTCCCGCATCATGGCGGAACTCGGGATCGGCATTTTGATCATCCCGCAGAAACCGTGGGATGCGGTCGCCGAGGAACTCGATAACTACCGCGCTGTCTTTCGGGATGTGAACGGCAAAGAAGCGCCCCCGCCGATTTCAGCGGGCTGGGTCTTCTGCGACGAAGACAAGGACAGGGCCGCGGAGATGGCGGTCAAGTATATCGGCGGCTACTGGGAATCCGTCCTCGAACATTATCAGTTTGCGGGCGATCATCTTAAGACGATGAAAGGCTACGAGTATTACGGGAAGTTCGCCGAGACGATCCAAAAATATGGGCCCGACAGCGCAACCGAGTTTTTCATGAATCTGCAAGTTTGGGGCACGCCCGAGATGTGTTACGAACGAATTGTCGACATCAGCGACCGGACCGGTGCCGATGGATTTGTCGGCGTTTTCGGGTACGCCGGCATGCCCGGCGATGAAGCCGAACGAAACATGCGGTTGTTTGCGGAAAAAGTGGCACCCCGCCTCAAAGATTTGCCGAACGCCGCGACCCGGCAAGCCGCTCAATAATTTCGAAGTTCGAAGACCAACGAGCCGAGAATCATATCGACGTTGCAACCGTCGTTGGCCAACGGCAATAGAAGCCGCGCGCATTCGATATATTCGCGCCCGGGGACCATCAATGACGACCGCGAGAACTGGATGTCTTTCGACTCAACGGCTTGCTGGTAAAAATGCCGATGCGCGGCCAGATGCTCTTCGTCTTCATGCGCATCTTCGAAGGTCAGCCCCGTAACATCTCGGCCGCAATAACGCACGATGCTGGTGCCGATCAGCCGATACCGAAAAAGCGGTTCAGCGGCCCCTCCGTGCTCTACCGTGACGAGGGAAATACTGGACAATGCCTCTCGTGGGATCTCGGACGGGTCGATATCTCGCCGCGCGGGCAATCGGCCGTCTTGGCGCTTGTTCTGCCAATAGGTCAGAACACCAAGATGCTCCGCCCTCTGAAGGGCTAGCTCGGTATCGAACTTTTTTGCCTCTTGGACACTCATCGTTCGCACGGCTCTAAACCACGACAACCCAAATATTAGATTCGATCAGCCTGACCGTTAGCTGAAATTCCCGCAAAGAGTGTGTGAATACTTATTATTCTCCATAAAAGTGTTAAAGGTTTGTTACGGTCTTACGCCAAGTTTCTCTTTCGGACCGACCGTCGTCCAAAGCTTCGCCTGCATGGCTTCGACATACCGCGCGAGATAGGGCCGGGTCTCTCGTGGGTCGATGATATCCTCGACACCGAAGGCTTCGGCCGTCCTGAAAGGCGACGCGTAAAATCGAAGCTCTTCCTCAAGCTCCGCTTCCTTTGCTTTCGGATCGTCCGCCGCTTCGATTTCTCGCCGAAACGCAACGGCGACCCCGCCTTCGACCGGTAAAGAGCCCCACTCCGCCGAAGGCCATGCCAATTTAAGATTCGCCCCTCTTTGCGGACAGGCCGCCATCCCCGCCATGCCGTAACATTTTCGCACGACGAGCGTCATGACGGGTACGGTGGCTTGGCTCGCGACAAAGACGGCGCGCATACCCGCCCGCAGGACGCCACGCGATTCCGCCTGTAGGCCGACCATGAAGCCCGGCACATCGACCAGGAATACGAGCGGAATGTGGAATGTGTCGCAAAGCTCGACGAAATGGCACTGTTTAAGCGCCTCCCCGACATCCATCGCGCCGCCATACACCATCGGATTGTTTGCGACGACACCAACGACATAACCGTCCAGGCGCGCCAAGCTTGTGATGAGCCCCTTACCGAACCGGGGCTGAATTTCGAACACGGAGCCCTGGTCGAAGATCAGTTCCATGAGCCGCCGCATATCATAAGGCCGACGACGCTCTTCGGGCACAATGTCTTTTAGGGCGTCTTCGCATCGATCCGTCGGATCGCCTGCCTCGACCCGCGGCGGCAACTCCCAAACGTTCTGCGGCATATAGGACAAGTATCGTTTCACCAGAGCCAGACATTCGTCTTCGTCCGCCGCGATATTGTCGATCGTGCCGCCCATATCGACGGCGACTTTCGGCCCGCCGAGCTCTTCCTTTGTAACGTCTTGGCCCAGGGATCGCTTCACGACCGCCGGCCCGGCCGCAAACACTTGGCTGGTGTCTTTCACCATGACAGAGAAATGGGACAGGATCGCGCGGCCGGCGGGACCGCCCGCCGCAGAGCCGAGAACCGCCCCAACGACCGGCACCTCACCCATTAAGTCGACGGAGCGGTCGAAATTATCCACGCCCGGGAAGACCGCATGGCCGCGGTTCTTCGCCGACGTGACCGTGCCACCGGCCCCATCGATCAGATTGACCAGCGGAATGCGGTATTCGTGGGCCAGGTCCTCGCTGAAACCGCCCTGCCCGCCTTTACGCCGGTCGAGGCGCGCGGTCGTTCCGCCGCGCACCGTAAAATCCTCACCGCCAACCACGACCGGCCGACCGTCGATCTTCGCGAGCCCGGCGACGTACGGCGCCGGCGTCACCCCGGTCAACTCGCCGGTCTCGGAATACGCTCCCGCCCCCGTCGTTTTGCCTATTTCTTGAAATGTGCCCGTATCGACAAGCCGGTCGATGCGTTCGCGGACCGTTAAGCGACCCGCCTTATGTTGGCGGCCGACGTTGTATTCGCCGCCTTGCGCTTCCGCCCATTCGCGGCGGCGGCGCAGCTGCTCAATTTCGTCGTCCCAGGCCATCAGGCATCAAGGACGATAACGACCTGTCCTTCCGCGACCGGCTCTTCTTCCTCGACCATGACCTCCGCGACAGTGCCGTCATCGCTCGCCAGGACCGGAATCTCCATTTTCATGGATTCGAGAATGATGAGCGTCTGACCTTCCGTGACCGACGCGCCCTCTTCGACTTCGATCTTCCAAACAGTGCCGGTTACGTCCGATTCTATCTCGATGCGGGCCATAGTTTTCCTCGTTTCTCGTTGGTTAATTCGTTGAATGTTACTTAGAAGGTCGTCGGCCAATTGGAAAGTAGGTGTTTGCCAAGGCCGCCCGAAAGTCGGTTACGATGCACTTTAAACATGCGGATAAGCCAGTCTCGCGTATCTTCCGGTTTGATGACGTGTTGCACGCCGTATGAAGCCGCAATGTCATAGACGCTGTTCTCAAGCTGAAACGCGTCGAACTTCTCTTTAAAGAGTTCGGGGTCCGTCTCTTCCAGCCGGACACCCGGATTCCCGTGAACGACGTTTACCGCATAGGCGGGGTCCATGAAGCTCACTTCCGCCGTCGGCCAAGCCGCGACCTCCGCCGCATTCTTGCCGCCACCCATATTGATATAGGCCTGCCCGTAATTCTTGCGGATCATGACGGTTAGTTTCGGAACAGTCATGAGCTGCAGCGCATTCATAAAGTTCATGATCTTGCCGGGTGCCTTTTGCCGTTCCGCGTCGATGCCGATGACAAATCCCGGATTGTCGACGAGGAAGATCACCGGAATGTTGAAGCTGTCGCACAGCACCATGAAGCCGCAGCTCTTATCGCACCCGTCCGCGTCCAACGCGCCAGCCTTGAACATCGGATTGTTCGCGATAAACCCGACGGTCTTCCCATCCAGCCGCGCCAAGGCGGTCGTCGCCGTCTTTCCAAACCGCGCCTTCAATTCGAACACACTGTCTTTATCGGCAATACGCTCGATAATCCGACGCACGTCGTAGACCTGCGTGCGCTTCTCGGGCAGCACATCGAGAACGGTGCGTGCGATGTCGTCGGACCCGGCGGGCACCGGCTTCTCCGGCGGCAATTGAATTTGATTTTCAGGCAAATAGGAGAGGAAAGTCTTTATCGCATCAAGCGCCTCTTCGTCCGTATCAACGGCGAGATCGACCAACCCCGTCGTGTCGGTATGCATGCGCCAGCCGCCCAAGTCTTCGCCGTCGACCTTCTCTCCAATCGCCATGGAGACCAGCCGCTCCGAGGAGACCGCCATGATGGCGCCCTTCCGCATAACGTTGAAGTCGGACAAGCAGCCGTACCAAGTCGCGGAACCATAGGCCATGCCGAGTATGGCCGAAGTCCAAGGCTGCTCCCGCGTGCGTTGATATTGACTGCCGTCATTGCCGAGGATCGCCCCCATATTGTAGGCACCCA
The DNA here is from genome assembly GCA_002716125.1 of Rhodospirillaceae bacterium. Taxonomy (GTDB): domain Bacteria; phylum Pseudomonadota; class Alphaproteobacteria; order UBA8366; family UBA8366; genus UBA6544. The sequence continues at coordinate 46,943 of PAZH01000086.1, forward strand.
TGTTGTCCGGAATGCGGGCGCCTGAGGACTCACCCAAGAACACCATGGGAATGCCCCGCTCCAGCGCGGTCCGGCGCATTTGGCCGATGCGTTTCATGTTGATGACGCTGGAAGATGCCCCTTTGACCGTGAAGTCGTTGGATACGATGACAGCTTCCCGCCCGTCGATTGCACCATAGCCGGTGATTTTACCGTCACCCGGCGTATCTTCGCGGTCTTCCGGCAGATGAGACACCGTGAACAGTCCGCTTTCGACCCATGTCCCTTTATCGACCAAATAGTCGATACGCTCACGGGCATTCAAAACCCCCGCATTCTTGCGGCGTTCCAATCGGTCAGGCCCGCCCATGGACAGCGCCTTGGCCAGTCGTTTTTCATATTCGTCGTATAACTCGTCAAACGCCATCAATCGGCCCCTGCTGTGCCTTCGCCGCAATAGACCACCCCATCGGCCTCCAACGCGGTAATCTCCTCGCCCGTCAAATCAGTGAAATCTCCCAGTACAGACCTTGTATCGACGCCCGGTTGCCCGCCGGCCTTTCGGATCTCGCCCGGCGTCTCGGACAAACGCGGCACGATATTCGCGAGCTTCACACTACCGAGGTCGTCATCGGGCACGTCTACAATCATCTCCCTGGCCGCATAATGCGGATCGTTGAACACATCCTCCATTGTATAGATGCGCGAGGCCGGTACTGCCGCCTCATCGAGCTTACGTTCCAGCTCTTCAATCGAATGCAGCTGCGTCCATGCACCGACAATTTCATCAATCTCATCCTCATTCTCATTCAAGGACACTTGATCCGGTAACCGAGGGTCCTCCAGTAGGTCTGCGCGCCCCATCGCCGTCGCCAACCGGCGCCATGTCGGCATATTGCCGGCGGCGATATGAATGTATCGGCCGTCTTTCGTCGGATAGTGATTGTTGGGCGTGCTATTCGGAAGACGCCCCCCTTGGCGCGTCGGAACGAAACCTGTCTTCTCGTAGGCCGGAATATAGGGCTCCATGTAGCTGAAAGCGCACTCGTAAAGCGCCGCGTCGATACATTGCCCCTTGCCCGTCGCGCGCTTATGCAATACGGCGAGGGCGACGCCGTAGGCGGCATAAGTTCCAGTGATCTCATCGGTCAAAGAAACGGCGATCCGCGCCGCCGGTCTGTCCGGATCGCCCGTCAGATGCCGCATGCCGCTGACAGCTTCGCAAACAACGCCGTAGCCCGGCTTGTGACTGTATGGTCCGGTTTGTCCGAAGCCGCTTATACGAACCATTATGAGGCCAGGGTTGATCTCTCTCAGGTCCTCGTATCCTAAGCCCCAACGTTCCATTGTTCCCGGCTTAAAGTTCTCAATTAAAACATCGAATTTCGGCACCAAGGTTTTGATCAATTCGCGGCCCCGCTCTTCGCGGAGATTGATCGAAGCCATTCTCTTGTTCCGAAAAATACTCGACGCATAAAGCGATTTGCCGTCGTGCCTCTTGCCAAAGGATCGTACGGGGTCGCCCTCGGGCACTTCGATCTTCACGACGTCCGCTCCGAAATCCGCCAGCAATCGAGCGCAGAATGGTCCTGCAACCGTCGAGCCCAATTCCAATACCCGAATACCGTCTAACGGCCCTTGCGCCATGTTGTTCAAGCTTTCCAAACGTGACCGACGCTGCCATTCGACGCCGGCACACTGTCAATTATGCCGTTTTGCTGGAGCGTCAAAACGAGAGCCGTGCAATGTCCGGCTATTAACGAGTCGTAAACCCGTACTAAGTTACTTTGGATTAAGTATGATATGATCCGTATAACCGGATTAGGCGGGGAACCTCGTCGGCAAATAAGCCTATATTGGAGCACAAAGCATGAGCGAGGCAGCTTCGGAATTACCCGAACTGACGGATGAGGAACGGCGTGAGTACGAGTCGGATATGGATTCGTTGCATGTCTTGCCGCTCAGTATCATTCCGTTTGATCTCTCCGGCCTAAAACGCGCCAAAATGATCAAGAATGTACGTCTCGAAACCGTAATTGAGATGTTCAAAGACGACAGTGCGGGCAGCGGGCAGGTCCGGGTGGAAGATGCTGCAAAGCTCTTTGGCATTCCGGAAAAAGAACCGCACCCCGACATTATCAAGCTCAAACGCCTCGCCGGTCTCAACAGTTTCGATATCTATACCTTGCGGGTCGAACTACGAAACGTCGGCGTGCCCGTGAACGATCACGCGGAACTCAAGCTTTCCAAGTCGAAGAACGAAGAACTCACCGAATACATGCGCGACTTCACGCGCCCGCTCATCTCTCAAGTCTACGCGGATTCGGATACGAGCATCACCGATGTCAACCAGATCATCGATATGTTCAAGATTCCGGACCGCGGTCAGGCGATGGAGAACCTAAAGAAGCTTGCGACGACACTGAATGTGGCGCTTCCCGAGATACCCAGATTTCTCGAAGACTACGGCGATATTTACCTTTCACTTGCATATTTCAAGAATTCATTGGACAACATTGTTCCACATATTTTGGTGTTTTTTGAATTTATGGAAGAATTACGCGGTAATTACCGACTAAAACACGATAGAAACTTTGTTGAAACCTCGTTATTTGTTGAAAATACTTTGAATAATGTTACCGCATCGATTACCGGCCGTTTCGAGAGTTTTCAGCGTCACTCGAATGAGATGTGGAGCGACATCAACGCTGAATCATTCAGCCAGGTGAAACGTATTATTTCGAGCCACCACTCGACGATCGGCGGCGTCCTCTGCGGTCTCGCCGTTAAGATGAGTATGTGGAACGACCGATTTGCCGACGGCAGAGGCGGACCACAGGCCCGTGCCGATTTCGTGCTCTCCGAGATGCGTCACGGGATCGAAAAGATTGTCGAAGTCGAAGCTTCCGCACCGAAAGTCTCCGATCGGTAAAGCTGACATCGTCGCTTGCGGGACGGCATACGAGGAAAGCCTCGCATTTAGCGAGAAGATCAGTTGCCATCTGATCGTCCTCGGCTCACATCGGCCGAAAGCTCAAGACTTCTTCCTGGGCCCGAACTCCGCCCGGATTGTACGGCACGCGAAT
>PAZH01000087.1 GCA_002716125.1 Rhodospirillaceae bacterium
CACTCGTCGCCAGTGGTGCCACTTGTATCGCGTATGAGACGGTGACGGATCGGAACGGCGGTCTTCCCCTACTAACACCGATGAGCGAAGTCGCTGGGCGGATGAGTATCCAAGTCGGCGCTCACTATTTGGAAAAGGAACCGGGTGGCGCCGGCGTGCTTCTCTCTGGTGTGCCCGGCGTTTTAGCGGCCCGGGTCTGCATTGTCGGCGGCGGTGTCGCCGGTGGCGCCGCAGCGCGAATTGCCATGGGGCATGAAGCGAAGGTCACTGTACTCGATCGCTCTTTGCCGCGCCTTGACGAGCTCGATTGGCGCTATGGGGCCCAACTGAACACCGTATACTCGACGGTTGACGCCGTCGAACGCCACGTCAGCGACGCCGACTTGGTGATTGGATCCGTATTGGTGCCGGGCGCTGCCGCGCCGAAGGTCGTGACTGAAGACATGATCAAGGCTATGCGCCCGGGATCGGTCGTCGTCGACATTGCGATCGATCAAGGCGGCTGTTTCGAGACCTCCCGCCCAACCAGTCACGATGATCCCATCTACACAAAACACGGGGTCGTCCATTATTGCGTTACGAATATGCCGGGCGCTGTCGCACAGACGTCGACCTACGCACTGAACAACGCCACTTTGCCGTATACGTTACGATTGGCAGATCAGGGATGGAAATCGGCACTCGGTGACGATCCGCACTTCCTTGCCGGATTAAACGTGCACGCTGGCAAAGTCACTTATGAGGCCGTCGCGACGGCACTCGGGCTGGAATACACGCCGGCCGGTGACTTGCTGATCTAGCCTGTCCACTCGGACATAAACTCGGACGCGTTGGGCCGGCGCTTATCGCTGACTTGCTTGATCGGCGTGCCAAGATAGACAAAGGAGACGATCTCATCCGTCGGCTCCAGACCGAGCGCCGCCTTGACGTTCAAATCCTGTGCGTTCTTACCGGTTAATAAAATGCCGCCGTAGCCTTTGTCTTGTGCCGCCAGGATCATGTTGTAAGCGGCAATACCTGTCGCCACGGACTGCTCTACCGGCGGCACATTGGCCACCGTATCGTCGATCTTCGCCACCGCGACGACGATCATCGGCGAACGCATCGGCCGGTTTCGTTCTTTCTCGATTGCCGCTTCATCGGCATCCGGATCGCGTTTCTTGAGGGCATCGACAAAAACGTCGCCCAATTTCGCACGCGCATCGCCTTGAATCGTAATAAATCGCCATGGTGTCAACGCGCCATGATCAGGGGCGCTCATCGCGGCCGCCATGATATCGTCCAGATCGGCGCCGCTCGGTGCAGGGTCACCTAAAAGGCGCGGGGGTACGGAGACCCGTGAAATCAATGCTTGCGTGGTATCGGCCATCTCGCCCTCCTAAAGTCTCGCGGGTGCAATTGCTATGTAAGTGTCGGCGGCCGGAATTCAAACGGATTCGGCGGCAATCCGCGTCCGTCAAAAGATTTCGCCGCGAGCAATCCGAATATGAAACCGCCGAGATGCGTTTCCCAAGCGATCGCACCGCCTTTTAATCCGACGATCTCAGGCGGTAGCGCCCCAAGGACAAAATTCAAAAACACCCACATCGCGATGAACCCAAATGTCGATTTCCGCGATTGAAACGGCATCGGGTTCGAGGGATCTGAGGGTGCGAAACTATAAAAGCAAACGGCGCCCACCATCCCGGCCACTGCACCAGATGCACCGATCAAGGGCGCGAAAGATTCCGCGTTCAGGAACGCAAAGAAAGCCGCACCGGCCACGCCGGACAGCACGTAAAAAAGAATCAATTGGCGCTTTCCCATCCGTCGTCCGACGGCGGAGCCGAACGCGAGAAACATCAATACGTTCACCAACAAATGTGTGAAGTCACCATGCACCAACATGTAGGTGACCGGCGATGTTACGGTCTGCCATTGCACGCCGACACTGTCGAAGAATGCCTGGCTGTAGCGAACAGAAATAAATGCCAAGTCCACCAGCAACGCGATGCTTTGTTCCTGATCCAGGAACACGCGTCCGACATGCGCCAAGAGCGTGACTCCGCAAATCCACTTTACGGCATCGGGCGCGTTGAAAATCGGAGCATTTTGGCTTGGAGACACGACAGGGCTTTCACAGGAAGATCACGTGCCAAAGTAAGCCTTCTGCTCGGACGCGTCACTCATTTCCCGCCAAAAGGTTTGCCCGAAGCCTTGCCGATTGACAGACTCCGCTCAAATCAGAGAAACGACCAAACCAGCGCGAGGAAAAGCCGTGAATCTAGCAATGTGGGTCCAGCGAAACGGACATAGCGCGGGCGACATGCCGGCCACCGCTTACGGCAATAAAGTCGTGCACAATTATGCCGAAATGGCGGATCGTGTCTCGCGGATCGCGGGCGGCCTACGGAATGGCCTCGGCATGCAGCAAGGGGACCGATTGGCGCTCCTGATGAAGAACTGCGTCGAGTATATGGAATGTATGTTCGGCGCTTGGCACGGCGGTCTCGCGGCGGTGCCGATCAACGCGAAGCTCCATCCAAGCGAATTCAAGTACATCATCGAGAACAGCGGATCGAAGGTATGTATTGCGACGGCCGATCTCGCCGATGAAATCCGCAATACGGATATTGATGGTTTAGAGCGGTTGATCGTCATTGGCGACAAGGACCATGCCGCCCTCCTCGAGGCCGATGCGATCCCAATGGTGGAAACGAATGCGGACGACCTCGCATGGCTCTTCTATACCAGCGGTACAACGGGGCGCCCGAAGGGTGCGATGCTGTCACATCGGAACCTTGCGATCTGTTCATGGTGCTATATCAGTGACGTCGACCCCTATGCGCCTTGGAGCGCCAAACTACACGCCGCCCCCATCAGTCACGGGTCAGGTCTCTATGGCCTCGCCCATATCATGAAAGGCTCCTGCCAGGTCATCCCTGAAAGCGGTGGCTTCGAGCCCGCGGAGATTTTCGAGCTCATCAAGGCGTGGCCGAACTTAAGTTTTTTTGCCGCGCCAACCATGGTGAAGCGATTGCTTATGTCGCCTATCGATAGCGACACATCGAACTTAAAGACGGTGATGTATGGCGGCGGGCCGATGTATGTCGAGGATATCCTGCAAGCGATGGATCGCTTCGGAAATAAGTTCACCCAGCTTTACGGTCAGGGTGAATCACCGATGACGATTACCTCGCTGAATCAGGACTTTCACGCAATGAAGGATCATCCGCGTTATCTCGAACGGCTTGGCTCGGTCGGACGTTCGATGAGCGGTCTTCTGGTTCGCACGGCCGACGAAGATGACGTCACGCTCCCACCCGGCGAGATAGGTGAAATCCTGGTGAAGGGTGACATCGTGATGAAGGGCTATTGGCAGAATCCGGACGCCACCGAAGCGGCCCTCCACGGCGGCTGGCTGCATACGGGCGACGTCGGGAGTTTTGACGAAGATGGCTTCCTCACGCTGAAGGACCGCTCGAAGGACATGATCATCAGTGGCGGTACGAACATCTATCCCCGCGAGATTGAAGAAGTCCTGTTGCGTCATCCCAGCGTCGAAGAAGTCTCCGTCATCGGCCGGCCGGATCCGGAATGGGGCGAAGTCGTCGTCGCTTATGTCGTTGCATCCGACGCAACAGAAGCCAAACCGGCTTCGCTCGATGCACTTTGCCTCGAGCATGTGGCGCGATTTAAACGACCCAAGGATTATAAATACGTCGAGAGTTTGCCGAAGAACAATTACGGCAAGGTGCTGAAGACGGAACTGCGGGAGATCGACGAAAGGGAGGCCGGGTAAATGGCAGGACGGCTTGAAGGGTGCGCTGCGATCGTCACAGGTGCCGGTTCTATCGGCCCCGGTTGGGGCAACGGCAAGGCGGCAGCGGCTCTCTTCGCGCGCGAAGGCGCCCAGGTCCTCTGTGCCGACATCAATTTGGCTGCGGCGCAAGAAACCGCCGAAATCATAACTGGCGAAGGCAACCGCGCGGTTGCATTCGAATGCGACGTGACCGATAGCGCACAAGTCAAATCGATGGTCGAGACCTGTAAGAAAGAGTTCGGCGCCGTTGATATTCTCCACAACAACGTGGGCATCTTGGGTATGGGCGGCCCGGTGGATCACACCGAGGAAGACTGGGACAAGGTCAACGCGGTAAACGTGAAGAGCATGTTCCTGACCTGCAAACACGCGATCCCTGAGATGGAGGCGCAGGGCAAGGGTGCCATCGTCAACATCTCCTCAATCGTGGGAATCCGCTGGATGGGTGTGCCTTATCTTTCCTATTCAACGACTAAAGCCGCTATCATCCAATTAACCAAAACCATCGCCTACCAATACGCTCCGAAACACATCCGTTGTAATGCGATCCTGCCGGGTCTGATGCGGACGCCAATGGTTGAAGTCGGCCTCGCAGATGCGTATGCGGACGGCGACGTTGACGAGATGGTTCGCTTACGCGATGCCCAGTGCCCGATGGGTCATATGGGCGATGCATGGGATGTCGCGAATGCGGCTCTCTTTTTGGCCTCTGACGAAGCAAAATACATCACTGGCGCCGAATTGGTTGTCGATGGCGGGGTGTCGCTCTCTTCGGCGCCCAAAGCATGAGCTTCGATCACAAATCGCTCGCGCTGTTGAGCGAAATGCTTGAGGTATTGGAGGGCGGTTTCACGGACCTACCGGACTACCAACCGGCACCAGATATTGCCGCGCTTCGGCCTGTTCTGACGGCAGCCGCCGAACGCATGCAGGACAATTACCCCTACCAACATCCGCTCTATGCCGGGCAGATGCTCAAACCGCCGCATCCAGTTGCGCGCTTAGCCTATGCAATGGCGCAATTCGTCAATCCAAATAATCATGCGATGGATGGCGGACGAGCAAGCTCGATGATGGAACGGGAAGCCGTCGCGGAGCTCGCCGCCATGTTTGGCTGGAAACAGCACTTGGGACATCTTTGCGGCGGCGGCACCATGGCCAACATGGAAGCGCTTTGGGTCGCGGCGCGCGTTCATCCAGGCAAGAAGATCGTTGCCTCCGACCAAGCGCACTACACGCATGGCCGGATCAGCGAAGTCCTACAGGTTCCCTTTGCACCGGTACCCTCCGACGCAAGCGGCCGGATGGATATGTCCGCCCTCAAGGACATGCTTTCAGTGGGAGACATCGGCACCGTCGTTGCAACGATGGGTACGACGGGGATCGGCACGACGGATTCGCTGGAAGAAATCATCAACCTCGCCAATACATATGATTGCCGGGTGCACGTGGACGCCGCCTACGGCGGCTATTTCACACTTGCCGATAATTTAAACCCAAACACGCGAAGGAGCTTCGACTGCATTCCAGCAGCGGATTCCGTGGTCGTCGATCCGCACAAGCACGGCCTGCAACCTTACGGCTGTGGATGCATCTTATTCAAAGATCCTGCCGCGGGCGCCTTCTATAAACACGACTCCCCCTATACGTATTTCACTTCCGCCGATTTGCATCTCGGCGAAATCAGCTTGGAATGTTCGCGTGCCGGAGCGGCTGCGGTCGCACTCTGGGCAACACAACGACTCTTGCCGTTGACCGCTGACGGCGAATTCGCGCGTGACATAGCATTATGCCGCGATGCCGCGTGTGATCTGCATGCGCGGTTGAGTTTAGACGATCGATTTCTGACGATCATCCAACCCGAACTCGACATCGTGCTCTGGGCTCCCAACGCGTCGAAAGCGTCGGCGGTCTCCGCCTTATCGCAGAAATTGTTCGACGATGCGGCCGGACAAAACCTTCATCTTGCGCTCGTCGAGCTGCCGGAAAGTTTACTCGCTCCAAACTGGCCCGACGTCGAATTCGACACGACATCCGCCACTTGCCTACGCTCCTGCCTTATGAAACCGGAGCATGCCGCATGGATGGATAAAATTTGGGGAATTCTGGACGCGATCGTTTAGCGGTATATCGCACCTATCAATCTTTTACAGGTTCAACTGTCAGCGTCGCCCCTTCGACACCAACCACACGGACGCGCGCGCCCTCCGCCAGGTTGAGCGTCTCGTCACAGGATATTCGCCAAAGACTATCACCCACTTTCGCCTTTCCAACGCCGTCCACAACGGGCTCGGCAACCGTAAGGATACGACCTTCATATTGAGCCCCGCGCACATTCAATGTGGGATCGGACGTTTCCGTTGGGTGCCTCTTCAACCACTGCCGCCAACCGACCAGGGTCATGACGGAAAGAATGGCAAAGACAAGGATCTGATGCTCCCAAGCGAATTCCGGCGCGAACAGCAACAACAGGCCGACGATACCGGCTGCGACGCCCATCCAAACGAAAAACGTCCCGGATACGACGATTTCTAAGCCGAGCAGAACCAACGCGACGATCCACCAATGCCAGAAACGGATATCGTCCGCGAACTGAAAATCGATATCCATCGCCTAGCTACTCGATTCCCAAGGTCCGGTACGCGGCGCGGACGGGGTTTCGGGGCCTGGGTTTTCGCTACCGCTTTTCATAGAGTCTTTTACCAATTCCGAAATACCGCCGATTGCGCTGACCAAAGACGATGCCTCCATCGGCATGAAGATGAGTTTCTCATTCGCAGATTTCGCAAACCCACCGAACGCTTCAACATATTTCTGTGCAACAAAATAATTCAAGGCATTCACATTGCCCTCGCCGACTGCGGTGGAAAGCATGGCTGTCGCTTTCGCCTCGGCCTCCGCTTCACGCTCGCGCGCTTCGGCGTCCCGGAACGCGGCTTCCTTTCGGCCTTCCGCTTCCAGGATTGCCGATTGCTTCTCGCCTTCCGCCCGCAAAATTTCAGACTGACGATCGCCTTCCGCCTCGAGAATGACGGCGCGCTTTTCCCGTTCCGCCTTCATTTGCCGCGCCATGGCTTGAACCAAGTCTGCTGGCGGCGCGATATCTTTGATCTCGATACGCGTCACTTTTACGCCCCACGGGTCCGTCGCATCATCGACGACGCCGAGTAGGTTCGCATTGATGCGGTCGCGCTCGGACAGCACCATGTCCAAATCCATTGACCCCATCACGGTCCGAATATTGGTCATAGTCAGGTTTAAGATCGCGCGCTGAAGATCGTTCACTTCGTAAGACGCCTTCGCTGCATCCAAAACTTGGAAGAATACGACACCGTCCGCCGTCACTTGGGCGTTGTCTTTCGTAATGACCTCTTGTTGTTGAACGTCCAACACTTGCTCGCGCATGTTTACTTTGGCGCCGATCCGGTCAACGAACGGAACAATCAGGTTTAAACCCGGTCGTAACGTCTTCGTATATTTTCCAAACCGCTCAACTGTGAATTCCATTCCTTGCGGCACCTGCTTCACCCCCATGAAGATGGCAAGCACGACCAGCAGCAGCAGAACGATTACGAAGATCGACAACTCTGTCAGAAAGAAGGGCATAAGATGTACTCCTCTTGAGCACATATAGGTATCAAACACGGGCGTTTGTACACCCAGCCGGTTAAGCGCTCGGCGCTTCGAGCCGCTAAAGCAATCGTCAAAATGCCGTCATACGCTTACGAAGCGCGGGATAAAAAGCGCCCCAACCGGACGGCTGTATGCCCGGGGAATAAATGCCGGGACGGCATGATCAATACGCAGTCGTCGCAGGGGGTTGTGATCTCTTCATCCTGATCATAGCCGAGCACAGTGCCCGCTTTCGGAATAACTTCCAATCCCTGGTACGCTTCGACGAAACGAAACGCAGGCGTCTTGATCGTAACCACATCGACAACTTCGATGAACTTCTGCGGCCGGTCATCGGCGACAATATGCTCGGCAATATCCGAGTCTTCGACACAGTCGCAAGCACGCAGGAAACGGAGCGCTGTTTGCAGCGACACGTCAGCGCTTGCGGCTTCCCAATGCTGACCGCATTCGACGAGCAGCGCATTCTTGATACTACCGGGATCCCGAAATTCGCCGTAGTCGCGCAACCGGCGGCCGGCGGCGTGTCCTTCGTCGGAGACGACATGGACCGGAGAACCGAGCTGTTCTGCGAAATTGCGCCCTTTTTCCAGAGGACCAGCCAACATCAGGGGCGCTACACTTGTCTGCATCGAATGTATATCGAGCAGATAGTCGACTGTTTCGACGAAGGGGCGTAGCTCACGAGCACGTTCGAGCTCCGCACTCGTTCTTTCGCCGTCCAGGACTTCCGGCGACCACAGTCGATTGAAATCCTCGTCGACAAAGCGAGAAAGCAACGGATGCTCCGGGTCGAAATTCAAGAAAGCGCGGTAATTGTTGAAGGCAAAACTCAGCTTGCCCGATTTCGGCCTGATATCCTGCTTAAATAAGAAGTCGAGCGTGATCGCTCCGCAAAGCTCATTGCCGTGCGTCACGGCGGAAACCATGACATGAGGGCCAGCAATTCCGCTGTTGAACGTCGTCACATAGTCGATACCGGTATTGCCGGCCCGATAGGCCGATATATCCGGTGCGATCAGTTCGATGGGATGATGATCCGACACGAACAGCGCTCCCCCCTTACGGCGGCGGTTTCTCCGACCGGCTAGAACAACCCTTCGATCTGGCCATCGTCGTTGACGAAGATACTGTGCGCCGCCGGCGTCCGTGGCAGTCCCGGCATCGTCATGATGTCACCGGCAATAGCGACAATGAACTCGGCACCGGCCGACAGTCGAACTTCACGGATCGGAACCGTAAACCCTCTCGGCGCACCCCGAAGCGTTGCGTCCGCCGAGAAGCTATACTGCGTTTTCGCCATGCAGACGGGGAAATTACCGAAGCCCGCATCCTCGAAATCTTTGATCTGGTTCATCACACGCGCTTCGGCGGTCGCACCATCCGCACGATAGATTTCCTTCGCAACCGTTTCGATCTTCTCCCAAAGCGGCATTTCGTCCGGGTAAAGCGGCTTGAAATTCGCGTCGCCGGTCTCGAGCACTTCGACCACCTTGCGGGCGATCTCTTCCGTCCCGGCACCGCCGTCCGCCCAGTGCGTGCAGATATAAGCGGGTACGCCCTGCGCTTCGCAGTGCTTCTTCACCATTTCCAATTCGGCATCGGTATCCGCGTGGAAGCGGTTGATTCCAACGACCGGCGGTACTCCAAACTTCTTAATGTTCGCAATATGCTGATCTAGGTTCGCAAGACCCTCCTTCAGCGCCTCCAAGTTTTCCGTGCCTAGATCGTCCCGTGCGACACCGCCGTGCATCTTCAAGGCGCGCACCGTTGCAACGATGACAGCCGCTTCCGGGTTGAGGCCCGCCTTTCGGCATTTGATATCGAAGAATTTCTCCGCACCAAGATCGGCACCGAAACCGGCTTCCGTAACGACGATATCGGCCATCTTGAGCATCGTCTTCGTTGCTACCGCCGTATTACAACCATGTGCGATATTGGCGAAGGGACCGCCATGTACAATCGCCGGGTTGTTTTCCAACGTTTGCACGAGATTAGGCGCCAAGGCGTCCTTCAGCAGGGCCGTCATCGAACCGTCTGCCTTTAAGGATCCCGCTTTGACCGGTTTCCGTTCGCGGGTAAAGCCGACGACGATATTTGCGAGCCGCCGGTTCAAGTCTTGAAGGTCAGTGGCCAAACAGAAAATCGCCATGATTTCCGAGGCGACGGTAATATCAAAGCCGGTCTGCCGCGGGAATCCATTCGCGACGCCGCCGAGCGACGCCACGACGTCACGCAGCGCCCGATCGTTCATATCGACAACACGGCGCCATTGCACCCGCCGCGCATCGAGTTCCTCGCCATTCCCCCAATAGATATGATTGTCGAGCATCGCGGACAGTAGATTGTGCGCGACACCGATCGCATGCATATCGCCCGTGAAATGAAGGTTGATGTCTTCCATGGGCACGACCTGCGCGTAACCGCCACCAGCCGCTCCACCTTTCATTCCGAAACAGGGACCGAGGCTCGGTTCACGCAAGCAAATCGCCGCTTTCTTGCCAATTCTGTTCAGACCGTCGCCCAAGCCGACCGTCATCGTCGTCTTACCCTCGCCGGCCGGTGTTGGCGTAATCGCCGTGACGAGCACAAGCTTTCCGTCCGGCTTGTCCTGCAGCGAGTTGATATAGTCGAAAGAGATTTTTGCCTTTGTCGGGCCGTAATGCAGAAGGGAGTCTTCCGGAATTCCAAGTTTCGCGCCGATTTCCGCGATTGGTTTCATATCCGCTTCGCGGGCGATTTCGATATCGCTCTTTACCATCTCTGTATCCTCCCCAATACGTTCCAGCCGGCATCGCGGCGGAATTTGCTCTTTTTGATCGTTTTCGCCAATCGGCGATTTAGATACCGCCAACAAGCTATCCGCGACATGGCCGATAGGCGAGCCGAAATCCGGAAAATTCACAGAAATTTAAGGTGAATAACCGCTTTTCGGCAAGGCCGCCCCATGCGCGAGCTCACTGGCATTCAGTATACCACCGGGATTTGACCGTATTCCAGGCTGAATCGAGGTCCGCCCCGCCATACAATCAAGAGACTCATTTCTCTTGAAAAATTCGGAAAGCCACATGATAATATGCGGTTATGGTAGCGTCAGTATCAAATCCAGCGATTTTCACTGCGGCTGCGGCTTCTGCCGGTCGGCCAGCGGGCACGCGCGTCGATGCAGACGATACAAGTTCGGTACGGGTCAGTTCGGCCCTCCGCAGAGAGATCGCGGTCACGGCAAAGTTCGGTCCCGATCCCGTAACCGGCAGCCCCTTCCGGGTCATTTCCGGAGAAGATGTCGAGGCGGCGGAAACGAATGATCTGCAGCGGCTATCCGAAGCAAACTTGGGCTTGGTCTCGCCGCAGACATCCTTTCAGGCTCAATCCATCCGGAGCGATGAAGACATCGCACGGGAAAATCAAGGGTCGCAAGCCGCGCAGGCCGCACAGCAGAGTTTGGAAGCGGGGCAATCTTCGTTTTCTCAAATTGGCGGAACGGGCAGCACCGCAGCTGATCGCGGCATTTCGGTCTACGTACAAGTCTAACGTCTCTTCGTAAATCTTGAACTTCGTTAACGCTGTGCGTCCCAGTCGTCGCGCAACACCGCAGCTTTGCGTTCAGCATCTGGTCCGCCACGTGTACGGATCAGTGTTGTTATCGCTTCCAAACCCTCGGCGTCTTTGTCCTTTACAAGAGACAGCCAAAATAGGGCCTTCGCATCGTCACGCGGAACCAAACGACCGATCGCATACAGCATCCCGAGGCTTCGATATGCTTGCACCTCACCTTGAATCGCGGCGCGGCGATACCAAACCGCGGCTTGCACCCCGTCCGCTTTTAAACCCAGTCCCCGTTCATAAAGATAACCCAGATTGAACTGCGCTTCGGGCAAGCCCGCTTCGGCGGCGTCACGATACCAACGGACCGCAAGCTTATGATCTTGCCCAATACCTCTGCCATCCTGGTAGAGCAGCCCTAGTCGGAACGCCGCTCTTCGCATCCCTTGGCGGGCGGCTTTTCTGTACCAATCCGCCGCGCGCGCATAATCCGGCGCGCCGTCAACGCCTCGCTCAAAGCGAAGGCCTAATCGATACTGCGATTTAGCATCCCCGTTCTCAGCCGCCGAAACATAGGCAGGTAGGTAGTCGCCCGGAAGCTTTGCCTCTGCCGCACCAACGCGTTCGGACGTTAACGAAAGAAAGACCAGTGCCGATAGGAAGAGTACGGCGCTGCAGATTTTTACTGTTTTACGCCTCGATAGGTCCAAACTGCCGGGCGCTCGTCCCCGGGCCGCGCTTGATCGAAGCATTCGTGTTTGATCAATGTCTTGTAACAGTAGACCGGCTCCAATTTCGTCGGATTGTCGCGCGTGAACCATGGTCTCTTCAAAACCTGCGTTTCGGTTGGTTCATATTCAGAATAGTGATCTTGAAAGATCATGTCCAAGCTACCGCAACCCGCCAGCGTCAACGAAACCGCGAGAACCGCTACCGATATAGATCGCTTCATGCAATTTACTCCAGACGGCCGAAATTTGGGCCACCAATCGCATCCCTACCCGAAATCCCCGTGCGCTCCGGAAACCATGCATATAAAGTGCCAATAAATCACTCAAAATGAGTTCTACAGGAAAAATGAAATGCGTGTCGCAATCCTTGACGATTATCTAAATGTTGCCCTCGAACTTGGCGATTGGAGTGGCCTTGACGGTAAAGCTGACCTTTCCGTCTTTGATCAGCCATTTGCCGACCAAGACGAAGCAGCTGAAAAGCTTGCTGATTTTGAGATCATTGTTGGTATGCGGGAGCGAACACCCTTCCCCGCCGATCTCCTGAAACGCCTACCGAAACTGAAATTACTCATCACGACGGGCATGCAAAATCTGTCTTTCGATATGGAAGCTGCAAAGGCGCAAGGCGTCACGGTCTGCGGCACAGGTGCCGCCGGCCAACCGACGGCGGAGTTGGCGTGGGCCATTCTTCTCGGTCTCGCCTGCCAAATACCGGCCCACGATAGCGGGATGAAGGCCGGTCGTTGGCAGACGAAATTAAACGGCGATCTCGGCGGCAAAACGCTCGGTGTGCTCGGCCTCGGAAAACTTGGCAGTGCGGTTGCCAAGGTCGGCCTCGCGTTCGGAATGGATGTAATCGCCTGGAGCCAAAACCTGACGGACGAGCGGGCGGCGGAAGTCGGCGTGAGACGCGTCGATAAGGACACCCTGATGTCGCAGTCCGACTATATCTCAATCCATCTGATCTTGAGCGACCGAAGCCGGGGTCTGATCGGAGCGGCCGATCTCGCGCGCATGAAGTCCTCAGCATACCTGGTCAACACCTCGCGTGGCCCAATCGTCGACGAAGACGCCTTATTGAAGGCCTTGCAAGATCGCCAAATTGCAGGTGCCGGCATCGACGTATATTCAGTCGAACCGCTTCCCACCGACAGCCCCTTCCGTACCCTCGACAACGTTCTGCTAACACCGCATATGGGATATGTCGCGACCGACAATATCTCGAAGATGTATAGCGATGCGGCAGAGGATATTGCGGCCTTTCTCGACGGCGATCCGGTCCGGGTCTTAAACGGATAGCCGGTCTCGATCCCGATGAGAATCTGGTACCAAAGCGTTACCCGCAACGGTCGTTTTCCGGCCTATAACGACGTTCTGCGCCGTGTCATCGACCGCGCTAAGGATCCGGATACGGAGGTCGAAATTCACGGCATCGAACGACAAGGCGGCACGGGTGATCAATATCGCTATCTCGCTTTTCTGCAAACGGTCGAAATCCTCGAAAATGTGCATCGCGCCATCGAAGAGGGTTTCGACGCGTTTCTCATTGGCAATATTGGAAACCCAGGCCTGTTAGAGGCGCGCGAAATCGCGGAATTCCCCGTACTCGGGCTCGGAGAGACTTCGATCAATGTGATGCGGACGATGGGCGAGCAATTCGGTCTCGTTACCATTAACGAAAAGTATCGACCCCGGCTCGACGATGTGATCCAGCACGCCGATGCGGAACGCCGATTGACCGGTATGTACCCTATGGATTTTCCGCAGATATTCGACTTGGAGACGGCCTGTCGGGACATCTCGAACCGGGACGAACTCTTCCATCGTTTCAAAGCAGCCGGCGAGGCCGCGAGCCGCGACGGAGCGGAAGTTATATTGGCGGCTGGTGGTGTCGTCGTTGCGCTCCTGGCGGACAGCGGAATCGATCAATTAGACGACGGCACGCCGGTCCTGAATGGAATCGCCGCCCTGATCAAGCAAGGGGAAGCGGCAGTTCGACTTTCGCGCCAAATGAGCGGGAGCTATACCAGCCAAAGACTGTCACATGCGAAACCGCCGCCTCGCGAGATCGCCGGATATCGCGAGTCCTACGGCGCAAACGTTTACCCCACGGTGCCGGAGGGCGAAGAGACTTAAAGCTCGACGACGAGGCGGCCGCGCACTTGTCCTGCCAAGATATCCGAGGCCGCTTTCGCAACATCGTCGAGGCCGATTACTTCCGTCATCTCCTCCAACTTGTCGTGCGGCAGATCGCTCGCGATACGATTCCACACGGCCACCCGGTTCTCGTAGGGCTGCATGACCGAATCGATGCCGAGCAGATTAACGCCTCGTAACAAGAAGGGAATGACGGTCGTCTCCAATTTCGGTCCTGCTGCCAGGCCGCAAGCCGCAACCGAACCGCCGTATTTTACCTGAGCCAAAACGCGGGCGAGGGTTGTGGACCCGACCGTATCGACGGCACCTGCCCATGTCTCGCTTTCGAGTGGCCGTTTGTTCGGCTCCGATAGATCGGCTCGCGGAACAATCTCGGAAGCGCCAAGTGACTTCAAATAGTCATGCAATGCTTCCCGTCCCGTCGACGCACCGACGCTGTATCCAAGACGCGCCAGAATTGCGACCGCGACCGACCCGACGCCGCCCGCCGCACCGGTAACGAGAACCGGGCCGGCGGCAGGCGTAATTCCGTGATCTTCGAGCGCTTTGACGCACAGCATGGATGTCAGACCGGCGGTGCCAACAGCCATCGCTTGACGGGTCGAGAGCCCGTCCGGCAAGGCAACGAGCCAATCGCCATTCACTCGCGCTTTTTGCGCATAGCCTCCCCAGTGAACTTCACCGACACGCCAACCGGTCAGAACGACCTTATCCCCGACCTTAAAGCGGGCGTGCGAGGATTCTTCGACAACCCCGGCGAAATCAATGCCCGGTACGTGCGGATAATTCCGAACCAGTCCGCCAATGCCGTTGACAACCATGCCGTCCTTATAATTGACGTCCGAATATTCGACCCGAACCAGAACGTCGCCCTCCGGCAAATCGTCAACGCTCAGTTCCGTGACTTGGTTTTCGATTTTGTCATCGGCCTGGCTTAGGACCAGCGCTTTGAAATTATCCGCCATGAGATATCTCACCCGTTAATGAAAATCGCCGCCGAAAGTAAGCAACCCTACTGTCGGCAGCGATCGAAAATTTATTGGGCCGTGCCCACCTTATTTCAGACCTTCGAGAATGCTGACATAGTTGGCTACGCCGGCACCGCCCATGTTGAAGGTACCGACAAGATTTGCGCCATCGACCTGCATGTCGCCTGCCTCACCACGGAGTTGCATGGCGGCTAGAACATGCATCGAAACGCCGGTCGCGCCGATCGGGTGACCTTTCGATTTCAGACCGCCTGACGGATTAACCGGCAACTTACCGTCTTTCTCCGTCCACCCTTCTTCCAAGGCACGCGCCCCTTCACCCGGTTTGGTCAGACCCATCGCTTCATATTCCATGAGTTCGGCCATGGTGAAGCAATCGTGTGTCTCCACCATGCTAAGGTCGTCGAGTGTCAGCTTCCCGTCGGACAAGGCATTGGCCCACGCATTGGCACAACCTTCGAGTTGTGACATATCGCGGCGTCCCATCGGCAAATAATCGTTTACGTGACTGCGCGAGCGAAAAACGACCGCCTTCTTCATCGTTAACGCGGTTTCCATATCGGCAAGGACGACCGCGGCCGCGCCGTCCGAGACCAGCGAACAGTCCGTTCGCTTTAGTGGACCGGCGACAATCGGGTTCTTCTCAGAGACGTCGCGGCAGAACTCGTACCCCAAATCCTTGCGCAGCTGCGCCCATGGATTACCGACGCCGTTCTTGTGGTTCTTCGCGGCGATCTTCGCAAGCGCGTCCGTCTGGTCGCCGTATTTCTGATAGTACTGCTGCGCGATCTGCCCAAAGACACCGGCGAAGCCGCCTTCGATCTCGGAGTCTTCCTTCAGGTAGCTCGCCTTCATCAAGATACCGCCGATATCCGCGCCCGGCGTATCCGTCATCTTTTCGACGCCGACCACCAAGACGACCTTGCCTTGCTTGGCTTCGAGAAAGTTGAGGCCCTGATGAATGGCAGCCGATCCCGTTGCACAGGCATTCTCGACACGCGTTGCCGGCTTAAAGCGGAACCGGTCGTCAGCTTGCAGGACAAGCGATGACGGGAAATCCTGATCGGCAAATCCGTTGTTGAAATAACCTAGATAGATTGCGTCGATATCGTCCGGACCGACACCGGCATCCGCCATCGCATTTGTGGCCGCTTCAACGATCAAAGCCTCCACATCTTGGCCTTCGAGTTTACCGAATTTCGAGTGCGCCCAACCAACCATGCAACCAGTCATGATGTTCCCCTATGAACGAATTTCCTGTGACATAAGGCGCTCCGTTCGCGTCGAAGCGCGTTTGAATTCCTATACCATATTGGAAATGGGGCCGCACGCCCCGTCGGCAATATTACTCTGCAGCCGCAGCCTGCGCGCCACCATAGATGACATGGTAGATCACCATCGGCTCGTCGAAGCCTTTCAAGTCGAAACTACCGACATTCTTGAAGCTGATATCCTTGCCGGGATACATCGTCTGTACGATGTGCGAGACCGCAATCTCATCGGACTCCGCTTTCGACATGACACGCGCCGCAAGTTGGACGGGTGTTCCGAAATAGTCCTGCCCATCGCGGATCGGCTCGCCAGCATTGATACCGATCCGGCAGCGGAACTGGCGATCTGTCGTTGTCTGGCAGTAGGCTTCGATACCGTTCTGCATATGGATGGCCGCCTGGACGGAATTCGGCACGCTTTGGAACACAGCCATAATGCCGTCACCCATGTGTTTGACCTCTGTCCCTTGGTACATGGTCAAGGCTTCGCGGATAATCTGGTTGTGCGCGCGGACGACCTCCATCGCGCCTTCATCGCCGATTTCTTGCGTCTGCGCTGTCGAATTGACGATATCAGTGAACAACACGACCACGAAATCGGAAGCGGCTTCTTCTTCAGCCGTACCGGCCGGCTTGTTCCAATCTTTCAGAGAACCTTCCAGCTTCAAGTCAGCGCCTTGGTCCTCGAGGAAATTCTTCATCGCCGTGCGGCCGAGATCGTACATCTTCAGGTACTTCGGCTGCATCAGGTATTCGTCGATATTGGCACAGAACGCGAATGCGGTGTTCTCGTCGTGCCCTAACAACTGCATCCGCTCCGTCAACATGTCGGAGCGCTGTTTTTGATCGCACCGATACCGCGTTCCGACGAAATCGCCGGCGCCGGCAAAGAAAAGCGTCAAACCAAAACGATTGAACGCATCCAGGCCCTTCATTTGCTCCGGAATTGTTTTGAGACCCGCATTCATACAGGACAGCAGCCAACCGCTTGCATCCTGCAAATGCTGCGGACCGTCTTTCGTCCGCTCGACGATTTCTTGCTTCTTTTGCTCGGGCTCGGGTTGCGCTTCTTGTTTTGGTTGGATGTCGTCTTCGTCGTCTTCAAGCAAACCCGGAACGATCGTCGGCGCGACCTGAATTTGAGGCACCTGCTGGATAAGCTCTTGTGCCACCGCCGCAGACTCACGTTGCGCCGCTACGCGCGAACCAGCACCGACATTTGAAAATTTAATCTTGCGGATCATCGGCACAAAGGTACCGGCAAACGCGAAAATAAAGGCGGCAACAACAAGCGCCATAAAGGTGTTTTGGCTCTGAAAAACGTACAGCCCGGACTTATGAACGCCGTCCAATCCATACCAAACCGCGACCGCCACGCCGAGCGAGACCAGCGTACTCACCGAGATGGCAACCGCGAGACGGACCATACCACTCGCCACTTGTTGCTGATTCGGGCGCCGGCCAATCATCTGGCGCGCCCGCGTTACAGTCGTGGCGGCACTCGCGCCCACGCTCTCAGCGGCCGAGGAGGCCGCCGCTGCCATGGCGCTCGGTTCCGACGGCCGTTGCGCGGCGATTTCTTGCGCCCGCTTCTCCTTCTTCGCCGCCGCTTTCGCGGCTTCGCGTTGGGCGCGCGACTTCACCTGCCCCTTTGGGCCACCCTTTTTCTTTCGCTTGAAATCAACATCGGCACCCGCGGATCCGACCCGGCCTCGTGCGCCGCCGCCGCGTTTCTTCTCCGCATCGCCGCCGAGAACCGTCTCGTAAATTGTCGATTCTCGCGACGCGTTCGTCACGGTGTCGTACTGATCTCGGACAACGCGTACCCGCTCGATATGCGGCTCTTTCTCGAGCGTTTGCGCTTCGGTCATGGCTTCTTCGCGGCGGCTCTCTTCGTAGCGCACGTGAATCTGCCAACGACCGTTCACAAGCGTATATAGCTCGTACGATACCGTCATCCGTCCTAATCCTATCGCATAACGCAAGCGTATCGACACACGCCCGTTACACGACACTCGTTACCCGCTCGCCGACTCAAAGCAAGCGATTATCGAATTCCCCAACAATTCTAAGCCAGAATATATCTAAGCTTCGCTTAATATATAGCAGAATTTTTTAAGTAATGCGAAGCATTAAGTAATTATCGCAACAACCGAAAAGAAACGGTTCAACAGTATATCTATATTTAGTATTCTTTATGCCATTAAATACAATATACTATTCAAACCCCACAATAATCATGTTTTATGAGGGTAACCCTGCCTATTAGATTCCCAGTAAATGGACTATTACTGATCCAATATTTGGACAATGGCGTGAATTAAGAAATTACGAATCCGCTGCTTTCGCAGCCCAAATCGGAATCTTCGGTGTGATCCTTGTCGAATCCGCAAGCAGGGGCTGATCGCCGGCACGGGCCTCTTCGAGTTTTTCCAGACGGAGCAAGGCGAGTCCCACATCGCCTTGCACGGACTTTATTTCACCCGCATCTTTTCCACCCAAGGAAACCAGGGTTCCGGTGGAAGGCGTTTCGCCGTCGAATTCAACCGGCATGAGCTGTTTCTTGATCAGGCCTCGATATTTCGTTCGAGCGGTCAGCTCTTGGCCAACATAACATCCCTTTTCCCAATCAACGCCGTTCAACGGATCGAAGTTGTTTTCGAGCAGGATCGCTTTCTCGATCACCATATCTCGACTGCCGTCCGGCGCGCCGAGCGCGATTCGCTGCTTGTCGTATTCGGCAAGATGTCCGGAAGCCAAATCGGCACTTTCTAACGTTTCCACCGCGCTGGTTTTCGGCAAAATCGCGCGGCAACCGACCTCCGTTGTGCGCGGATCGTAATAAACAACGCCGTCGTTCCATGCCGTGCCCCGACCAGGTTGCACGTCCAACCCCATCGCAGCGCCGGCATCGGTTCCGTACAACGCCCATACGCCATAATCTTCCGCGATGCCTAAATCGATCTCGGCGCGAAGCTTAAATCGGCTGAGCCGCTGCCCAAGGTCCATCAACCGCGCGGCTTCGCAGTCGATATAAAACACGTCATCGATCTCAATGATGAAAAAGTCGTGTAGATACTTCCCTTGCGCTGTCAGGAGCGCTGCCCAAATCGCTTGGCCAGGGCCGGCCTGCTCAATGTCATTCGAGATCAAACCTTGAAGAAAATCACGGCGATCGGGTCCGCCAACGGTGATCAATCCACGGTCTTCGAGAGCTACATAAGAATTTTGGGTCATCGACAGCCTGCCTTTGGTCTAACGCACCATTTAAGACTTCGGCCTTTCCGCCGCAAGGTGTCGCTTGTGAACGGAGCGAGCGCTGCGTATAACCGAAACGGAAGGCAAACCCTCTATGCGCATCCTATTCGTGACGGCAAATCGAGTTGGCGACGCCGTGCTTTCGACCGGAATCCTCGCTCACTTGGCGGCCAAATATCCGACCGCAGAGATTACTGTTGCTGCCGGACCCGCGGCGATATCCCTGTTTCGCACACTACCGAATTTACATCGATTGATCGTCATGGAGAAAAAGCGCTACGGCGCGCATTGGTTGTCGCTATGGCGCGACTGCGTCGCAAGTCGTTGGGATATCATTGTCGACTTGAGGCGCTCCGCATTGGCCTACTGCCTTATGGCCGGTCAACGTTTCATCATCCCAAAAGCAAAACGCGAAATGCATCGCGTCGAACTTCTTGCATCCACGATTGGTTTGGGCGCGACCCCGCCTGCACCGACGCTCTGGCTTGAGAATTCGACAGAAGATGAAACGGAAGGCGGCCAAAAGATCGCCATCGCGCCAGCCGCAAATTGGATCGGTAAACAATGGTCTGCCGAGCGGTTTGCGGAACTCGCCGGACGTCTATCCGCCCCAACCGGGCTCTTTGCGAATGCCCGAATCGCTGTCTTCGCTGCCGAAGCCGAGCGCGATCAAGTGCAAGCCTTATTCGACAACCTCCCAAAGGACAGCTACGACGATCTTGTCGGTGTGGGCGACCTTTCAGACGTCGCGCACCTTTTGAGCCGTTGTAACTTCTTTGTCGGCAACGACTCCGGCTTAATGCACATGTCCGCGGCGTTGGGGGTTCCGACCCTCGGCTTATTTGGCCCAAGCCGAACGGAGCATTATGCGCCATGGGGGCCGAAATGCGGCTATGTTCGCACTAAGAAATCATATGAAGAAATCGTCGGCGCCCCCGGATACGACCATCGCACCACGGGAAGTTTGATGGGCGGATTAACCGTCGATGCGGTAGAATCTGCGGCGAGACAACTCGTCGAGAGAATTGGAACATCCCAGTAATGCCCGCTGATGATACACCGAAGCTAAGCGCCCTTGTCGTCGCGCATAATGAAGAACAGCAACTGGCGCAATGCCTCGAATGCTTGGCATTTGCAGACGAATTGGTCGTGGTTCTCGACAAATGCACCGACGGTAGCGATGCGATCGCAGCACTCTTTACCGAGAATCTCATCGAAGGGTCGTGGGATATCGAAGGCGACCGCCGCAACACAGGCCTCGATACCTGTACGGGCGATTGGATTCTCGAAGTCGACGCGGATGAAAGGGTCACGCCGGAACTTGCGGATGAAATTCGCGGCGCGATCCAATCCAGCCACCACAACTATTACCTTATTCCCTTTGACAATTATGTGGGCGAAACGCTGGTGCGATATGGCTGGGGTGCAGCCAGGGGCGTGAGTGCCGCACCACGACTATCGCGCAAGAACCACAAGCGTTGGGGACTGGAGCGCATTCATCCGGGACTTGAGCTGACGGGGCCGGAAGGCCGGCTTGAGCAAAGGATGGTCCACTATGTGGACGAAAACATTTCGGATATGATCCGGCGCCTCGATCGATATACGACCGTGCGCGCCGCGGACATACGGGAGAACGGCAATGCCGGCAGCTTTGCCCGAAACATCCGCCGGATTTTTTCGCGATTTTACAAATGCTATGTCAGCCGCAAGGGCTATCGCGAAGGCAAATACGGATTTCTGATCGCTCTGTTCGCGGGACTGTATCCCATCCTCTCCTACCTGAAAGCGAACTTGGAGGACCGGTGAGAAAGTTGCTCCAGGTGATCGCCGGAGCGGCGGTCGGCGGCGCGGAAGAATTCTTCATGCGCTTGGCGCCCGCGTTCTCTCGCGCCGGTGTCGACCAGCGGCTCGTCATTCGAGAACACGCGGAACGCCGATATCGGCTGGAAAACGCCGGCATCGAGGTGACAGAGGCGCGTTTTGGCGGCATCCTCGATTTCGCAACGAAACCGGCCATTAAACGCGAGATTGATCAATTTGCGCCCGATCTCGTCCTGGCATGGATGAGCCGTGCAGCACGATTTTGTCCCGCTGGAGATCATACCCTGGTCGCACGCCTCGGTGGGTACTACGACCTTAAATACTACCGGCATTGCGACCATCTGATCGGCAACACGGCCGATATTCAGCGATACTTGATTGATCAGGGCTGGCCCGAAGATCGTGCGTGGTACATCCCGAACTTCGTCGACGGCGAACGCATGGACGCCATCGAGCGAAGCCAACTCGATACACCGATGGATGCGCCGCTGCTCTTGGTACTTGGCCGCCTGCACGAAAATAAGGCTTTCGATGTTCTCATCGAAGCGTTGAGCAATATACCGAACGCGTTTCTTTGGATCGCCGGCGACGGCCCGCTCGAACAGTCGCTGCGGGAACAAGCCGTGCAAAGCGGTGTCGAAGAACGCGTCCGCTTTTTGGGCTGGCGACAGGACATCGCGGCATTACTGGCGGCTGCCGACATCTTGGTCTGCCCCTCCCGTCACGAACCTCTCGGCAATGTCGTGATTGAAGGATGGGCGCATAACGTGCCGGTCGTCGCAGCCGAATCGGCCGGACCGCGGGCGCTTATTCAACACGAAGAAACCGGCCTGCTCGTCCCGATCGACGACAGCAAAACGCTCGCTGAGGCAATCAATCGCTTATTGTCTGATGCCTCATTCGCGGAAAATCTTGTCACCGGCGGCTTCACCGCGTACGAAGCCGCATTCACGGAAGCCGAAGTCGTTCGGCAATACCAGGAATTCTTCGAGAAGGTGACCCGCTGATGTGCGGCATTGCCGGCATAATGACTCGGGACGGGACGGCGCCCGACAGAGAGCGACTCGATCGGATGATCGCTTCGATCGGCCATCGGGGACCTGACGGCGAAGGGCTCCACATCGCCCGCGGTGTCGCATTGGCGCAGGTCCGCCTCGCCATCATCGATCTCGAAACGGGCGATCAACCGATCCATGAGCCCGGCGGTGCAGCGCTCGTCGCAAATGCGGAGATCTATAACTATCGCGAGCTTCGCGAGGATTTACCAGAGATCAAGTTTTCGAGTCATTCCGACTGCGAGCCTCCGCTGCACCTCTACCGCCAGCTCGGCTCCAGTTATGCCGAACACCTCCGCGGCATGTATGCCATTGCCATATACGATGCCGCAAAGGACTGCCTGCTGCTTTCCCGCGATCCGTTCGGCATAAAACCGTTGTACTATTGCGAGGCGGACGGCTTCTTCGCTTTCTCGTCAGAGCCCCGCGCGTTTCTGGCAGCCGATATTGTCTCGGATGAATTGGACGAACGCCGCCGCGAAGAATTATTGCAGCTCCAATTCACCTGCGGCCGCGAAACGATATTTCCCAAAATCCGACGTGTCCTTCCGGGCGAAACACTGGTGGTGCGCGGCGGACGAATCGTTGAGCGTCGCCAAATCGACATGCTGCCGCGGGACCGCGAGGATGAGATCCATGACCTTTCGCACAGCGAAGCCTTGGACCGTTTGGATCGAACACTAGAAGAGTCGGTCCGGCTGCATCAACGCTCGGACGTCCCTTACGGGTTATTTTTGTCCGGCGGTATCGACTCGTCAGCCATCTTAGCGCTCATGACCCGGCTCAACGAACGTCCGGTCCGCGCGTTCACCGTCGGTTTCTCGAATGCCGCTGTGCATGATGAGAGAGATCACGCCCGTAAAGTCGCGAAGCGCGTGGGTGCCGAGCATTTAGAAGTCGAGTTCAGCGAAGATGATTTTTGGCGTTTCTTGCCGCAAGTTGCCGCCGCCGTCGACGACCCCACGGCGGACTACGCAATCTTGCCGACATGGAAGCTCGCCCGCGAAGCGGCGCAGGAGTTAAAGGTCGTCCTTTGCGGCGAAGGAGGCGACGAGCTCTTTGCCGGATATGGGCGATACCGGAGCCAACTCCGGCCTTGGTGGCAAGGCGGGCGGACGCTGCGCTCGAAAGGCATTCTGGACGGTCTCGGTTTATTGCGTACCGAGCCGAAAAGTTGGCGAGATTCCCTTGATGCGGCCCAAGCAACCGCAACATTTCCGCACCGCACGCGCCTGCAAATTGCCCAGGCGACGGACTGTGCCGACTGGCTGCCGAATGATTTGCTCACCAAACTCGATCGTTGCTTGATGACGCATGGGCTCGAAGGACGCACACCATTTCTTGACCGCGAAGTGGCAAAAGCCGCCTTTTCGCTGCCGGACGAAATGAAAATAAAGAAGGGCCTCGGCAAATGGCTTTTACGCCAATGGCTCGAAAGAGTCTTGCCTGAAGCCCAACCTTTCGAGCGTAAACGCGGCTTTACCGTCCCGGTCGGGGAATGGATCAGAAGAAAAGGCGACCAGCTGGGCCCCTTGGTCGCAGCACATCCTGCAATCGTGGAAATTTGCCATCCCAATCGCGTTGAAAAAGTATTCCGCAGTGCAAACAAACGCGCCGGAAAAGCCGCTTGGATGCTGCTCTTCTATGCGCTTTGGTACAACGGCTTGTCGCACGGCAAGCCATCGGACGGCGACGTCTTCGACTCGCTAACACAGACGACGATGGTTTAAGGATAAATTGGATCGCCGATAAAGGCAGATTTAGTCGCCGGCCCCGCCAGCGGCGCGTTCTTCTTCAAGACGCTTATTGTACTTCTCGCGCACCATCTGCGTCACTTCCGCTGCGAATTCCGCGGAGGCTTTCTCCGGATTGAAGCTCACAACGATCGCATCCGAGATAGCCTTCAACAGATCGACGTCTCGCGGGTCCGGGTTTTTCGGGTCGCGCCGAATTGAAGACGTCACCGCATCCAGCGTTTCGCAAAGATCCGTGACATGTTCGAAATCCGAATCGGAAAGACGGTCAGAGATTTCCTTCGAAATTTCTGATAGACGAACGACTTCCTTTTGGATTGTCGGTGTTACCCGGTTTTCTGATAGGCCGGTACGATCTGGTCAACGATCGCCGCAATTCGATACGAATGCCGCTTCAAACGTTGGTCGTTAATTTCATACATTGCGGCGCCGATTAAATCGTTCAGTTCTTCCATACGAAGCGGTTTTCCGCGCGCCTTCGCTTCGAGCGTGTTCGGTACTTCAATC
>PAZH01000088.1 GCA_002716125.1 Rhodospirillaceae bacterium
CGTTCGTGGATAGCGGCGACCCGATTGCCGTCCTCCGTCGTCTCGAGTTCGGCCAAAAGCGCTGTGCGCTCCGTATTTGCCGCGAGGACGTGAGCGAGCGGCGTTTGTGCGCCCGAGGGCGCTTCTTGCGCCACGGTTCCGATCCGAGCGTTGCTGCGGTGTTTGATCTCACCTGATTCAACCGCAACCTCGCCGAGGATCGCTTTAAGAAGGGTCGACTTGCCGGTCCCGTTCCGGCCGATCAGTCCGACACGGCCGCGCTCGGGCAGCTGGACGGATGCGTCTTCGATCAGCAATCGGCCGCCGATTCGAATGGAAAGATCGTTTAGTGCCAACATGGGGTCGGGTGAATATCACGAGACAACGGCCTTGTCAGGATATTCAGTGGCAAATTCATCGCATAGGAACTGCTTGCCGTATGGGTCGATGCCGTCTATAACCCGGCGCCTCAAACGAGTGGCAAGGGTATGGAGGCTGTCCAATATGGCGGTCGAGAGAACACTATCGATTATTAAACCGGATGCGACGCGACGTAACCTGACCGGGCAGATCAATGCACGGTTCGAGGAAGCGGGACTTCGCATCGTTGCACAAAAGCGCATTCATCTGACGCGCGCGCAGGCTGAACAGTTTTATTACGTTCACAACGAGCGCGCCTTTTTCGGCGATCTATGCGACTTTATGTCGTCGGGGCCGATCGTCGTCCAAGTTTTGGAAGGCGAAGATGCGATTGCCCGGAATCGGGAAATCATGGGGGCAACAAACCCCGCGAATGCCGATGAAGGGACAATCCGAAAAGATTTCGGCGAGTCGGTTGAGGCGAATTCGGCACACGGTTCCGATGCGCCCGAGACGGCGGCCTGGGAGATTTCCTACTTCTTCGCGGGAATGGAGATCGTCGGCTAGGCCGCGTTTCCGTCTCTGGAACGAGTAAGACGTAAAAAAGGCGCACCGAATGGTGCGCCTTATGCGTTTCTGCCTTGCAGTGTGACGCTATACGAGGGTCGCCGCCATGATCAGCAGCAAGATGGCGATCGAGATCGTCGAGATAGTGAATAGCTTGCAAAGCCGCGACCAAGTCTTCAGATGCTCGTCGCTAGATTTTAAATAATCGAGTTCCGGAACCATTTCCGATCCGCTCCCCAAAAGCTTGAATACTATAGTTTACCTATACATTCCGTCGCCTCCGCGCAAGTCGTCAGACTTTCGGAGGTGAGGGGTTAATCGTCGCACCCGTCGGCTGATCCGTCACTTCGTCGACGATGGCGCGTTCACCATCAACACGAACTTTGCCTTCGCCGATCAGCCTCAGCGCCAGTGGGTAGATCAGGTGTTCCTGGGCAAGAACGCGCCCTCCCAGCGAATCGGCATCGTCATCCGCCAATATCGGAACCGCGGCCTGAACGATGATCGGGCCTTCATCCATGGCTGGTCGGACATAATGAACGGTACACCCGCTGAAGCGGACGCCCGCGTCGATCGCGCGTTCGTGGGTGTGAAGCCCCTTGAATGCCGGCAATAACGACGGATGGATATTGATGAGCCGATCCCGCCAGGCATCTACAAATCCTTCTGTGAGCAAGCGCATAAACCCTGCGAGCGCGATGAGTTCGGTCCCCGCTGCGCGAATCTCTTTGTCTAGCTCGGCTTCGAAGGCAGGGCGATCGGGATAGTCCCGGTGCGGTACAACGGCTGTCGGAATACCCGCTTCCGCAGCTTTGTCTAATCCACCGGCGTCGGCTTCGTTCGATATGACGCGGACAATCTCCGCTGGAAAATCAGCTTTGGCGCAGGCATCGATAAGTGCTTGCAAATTGCTACCCCGTCCGGAAATCAGAACGGCGACTTGCAAGCGACCACCAGCCAATTAACTCTCCATTCGAATTGCCGTAGAACCGGTTTGCGCCACCGTTCGGCCAATTTCGAACACTTGCTCGCCTTGCTCGGCCAGAACAGCCTTAACATTGCCTGCTGCGGCAGGTTCGACGATCAACACCATCCCAATCCCCATGTTGAACGTCCGTTCCATCTCGTCGATCGGGACCGCGCCTTCTTCTGCAATCCAATCGAATACAGGTAAAGCCGGCCAGCGATCTCTCCCGATCTCCGCAGCGATACCATCCGGCAGGACGCGTGGAATGTTCTCGACCAATCCGCCACCCGTGATATGTGCGATACCGCGCACGCCGCCGGCGGCAATCGCCGCCAGACATGTTTTTACGTAGATCTTGGTCGGGGCCAATAGAGCTTCGCCAAGGGTTTGACGAGAGTCGAACGGTGCCGGATTCGAGAAAGAAACGCCGACACGCTCGACAACACGACGAACTAAAGAAAACCCGTTGGAATGGACCCCGTTCGACGAAAGCCCCAAGATGATATCGCCATCGGATATCGTCTGGCCGTCAATGACGGCATTCCTTTCAACGGCGCCGACGGTAAAGCCCGCAAGGTCGTACTCCCCGTCGCCGTACATGCCGGGCATTTCTGCTGTCTCGCCACCAATGAGTGCGCAACCGGCCTGACGGCATCCGTCTGCGATTCCCGATATAACGGTCGCCGCTACATCCGTTTCCAGTTTTCCTGTCGCCAAGTAGTCTAGAAAGAAGAGCGGCTCGGCCCCTTGGACGACGAGGTCGTTCACGCACATCGCGACCAAATCGATCCCGACCGTATCGTGGATGTCCGTTGCAAAAGCGAGTTTCAGCTTTGTGCCGACACCATCGGTCGCGGCGACGAGCAACGGGTCTTCGAAGCCGGCCGCGCGAAGGTCGAACAGGCCGCCGAATCCACCCAGGTCCGCATCAGCACCGCGTCTTGCGGTGGAACGGGCGAGCGGTTTCAACGCCTGAACCAATGCGTTTCCGGCGTCGATGTCGACACCGGCGCCACGGTATGTCATTGGAGTTTTCGGAGGCCGGGTGACTATGGCGTCCTCTCGGTGAAGCTAGTATATACCAATGTGCCGAAAATACTTCATCCGGAGGCGTTTGCAATGTCCGATCGGCGGAACCTCTCGGGCCGTCTTGGCGTCTTTGCCGCTATTTGGTTCGTCCTAGGGGCGACACAAGCAATCGCCGACGTCCGAAATCTCTATACAGTAGAAGGCGTTCCGGTTGACGAACGGGCGGCCGACGAGCTTACGGCGAAATCGCAAGGGATTGAAAAAGCGCAGCAGGAAGCGCTCCAAGGTCTTATCGAAAAAATAACTTTGCGGGACAATTACGACCAACTTCCGGAGGTCGATCAAAAGACCGTGCAACAAACGATTCGCGACTACGCCGTAGCGAACGAGAAATTTGGGGGTGGACGGTATCTCGCGACACTCACGGTTCGCTTCAAACGAGCGGCAGTAAGGGCGCTGCTGACGCAAAATAAGGTGCCGATCGCGGAAACCGTGAGCCGACCCGTCGTTGTTTTGCCCGTGTATCGCGCAGCCGGCTCTGTATTGCTTTGGGACGACCCGAATCCTTGGTTTTCCGCTTGGGCCAATCGACCGTCACCGAACGGCCTTTTGCCGCTGGTAGTACCCCTCGGCGATTTTTCCGATATCGCTGTACTTAGCGCCGAGCAGGCGTTGAATGGCGAAGAAGATCGCCTCTCTGCGATTGCTGAGAAGTATGATGCGATCGGAACGCTGGTAACGGTGGCTGAATTGGATATCGATCCGCGAACCGGCGCACCTTCGATTCAGGTGTCGATGACGCGATTTGGGAAGACGGACACGGGCCGGGTCTTTGTCCGTAGTTTCGCCGGCACGCCTGATAGAGGTGTCGACGTGCTTTTGAAGGACGCGGTTGAAGCGTTGATCATTCGCGCGGAGGAAGACTGGAAAAGAGATAATTTGCAGAGCTTTTCCGCTCAGCAACGAATCAGTATCCATGTTCCGCTGACGTCTCTGAAGAATTGGCTGACAATTCGAAACCGCCTCGGGCGGGTCTCACCGATAATCGATCTAAGTCTGGTGCGCCTTTCCGTATCTGAAGCCTTGGTCGACATTCGGTACTCGGGTGGTCCGGATCAGCTGAGGCGGTCCATGGCGCAGAGCGATCTGGACTTGGAATTCGCAAAGGAAGACAGTCGCTACGTTCTGAGACTCGGGCGATAGATATTCCGATGGTTGATTGACGATGGATATCCTTCGCCTCTTGCCAAATGGCATATCACTGCTCCGCCTTCTTGCCGTCCCTTTGACGGTCTATCTGCTGATGTCTCAAGAAATGGTGGCCGCATTCTGGGTCATTGTTGCGGCCGGTGTGAGCGATGGGTTGGACGGTTACCTTGCGAAACGGTTCGATGCGGTAACGCGGTTAGGCACGTACCTGGATCCGCTCGCCGACAAGGCGATGTTGATCGCGGTTTGCCTGTGCCTGGTATATCTTGGCTATTTGCCGGGCTGGATCGTTGCCCTCGCGATATTGCGCGACCTGCTAATTCTTGGCGGCGTCCTTTTATCCAATGTTTTGGAGCTTGAACTGAAGGTCGAGCCGATTTCGATCAGCAAATTGAATACCGTGCTACAAATCTTAATGGTCGCATTTGCTCTTGGGCAGCCGGCAGTTGGGTTGGATCTCCCGCAAGTGGTGAGCGCATTGATTTACCTGGTCACTTTTACGACGATTGTTTCCGGAACGCTTTACCTGGCACGTTGGATGGGAGCGTGGGCATCGAGCGGCGGCCAGGCGATTGCAGGAGCAAAGAGCCAATGACAACGACCCAGCGGAGTCTGTCTTGGATTGCCGCATTCGCGGTCTTTATCTGTGCCGTGCTTTTGTTCGAATCTATTCTCCTGCCGTTTCTCGTTGGATTGGCGGTCGCCTATTTTCTTGACCCCGTGTGCGACCGGCTCGAGCAGATGGGGTGCTCGCGTACAATCGCGACGTCGCTTGTCACAGCCGGCTTCTTTTTGTTGGTCATCCTTCTTTTCGCGATATTGGTGCCGGTGCTGTACAAGCAGTTGGTGCAGTTTGCAGCGCAGTTGCCGGATTTGGCCGCGCGGATCGAAGCGAAAGCGCGCCCCCTGTTGGAAAGCTTCGCCGACCTAAAAGCGAATAATCAGGCTGGAATACAGGAATTCTTGAAAGATTCGTTGGCTGGAACCGCCAAGGTGCTCGGAAAGGTTGGCTCTAAGGTCGTCAGCGGGCTTGGCGCGCTGGCAAATGCGGCAGCACTCCTGATCGTTACGCCGGTCGTCGCGGTTTACCTTCTTCGCGATTGGGATTTGATCGTCCGGAAGGTCGACGGTTGGCTGCCGCGTGCGCATCAAGAAACAATCCGCGAGCAATGCCGTCTGATCGACCAAACGTTGGCCGGGTTTGTTCGGGGACAATTCAGCGTCTGTATGTTGCTTGGTATCTTTTACGCGATCGGCCTTACGGCGCTTGGATTGCCGTTTGGAGCGATCGTCGGTCTCGCAACCGGCTTACTGTCCTTCATTCCCTATGTCGGCATGCTCGCAGGTTTTGCAGTGGGCCTGGGCCTTGCAATCGCGAATTTCGACAGCGTGACCGACATCGGGTTGGTGATCGCCGTCTTTGTTATCGGTCAGTTGATTGAGGGCAACTTCCTAACGCCCAAGCTCGTTGGCGATCGGGTCAACCTACATGCGGTTTGGATTTTGTTCGCCCTGATGGCGGGGGGCGCATTGTTCGGTTTCGTGGGCATTCTGCTCGCGGTGCCCGTCGCGGCCGTTCTCGGCGTGATGGTGCGATTTGGGTTGGCGCAATATTTGGATAGCGCGCTCTATGGAAGCACGCCCCCTGCCGATCCGGAGGATACCGGCAAGCGGGACGACGCGTGAGCGGAGGCCGGCAGTTCGTTTTCGAGTTCCCGCATCGCCCGGCACTTGGCGAGAGCGACTATCTTGTCAGCGAGTCGAATTCAGAGGCAATAGGCTGGATCGATAAGTGGCCGGATTGGCCCGCGCCCGCACTCGCGGTCTATGGCCCAACTGGGGCCGGCAAGACCCATCTGGGACATGTTTGGCGGGCCCGTTCGGGCGCTGTTCTCGTCGAAGCGGCGGATGTCTCAAGCGCATCGCCGCCGCAAATACTCGACGGAGCCGTGAATTGCATCGTGGACAACGCGGATGAGAGCATCGGCGCCGAAGCGTTACTCCATCTGTACAACCATATCGGTGAGCTTGGCGGTAAACTTTTAATTTTGAGTCGAGTTGCGCCGGCGCGATGGACTTTGCCGTTGGCGGACTTGTCGTCCCGATTGAACGCGGCGCCGGCGGTCGAGATCAAACGGCCGGATGACAATTTGCTGAGAGCGCTGCTGGGAAAACTTTTCCAAGATCGGCAGCTGAAGGTGAGCGATGACGTTCTAGATTATCTGCTACTACGTATGGAACGTTCGTTTGATACCGCGCGCGCCATTGTTGAAGCATCGGACCGATTGGGCCTGTCCGAAGGCCGGGGCATAACGGTGCCGCTGGCGCGCGACGTTTTGGAACAATTAGACGCGAATTAACAAATGACGGAAGAGGACTAAGTCATGGATTTGGGATTATCGGGCCGCAAGGCCATCGTTTGTGCGGCTTCGAAAGGTTTGGGGAAAGCGTCGGCGCTGTCCTTGGCGCGTGAGGGCGTCGAACTGGTGATTAATAGCCGGACAGCGGAAACGCTGGAAGCGACGGCCGAGGAGATCAGCAAGGAAACCGGCGTGAAGGTGACGCCTGTCGCTTGCGATATCACGACAGACGAAGGTCGTGCGAAGGTCTTGGCGGCGTGTGCCGATCCTGACATCCTAATCAACAACGCTGGTGGCCCACCGCCGGGCGATTTTCGCAATTGGGATCGTGACGATTGGATCAAGGCCGTAGACGCGAACATGTTGACGGCAATTTTCCTGATCAAAGCCGTTGTTGACGGGATGATAGAACGGAAGTTCGGCCGGATCGTTAATATCACTTCGGCAGCCGTGAAATCGCCAATCGATATTCTCGGCCTCTCGAATGGTGCGCGTGCCGGCCTTACCGGTTTCTGTGCCGGTATCTCCCGGAAGACGGCGGTCCACAATGTGACGATCAACAACATATTGCCTGGACCGTTCGCGACGGACCGCTTCCACTCGAATATTCAGGTGCAAGCGGATGCCGCGGGTAAGACGTTCGATGAAATGTTGGCTATCCGGAATAGCCAGAACCCGGCAGGCCGCGCCGGAGAGCCGGCTGAATTCGGCGATGCCTGTGCCTTCCTGTGCAGCGCGAAGTCGGGTTTCATCGTTGGGCAAAACTTGCTGCTGGACGGCGGCGCCTTTAACAGCACCTTCTGATTGATCGAGAGGCGTTGATGCGAACCTTCGAAGGTATTCGCGTCGTCGATTTTACACAGGCGATCGCGGGGCCGTTTGCGACCTATCAACTGGCTTTGATGGGAGCGGATGTCGTCAAACTGGAGCAACCCGGTATTGGGGACCAGGGTCGCCAGATGTATCCGCTCGATGAGACAAACCGGGCGGCTGGTTACTCCGCAATATTCCTCAGTGCGAATGCCGGCAAGCGGTCCATGACGATCGACTTGAAGAACTCGGAGGCGGCCGAAATTATTCGACGTTTGGTAGAAGGTGCCGATGTCGTGGTCGAGAACTTTAAAGCCGGGACCATGGATAAGTTCGGCTATGGTTGGGATCAGTTTCAGCAATGGAATCCGAAACTGATCTACTGCTCGGTGACGGGCTTTGGACAAGATGGTCCCCGTTCTAAATCGGCGGCCTATGATCCGACAATCCAAGCGGCCTCCGGGATGATGGCGGTCAACGGTACGCGCGAGACGGGCCCGATGCGCGTCGGCTCCATCGTCATTGATATTTCTTCTGCAATAACGGCCGCATTTGCGATTGCCGGTGCCTTGTTCAAGCGCGAACGCACCGGAGAGGGCGGCTATATCGATCTTTCGATGCAGGATGTCGGTGCATCCATGATGTCACCCAATCTTCTACAGACTGCGTTTGGGTTCGTACCGGGCTTGATGGGAAGCCGGTCGCTCTCGAACAACCCCGTCGCCGATACGCACCCAACGCAAGACGGTACGTTGTTGTTGATGCCGGCGATCGAAGCTCAGACTCGCAAGGTTTGGGCGGTAATTGGTCAGCCGGACCTCGCGGACGATCCCAAATTCTCGACGTTAGCGGCGCTGATTGCAAACGAAGACCATTGCCTGAAAGTTTTGAGATCAGCCTTGTCCGGCGATACGGCGCGCAACTGGGAGAACAAATTTACCGCGGCCGGTGTTCCGGCCGCCGCAGTGTCTTTGCTCCCGGACGTCATGGCGGATTCGCAGATTGCACATCGTGGTCTCTTGCGTGAAACCGCGTCGCCCGTGAACGGCGAACGGCTGCCCTATACCGATACGCCTTTTAAGATCAGTGGTGAAGCGACCGGCGCCGATAGACCGCCGCCGCTGGTCGGCGCGGATACCGACGACGTGTTAGCGGAATTGGGATATTCGCCGACGGAGATTGCGGCCTTTCGCGAGAAGTCGATCCTCTAGTTAAGCTCGACGCGCGGGTTGAGGAAGCGGTACGCCACGTCGACGACGAGGTTCGTCAGTACGACAAAGACGCCGAGCACCAAGACACCGGATTGGATCATCGGATAGTCTCGCTGGATGATCGCTTCGTAAATGACGCGGCCGACGCCGGGCCAAGCAAAAATTGCTTCGAGGACAACGGTTCCGCCAAGCAAATCGGCGAGCTGGAGGCCGCTGATTGTGAGTGTCGGAATCATCGCGTTTCGGAGCGTGTATTTATAGACGACCTTTCGCTCGCGAAAGCCGAGGGATCGCGCGGTGTCGACGTATTCCTTGTTCATCTCGTCGAGCATGCTGGACCGGGTCAGCCGCGTTGTATAAGCGGCTTGCCGGAAGCCGATCGCGATCGCGGGCAAGATCAAATAGATCAGGCTTTCTTGCAGGTTCTCCAAAGGGCTGGTGTATCCGGACGACGGCAGCCAGCCGAGATGCAGCGAGAAGAGCAGCACTGCCATGATGGCGAACCAAAATTCGGGAATGGAAATTCCGGCCAACGCCGATATTTGAACGGCGTTGTCCACATAGGTGTTGCGTTTTAGTGCGGCCAAAGTTCCGAGAGGAATGGCGATACACATTGATAGGATCATACCAGTGATCGCCAGGTAGGCGGTCGCGGGAATGCGCTCAAAGAGCTCCAGCGTCACGTCGCGGCGCGTGATCAGCGATTTGCCGAGGTCTCCCTGCAAAACGCGACCGATCCACTTGCCGTACTGGACGTAGATCGGGTCGTTTAGCCCGAACTCCTCTTCAAGCGCGGCGCGAACCTCCGGGTCTTCGATATCCTCTTCGCCCATCATGACGTCGATAATGTCGCCGGGTAGCATTTGTACGAAGGTGAAGACGACGACTGTGAGGACGAACAGGACCGGGATGAGATAGACCAGTCTCCGAATAATGTAAGCGAGCATTTAGGGAAGCGGCCGGTTGCTGGTGACGTTTGTTTCTGTAGACGGCGCGATAGTCGTCGAAGCATGCGCGATGGGCAAGTCTGTCATGGATAATTATCGCCTTAGTCGTCCTTGGGTGTCGACAGTTTCGCTAAGCGGCCCGTATTAGGACCGAGTGCGGGCCAGCTGTCGGTGGTGAACTCGAGGGCCGCGAGGGCGCATGTGGGGAATTTCGTGCTCAATTGACGCATCGCGGCAGGGTTACCGTCGGCTGCCAATAATCCAGTCGTTACTTCGAGAGCCGGGTTATGACCGATTAAGAGCACCTCGGTATCAGAATCGGGAATCTGTATGAGCCGTCGCATGATCTCATTGGGATCGAAAGTGTAGAGTGTTTCCTCAATTTCGATACGTGTATTGCCGTTGAGACTGGGAACGACACCCGCCAATGTCTCTCGCGCGCACTGGGCGGCTGAACAGAGCACAAGGGATGGTGTTGCACCCCAATCCACCAAACGACGGCCCATCTGCGCTGCATCCTGATGACCTCGTTCCGCCAGCGGACGATCGATATCGGCTAAATCCGCTGCACTTTTGGCCTTTCCGTGGCGTAGAAAATACAACCTAAGCATATGAAAACCTTAGATTTGTTGCGCATTCAAGTTCGCGGCGCGAGAGGAAGTGGTCGTTTTTGTATGTTTATTGCATTAATATGGATCGCATAACGTAAAGGGGCGATAGCGATTTTCGCTATTCGGAGTTTAGATGTCGGGTGTCCAAAGGCCGGAAGATCATGGCAGCGCGGAGATCGTGAGTGCTGTTCCGGCCATAACGCGAAATTCGAATGACCGATTTATCAACCGCGAGCTTTCGTGGCTGGAATTCAATATGCGCGTGCTTGCGGAAGCCAATAACACCGCAAATCCGTTGTTGGAACGTGTACGGTTCCTATCGATTTCATCGACGAATTTGGATGAATTTTACATGGTTCGCGCCGCCGGATTGACGGGGCAGGTCGCCGCCGGTATCAGCGAGCGGAGCCAAGACGGACTAACGCCGAACGAACAATTGAATGCGATCCGGGAGAAAGTCGCTGAACTGTTGCAAGGTCAGGACGAATGCCTCGAACGTCTTTTGACCGAATGTAAAGTGTCCGGCGTCGAAGTTGTCGGTGGCGCGGAACTCGGCGAGCAAGACAAGGATTGGCTCGCATCCTGGTTTGGTAAGCAGGTATTCCCTGTATTGACGCCGCTTGCGGTCGATCCTGCCCATCCATTTCCCTTCATTCAAAACGGCAGCGTCGTCTTTGCGTTGGAGCTTCGGCGCGAGGCTGATGAACGTGAAATGAAGGGCTTGATCATCATTCCCAATCAGATCAATCGATTTGTGCGTCTGCCGGGCCCTGGTATTCGATTTATCGCCCTGGAGGACGTGATCGACTTGAATTTGGGGCGTCTGTTTCCCGGCTTTGACGTCGAAGGGTGCGGTATGTTCCGGATTATTCGGGACAGCGAAGTGGAGATCGATGAAGAAGCCGAAGACTTGGTGCGGACGTTTGAATCCGCCTTGAAACGCCGTCGCCGTGGCCATGTTATTCGGCTGGATTTTGACGCGAGCATGCCGGAGGAATTCCGTCGTTTCGTTATGCAAGAGTTCGATGGCGCTTATACCCATGTATTTTTGCATCGTCGGATGCTTGGCATTACGGATATTGCCGAAATCATTGTGGACGAGCGCCGGGATCTGCAATACGGCCGGATGAATGTGCGCTTTCCGGAGCGTGTGCGCGAGTATGGCGGCGACATTTTTGCCGCGATCCGCGCGAAAGATTTCGTCGTGCACCATCCTTACGAGAGCTTTGACGTCGTCGTGCAGTTCCTGCGGCAGGCAACGCGTGATCCGGCTGTCGTCGCCATCAAGCAGACGCTCTATCGGACGTCTGACGAGTCGCCTATTGTCGGGGCATTGATTGAAGCGGCGGAAGCCGGAAAGTCGGTCACTGCGCTCATTGAATTGAAAGCAAGATTCGATGAGGAAACGAATATTCAACTCGCTCGTGATTTAGAGCGCGCCGGTGTTCAGGTCGTCTACGGGTTTATCGATCTTAAAACGCACGCAAAGGTCTCGTTGGCAGTCCGCCGTGAAGCACAGGACCTCCGGACGTATGTCCATTTTGGAACCGGAAATTATCATCCGATAACTGCTAAGATTTATACCGACCTAAGTTTCTTCACGTCGGACGAAGCGTTAGGCCGGGATGCGGCGCGGCTCTTTAATTACATGACCGGATATGCGACGCCGGAAGTCATGGAGAAGCTTGAATTTTCGCCGGCAACGCTAAAGCCGACATTGTGGAGACTTATCCATGACGAGATTGGTCATGCAGAGGCGGGTCGGCCGGCAACGATTTGGGCCAAAATGAATTCCCTTGTGGATGGCGAGATCATCGATGCGCTCTACGATGCGAGTCGGGCGGGCGTGGAAATCGAACTCTTTATCCGGGGCATTTGTTGCCTGCGGCCGGGTATTCCGGGACTCTCCGAAAATATTCGTGTGAAGAGTCTCATCGGCCGGTTCTTGGAGCATAGCCGTATTATTTGTTTTGGCGCCGGACATCCCCTGCCGTCGGACAATTGCAAGGTTTTCCTATCTTCTGCCGATTGGATGCCAAGAAACTTGCACCGACGGGTCGAAACGTTCATTCCTATCGAAAATTCGACTGTGAAAAAACAAATCGTCGAACAGGTAATGGTCGCGAACCTAAACGATGTTGCGCAAAGCTGGGAAATGCTACCGGACGGGTCGTTTCGACAATTGTCAAAAGGCGGCAACGAATTTTCGGCACATACCTATTTCATGACGAACCCCAGTCTTTCGGGGCGCGGTAGCGCGCTTGAAAAATGCCGCCCTGTGAAGCCCTTGAAGCTTAAGCGGGCCTGAATTAATGCCCGGCATTCTCACGGCTAAGAAAGTCGGGAAACGCAAAGGGCCCGTCGCGGTTATCGATATCGGGTCGAACTCCATTCGTCTGGTTGTATACGATGGCGCCAAGCGGGCGCCTTTGCCGGTCTTTAATGAGAAGGTTATCTGCGGCCTAGGGCGCGACCTTGATCGTAGTGGGCAGATGTCGGACGAAAGCATGGAAATGGCCATGCATTGCCTGCAGCGCTACGTCGCGTTGACCGGTTCCATGGGCGTGCGCCGTGTCCAGACAGTTGCAACGGCAGCCGTTCGCGAGGCATCGAACGGCGCCGATTTTGTGCAACGCATTCAGCGTGAATGCGGGCTTGATGTCGGTGTTCTGTCCGGTCGTCAGGAAGCAGAGCTCTCCGCGCTGGGCGTCTTGTCCGGCATCCCGAAAGCGCAAGGCGTTATGGGCGATCTTGGCGGTGGCAGTGTCGAACTCGTGAAATTGAGTGACGGGCGCCTCCGCCAGAAAACGACGTTGCCGTTAGGCGCCTTACGCGTTGCAGCGAATGACCTGTCGGATGAAGCCATCGACAAAGAGCTATCCAACTTAGGATGGTTGAGTGCTGCGAAGGAAGAGACTTTCTACGCGGTCGGCGGTGCCTGGCGGGCACTGGCTCGAATTCACATGGAGCAAATACGTTATCCACTGCACGTGATTCACCAATATTCGTTGAATGCGATCGAAGCGTTAAGCTTTGCACGGTTTGTCGGAAACCTTAGTCACGAAACATTGACCCGTATCCAAGGTTTGAGCCGGTCGCGGATCGACTCTGTACCGTATGCAGCGCGATTGTTAGAGCGGCTTCTTCTGCATACGGAAGTCGATCAATTGGTTTTTTGCGCTTACGGGCTGCGGGAAGGCTGCCTCTTCGAACGCCTTTCGCGCAAATGCCGCTCGCAAGATGCCTTGATCGCGATGAGCCAGGAAGTATCGGGTCGTGCTGGTCGTGCCACATCCGACGGTGACCGGCTGTCCGATTGGATTGCGCCAGCATTTGCGGATGAAACACCGGATATGGCGCGCTTACGCCGCGCCGCGGCGAACTTGGCTGATATTGGTTGGTCCGAACATCCCGATTATCGGGCGGAGCAGGTTTTCTTGCGCATTTTGCGTATGCCGCTTGTCGGGATTGATCATTTGGAGCGGGCG
This sequence comes from Rhodospirillaceae bacterium, assembly GCA_002716125.1. GTDB lineage: Bacteria > Pseudomonadota > Alphaproteobacteria > UBA8366 > UBA8366 > UBA6544. The sequence goes on from PAZH01000088.1 coordinate 13,539, forward strand.
ACGCTGGCGCTCGCGGTGGCCTCTCGGCATTCTGCGATGGATAAAATCGTTCGGCGCTGGCGGATCGACACCTTGTTGAGCGACGAACGGCTCGCGGATGCGCGGACGATCGGATTGGCGATGCGGTTGGCCTATACACTAACAGGCGGTGCATTCGGCCTCTTGGAGACGACCAGGCTTGAGCGGCAAGACGACCGGTTACGGCTTATCATCCCATCGCAAGAAGATATCCTGGTTGGCGACGTCGTGGAACGAAGACTGCGGGCCCTCGGCAAAAGCCTCAAATGTGTGCATGAGGTCGTATTCGTTGACGAAGCGGCACCGCGCGTCGCGACGGGCTAGCCGTTGCGGCGGATCTCATCGAACCGTGAGTGTTGTTTCGTGACGTGCGAATACCTTCATTTTGGTATCGCTCCGGCGCATTAGGGTGAATTGACCTTTATAGACGCCCGACGGCCAAGCGGGCCGTTTTGCGCGTTTCTTCCCGATATATAAAAACCGTACGGCGGCATTTTTCTCGGCGGTTTTACGACTTTCGGCGAATATCGTTCCCGAGGGGTCGAGGATTCGGAGTTCATAAACATCGCCTTTTCGCAGGCCTGCGAAGTCAATATTGAACACCAGGTTCGGTGCTTTTTGCGGTAACTGCTGTTTGACGCCGACGCCGAAAAGCAGAGCTTCTCGGTTAAGCGGTTGATCCGAGAATCCGGCCTCCATGACAAAGCTACGTTGATATCCGATCTTCTTTAGTGCTGTCGCACTCCACATTGGTTGTCGATCCGATGGACAACCGACGGATGGACGGCTGCCGACGAACGCATCGACGATCCGGTCTCGATGCGAGATCTGAAAGTGCAGGTGCGGAAACTCCGTAAGCCCGGACAGGCCGACCAAACCCAAGGTCTGACCGGCTTTCACGATATCGCCGGGGCGAACCCGAATGGATCCTTTCTTGAGATGGGCGTAGAGCGTCACCCACTTGTTGCCGTGATCTATGACGACGGCATTGCCCGCACCGAACCGCGACAAGACCTTCTTGCCGAAGACTTTCATATGGGTATCCGGCATTCCGTCGCGGATGCGGGCGACGCGCCCAGGCGCCGCTGCTAAAACACGGACGCCTTTCTCGAGCATAGATAGCTTGCGAAGCCGGAAATCGGTCCCTTTATGGCCGTTATATGTGTGGATACCGCATTGGTAATCAATCGTCCCTTCGCTTGGGTCCAGGTCGACATACGACTGTATGTAGCAACCCTTCGGGAACTCACAATCGATCGGTAATTCGAATTTGGGCAAAGTCTGGGGATTGTCCGCCGCCTGAAGCGGAAAAGAGAAGAATGCGAGAGCGAGCGGGATGAGGAGCCAAGCTTGCATCTATTGTCCTGCCTACTGGCCGTCTCCGATCTCCATGATTCGGATCCGTTTGCCCTCGGCTGTTAGACCGAGTTTGCCTTGCTTTAATGCCAAGGCTTGTTCGCCAAACACTTCGCGCCGCCAACCGGAAAGGGCCGGGACATCCGCGTTATCCGAAGCGGCAATTCGTTCCAGATCGTCCGTCGATGCGATTAGTTTCGGTGCGACTTTCTCTTCTTCGCAACGAAGTTTCAAAAGCGTTTTCAAAAGATCCGTTAGCGGCCCCAGACCGTTAGGCAGCCGGTCGCGCTTGGGAACCTGAGGTTGGTCTTCTGGCTTCGTCGCCGCGCCGGTTTCAATGGCGTCGAGCAGGCCATCTGCCATCCTTCCCTCGGCAAAGCCGCGCGGCATGCCTCGCGTGCGCGACAGTGCCTGTGATGTCTTTGGCGTATGAGCGGCTATATCGAGCAGTGAGTCGTCGCGAAGCAGGCGGTTTCGCGGAATGTCGCGCCGTTGTGCTTCGGCTTCTCGCCAAGCGGCCACTTCGCGAAGTACCGAGAGAAACTTCGGGTTCGTCGTCCGGCTCTTGATGCGTCGCCAGGCTTCGCGCGGGTCCATTCTGTACGTGTCCGGGTCGGTCAGAACGTCCATCTCGGAGTCGAGCCAATGTGCCCGCCCGGAAGTTTCCAGTTCGGCCGCGAGCTTTTCGTAGGCGACCCGAAGGTACGTCACGTCCGAAAGCGCGTAAGCCAGCTGTTTTTGCGTAAGCGGACGGCGGGACCAATCGGCAAACCTCGACGTTTTCTCGAGCTGAACACCGACCAACTTCGCGATCAGCGTGCCATACGCGACTTGATCGCCGAAGCCGCAGACCATGGCGGCAATTTGGGTGTCAAAAATCGGCTTGGGTACGCCGCCGAACAGATTAAAGAATATTTCGTTGTCCTGCCGGCTCGCGTGAAGGACTTTGACGACATTCGTGTTCTTAAACAACGCGTCGAGTGGAGAGAGGTCGATGTCGGACGCCATCGCATCTATCACGACCGCATCGTCAGGTCCGGCAACTTGCACAAGGCACAGAATCGGATAGTAGGTTTTCTCGCGGACGAATTCAGTATCGACCGTGACAAAGGCCGCGTTTTTCAGCTTCTCGCAGAATGCGGCGAGCGAATTCGTATCGGCGATCGGGGTGATCGTCATGGTAGGTTATGGATACACGGAATGACGCCCGCTTGAAAGGTCTGAGGCGGACGTTCGTAAATGAACAGGGGGTTGGGCATGGAAGATCGGGTGATCGAACTGGAAATGAAAATGGCCCATTTCGAACAAACCATTGATGAATTGAGTGAAGTCATTGCCCGTCAGCAAACGGATATCGACCGTTTGCGCGCTCATATAGACGCCTTGTTGAAGCATATTCGGGAAGGGGCTGCGGATTCCGGGGACAATTTAGCATAATTGATTGAAGCCACCCGCCAGCCGATCCAGTTTGTTAGTTAAGGGACCGCCAATCTTATGCCCCATTGCAGTGCCCATTGTTTGAATAGAAACCGGAACCGTCGTGGCCACCGAAAGCGTTGAATCGTTACTAAGTCGATATGGTCCTTCATATCGCTGGATTGTAACGACGACAGGGATGATGGGGGCGATGGTCATGATCCTGTCGTCGACCATGGTCAACGTCGCGGTGCCGAGCATAATGGGCACTTACGGGGTTGGGCAGAGCGAAGCCCAATGGATGGCGACCGCCTTCTTGGCGGCCATGACCGCCAGCCAGTTGCTTGGCGCTTGGGTGATCTCCGTTTTCGGCCCCCGTGTCGGCTATATCGGCTCGGTTGTTATCTTCACCGTGGGCTCGATACTCGGTGCCTCGGCGCCGAATATCGACATTCTCATTTTGGCGCGGGTGATCCAGGGCTTTGCCGCCGGTGTTGTTCAACCGCTCGCGATGGTGACGATTTTCAAGGTTTTCCCGCTCGAACAGCGAGGATTAGCGCTGAGTGTCTATGGCGGCGGCATCATGATCGCGCCGATTCTTGGTCCCATTGTCGGCGGTATCACGATCGATGCGTCGAGTTGGCGAGAGCTTTTCTTCATTCCGCTGCCGATTGCGGGTATCGCTATATTGATGGGCGCGATCTTTATGCCGACCCGCGATCCGGATGCGAAACCGCTGCCGTTCGACTGGACCGGCTATGCGCTGGTTGCCGGAGCGCTGGTTTGCCTTTTGACGGCAATCGCCAACGGCCAGCGTGACGGCTGGTTCTCGGATCGAATAATGATATTGGGCGGCGGCGGTATCGCGTTGGCAACGGCTTTTGTGATCTCGCAATTGCGGGCGGAAGCGCCAATCTTGAATTTCCAAGTTTTCAAACATCGGCAGTTTGCCGCCGCGGCGGCGCTTGGGTTTGTCTTTGGGGCGGGCAATTTCGCATCGACCTACATCATCCCGGTTTTCGTTCAGACAGTGCAGAATTTCACGCCAACGGCGTCCGGCTTGGTGACGGCGCCGGCCGGCCTGGTCGTCATGTGCTTTTTTCCGATCGGCGGAAAGCTCGTCGATAATTTTGCCGCCCGCTACGTCACGATGTTCGGACTTGCGGTCTTTGCTTTCGGGGCCGCTTTGTTAAGCGGTACCGACGTTAACACGGCGTTTTGGATCTTGGCGTTCTTCGTGGTGATCGGACGGCTCGGGCAAAGCATTATGTTGCCTGCGATAAATGTGTCTGCTCTCAAGGCGTTGCCGCCCGAACAGCTGAACAACGGTTCGGGCTCGATCAATTTCGTCCGTCTTATGGGGGGCGCGTTCGGCGTGAATACCTTGGTCGTGTTCATGGAACAACGGACGGAGTTTCATGCCATTTCGTTAACGGCGACGCAGACCGCCGGCAATGCGTCGAGCCGGGAGTTGCTCGACATGGTGTCCTCGCTGCTGCACGGCGGCGGCGTGCCCGACGCGGTATTGCAGCCGGGCGCACTGCATTATCTCGGCCGTGTCGTCGAAGCACAGGCGCAGACAATGGGCTTTCAGGATGGCTTTATGGTCATTGCGGTCGTGTTTATTCTGGCACTCATCCCGGCGATGATGCTTGGGCGTGAAAAGGGTCGGCGTTAGTGCTATTCCGCCGCCGCTTTCAGGGGGCCACGGGCCGCTTCAATTTCCGCTTCGGATAGGCCGAGTTCGCTTAAGATACGGTTGGTTTCCTGCCCGATCGAGGGCAGATCGCCGCTCGCGGACATCATACGGCCGTCAATTTCGAAAGGAAGCGCGGGCGCCCGAAACGTTCGGCCGTCCGCCATGTTGGATCTCACAAGCCCGCCATCCCGCAATACATGCGGGTCCTCGAAGAGTTCGGACGGTTTGTTAATCGGTGAGAACGGGATACCGAGATTCTCAAAATCTTCGAGCAATTGTCGGTAATTCCGTTCGCCGATCGCTTTCTCGACAATCGGTATCGTCCAGCTTCGGGCGTTGATTTGATCCATGCGCGATTGAAGACGCTCGTCCGCGAGCAACTCATCAAGGCCGAGATAGCCGCAGAGGGCATCCCATTGACCTTCCGTAACGGCTCCGACAAAGATCTGCCGTCCATCCGCCGTTTCCATAATATCGTAGACAGGCCAGGAGAAATCGCGTTCCGGCATCGGTGGCGGGCTGGTGCCTTCTAGTTCGAACTGAACCATATGCTGGGCGGCGAACAATAGGCCGCTCTCGAAAAGTCCGACGCGAATATCGCGGCCGTTGCCGGAGTTCTGCCGCTCCATCAAAGCACCCATCGCTGCGAATGCGCCAAAGAGACCGCCAAATATATCGATGGCGGAGGAACCGAAACGAAGCGGGCGGCCTGTCGGTCCAGTCATATAGGCAAGGCCCGTCATCATTTGGACGACCTCATCCATTGCGGTCCGGTCCTTGTAGGGACCTTCGAGAAATCCCTTATGCGACGCGAGGATCAAGTTCGGAAATTTAGCCCGTAGTTCGACCGGGTCCGCGCCCATCTTCGCGAGTGATTGATCACGGAAATTGTCGACGAAAATATCGGCTGTCTTCAGCAAGCGGTCCAAAGCATCGCGGCCGGCATCGGTCGACAGATCGAGTTGCACCGAGACTTTGCCCCGATTGAATAGCGGAAAGAACGGACTTCCCATACCCGTGAGGTTTCGCGTCTTATCGCCTTGCGGCGGCTCGACTTTGATGACTTCCGCACCCATCAGCGCCAGAAACATGCCGCAGGAAGGCCCCATAATCATGTGAGTCATCTCAATCACGCGTGTGCCCGCCAAGGGGCGGAAATCTTCACTCATTGGGAATGCTTTCGATTTTCAGTTTCGAACTTCGAATTTGGATGGCGCGCTGCCTTGACAATCCGGGTCAAACCATGCCCTTTCGGCGCCTGTTTTTCCATGCTTTTGAAACCGGACCGACATGCATCTCTATCGCACGCATACTTGTGTCGAACTGCGCCCTGAACATGCGGGCGAGGAAGCCCGCCTCTCCGGCTGGGTTCACCGCACCCGCGATCACGGTAATCTCCTGTTCATCGATCTGCGAGATCACTATGGCATCACACAATGTGTCGCTGACGTCTCGAGCGATATCTTCCCGCAGCTAGAGGCGTTGACCAGTGAAACGGTTGTAACGTTTACCGGTAAGGTCGATCGGCGCAGCGAGGAAACGATCAATCCGGGTATCCCGACGGGTGAAGTCGAGTTGCGGATCGAGACGGTCGAGGTGCAAGGGCCGGCTGAGCCGCTCCCGATGCCGGTCAACCAGGATGCGGGCTACCCTGAAGACATTCGTCTCCGTTACCGGTTCTTGGATCTTCGGCGCGAAGAATTGCACCGGAACATCGTGCTGCGCAGCCAAGTGATCTCGTCGATTCGCCGACGCATGACGGATCAAGGGTTTACGGAGTTTCAGACGCCAATCCTGACATCGTCTTCGCCCGAAGGCGCGCGGGACTTTCTGGTGCCGAGCCGGTTGCATCCGGGCCAGTTTTACGCGTTGCCGCAAGCGCCGCAGCAGTTCAAGCAATTGATCATGGTTGCCGGTTTCGATCGGTATTTTCAGATAGCGCCCTGTTTCCGCGACGAAGATGCGCGGGCCGACAGGTCGCCGGGTGAATTCTACCAACTCGATATCGAGATGTCGTTTGTCACTCAGGACGATGTATTCAACGCAATCGAACCGGTTTTGGGCGGCGTCTTCGAAGAATTCGCGGATTTCGCCGATGGCGCACCGCGCAGCGTGACACCGGCCCCGTTCCCGCGCATCCCGTACGACGAGGCGATGCAGAAATATTGCTCGGACAAGCCGGACTTGCGAATTCCGATTGAAATCGCGGATGTGACCGATGCTTTCCGCGGCTCGGGCTTTAAAATTTTCGCGGGTATGATCGAGAAGGACGAGCGCGTCCGCGTGTACGCTATTCCGGCGAAAACCGGTGGTTCGCGGGCCTTTTGCGACCGGATGAACAGCTGGGCACAGAAAGAAGGCCAGCCCGGTCTCGGATACATCTTCTTCCGGGACGGCGAAGGGGCCGGTCCGATCGCCAACAATATCGGTGCAGAGCGTACGGAAAGCGTGCGTGCGCAGCTCGAACTCGGCGATGGCGATGCCGTGTTTTTCGTGTGCGGCGTGCCGGGCGATTTCGCGCCGTTTGCGGCCGACGCCCGTGTGAAGGTCGGCGAAGAGCTCGACCTCGTCGAACAAGGCGCTTTCAAGTTCTGCTGGATTGTCGATTACCCGATGTACGAACGCGACGAACAGACCGGCGAGATCGAATTCAGCCACAATCCGTTCTCGATGCCGCAAGGCGGATTGGAAGCGCTAGAAAGCCAGGACCCGTTGGAGGTGAAAGCCTTTCAATACGATATCGTCTGCAACGGCGTGGAGTTGTCGTCCGGCGCTATCCGAAATCACCGACCGGACATCATGTATAAGGCTTTCGAGATTGCCGGGTATTCGAAAGAAGAGGTCGAAACGCAATTCGGCGGTATGCTGAACGCGTTGAAGTACGGGGCGCCGCCGCATGGCGGCTCGGCGCCGGGCATTGATCGGATCGTAATGCTGATCGCGGACGAGCCCAATATTCGCGAGGTCGTGACGTTCCCGATGAACCAGCAGGCGCAGGACCTGATGATGGGTGCGCCCGGCGAGGCGGACCCCAATCATCTGCGGGAGCTCAATATTCGCGTTCAGATGCCGGTGGAAGCGAAGAAAGCCGAAGAGTAAAGGACGGCGGCCTTAGGCGTCGAGTTTACCGCCGGTCTGCCGGATCGACGTGCGGTCGATTTTCTGGCGATACATGTCTTCGTCGGCGCGTTGGTAGACCGATTCCATATCGTCATTCGGACTATAGCAGGCGCCGCCGACACTACCGCGAACTTGGATGGCCCGACCGTCCCAGGGAACGATCAATTGGTTTAGCGCGTCGCTGATCGCAGAGGCGCGAAGGTCCGCTTCGCGGCGTCCAACGCCCGGCATGAGGACGGCGAATTCGTCACCGCCAATGCGGGCGACGACATCGCCTTCACGGACATTCTCCAACAGAAAGCGAGACACGTGACCTAAGACGCCGTCGCCGGCGAGATGGCCGTAGGTGTCATTGATGGCTTTGAAGCCGTCGAGGTCGATAACGATCAATGCGCCGCCGCTCTCGTCCCGTTTGGCGCGCGCCAGGATCTGGCGCAAAGCGAAATGCAGACCGCGCACGTTCAAAAGGCCGGTGGCCATATCGGTGGTGGAGAGTTTGCCGAGAACTTCCAGTTGGCGCTGTTGCTCATCGACGCGGCGCCTGGCGACCTTCAGCGTATCCATGGTCTGCGAAAGAATGGAACGCAGCATGGGTGCGGACAAAGTTTCGAGATCGAGCTTGTCGAGAACTTCTTCGAGTCTGGCGGCCGAGCCGCTAGCGGATGTTTCCGGTTTCGTCTGGTCGTCGTGAGAAGCGCTCATGCCCGTTTCGTCCTTTCCCGCCGTTGTCACAAGGAAAAGAAGCAAGGATCATGCCAGGGAAACCCATTAAAATCGTTGAGAATCCGGGAGGTTCAGAGCGGATGTGGCGGGTAAGAACTACCCCTTTGCGGCAGCAAGTGCCGATCCGGAGGTTTAGGCAATACGGTCGCCCGGTTCATTCCCGGCGAAAATCGCGTCTAAGTTATCGAGGGCGCGAAATCCCATTTCGTTGCGGGTTTCGATCGTCGCGCTGCCGATATGGGGCATCAGGAACGCATTTTCGAGCGTAAGGTAGCGCTGGTCCAGTTTCGGTTCGCGGTCGAAGACATCAAGGCCGGCGGCGGCCAGCTTGCCTGATTGCAGCGCCTCGATCAGGGCGTCGTCGACGATGACGGACCCACGTGCCGAATTGAGAACGATGGCGTTATCGCGCATTTTGGCAATGCGCTCGGTATTCAGAAAACCGACGGTCTCAGGCGTGGCCGGACAGTTAAGCGAGAGAATATCGATCTGCGGGAGCATGTCGTCGGCATTCGCGTGATAGATGGCGCCGACTTCCAAGTCCGCGTTAAGTTTGCTGCGGTTGTGATAGTGAATTTCCATTCCGAAGCCGCGCGCGCGGTCGGCTACAGCGCGGCCAATTCGTCCCATACCGTAAATGCCAAGGCGCTTTCCTTTTACGTCGGTGCCGAGGAGTTCTGTCGCGGACCAACGGCCCCATTCACCATTGCGAAGTTTTCGACCCCATTCGAAAGCACGGCGTGTTGCCCCCAACATAAGCAGAATGGTGAGGTCGGCTGTTGCATCGGTCAGGACATCTGGCGTGTTGGTTGCGATAAGGCCTCGCTTCTTGGCGGCAGCGGTGTCGATGTGCTCGTAGCCGACGGAAAAGGTCGCGACCGCTTTGACGGATGGTGCCAAACCTTCGATGACTTCGGCGGAAAAAAGCTCGGTGCTGCAGGTCAATATCGCGTCGACGCCTTTGCTGCGTTCGATTAAGTCGGCGGCGCGCAATTGCTCGTCGCTTGTGTTCAAGATAGCGTCGTAGTCGCGCATGGCCCGGGCTTCGACTGCATCGGGCAACTTGCGCGTGACGAGTAAGACCGGTTTGTCTGACATGGTATTTCTTCCTTTCAATTCCGGGCCCGAGAGGCTTCACTCCAGATGTGAGCGAGACATAATCCTTCAAGAGCTATGCAAATCCAACCCTTCCTTCGACGGCCAATAAATAAGTTATCCGGATTGGCACTGAGCCTGACTTTCCTGTCGGGCGTTGCCGCGGAGATGTCGCCGGCGGTCGCCGAAATCGTCATTGCGCCGCATCGGGCGGCCTATACGTTGACCTTGAAGCGGACGGGTCGAGACAGTGCAATTTCGAATGCGAACGGGGCGATGGTCTATAGCTGGGGCGAGACCTGTGACGGCTGGACGGTTGACCAGCAATTTGTCCTGAACGTCGTCCAGGGCGACGGTCGAGCGGTCCAGTTGAATGCGCGCTCGTCGACATGGGAATCGAAGGATGGCAAACGCCTTCGTTTCAATATCAAGCGTGAGCGCAATGGGGTCGAAGTCGAGAAGATTCGGGGCGAGGGGCGACTCAAAGAAGTGAATGGCGCCGGCGTCGCCGAGTTCGAGTTCCCAAAGGGAAAGACCATCCCGCTGCCGAAAGGCACCGTCTTTCCGACGATGCACACGTTGAAACTGATGCAACGCGCTAAAGAAGGCAAAATGACCGACCGTCAGCTGGTCTTTGACGGGTCTGATCTGGAGCCGCCGGGCCCCGTGTCAGCGTTTATTTTGCCGCTCAAGCAACCCAAAGCGCCGAATAAAGCGCTCGAAGCACCGCTCGGTCCGAATAAAATTCGCACCGTTAATTTGGCTTTCTTCAACGCCGATCCGAAACGAACCGAACCAGAATTCGAGATGTCGATTCAGTTACAGGACAACGGCATCGCACCAAGCATGGTCCTGGATTACGGGGGATATGCGGTTCAGGGGGAATTGGCGCGGGTCGAGGCGCTCGAGAAACCGGACTGCTGACGCGAATGAAATTAGATCGCCGGCTCCGTACCCGTTGCGGCGAAGAGGTCCGGTGGATCGGCATCGGACGCGTCTGTAAGATCATCGACCCCAACACCAATTAGTCTGAATGTTCGACCATCCGCTTCGCGCTCGATTAGCCATTTGGCGGCTCGATAGATCGCTTCCGCCTGTTGGGTCGGATTGGCGAGGCGGCGGCTTCTGGTAAGCAAACGGAAATCCGACTGCTTTAGCTTTACGGTCACGCCCTGTCCGGCCAGGTCTTTATTCTCAAGTCGGCGCGCGACGGTATGGCAGAGCGGTACAATACGTTCCAGCAATGCACATGCATCGCTGATATCGCTTTCGAACGTCGTCTCGGCGGAAATACTCTTGGTTTGCGAATTCGGCTCGACCTTTCGCGTGTCGTTGCCGCGCGCGAAATGATAGAGGCGCGATCCAATAACACCGTATTTCGCGACGAGTTCCTGCTCTTCGATTCGTTGCAGTTGGCCGATCTTTGTGATGCCGTTTCGGCGTAACTTCCCGGCGAGCGAGCGCCCGACGCCCCACAACATGCCGACCGGTTTATCCGCAAGGAAGTCGCATGCCTCGGCACGACCGATGACGGCGAAGCCACGCGGTTTGTCCAGGTCGGATGCGATCTTCGCCAGGAATTTATTGTAGCTGAGACCGATACTGGCATTAACGCCGATTTTCTGTTCGATCCTTAACACCAGAGCCGCAAGGCGCATCGCCGCACTATTGTTGCCTTCAGCGACGATATCCGTCAGGTCCAAAAACGCTTCATCAATCGATAATGGTTGAACAAGCGGCGTTACCTCACGCATCAAGTCGCGTATTTGTTCTCCGACGGCTTTGTATTTGGCCATATTGGGACGAATGACAACCGCGTCCGGGCAGGCTTGTTTCGCCTTGAACATCGGCATGGCGGACCGGATGCCGTATAGACGGGCGACATAGCATGCGGCGGCGACAACGCCTCTTTGGCCGCCGCCGATTATGACCGGTTTGTCGGCAAGCGACGGATTGTCCCGCTTCTCGACCGATGCATAGAAAGCGTCGCAATCGATATGCGCAATCGTCAGGTCGTGGAGTTCGCTATGGCGGACAATCCGCGGCGAGCCACATTTCCCGCAACGTTCACCCGAAAGATCGTCATCGTGCGAGGCCAAACAATTTCGGCAGAGTGATGTGAGCGGTTCCGTCATGAAGCGGTTTTGTCGTCCCAAAGCCAAGCAGCGCCTCTGACGCCGCTTGAATCTCCAAATTTCGGAGGCAGTAAGCGTGTCTCTACTTTATCTGAAAATACCCATTGGGACCAAAGCTTCGGGACAGAATCATACAGGCGAGTCACATTGGACATGCCGCCGCCGAGGACGATAACGTCCGGGTCGAGCATATTGATGATCCCGGCGAGGGCTCGAGCGAGCCGATCTTCGTAGCGTTGCAGGCTAAGCTCGGCCTGTGGATCGCCGGAAGCCGCCGCGCTGACGATTTCCTCGGCGGAAATCCGATGGCCAATGAGCGCGGCATGGTGACGCTCCAAGCCCGTACCCGAGACAAAAGTCTCCGTGCAGCCGAATTTTCCGCAATCGCAGGAGAGGCCGGGATTTTCATCGGAGGTAGGCCACGGTAGCGGATTGTGGCCCCATTCGCCGGCAATAGCATTTCGGCCGATAAGCGGTTTGCCGTCGATGACCACGCCGCTGCCGCAACCGGTTCCGAGAATTGCACCGAAGACTACCTGCTGACCCGCAGCGGCGCCGTCTTTCGCTTCGGAAATGGTAAAGCAGTTTGCGTCATTCATCAGGCGGACCGGACGCTCGAGGCGGGCCGCTAGATCTTTATCCAGCGGGTGGCCGTTGAAGGGGGAATTGTAGGCGTTTTTGATCAGGCCGGATGCGGGTGAAATTGTCCCCGGTATTCCAAACCCGAGTGTCCCTTCTTCTCCGATTGCGTTCTCGACTTCACGTACCAAATTGACGATTGCATGGAAAGCATCGGTATAATTGCTTTTCGGCGTCGGCATACGTTGCCGTCGAAGAAATGCGCCGTTGTCATCGATAGCGGCTGCTTCGAGCTTGGTGCCGCCGACATCCACACCGATTCTCAATTTTCGTCCCCCTGGAATAAGCCGTAAGAAGCGTAAACTTCCGGTATTGGTACCATTATGTCGTGAAGCGGTACCACTATACTAAAAGAGCGAACGCAGAGGGTGCGAGGGTATAGTGACCGTCAGATACCCGACCATATCGTGAGTCGGCAGATTTCTGCCGCTGAGGGGAAAGTTGCAAGATGGCGAAAACAATATTGATCGTCGAAGACAACGAATTGAATATGAAGCTCTTTCATGACCTGCTGGAATCGAAGGGTTACGATATTCTGCAGACCAGGGACGGTATGGAAGCATTGAAAATGGCACGGAGCCATATGCCCGATTTGATCCTAATGGACATTCAGCTTCCTGAGGTCTCCGGCTTGGAAGTAACTAAATGGTTGAAGGAGGATGATAACTTAAAAGCGATCCCGGTCGTGGCCGTAACGGCGTTTGCTATGAAGGGCGACGAAGAAAAAATTCGTGAAGGCGGCTGCGAAGCCTATATCGCGAAGCCGATCTCCGTGACGAATTTCCTGGAGACGGTCGAACAGTTTCTGAACTAACCTGCGATGACGGCTCGCATCCTTGTCGTCGACGATTTGCTTCCAAATTTGAAGCTTTTGGAAGCAAAACTCTCGAACGAATATTTCGAAGTAAAGACGGCCGAAAGCGGCCTCGAGGCGCTGGAATGTATTGCGGCGGACCCACCGGATATTGTCCTTCTGGACATCATGATGCCGGGGATGGATGGGTTTGAAGTCTGCAGCAAGATCAAGGCGAATCCGGATTCGGCCCATATTCCGGTCGTGATGGTCACGGCTCTATCCGATCGTGAAGATCGGGTCCGAGGGCTTGAAGCCGGTGCCGACGATTTTCTTACCAAACCAGTTGATGATACCGCTTTGTTCGCGAGGGTTCGCTCTCTTGTACGTCTGAAAATGCTCATGGACTAGTGGCGCCTGCGGGAACGAACTTCCGAGAGCTTAACGTTGCTCGACGGCCCGTCCGGTCCGCAAGCGGAGACTGGAACCGACGCCCGTATTCTCGTCATCGAAGATAAGGAATTTTATGCAGCGCAGTTGAGCGAGATGCTATCGGCGGATGGACATGAAGCCACTGTGATCCATCGGCCTGAGGATGCTGTTGAAACGCTGGGCAAAGACGATTTCGATATGATCATCCTTGAGCTCCGGCTGGAACAAGGAGATGCGCTTCGGCTCTGCGCACAAATCCGTTCGGTCGATACATTGCGCCACGTTCCCATCCTCTTGTTGGCCGAAGATGTGGATACAGAGCGCTTAGCGCGTGCCATGGATCTAGGATGTAACGACTACGTCGTGCGGCCGATCGATCAGAACGAGTTGTTGGCGCGCTGCCGGACTCAAGTGCGCCGCCGTCGCTATCAAGCAAGATTGCGCGACAATTACGAACGAAGTTTCGAGATGGCGCTAACAGACGGTCTGACCGGTCTATACAATCGGCGTTATCTCGAAGCCCACCTTTCCGGATTGATCGAACGTATCGCGGGTGGCCGGCGCCATCTCTCCGTCATCATGCTCGATATCGATCATTTCAAGAACATCAACGACACCTATGGCCATGCGACGGGCGACGAAGTTCTTCAAGAAATGTGTGCGCGCGTGATGAAGGGCGTGCGGAGTTTCGATACCGTGGCTCGATATGGTGGCGAAGAATTCGTCGTGGTCATGCCTGAAACCGATCTCAGCGTCGCGACTGTGGTCGCGGAGCGGCTGCGGCACGCCGTTGCGGCTCAGCCGTTTACGGTCATAACCACGGATCGCAAGCTAGATATCACCATGAGTCTTGGCGTGGCGGAAGTCGACGTGATTGGCGGCGATACCACACGCAGCTTGATCAACCGAGCCGATGAAGCGCTGTATGCGGCGAAAGCGGCCGGGCGCAATCGTGTGAAGTGTTGGGCCGATGACGGATTGGTCGACGGATTGGCACAGCAAGCTGCTGCCAACGGAAAATCGTAGGTTCCGATCTCAGGTGAATTGTCGGCACTTTAAACGACAAATGCCGCCCGAGTTGGGGCGGCATTTCTAATTCAGCACGTGTGGAATGACTACTTGATCTTGCCTTCCTTGAATTCGACGTGCTTGCGCGCCACCGGATCGTACTTCCGGAAACTGAGCTTCTCCGTTTGCGTCCGGGGATTCTTCTTCGTGACGTAGTAATAGCCGGTGTCGGCCGTGCTCACGAGTTTCACGAGAATTGTACTTGGTTTTGCCATCTCATTTAATCCATTCGGTCGGCAACTGTGCCGATGAGCCTCTATTTGGCGGCACGATAGCGATACCGCTGCTCAAGTCAAGCTCATTCACGCCTGATGATGCGTACGCCTTTCCGGCGCATAAGGACGGGCGTTGTCCGATTCGCTTCTGGTTTCGGTTTTTGTCGCCAGGTGCGCCAAGCTTCTTCCAAGACGAATTGAGTGACACCCATAATCTTCAAATGCTTCAAGGTATGGTCAAGCGAATGCCATCCGATTTCTTCCAATTCGGTCGTCTCGAAGAGCTGTCCTCCGGTTTTTTCACCTTCGCCCAAGAAGAAACGCGTGTCGAAACGGATCGGGGAATGTGTCGGCGTGACGGCACGAACGATGTAATCGAGATGTCCCGGCGCCGGCACTAAACCCGCATCCTGAAACGCGGCCGTGGCTGGATTCGAGCGGCGCGGCTCGAAGCTGCCTTCTTTGCCGACGAGAATGCCGGTCTCTTCCCAAGTCTCGCGTATGGCAGTCCACGCCAAGGCACGGGCCCGGCGAATGCCACCGTGGCGTGCTACTCGGTCGATGACGTCTGGCTCGAATTCCAATGACGAGGCGACCGCATGGTCGCCGCGCTCGAGTGCGCCGCCGGGAAAGACATAGACACCGGGCATAAACCGGGCAGTCATTGGTCGTCGTCCCAAGAGGACTTCTGGGGAATCGGTGTTCCCACGGAGGAGAACCAGGCTCGCCGCATGTCGCGGGCGGGCAGGGCGCGCCGGTGGTGCTTTTGCCATATCTACGTCGGCCATATCAACTTCCTGCTGCAGGCCGCGCATAGGCCAACATCTTGTTATAAATGTCCTTTTTATGCAGGACGCGCTCTGCGATCTCCAAGTCGACGTCCTTTTCCTCCCGCGGTTGCCACGGGCACGATTTCTTCGCGGAAGCGGCGTTAGAGGTATCGACAGCGCGTCGTGTCGAAAAGTCCTGGCGGATCTTCGCACCGTCTTTCTCGGTAAGGTGTGCGAGGTTTACGTCACTCCCGGCGAGGTGTCCGGTGCAAATGTTCGGGAGAACACCAAACTTGTTCAGAATGTAACCGGACGGTGCATGCATCCGCGCCCAGGTGAGTATGAGTTCGCCGTTGTTAGGCAAGCGCAACACTTGCTGAACCGTACCTTTACCAAAACTGCTGGCGCCGATCACGATCGCGCGGCCCTGGTCCTGTAGTGCGGACGCAACGATTTCGGCCGCCGAAGCGGATGCACCATCGAGCAATACCGCGATTGGAATATCGCTGCCGATGACTTCGGGATCGGCGTCAAAGAATTGTAGACTGCGCGGATGGCGTCCGCGGGTTCGCAGGATCGCGCCACTTTTCAGGAACAAATCCGCGAGTTCGACCGCCTGATCGAGCAGGCCGCCTGGATTTCCCCGTACGTCGATAATCAAGCCGCGTAGCTGGGAACCGAGTCGATCCCGGGCGGCTTCGGTTGCCCGGCGCATTTCGTGCGCGGTGTCCTGGTTGAAAGATGTTACGCGGATATGGACGATTTCGTCCCGTATTTGAGAGAAGATCGTTTGCGATACGATGCGTTCCCGGACGACTTGAACGGTAAATGGTTCCGCGCGTGCGTCCCGGCGGACCAGCATTTCGACGTGTTCGCCAATCGGGCCGCGGAGGCGGCCGACGATTCGCTTGATCGAGAGGCCGCCAATCGATTGAGGACCGATAGAGAGAATCCGATCGCCTTTCTGCAAACCCGCTTTAGCAGCCGGTTGGCCGGCTTTCACGGCTTCGATCAATGCGCCATCCGAATGTGCGGCGACGACAACACCGATCCCGCCAAAACCTTCTCTCTGTGCGCGTTCTTCGCGTGCCGTTTCCGCCGATGTGTAGCGCGTATAAGGATCGAGTTGTTCGGATATTGTGTTGAAAACGGCCTCGTAAATCTCTTCCGCTGTCGCCTTTCTGAGAGGCGCAGATACGCCTCTGGCGGCGCTTACGATTTTGAACGCCGTTTCTGCCCATACGGCGGCCTCGCTCTTTCCGGCGACGGCGCTTCCGGCGACGCGCCCTTCGAACATCACCATTACGCGGTTTTTGTCGTCTTCGGACCGAACGACGGCAAGTCCGGGTTCGAGGCGCCGTAAACCGTTTAAGCCGGTCATGACGAGAGCGCCCAAATCGGGTTGCTCAATGTAAATGTCGTTGATGTAGGAGAAACCCGCATCGAACATTTGAGTGGCCGAAACGCGATCGAAATCGTCGCGGGGCTCGTCCGCTTGAGTTGTCAGACAGGCGTTGAGGCTTGTCAGCAAGAAAAGGCAAAAAGCGACCGCGGCCCCATGACGGATCGGGTGTCGATCTTTACCTCGTCTGATGCGCATTCATTCTCACCGGCGGATTCCGCTATTCTTGTAAATAGTCGCCTTTCGGGCCGGTGTCCAACCGCCTAACCGCGCCGTCGCCGGCGCTTCGAACGCTTGCCGGGATGACGTGAGGTCGGTTTGGACGCGACTGACCTCGAGTTTCCGCGGCCTTCGAGAAGCGAAAAGATCAGGCTGCCTGTCCGCGGCTCGGCTTCCAAGAGCTCGGCTTTCACGGATTGACCGAGTGAAAAGACAAGTCCCGATTGGTCGCCGGTCAAACTTTGGAGCGTCTCATCGTGATGATAGTGATCCCACGGCAGCGTTCGGATCGGCACGAAACCATCGGCACCTGTCTCGTCGAGACAGATAAACAGCCCAAAGCGCGTCACACCGCTGATGCGGCCAGAGAAAGTGCTGCCAACGCGATCCGCGAGATACGCCGATGTGAACCGGTCCAAAGCATTCCGCTCTGCTGCGGCGGCCCGACGCTCGGTCGCGGATATCTGCTCACCCACTTCGACAAACGTCTCTTCGGCTTCGTTGGGTAAGCCGCCGTCTCCAAGCTTCATGGTACGGATCAGTGCCCGATGGACCAATAAGTCGGCGTAGCGTCGAATGGGTGACGTGAAATGGCAGTACCGCCGCAGCGCGAGGCCGAAATGACCCTTTTCGTCAGGGCTGTAGACTGCTTTCGATTGAGCTCTGAGAATCAAATCGCTCACGATCTGAAGTTTTTCAGTTTTTGCAGCCTGCGCCAGGAGACCGGCGAAATGCGATGGGCGCAGCGTGCCCGCACGGGCTAATTTGAAACCGAGCGCCGCGAGCGACTCGCGAAGCGTTTCGACATCGCCCATGCTGGGCTGTTCATGGACCCGGTACATAACCGGTGCCTTTTTCGCATGTAATGCTTCGGCAGCGGCCACGTTGGCGGCGATCATGAACTCTTCGATCAAGCGATGGCTGTCGTAACGGGCTCTCGGGACGATCCGGTCGATCCATCCGTCTTCCCGAAACAGCACTTGGCGTTCCGGGATATCGAGATCGAGCGTTCCGCGATTGTCTCGTGCCTTGGCAAGAGACGCATAAGCGCCAAACAGAGGCTCGATCACCCTTGCCATCAAGGGCCGGGTTTTATCGTCTGTCGCACCGTCGCGGGCGGCTTGGACCTGATCGTAGGTCAGGCGCGCCGCGGACCGCATCAAGCCGCGCGTGAAACGGTGGCTCAATAGGTTACCTGTCGCGTCGATACGCATGTCGGCGGCGAGGCACGCCCGATCTTCACCGGGACGAAGCGAGCACAGATCGTTCGAGAGTTTCTCCGGCAGCATCGGCACGATGCGGTCGGGGAAATAAGCCGAGTTGCCGCGTTCCCGGGCGGCTCGGTCGAGGTCATCGTTGTGGCGCACATACCAAGCGACATCGGCAATGGCGACGATGATACGCCATCCGCCTTCGTTTTGACCGTCGAGATCGGGTTCCGCGAAGACCGCATCGTCGAAATCTCGTGCGTCCGCGCCATCGATGGTCACCAGGGGGATGGAGCGCAGATCTTCGCGTTCGTCCAATTCGGCAGGTTCTGCGCGCTCCGCCTGTGCCAGGGCCTCGGGCGGGAATTCGACCGGGAGGCCGTGCGTGTGTATGGCGACCAGACTTATCGATTTCGGATCGTCTTCATTGCCGATACGTTCGATCACGCGCGCTTTTTGATTGCGACCGTCGCCGAGCGGCTCAGCCACGACATATTCGCCTGGTTGGGCGCCGCCCTCGTGGTCCGGCATAACGGGATAGGGATATTTTTGGCGTCGGTCGGCGGGGCGCAGGATACCCTTGCCGCGATCGTCCCGTTCGAAGACGCCGAGCAATTGGCGCATGTCCGGGCCTAAGAACTTGATGGCGCGCGCGTCGTAGGTGTCGTCTCCGGTGAATGAGAGACGTGCCAACACGCGATCGCCGATCCCGGGCGCCGGACCGCGTCTGCGCGCTGAAGCTAGGTAGATCGTCGGCGGGTCGCCGTCTTCGTCCTGCCAAGAGATCGGATGCGCGACAACTTCACCATCCTCATCGATATGGCTGATGCGGATGACGGTTACTTCCGGAAGGCGACCGGCGCGGCTGACCTTGCGGCCGCGGTGCCGTTCGAGTTGCCCCTCTTGCTCCAATTCCTTCAGGACGGACTTCAACCAAATGCGATCCGGTCCGCCGAGACGGAAGGCGCGCGCGATCTCGCGTTTCCCGACACGACCAGTCGAAGTTTCGATATAGTCGAGAATCTGCTCTTTAGTCGGCCGTTCTTGAGAAGTTGGTGTGCGACGTGGCAAGGACCTTAGGCGTCCGTCAGGGCGCTGTCGCCCTCACTCTCCGCCGCCTTTGGTTTTTTACTGCTCTTCGCCTTTGATTTCGCTTTTGATTTGGCTTTGGCTTTCGATTTGGCTTTGGGCTTCGCTTTGCTGCTTTTGGCAACCTTCGCCGTGATCAATTCCAAAGCCTGCTCCAAAGTGACGTCTTCTAATGCGATATCTTTTGGCAGTGTCGCATTCGTCTTGCCGTGTTTTACGTAGGGTCCGAAGCGGCCTTTCTGCGCCATAATCGGCTTACCGTCGTCCGGATGGGTGCCGAGTTCGCGTCCGCTCGAGGGTTTCGCTTCTGCGAGAATGGTCACCGCCCGGTTGAGGCCGATCGACAGAACGTCATCCTCCGCCGGTAGTGATGTGTATTTGCTTTGATAGCGGAGATAGGGGCCATAGCGGCCGATCCCGGCAGTGATCATCTTAGCGGTCTCGGGATGCGGGCCGACTTCGCGTGGCAACGAGAGAAGACGAAGTGCAATTTCAAGCGTGATGTCGGCCGGCGCCATGCCTTTGGGTAAGGACGCCCGCTTCGGTTTGACAGCCTTCTGTTTCTTCTCTTTGTCCGCCGGAATGGCTTCGCCGAGCTGAATGTAGGGGCCGTAGGGGCCTTTCCGCAAGCTCACGTCGAGCCCTGTTTCCGGGTCTTTGCCGAGGACGACCGGGCCGGCGGCGAGTGGCGAATCGCTGTCGTCGTCACCGTTCCCGGCAACGGCGAGTTGGCGCGTGTATTTGCATTCCGGGTAGTTCGAGCATCCGACGAATGCGCCGTAGCGACCGAGCTTTAAGGACAGGCGACCTTCGCTGCATACCGGACAGCTGCGTGCGGCAGTTGCGTCTCCGTCTTCGCCGGCCGGGAAGAAATGAGGCCCAAGGTCTTCGTCCAATGCATCGAGCACTTCCGAGAATTTGAGCGATGCCGTTTCTTCCGATTTTTGCGAAAACGGCTGCCAAAAATCGCGCAAGACCTTCTTCCAGTCGAGGCGCCCGCCGGAAATATCGTCGAGTTGTTCTTCAAGCGCGGCCGTAAAGCCGTACTCGACATAGCGTTCGAAAAAGCAGGTGAGGAATGTGGTGACCAACCGGCCCCGATCCTCCGGGATAAATTGACGGCGCTCCAGGCGCACGTAATTCCGGTCCTGCAGAACCTTTAGGATAGAAGCATAGGTCGACGGCCGGCCGATCCCGAGCTCTTCCATCTTCTTCACCAAGCTTGCTTCGCTGTAGCGTGGCGGCGGCTGGGTGAAATGTTGCTCTGCATCGACGGATTTCAGGTCGGAGGTCTCGCCTTCGGTCATCTCCGGCAGGCGGCGATAGCCTGAATCATCTTCTTGTTTGTCGTCCCGACCTTCTTGGTAAAGCTTCAGGAAACCGTCGAATTTCAAGACCGAGCCATTGGCCCGAAGGATGGTTTTCTTATCGGACGAAGCGAGGTCCGCGGCCACCTGATCGAAAATCGCGCTCTCCATCTCGGAAGCCAAAGTCCGCTTCCAGATCAGCTCATAGAGCTTGAATTGGTCTTCATCGAGATAGGGTTTCATCTCGGCCGGGCGACGGAACAGGTCCGTCGGACGAACCGCTTCGTGCGCTTCCTGCGCGTTCTTCGCTTTCGTGCGATAGACGCGTGGTTTTTCGGGCAGGTAATTCTGGCCGAAATCCGCTTCGATCAGCCGCCGGCAGCCGCCGATCGCTTCACTGCTGAGCGTAACGCTGTCCGTCCGCATATAAGTGATCAAGCCAACCGTCTCGCCGCCAATATCGATACCTTCATAAAGCTTCTGCGCGATCTGCATTGTCCGGCTGGCGCCAAATCGCAATTTGCGGCTGGCTTCCTGTTGCAGGGTAGAAGTTGTGAAGGGCGGCGCAGGATTGCGGCGGACCGTTTTCTTTTCGACCGAAGATACGGTGAATGAGCTGTTCTCAATCGTCCGTTTTGCGGCCTCGGCTTCGGCTTCGCTCTTGATCGCCAACCGGTCGAGGCGTTCGCCCTCGAGATGGGTCAGGCGCGCCGGGAACGGAATGCCCTTCGCGGTTTCGAATTGGCCTGTGACGGACCAGTATTCTTGCGGGACGAATATCTCGATCTCGGCTTCCCGCTCGCAAATGAGGCGCAGTGCGACGGATTGGACACGGCCAGCCGATCTCGAACCCGGCAGCTTCCGCCACAGGACAGGCGATAAAGTGAAACCGACCAGATAGTCGAGGGCACGGCGCGCCAAATAGGCATCGACCAGCTCTTGGTTGATGGCGCGCGGTTGCTTCATCGCTTCGAGGATCGCGTCCTTCGTGATCTCGTGAAACACGACACGGCTGACATTGACGTCTTTCAGCGCTTTACGCTGGCGGAGAACTTCTTCGACATGCCAAGAGATGGCTTCTCCTTCGCGGTCCGGGTCGGTCGCGAGGATAAGCGTATCGTCGCCTTTTAGGGCTTTGGCGATCTCATCTATGCGTTTCTTGCTCTTGCCGTCCACTTCCCAGGACATGTCGAAATCTTCGTCCGGACGCACGGAGCCGTCCTTCGACGGGAGGTCTCTGACATGGCCATAGCTGGCGAGCACGCGAAAATCGGCGCCGAGATATTTGTTAATTGTCTTCGCCTTAGCGGGCGATTCGACTACGACAACTGTCATGGATCGGAAGCGGAAACTCTTTGTTTTTGTCTGTCTTCAAAGGTCGATTACCGTCGGCAGTGGTCCCCAACGCTCCCGCCGGCCCGCTACGAATTGACATCGCTGAGCCTGTTCGTCAACCGTGCTGATAGCGGAATCCGGCAAATTTTTTGTGACCGGTGTCTCTCAATCATCGCCGGAAAGGGCGACGAGATTTCCGCTGAGGTGCCGGATTCGCCCCGCTACTTCCAGGTCGAGGAGTGCGGCTTTGACGGTTGCCGGGGCGTAGTTGGAGCGTCGTATAATTTCGTCGACGGGTGTCGGAGACGGACTCGCTAAGTCGATAATAACATTATGAATTTGCGGTGTATTTTCTAAGTTCGTCGTCTCGCTTTCGGAGATATCCTTGTGATGTACATGAACGAACGCCGAGTTCGGAATAGGTGTTGGGTACGGCTGTCTGATCGCTTCCAGGATTTGCGATGACGACATCACGAGTGTTGCCCCTTCGCGAATCAATTTTCCGGTACCGTGAGATCTTGGATCAAGAGGAGAGCCAGGGACCGCGAGAACGTCTCTCCCTTGTTCACCTGCGAATCGAGCCGTGGTCAAAGAACCCGACCTTTTGGCCGCTTCAATGACGACCACGGCGCTGGCAAGACCGGAAATGATTCGATTGCGGCGTGGAAAGTGTCGGCCTTGAGGCTTCGTCCCCGTCGCCATTTCGGAGATGATCACTCCGTTGTCGGATATGTCCTTATAGAGTGCGCTGTTTTCGCGGGGATAGATATTGTCGATGCCGCCGGCCAGAACCGCCACTGTCCCACCTTCAAGTGCGCCGATATGCGCTGCGGTATCGATGCCGCGCGCCATGCCGGAGACGATGACGAAGCCGGTCGCCGCAAGCTCCATTGCGAATGTTGTGGCAAGCGTCCGGCCGTTCGCAGACGCATTGCGCGCCCCGACGATCGCGACGGACGGACGACTTAGAATTTCAGCATTTCCTAATACATTTAAAATAGGCGGTGAATCTTCAGCCGCCGCTAACAGCTTCGGGAAACGCGGCTCGCCGAGATGCAACATCGTGCCGCCAACCTGCTGAGTGTCGTCGATCTGCCGCAGGGCATCCTCGGCTGTAAAAGTCGTAAATTTCTTCTGTCCGCCCCGGCGCGCGAGTTCGGGTAGCGCATCGAGCGCTTTCTCGGCGCTTCCGAATTTGTTTAGAAGGGTCCGAAACGTCGCCGGTCCGACGTTTCTCGTGCGATATAACCGCAGTCGAGCGAGACGTTCCACGTCTGTCGCCGGGAAGGGCCAACCGGTCTCCATACCTGCCTCATACCTGTTGCCGATATAGGGCGGTATGTGCGGGTTAGGCAGATTTTAGCTTAATCTTGGATTCTTCACCGGCGAGGAGGCGGCGGATATTGGCATGATGCTTGAGCCAAATCAGGAGAGCGATCGGGACAAAGGCCTCGGCGATCTGGTGATAACCTAGCAGCCAGGCGTAGATGGGCGCGGCGGCGATGGCGAGCAAGGTCGCCAATGAAGAGTAGCGGAGCAGAATTGCGACCGCCAACCACGTCAGGCCGGCATAGAGGGCGAGTATGGGAACAAGGCCGATACCAACGCCGAGCGCGGTCGCACCGCCCTTGCCGCCTTTAAACTTCAGCCAGACGGGAAACAAATGTCCGAGTACCGCACCCCAAGCGGCGATGATTGCGAGGTCAGGACCGAAGGACTGGCCAATGAGGACCGCAACACAGCCTTTGGCGGCATCCAACAGAAGTGTTGCGATCGCCAGGCCTTTTCGACCGGTACGTAGGACATTGGTCGCGCCGATATTACCGGAGCCGATTTCGCGAATATCACCGGCGCCCGAAAATTTTGTCAGCAGCAGGCCGAACGGTATCGATCCCAAAAGGTAAGCGACAAGAAAGCCGGCCGCGAAATACGGCAGGTCTTGGCTCCAACTGATCGGATCAGGCATTCGCCGTTCCTTTTCTCGGATCCGGATTAAGCGGCAAGTTTATAGACGGATCGCCCATCGACCAAGGTTTCGAGCACGCGGCCTTGCACGGGCCGGCCGTCGAACGGCGTGTTCTTGGATTTGCTCCGGAAGCCTTCTTCTTCGATGCGCCAAGGAGTATCGGCATTGAACAGGACAAGGTCCGCCGCGGCGCCGCGCTGCAGCCGGCCACTCTTAAGACCCAGCATCCGCGCGGGGTTTGAGGTGATTTTGGCCAGGGCTTCCAACAATCCGATTTCACCGTTGTGGAAAGGCTCCAATGTCAGCGTCAGCAGGGTCTCTAGGCCAACGATTCCATACTCGGCTTGCGCAAAGGGAAGACGCTTCGAGTCCTGGTCACTCGGCGTGTGGTCGCTGGCGATGGCGTCGATGGTGCCGTCGGCCAAGCCCGCGACGACGGCCTTGCGGTCGGCTTCGGAACGCAAGGGCGGTGACACTTTCGCGAAGGTCCGGTAGTCCCCGATGGATGTTTCGTTGAGGGCGAAGTAGTGCGGGGCGGTGTCGCAAGTGACGTCCAGGCCTTTCGCCTTGGCGCGGCGGATCGCTTCGACGGCCCCTTCCGTCGAGACGTGCGCGGCGTGATACCGGCCGCCCGTCAGTTCCGCCAACCGCAGGTCGCGCTCCACCATGATGACTTCCGCGGCACCCGGAATACCGGGCAGACCGAGGCGGCTTGCAATCTCGCCTTCGTTCATAACGCCGCCATTGGCGAGTTTCGGGTCTTCAGGATGCTGGGCGACCATCAAGTCGAAACCGCGCGCATAACTAAGCGCTCGTCGCATCACCATCGTGTCGGCGACGGCGCGCGTTCCATCTGTAAAGGCAACGGCCCCGGCGTCCGCCAGTAGCCCCATTTCCGTAAGCTGTTCGCCCTTCGTGCCGCGCGTGACCGATCCGTAGCATCGGATTTTGACGGCGCCGACATCGTTCGCCCGGCGATGCATGAATTCCACCACCGATACATCATCGATCACCGGTGTCGTATTCGGCAATGCCACCATCGTCGTCACGCCGCCGGCGGCGGCCGCTTCGCAAGCGGTTTCGATCGTTTCCTTGTGCTCTTCGCCCGGCTCCCGGAGTTGTACCCGCATGTCGACAAGGCCCGGCGCGAGGCAACGCCCTTCGCAGTCGACGACTTCCGATACCGAGGGGGCGCCATCCTTGAAGAGTTCCGCACCGAAATCCGCGATCTTGCCGTCTTCAATGAGGAGCGCGCCGAGTGTATCGAGTCCGCTCTCGGGATCGAGGAGGCGGGCGTTTAGATATGCAACGCGGGGCGTCGTCACGGTGTGTTCGCCAATTCGTTCCGGGTGAGCGCGTCGAGGCAGGCCATACGGACCGCGACTCCCATTTCCACCTGCTCCCGGATAACGGATCGATCGAGATCGTCCGCCAAGTCGGAATCGATCTCGACGCCGCGGTTCATCGGGCCGGGATGCATAACGAGCGCGTCGGGCTTGGCGGCCGCCAGCTTTTCGCGTGTCAGGCCGAAATACCGGAAATATTCACGGATCGAAGGCACGAACATGCCCTGCATTCGTTCGTTTTGAAGTCGCAACATCATAACGATATCGCAGTCTTTGATGCCTTCCTCGATATTGTGGAAAACTTCCACGCCGAAACGGTCGACATCGGTGGGCAACAGTGTGGGCGGCGCGACAAGTCGGATTCGCGAACCCATCGTGTTCAAAAGATGGATGTTCGAGCGGGCCACGCGGCTGTGCAGAATATCCCCACAGATTGCGACGGTCAGGCGATGAATCCGGCCCTTGCGCCGCCGAATCGTCAGCGCATCGAGGAGGGCTTGCGTCGGATGCTCGTGCGTTCCATCGCCCGCATTAATGACCGAGCAGTTCACTTTTTCGGAGAGCAGTTTTACCGCGCCGGAATCGGCATGCCGAACGATCAGGACATCCGGGTGCATCGCATTTAGCGTCATCGCGGTGTCGATCAGGGTCTCACCTTTCTTCACGGCGCTCGATGCGACCGACATATTCATCGTATCGCCGCCGAGGCGTTTGCCCGCAAGCTCGAATGAACTCGATGTCCGGGTCGAGGTTTCGAAGAAGAGGTTTATGATCGTGCGGCCTCGTAAAAGGTCGCTCTTTTTGTCCGGTCGACGGTTCTGTTCGACATAGGTGTCGGCCAGGTCGAGGAGGTAGGTGATCTCGTCGGGGGAAAGGCCTTCGATTCCGAGAAGATGCCGGTGTGAGAACCGGTAGGTCAGGTCTTCGGGAATCTGTTGGGGCGCGGTCATTAAAAGCGGACTATACGCGTGCGCCTGCCGTTGCTGCAAGGTCATCGCGCGAGGCCTTGCAAATAGGCGAGTCGCAGGCTGTCGACGACCGCTCGAATCTCAGGAGATCCAACGACTCGGAGCGAACGCGTCAAATGGTCCCTTTCTCCCGCAATGTTGCAATCGCCGCACGGTCGAGGCCGAGCAGACGTCCATAGACGTCCTCGTTGTCGTAACCGAGGGAAACACCGCCTCGGGGCTGTGGCAAAGGGCCCGATGAAAATTTCACTGGAAAGCCTGGAACGATGCCGCCTTCGACGGGTGTCTCGAGTGCGTGATGGCGCATCGGTTTCAATGTACCGCGTTCTTGGAAGTGGGGGTCTTCGGCGACTTGACCGAGGGTACGGACGGGGGCAACGGGAACATCCGCGTTCTCGAGCTTTTCGACGGCTTCGGCGACGGTTAAGTGCGAGAACTTCGCTTGAATGGCCGCGCGGACGTCTGCAATACACGCGGCGCGGTCGACGCTCGTCGCATATCGGGGATCATTGAAGACATCGTCCGCATCGAGTGCCCCGCATAGGCGTTTCCAACGCTCGTCACTCGCCAGGGTGATAATGATATCGCCGTCTTTTAGTCGATAGAGGCCGGTCGGGTCCGTCCGCGCATTGTTGCCAGCGCGGACCGGTAGTCCTTGCGCGAGAATTTCCTCCATCGGCTCCATAAACATTAAGGTCGCCAGGGTATCCATCATCGAGGCGTCCAAATACTGGCCTTCGCCGGTTTGGTCGCGATGGCGGAGTGCCGCCAGTATCGAAAACGCACTGTAAAGCGGCGTCGCGAGATCGCCGACGAAAACACCGACCCGCGTCGGCGGCCCATCGGGATCGCCATTAACGTCCATCATGCCGGACATCGCCTGAATCTGGTGGTCGTGTGCTGGATTGTCGGCATAGGGGCCTTCTTGTCCATATCCCGAGATCGAGCAATAGACGATCCGTGGGTTCACTGCCGCGACATCTTCGTAACCCAGTCCCAAGCGTTTCATCGAACCCGGTGCGAGGTTTTCTAGGACGACATCGGATTCCTTCGCCATATCAAGAAACATTTGGCGCCCGGCTGAATCCTTCAGGTTCAGCGTTACGCTTTTCACACCTTCGCTGCGTTTTAGAAATTTCGTCGTGAGGTCGTCCTCGGTCTGCCGTGTTGGATGGACGCCTTTGGGGCCGGCGAAAGGACCGTTTAGGCGGATCGGGTCGCCTCGGCCCGGCGTTTCGATTTTGATCACCTCGGCACCGAAGCGCGCCATGGTCATGCTGAGAAAGGGCCCCGCCAAATAGACCGTGACGGAAAGAACGCGAACATCTTTCAATGGCTGCATCGTACGTAATCCCGAACTGAAGACCCTTTACGAAGGTAAGGGAAGTTGGGAGGTCGGCAATCCGCAAGGTCACACGGTGGCGTCAGTCATCCGTGAGCGGAGCTCGTCGAAGTTTTGCCAAGTCTGCTGGCGCTTGCCGGCTTCGATCTCTTGGATCATCTGCGCCAAGAGCGTGTTGAGCGGCATCGCGACACCGCGCTGCGCGCCGGCGTCGAGCACGGGCAGGAGGAGAGTGTCGAGCTCGGTTTTACGTTTGCGAACGGCGATATCGCGCCACATACCGCTGTGTTTCTTGGCACTGCCGAGGCGGTGATTGAAGATGGTCTCGAAAGCACGGTCCGCGGCCGATTGATCGGCGTCCCGCGTGAAGGCGCTCGGATCGAAGGGGTCGAATGGCTCCAGCTTTGTCCCGTCAGCCTCCGCAATCCGGATGACCTCACGGGTCAACTCGGTCAGCATGAGCCGGTATGTCTTAGAACCGAAGACGTCATTCAACTCTCCGTCGATTACGGCATTGGCCCACAGGAGGGAGCAGTACGCGAGCTTGCTCCAGAGGAACCCCCAGACATTGTTGGTGGCGATGGCGTTTGGCTCGAATGCCTGCAGTTCTTTGTGAAGTGTCTGCAATCTCAGTGTGATTTCACCCCCGAGTTCACCCACGACGACCGTACTGCGGGCACCGAACAGAATATCGCCCGGGCCGTGGTAGTCGGCGCCGAAATTGATGAAGGCGCCGATCGTCCGGTCTTCGCCAATCATCTCTGCGATCAGGTTTTCGTTGAGGCCGTTCTGGACCGAAACGACGTAGCCGTCGTCGGCCAGATGCGGTTTTAACATATCGATGGCGGCCGCCGTGTCTTGCCCTTTTACGCAGAGTAGAACGCGTTTGAAAACGCCGCTAATCTCATTCGGTGTCACGGCGCGGATCGCTGTCGTGAATTCGTCGACCGGCCCTTTGATCGAGAGGCCTTCGCGGTTCATCGCCTCGACATGCTCTGCAACCATGTCGACCATCAGGACGTCTGAACCGGATCGCGCAAGATAGGCGCCAATCGTGCCCCCGATCGCGCCCGACCCCCAAATGAGCAACGGTTTCTCCATCGGTATTCCTCCTAGGGCGTTATCGTCGCGAGCCGATCAAGTGCGCCTTGAAGGATGTAGCTCGCCGCCATCTTATCGACCACTTCGCCGCGCTTTTGCCGCGACAGGTCGGCTTCGTCGATCAAGATGCGTTCGACGGCAACCGTCGACAAACGCTCGTCCCAGAAGGCGATGGGTATTTCAAAATTTCCCAACAAATTTTCCGCAAACTGGCGTGTCGACTGCGAACGCGGACCTTCGCTGCCGTCCATGTTCTTTGGCAATCCCAAAATGAGCCCGCCGACGTTGCGCTCGCCGATGATCTGCTTGAGGGCTTCTGCATCCGCCGTAAATTTCCGGCGACGGATGGTCTCCAGCGGTGAGGCGATCTGGAAGAGTGAATCGGAAATGGCAAGGCCGATGGTTTTCGAGCCGAGATCGAGTCCAAGGAGTCGCGCTCCCTTCGGTATCACGCCCGGTAAATCCGAAATATCGACGATGGCCATGATCCATTTTCCCGCGATCCGAGGCTCGGTGCCAGTGCAATCGGGAGTTGCCGAGTACGATCTGAGCGGAGATAGTACCGCTTCTGTGCGATAGCAGGGGCAAATCAACGGCAAAAATGGCCGAGATCGATCAAAGTTTCAGACTGCGTGTGGCGGCGCACATCAAGGCTATCGGCGATACACCGAGTGGTTTCGACGCTTGGCGGGCGGACGAGATTGCCGAACTCTTGGCCCCGATGCCGGTCGAAGGGTCGCGCTTCAAATTTTTGGCCTCGCACAGCGGTACCAGCTCCGACGGTGTGGCAGCGGGCGTCGGCAACGTGTCCTTTCAAGAAGAGGAAAAGAAGCACGAGTGGAGCAGTGGCGACCGCTCGTTCCGCTGCGGCGCCTACGTCGTTGCCAAGAAGGGCGACCGAGATTTCGAAATCCGTCACGTCGGCGACGTTAACCCGGAGATGGAGGCGGGGGAGCTCATGCGCCTCTGCTATGAAAACGGTCGCTGGGAAGCTCAGCTGAACGCCCCCCGCACATTCGCCCTCGGCCCGATTGTGCTGGTTTTCGGCGGCAAGTTCGAGCTCTGGAAGGTCGGAGCTTAGCGTGCCGCCCGTAATTTCGCGTCCCAATCTTTCGGCAACTCGATCTCCCGCGCGACGGTGTAGCCGAGGATTCCGTTGTGGGCGAAAGTGATCGCGTTCGTCCTGAGCGGGTCGCCGCTGACCGCCACCATAAAGTCGTTCGGCGAGAAGACGATCGGTACCATTCGATCCGGGTCTTCGTTTTCGGCGAAGACTTTCGGTGCGCGATTGAGGCCGACCTCGTTGCGCAGATTGTTGATCGGATGATCCGTCCACTCGCCGAGGTAGCGCTCGAATGCGGCCGCTGGCATCCGGCAGTGATCGTAAAGGTACTGTTTTACGTCCTGCTTGGACCAACCGTCCTTCGCTAAGGTTTGCGCCAGGATTGGGCTCAGCACCAAGAGCGGACGTAAGGTGCCGGGCGAAGTGCCAATGGTGAAGACCAATTGCCAGGTGTTTTGTTTGAGAACCGCGTCCGCCAGGTAGGGCATCATCTTTTCGCCCGTATTGCCCGTCGCGGATGCGATCAGATCACTCCCCGTATAGCGCGCGATACTCACGGCGCTCTTGCCCTTTGGAATGCCGAGGTCTTCCGCTGTCGTGTTCCAACCGATTTCTTCCAACACCGCCTCGTTTTCCGCCATGACGACGCGCCAGGTATTCCCGAAAGTGCATTTGTCGTTCTTGTGGAGCAGGAATCCTGCGAGGTTCCGCAGCGCCAAGCGCCAGAACCGTCCGACCGACGTGTTGGGCTGGAAGCCGTCGCGCAGCACGCCTTGCTCGTCGTTGAATCTCAATTGTGCGGCCAGCGGGCCGT
Organism: Rhodospirillaceae bacterium; assembly: GCA_002716125.1. Taxonomy (GTDB): domain Bacteria; phylum Pseudomonadota; class Alphaproteobacteria; order UBA8366; family UBA8366; genus UBA6544. The sequence continues at coordinate 44,178 of PAZH01000088.1, forward strand.
TGATTGTGATCAACGTTTCGCCGCCCGGCGTATTGCCGGAATGCTCGACCCCGTAGTTCGGGTCGCCCATAGCTTCGATCAACGCGACCAGGACCGGCATGTATTCCGGCCGACAGCCAGCCATCACGCCGTTGACCGCAACGGACCAAACCGTTGCGGCACGGCTGTCCGGAAGCAACACAGCAAGTACCTCGTCTGGATCACGGTCCGTGAATTCGAGAAACGCTTCGACCCGTTCCGCCGTCGGCGGGATGATTGGCAGGCCGTCGCTCCATTCGTTCTCAATGAACAGGCGATTGATCTCGTCGATCGTGCCGGAGAAGACGATATCTCGAGGCGCCGGGTCCTCCACGGTTTCGACGTCGCCGGGCGCTTCCGTCAGGTTATTCACGACGTCGTCGAGGGTGACGCCGTGAATGTTTTCGGAGAGCTCCGCATCGCTTTGCGTGCCGACATGGCCCGGTACCAAAGCAACCGGCAAATTGGGGAGGCCGAGCCCGACGCTGGTCGTGCCCGCTTGACCGATGAAACCTTCACAAACGAGCGAAGAAGAGGGAACGCCGGCTTTCTCAGCGGCTGCACTCGCCCGCAACACGGCGGGCGTGCAGCTGCCTCAACAGCCCATGCCAGAGATGACGGCGTCGACCCCCAGGGTCTCCATCTTCCGCGGCAGGTCCGCGAGGATTTGCCGCTCGTCCGCGCCGTGGGTTGAGCCGAAATCCTTCCAGCTGACGAATTTGATCGATGGATATCGTTCCTTCAGGCCGGTCTCGAGATGGTCGAACACCTCGTCACCGCGGAAGAGATAGTCCCAGAGTTGGGCGACGGTCTTGCCTTCCAGCGTGTCGAGGCGCGGCGCCACTGGCGCGATCTCCATTTGCCGCGCCGCCCGCGGCCAGACCACGTCATGTATTTCGGAATTTCTAAGCATAATCTGCCTCCATATCGTCTTCATGCTGAGCCTGTCGAAGCATGAGGACGCCAATCAAAAGCCAGTCATCCTTCGACAAGCTCGGGATAAGGCTTGGGCTCCCCTTATAATCTGGAGTACTCGTGCGCGGCTTCGAGTGGTAGAGCGCTTGGTATTGATCTTAGGGCGACTATGTTTTGAGGAACGCTTGGAAGGAGACCTGCATGGATCTGAAAATCACGCCGCTTTCCGATGGTCTGGGCGCGGAGGCGACCAGAGTCGATCTTTCGAAACCGGTGGATGGCGAGACGAAAGCGCGCCTCAATGCCGCGTTCTCCGAAAATGCCGTCTTGGTGATCCGGGAGCAGGATTTATCGGCGCCGCAATTACTGGAGGCCGTGCAGTTGTTTGGCGAAGTGTTCCGCCAACACAATACCCGGTTTTCCTTGCCCGAATGCCCGCTGATTCACTACCTCAGCAATCAAGACCACTACGAGAACGGGAAGCGCTACATTCCTGGCGCGGGCTATCACACCGATCATTCGAACGATCGCACACCACCGAAGGCGACGGTTCTTTTGGCGAAGCAGTTGCCGGAAACCGGCGGTGATACGCAGTTCGTGAATATGACTCGGGCTTATGAAGACCTGCCGCCCGAGATCAAGAAGCGGATCGAAGGGCGAAAGGCGAAACACGTCTATCAAAGTAAATTCAGCGCGCGGAAACTCACGGGACTCACGCCCGAAGCGAAAAAGCATGTCCCCGACTTTGTCATGCATCCTTTGGTCCGCACCCATCCAGAGACGGGCCGGAAATCTCTTTACGTCAACCCGATCCGCATCGAGGCGATCGAAGGCCTCGAAGAGGCAGAAACTCTAGAATTACTCGATGCGTTGATCGACCACGCGACGCAGACGAAATATCAATATCGTCATCAGTGGCGTTTGAATGACCTGGTTATGTGGGACAACCGTTGTCTGTTGCATAAGGCAAATGGCGACTATGATCACAGCCAAACCCGCTATCTCTACCGCGTGATGCTGCAAGGCGACGCGCCCTTTTGAGACGAATAGGATAAGAAGGAGTTTGGATCGATGAAACTTTGGAGCGCGCAAGTCGCACCGAACCCGCGCCGCGTTGTCATCTACCTGATGGAAAAGGGGATTGAGCTCGAGACCGTGGATATCGATCTTGGCGCAAAAGAGAACTTCACGCCGGAATTCATGGCTATAAATCCTTTGGCACGCGTCCCGGTTCTGGAATTGGATGACGGTACGTTTCTCACGGAATCGAAGGCAATCTGTCGTTATATGGAAGAACTCCATCCGGAACCCGCTTTGATGGGAACCGATGCCCGCGATCGTGCGATTGTCGAGATGTGGGACCGGCGCATGGAGTTCGAGCTCATGCAGAACATGACCGGTGCCTTCCGGCATGGCCATCCTTATTGGGAAGGCCGAATAGAGCAGGTGCCCGATTTCGGAGATCTCTGTCGTCGCAATGCAGAAGCCAAAATGGCATGGCTCGACGGTGAGATTGCCGGCCGCGACTTTATCGCGGGTGACAATCTTACGATTGCGGATATCACGGCCATTTGCGCATTCGGTATCGGCCGCATCGCGCGCATTAAGATCCCGGAGGAACTCGAAAACCTCTCGGCTTGGCACGCACGAATGTCGGAGCGAGACAGCGTTATCGCGACAGGACCGAAGCCGAAATAGAGTGGTCCCAACCGCTCTTTGAATCTTTACGGTTCGAGGACGAAAGATGCCGCAAAGTCGCGCCGAGCGAAAATTTCGACGCCGCATCGACGAGGCGGCGCAGCTCTTTGGTGCCGGCGATGTCGACGGCGCGAAAAAGAGTCTGGAAACGTTGCTTGCAAAATCGCCGACGATTTTTCGCCATGAAGTTCACCATCATTTGGCGTCGATTGCGCGTGAATTAGGCGACGGCGAATCAGCAATCGCACATTTGGGACGGGCGGCAAAGTTACAACCGAACGATCCGGAGACCTGGCTGAAGCTTGGCATTGTGAGTCTGGAGTCGCAAAGCTTTGAGGCATCGGCGGACGCCTTTGAACGTCTCGTGCAACTCGTGCCCAATAACGCGGAGCCCCTGGTGTTCCTCGCGAGCGCGCTCCAAGGCAATGAGAAGTTCGCGGAAGCGATCTCGGTCTATGAACAAGCATTAGCGCTGGAACCGAACCACCCGTCGGTGTGGACGAACTTGGCAGGTTCCTTTCTACAGGTAGGTCGCTGGCAAGACGCGTGCGACGCGGCGAACCGTCAAATTGCGCTTAGGCCCGGACATATCGGCGCCTTGTCTTTAAAGAGTGTCGCACTGCAAGAGCTCGGGTCGACGGATGCATGGCGCGAGATTGTCGATTTGGATCGTTTGGTCGGCCGCTTCGATATTACACCGGACACGGCGCAGTTTCCGGATTTACAAACGTTCAATCATGCATTGGCGGACTATTGCAAAGGACATCCGAGCCTCGCCTATGAACCGTCCAACAATACGACGACGCTTGGATGGCAAACTTCGGATTTAGCGCACGACGACGAGAAGGCCGTCACTGTCTTGCTCTCTTGTATCGATGCTTGCGTGCAACAGTATCTGGAGGCCCGCCCGGTCGATCTTACACATCCGTACCTTAGCCAGCGGCCGACAGGATGGGATTATTATCTCTGGGGCACCGTTCTTGGGGCACAGGGACATCAGGTCAGCCATGTTCATCCAGATGGCTGGCTTAGCGGCGTCTATTACGCCGCCGTTCCGCCTAGTATCGATAACGACCCGAAGGCGGAGAACCGAAACGGTTGGATTGAGTTTGGGCGAAGCCAGGCCTATCCGAAGTCAAAGGCCGTCCCCGAGACCAAAACGTTCGAACCTATCGAAGGGCGCCTCTATCTGTTTCCGTCCTATTTTTACCACCGGACGATACCGTTCGAATCGGACAAGAAGCGCGTCAGTCTCGCCTTCGATTTAATGCCCCGCGCGTAACGCGGAATCCGACGGAGTCGTCGAGTCGCTTTCCTCGCCCTATCCTTATTCCAGGCAAAAAAGATCGGAGGGAATGGCGATGACACGGACTTACGAGACGGTCGACGCGGACGGTCATATTCTCGAGCCGCTTACCTTATGGGACGATTACATCGATCCGGCGTTTCGCGAGCGCCGGCCGCGGCATGTGATCGACGAGAACGGTGCCGAGCGAATTTCGGTCGATGGAATGTTGCTCGGCAATCCCCGCGGGATCGGGAGCCTCGGCTCCATCGGTGTCCGTCAGGGTGAAGTTAAGGTCAATACACTCAAATACGAAGAGGGCCGGAAGGGCGGTTTCGATCCGCATACGCGTATCGTCGATATGGACGCCGACGGTATCGATGCAGCGTTCCTTTATCCGAGCCTTGGACTCTTCACGGGTGCTGTCGAAGATCCGGATCTCTCCGCCGCTATGTGCCGTGCATATAACCGGTGGCTGGTGGATTACTGTAAGCCGTATCCCGACCGGTTGTTCGGTGTCGCGATGCTGCCGATGCAATCGGTCGAGAACGCGATGGCCGAGATGAAATTCGCGCGCGAAGCACTTGGAATGTGTGGCGGTTTCCTCCGACCGAACCCCTATCACGGCAAGAAAATGCTAAGCGATCCGATGTATGCGCCGTTTTGGAACCTGGCGGAAGAGCTCGATTTCTCGATCGGCTTTCACGAAGGCTCCACCAATGCCATGCCGACCGTCGGCGTTGACCGTTTCGCAGACGACCGGGCGGCCCGTCATATGGTATCGCATACGATGGAGATGATGCTGGCAGCCTTAGCCGTAATATGGGGCGGTGTGGTGGACCGGCACCCAAAGCTGCGGATAGCGTTTCTTGAATCGGGCGGCGGTTGGATCGCGCCATGGCTCGATCGCATGGACCGCCATTTTGATGACAAGGGTTTTAACGAGTTCGCGCCGTCGATGCGCCCAAGCGAATTATTCGAGCGGAACTGCTGGATTTCCTTCGAGCCGGTGGAAAACAGCATCGCCGTGCTGGCGGACTACATCGGGCCGCACAAGATCATGTGGGCCACCGACTATCCGCATCAGGACGGGTTCTTCCCAGATGCGCCGAAGATGCTACGCGAACGTCTGGGACCATTGTCAGACGAAGCGGCGCATCAAGTCATGGCGGGCGGCGCGCTCGGTTTCTATGGAATGAATTAAGTGCTGCAGCTTTGAGTTTGGTGATCACACTTCGTCCTGCGATCGAAACGGACACGGGTTTCCTTGCCGCGTTCGATCTGGCGCCACCGAATGCCGCCGAATTGAACGACGCCGTGAGAGCCGGAAAATGCGCGTCGTCATGGACGCGGACGACCAAGTCGGTTTTCTCGCCTTCACGGCCCTTTGGGGCAAATTGCCGTTCTTGGAACTCTTCGAGATTTTGGCGGAGAAACGCGGTTGTGGGATCGGCGAAGCGGCGGTGCGTGCTTGGGAAGAGGAAATGCGGGGGCGAGGCTTCGACCTCGTCATTACTTCGACGAAAGCGAATGCTGACGCCCAGCATTTCTGGCGCAAAATGGGGTATGTGGATTGCGGCGTGCTAACAGTCCGCAACAAGGCGGCCGAGGTTCTATTCCAACGCGTGATCTAGTTGCACGAACCGATTAGCCAACAACGGCGCCAGAACGATCATGCTTTTGAAAATGCATGATGCCCCAAGCAAGGTATCCCTTGTCCGCCCCATCAACCCAATGGCCTAGACCGCGCATCATGTTCTCAACATAGTCCGGTCCCGAAAGTTCACATATCTCATCGTAACTATCGCGAAGTTCCTCTCCGACCCGTGCATAGTGGGTACGCATGTCGTCGACGCGCTCGATCGTATCAATCTCGACAAAGCCGCGTTTTGCTAAGTTGTCTCTGTAGAACGATACCGATCCGAGAGTTTCTAGATGAATACGGTCGAGGATCGGTTGTAACACATCCTGCGGACATTCTTCGCTTTGCATAGGGTCGGTGAAGATGAACTCGCCCTCCGGCTTCAAGAGCCGTTGGACTTCGTCAAGCACCGTTTCGCGGTCGGCACTGTGCAAAATGGCGTCTTGCGACCACGCGACTTCGAAATTCTCGTCGGGTAGGGGGACCTCCTCGAAACTTCCGTGGATGACTTTGATTTGGTCCGATAGGCCGGCTTCTTCGTTCATGTTGCGATTAAGGGCGTTTTGCGTTTCGCTGACATTCACGCAGGTAACATGGCAGCCGAAATTCGATGCAAGAAAGCGCGCCGTACCACCGAAACCTGCGCCGAGGTCGATCACCTTCGTTTCCGGTTCCAAGGGTGAGAGACGTTGTGCCATATTGACGACAGTTCGCCGGCTCGCCTCGCCGATATCTTCGTCTTCCGTGCGATACAGACCGATGTGGATGTCTTCACCGCCCCAAACGTTTTTGTAAAATTGAACGGCAGGTGTGCTGTCGTAGTACTCCTCCGCCATCGCGACGGCATCATTTTTCTCAGTCATTCTTTTCGTCCTCCCCAAATGTCCACGTTCTCGGCTTTGGCATGCGTACAGGCGCGACGCAGCGGCCAGGCTCCCACAGGACATAGCTGGTAACCCTGTGGAGCCGTTCAAATCCGCAGGAAATCCGCATTAATGGCGAACTTCACCGCAGGTTGTGATTCTTGGATTTGGCGGATACAGCGGACGCAGTGTTTGCCCTGTTAGAGGCGATACCGGTCCGGAAGACGCGTTTTCGTTCTTCTTATTACCCACCCTTATCGGGTAGCGGCGTTCCCGCCGACGCGTCCCCGCCTGGACGACAAACGAATATGTGTAGGCTGTATGATGCAGCCCGCCGCCCAACTGTTGACAGACACGAGCCTAGCAAGGCACAGCTGGAGGCGCAAATGACGGGCCGAATTGCCTTGGTTCTGTCTCTGTGCTTGATGCAGAATATTGTTGAAACATCTACAACTTCGATATGAACCACCTTCATTCTCTGACCAACGCGTGCGCACGAACTCCGGGACGATAAAACGACCGGCGACTATTGATGCGATAGTCTCTGATGCGGCCGATCATTGGGCCGAGCGTCCCTTCGTTATTTTCGAAGGGAGCACCTACACATATGCTGACGTCTCGTTGCGCGCCGACCGGATGGCGCTCGGGCTAAAGTCGCTTGGCGTCGAGGCCGGTGATCGTGTCGCGCTCTGGATGTCCAACCGAATCGAATGGGTGGTCGCACAATTTGCGGTGACGCGCCTCGGCGCGGTTCTCGTGCCACTCAATACACGCCTGCGGAGCGTCGACATTGCCCATATGCTCCAGGACTCCGGGAGCGTTGCGTTGATCACGCAGCACCGGGCCGAAAGCTTTGATTATGTCGATATCGTACGGGAGGTTTTGGCTGAGGATGTCTGTCCGAACTTGCAGCATATCGTCGTCGCTGCGCCGGAAGAGGCATTGGAAAACCCGTTCGTCACTTGGGCTGATGTTGACGCGAAGGGTGCGTCGAGCGACGGCCGGCCTGAGCCGGCGACGGATGTCGATGCCATGGCCTATATCCTCTACACCTCCGGCACCACCGGATTGCCGAAAGGTGTCATGCTGTCTCACCGCAATCTCAATAATTGCTTCAACCTGGCCGGACAGATGTCGGACGGCGATATCTTCTTTCTCGGCTATCCGCTTTTCGCGATCACGGGTTGCCACAATACGATACTCGCGGCGGCTCTCGTTGGCGGGGCCGTGGTTCTGCAAGAGCGGTTCGACCCGGACGAAGCGGTTGCATTGATCGAACGCCATCAATGTAATTGGATTAGCGCGCATATCACGGCGATCGAGGCGTTGGTGAGCGCGCCGGCCTTTGCGCCGGAACGGGTCGCGAGCTTGCGGGGCGGCCGGATCTTCCCACGTCGCCCGCAGCACCTACCGCTGTTGCGGAAACTTGGAATCGAGACTGCTGTCAGCGGGTTCGGTCTGACGGAGTCCTCCGGTCCGCTGGTCAATAACAGCGGCCTCGACGAAGAGACCGTTTCGAATGAAGGGCAGCCTTGGCCCGGCAACGAGATCGAGATTCGAGATCCGGACGGAAACATCCTGCCGCCGGGCGAAGAGGGAATCATCTTCGCGAAGAGCTCACAGATCATGCTCGGCTATTACAACAATTCGGAAGCGACGGCGCGAACCCTTGTCGGTGGATGGTTGCGTACGGGCGATATGGGCCGTCTCGATGCGGCGGGAAATCTCACGTTCATTAGCCGGTATGACGATGTCTATAAATGCATGGGCTTCAATGTGGCGGGGGATGAGGTCGAGGCTTTCCTTGTCCAGCATCCGGACATCTTGGAGGTTGCGGTGATCGGGGTCTCGGATGATGCAAAGGGTGCTGTCGGGGCCGCGTTCGTCATTCCTGCAGTTGGTTCCGAGGTTTCGCTGGCGAGCGTGCGCCAATACTGCAAAGACCGTATTGCGTCCTACAAAGTGCCCGGCCATGTCATCTGCGTGCCGGACTTCCCGCGAACGGCCATGGGAAAGGTGCGAAAACGCGAGCTGCGCCAAACCCATTTTGAGGCGTAGGCGTGTGAGTGCAGCTAGGGATCAATGCGGTGTTTGAAGCCGAAGTTCTGGTTCCGTCGGGCCCGTTCCAAAGCCCCGAGAATTTGCGTGCGGGTTTCCGCCGGCGCGATGACATCGTCGATCAGCCCCATACCGGCGGCGGCATAAGCGCTTGATTCTTTCTCAATGCGTCGGCGGATGTCGTCGCGTGCCCGTTCCGGGTCCGCCGCCTGTGCTATCTCGCGGCCGTGCACAAGTTCGATGCCGGCTTCTGGGCCCATCACGTCGAAGCGGGCCGTCGGCCAGGCCACCAACAGATCGGGATCCACGGCCCGGCCGCCAAGCGCGATATAGGCGAGGCCGATGGCCTTTCGGAGCACAACGGTGACGAACGGGACATTGGCGCCGATGATGGAGTTAAGGAGCCGGCCGGTAAGACTCACCATTCGTTGGCGTTCGATCTCGGGGCCGACCAAGAAACCGGGGCAGTCCATAAGCGAGATGATCGGGATATGGAAGGCGTCGCAAAGATCGATGAATTGGCGTGCCTTGCCGGCGCCTTTCTCGTCGATGGTGCCGGCTTGGCGCATTGGCTGGTTTGCGAGAATGCCGACGGGATAGCCGTCCATACGCGCAAAGCAGGTGATCAGGCTACGTGCATAGTCGCGCTTCAGTTCGAAGAAATCACCGCCATCGACCAACAGTTCGATGAGCTGGTGCATGTCGTAAGCGCGCCGGTGGTTCTCCGGCACCAACGCGGTAATCGCCTCGGCGCCATCCTCGCTGTCGACCGGCGCTGCTAAGGGTGTGGCACGCGGCGGTGGCTCGTTGCAACTCGACGGCAAGTACGAAAGAAAGCGGCGAATCGATGCCATGCAATCGGCTTCACTGTTCGCGAGATATCCGGCTTGGCCGGTCTCCTTCGCCGAAATCTCGCCGCCGCCGATCTCTTCGGTGGATGTATCCAAACCAATCCCGACCTTAACCACGGGCGGGCCGGACATGCCAAGGAATCCGGTGCCGGCGACGATTGGCACGAAGTCCGATTGCGCTGCGGTAAAGGAGGGGCCGCCAAAGCATGCGCCGAGAGCCGCGCCTACTTGAGGGATGCGACCCGACATCCGATAGTGGTCCGCAAAGCGATAGCCAAGGCCGGCTGCCGTCGCGCCGTAGGTTTCCTGGACGCGGGCGGCCCCGGCCTCCATCAATGCGATGAACGGCTTTTCGTGTTTCAGCGCGAGGTCGCGGACGCGTTTGTTCTTCACTTCGGCGACACGCCCCCGCGTACCGGCCAACACCGTGCCGTCATCCGCGGTGATATAGACGGTACGCCCGTCAATCTTCCCAGAGCCCGCGAGCATGCCGTCTGCCGGCGTGCGATCCTTCAAGTCCGCGTGCTGGCTGTGCGCCAGCATACCGATCTCGACGAAGGAACCGGGATCAAGCAGGAGATCGAGCCGTTCCCGTGCGGTGAGCTTTCCTCGCGCGTGCAACTTATCGACGCTGGCCGCGCCGCCCATCTCCGCGGCGCGTTGGCGGCGTGTATCAAGCGATTTTCTTGGCTCGTCGTCCATCGATCCTATCCTGAGGTGTCTCTTCTCAATATGGGCTTTCGAGGCTGTCCGTCGAATGCCATCCGACGCGCGCAGCTCTAGAGCGTGAGGATGATTTTTCCCGTATGCTTTTTTGCGAGGAAGGACTTCTGCGCCGCCGCAATTTCCGAAAGAGGATAGGTTTCCGCGACAAGAGGGCGAATGCGACCGCCTTCGATCTGCCGGACTAGATTGCCGAAGACCTCTGGCTCCAGCACCGTGCAGCCGAAAAAGCTGAGATCCTTCAAATACAGTGTTCGAATATCGAGCTCGACCATGGGACCGCCGATGGCGCCCGCGACAGCGTATCGCCCACCGGGTTTCATAATATCCAAAAGGGCGGGCCATCCGGCGCCGGCCACTAGGTCGATCACCACATCGATGGTGTCGGTTCCGAAATAGGTTTTGAGGTCTTCATCTCTCGAGAGAGTTTCGTCCGCCCCGATACGCTGAATTTCCGCCGCCTTGAACGAACTGGTGATGGCCGTAACGTGCGCGCCACGCGCTTTTGCGAGCTGTATGGCGGCCGAGCCGACTCCGCCCGATGCACCGGTTATGAGGACGCGGTCCGTTGCCACAACATTGGCGCGTGTCAGCATGTTTTCGGCCGTCGAATACGAACATGGAAACGACGCGAGTTCGAAACTCTTCAACGTCGTGTTGACTATGAACGCGTGGCGGGACGCGACAACGGCATATTCCGCGAGGCCGCCGTCGCATTCCGAGCCGAAATACCAGGGGGCCGTCAACTGCCCGCCGTTTGCTTCCCGGATGCAAGGTTCGATAAGGACGCGCTCGCCGATCCGCGCGGCATCGACCGTCTTGCCGATGCCGACAATTGAGCCGCAGACGTCGGCGCCTTGGATGCGAGGGAACACCAGCGAATTTCCGGACCAGGAGGCATCGGCGGCGTCTTGGTTATCTTTCGAGCACCAAGCCGTCCGCGTGTTGATGTCCGTGTTGTTGATGCCGGCGGCTTCGACGCGGACAAGAACGTCGCCAGGTCCCGGACGTGGGACCGGTATATCTTCACGATATTCGAGCATTTCGAGACCGCCGTGTCCGGTCAACCAAACGCCTTTCATTGTGTCCGGAATGTTCATCGTTCTGCGCCGTCAGCCTCTTATGTTGCTCGATATCCTATCTCGCGGATGAACCCTCTGCCACCGAACGACGTTGCAACCCAAGCGCGTTTCGTATTCATTCTTCTGAAAACGTGACATTTCCATCGAATGTGACGAACTATAAATCACGCGCGAAAAGAAGGTTTGTAAGATGACAGAGAGCAAAAATCCGGAGACCTTAGTGCTCCATGCCGGCTACCGAAATGACCCGGCGACGGGCGCAGTCGCCGTCCCGATTTATCAAACGACATCCTACCAATTCCAAGATACCGGTCATGCGTCGCGGCTGTTCGCATTGCAAGAGCTGGGGAATATCTACACCCGGATCATGAACCCGACCCAGGATACGCTGGAGCAGCGGATCGCAGCGCTCGACGGCGGTGTCGCCGCGCTGGCGGTGTCTTCGGGCCAAGCAGCTTCCGCGATGGCGATTCAAAACTTGGCCTGGGCGGGCGACAATATCGTCAGCTCGACCGATCTCTATGGCGGTACGTGGAATCTCTTTGCCAATACGTTGAAGCAGCAAGGGATCGAAGTCCGTTTCGCCGATCCGGCCGATCCTGAGAGTTTCCGTAAGGCGACGGACGATCGCACCCGTGCCTACTACGCGGAAACCTTGCCGAACCCAAAACTCCGTGTCTTCCCGATAAAGGAAGTCGCGGATATTGGGCGCCCACTGGGTATTCCCTTGATCATGGACAACACGGCGGCGCCGATCATTTGCCGGCCGTTCGATTACGGGGCGGCGATCAATGTCTATTCGATGACGAAGTATATCGGAGGGCACGGCACGTCGATCGGCGGTATCATCGTCGACAGCGGTACCTTTGATTGGGAAGCGGCCGGCGCGCGTCATCCGGCGCTCAATACGCCGGATGACAGCTATCACGGGGCGGTCTGGACGGAAGCGGTGAAGCCGCTCGGCCCGATCGCCTATATCATTCGTGCGCGGGTGATCCTTTTGCGTGATCTCGGTGCGGCCGTCAGCCCGCAGAACGCTTTCCAATTCATCCAGGGCCTGGAGACTCTACCGCTTCGCATGCGCGAGCATTGCAGGAACGCATCGGCCGTCGCCGAATACCTCGGCAAGCATGATAAGGTCGCCACGGTGATTCATCCGAGCAATCAAACGGGTGAAGAGAAACGGCGGGCCGACGCTTATCTCAATGGCGGTTACGGTGGGCTTGTCGGGTTTGAACTGGCGGGTGGTAAAGCGGCTGGGCAGGCCTTTATTGAGGCGCTGAAAATGTTCTACCACGTCGCCAATATTGGCGACGCGCGCAGCCTCGCGATCCATCCGGCCTCGACCACGCACTCACAATTGTCGCCGGAAGATCAAGAAGCAACCGGTGTCTCGGATGGCTATGTCCGTTTGTCGATCGGCATCGAGCATATCGACGATATCATTGCGGATTTGGAGCAGGCGCTCGCAGCGGTTTGATGATTGGGCGCCTGTAGGCCGAAGCGCTTTTTCTAAAAGGGTAGGCGCGTGCCGTCGTAGGCAAAGAATTCGCCCGTGTCGTCCGGCGTCGCGGCATCGATCACACGTATCAGGCTCGTGGTGCAGGATGCTGGTGACTGCAGCTGTCCTTCTTTGACACCCCGCTGAAATGGTTTCGACAGGCCCGTGTCCACGGTGCCCGGATGGAGGGAAAGGCAGATTGTGTGCGGGTGTGTTCGTCCAAGCTCAACAGACAGATTTCGGACGGACATATTCAACGCTGCCTTCGAGGCGCGGTATCCATACCAGCCGCCGAGCCGATTGTCTTCGATACTGCCGACGCGGGCAGAGAGCACGGTAAAGACGGATTTTGCATCCCGGTCGAGCAGCGGCAGAAAGTGCCGTGCCACCAGCAAGGGGCCGATGGTGTTAATCTTGAAGGCGCGCTCCAATTGATCGGCGCTTAACGCCCTCCACGATTTTTCCGGCTGAAACGCCGCACCGTCATGGAGAATGCCGGTCGCGACGATAATGAGATTGATCGTGCCGGAATGTTCGGCGATTCCGTCGGCGGCCGCTGCGATCGCGTGTTCGTCTTCCAGGTCGATCACGCCGCTTAAGATTTTAGGATCGCTGAATTTTGGTGGAGTGCGTGAGAGGGCGTGCACTCGTACGACGGATTGATTTTGCGCGAGCGCCTCAACGAACGCTTTTCCGATACCACCACTGGCCCCAACGACGACGGCGTGCACGGGCCGCCCGAAAGATGTCAGTGGTTCGTGCCCGTCCAAAACGTTTGGCGATTGGCCGCTAGCTGCGTTCATTCGAGCAACCCAATCGGGCGCGCGCGTGTCTTTGGATGGTGGGACGGACGCGCAGGAAAAGCGAATAGCCGAGCTCGAGGATGAAGAGGACCGGTGGCAGGCTCGCGAGGCGACCGACCAGGCGCAGCCTCGGGAACGCTTTCCAGAGCTCCACGAACCCGGCGGCCCCGACAGCCGCGGACCCGTCGCGCCGAATGACGTGGAACCGCGCAAGCACATCTTGTCGCGATAAGCCGAGCGGTATTTCGGCTTCGGGAATCTGGCTGACGTCCAACCAACGGATGGCGCCCGCACCCGGTTGCCGGCGGTACATGGCGATTTCACGAGCACAGAGCGGGCAGGCCCCGTCATATAAGACAGATGTCATGGCTGGTCCCTAAACGATCCGCCACTGCTTCCAGTGGCGGGGGATACCGTTGTCGCGTTCGTCGACGGTCTGACAGAGCGCTCCTGTCGGCACGATATCAAAGTCGACATCTCGAACGGTCACTTGGATGCCGTCGTTAGCGGCCGCGCGTTCGGCGCCTTCAGTGGGCCGAAACACCCATTCGAATTCCAAACTGTCCTCTGAGCCATGCGCCCAAACCGACTTGCCTGTTTCGTCATAAAACTCGGCATTCCAGCGGCCGTTAAGTTCGAACGCCGCATGATAGTAATCGAACGTGCCGACCTCTGCCTTTTCGTCCCACGCGAGTTCGATCAATCGGTACTGTCCGTTCTTCAACTCGATCGCGGCACATTCAGAGTAGCGCTTCGTCACGGTCTCGGTTCCCTTTCGTTTAGCCGCCCCAGATATCGTCGTAGCGTGAGCATCCGTCGTCCGGGTCGACATACTTCGCGCGGTGATTGGCGAAGTTCTGCTTGCTGGCCCGACGAAAGACGTCGGCTGTGAAGTATACACCGATCAATAGTGTGGCATGGACGATCATCGAGGGACCGACCAACATGATCATGCCGGACCATAGAGCGAAGACGATTGACCACATCAGCGCGAGGCTGGTCATGAGTTGGAAGCGCACCATCTTGGGGAGCTGGCGAAGAGGGTTTACCTCTGGATCCATTACGGCCGCATAAGCGTTCGATATCATAATTGCTGTCCTTAGGTTGTTTGTCCTCTCTACGAAGAGGGTCCACAACTGGATCAACATATTGACGTGCTCTGCCTCCGATCAGCGCAACGAATTCAGAAACCGCTCCGTATCAGCGCGGATTTCGGGGCCGCGCGTTTCCTTCATCCGATCCCAGGTTCGGTAGATAGGACGTAGCCGCGTATTCGGCTCCAGTTTCTCCCGATGTCGACTCAGGAAATCCCAATAGAGATAGTTAAACGGGCAGGCGTCGGGGCCGGTTTTTTCGGCGACTTTGTAACGGCAGCCGCCGCAGTAATCGGACATCCGTTTGATGTAATTGCCGCTCGCGGCATAAGGCTTGGACGACATGAGGCCGCCGTCGGCGAACTGACTCATGCCAAGCGTGTTTGGTGCTTCCACCCACTCGAACGCGTCGGCATAGACGGCGAGATACCATTCGTGCACTTGCTGAGGGTCGACCCCGACCAGCATGGCGAAATTACCGGTGAGCATTAATCGCTGGATGTGATGGGCATAGGCGCTGTCGCGAGTTTGCTCGATGTCGCTTTTCAAGCACGCCATATCGGTCTCGGCCGTCCAATAGAATTCCGGCAGTGGGCGGGTGTGCTCGAAGTGATTCATCTCGAGGTATTCCGGCATGAAATGCCAGTAGATGCCGCGCACGAACTCGCGCCAGCCGATAATTTGCCGGATGAAGCCTTCCACCGCGTTCAAGGGCGCATGGCCACTATGATAGGCCGCTTCGGCGCGTCGGCAGACGGCGATCGGGTCAACCAGCCCGACATTCATGTACTGCGAGAGGACCGAATGATAGAGGAAGCGCGAGTCCTGTAGCATTGCGTCTTGATAGTCGCCGAACCGCGGTAAGGCATGTTCGATGAAATGCTCAAGAGCCGACTCGGATTGCGCTGCGGTCACGCCAAATCCGAAACTGTCGAGCGCCCCGAAATTCTCGGCGAAATTTTGCTCGACGAGTAGCATCACCGCTTGGGTGATGGTGTCAGGCGTAAATTGAACCGGCGCCGGCAGGCCGCTTGCGTCCCCAAGCGGTTTCCGATTCTCGGCATCGAAGTTCCATTGCCCGCCCACCGGCGCATCGCCGTCCATTAGAAGGCCGGTCTTCCGCCGCATCTCCCGATAGAAATATTCCATACGCAGCTGCTTGCGGCCTTGTGCCCACGCGGCGAATTCGGCGTGAGTGCAGAGGAAACGGTCGTCTTCCAACATATCGTATGGAATGTCGCTTTCGTTGCCTTGTTCGATCAACGTCTCCCGCAGCTGCCATTTTCCAGGTTCGGTGAAGATGACGCGGTCGGCGGCGATCGATCGGACGGCGGACTCAATTTCTTGGGCTAGGTCGCCACTGTTCAGGGGATCGTTGAGTTCGCGATAGAGAACCTCCCAGCCGCGAGACCTCAGTTCTGCAGCGAAATGACGCATCGCCGAAAAGACGAATGCGAGTTTCTGTTTGTGATACGGCGCGTAGCAGGCC
Organism: Rhodospirillaceae bacterium; assembly: GCA_002716125.1. Taxonomy (GTDB): domain Bacteria; phylum Pseudomonadota; class Alphaproteobacteria; order UBA8366; family UBA8366; genus UBA6544. The sequence goes on from PAZH01000088.1 coordinate 60,200, forward strand.
TCGGCAGTCGCTTCCACCATCAGGACGCAATCGCGTTCGTGCGATCCCGCTCTTAGGCTCGCAATGTCGTGCGACAATTGATCGCCGAAGATCGGGATGAGAGCACGGTCGGGCGTCATCCGAAGACGGCCGGCACCAAAAGAAGCGGGATGACGGCGAGTGTCAGAGGAACACGGAGCTTCGGATACCACGCCGGGAAAAGGTTGCCTTTCGCGTGGATTAAATCTGTAACCAAAATCAAGAAGAAGGCCATGGCGAGCACCGGCAAGCCGAGCCCGGGGCCAATCAACACGGCAATCCATCCGATCAGCGAAGGTACAATACTGGCGATAAGTGTGCGGGTCTCTTTCGAGATGGCTTCGATGGACCCCAATGCGAGAATTCGCCCCCAAAGAATACCGCCGAGAAACGACAGGATCACCGCGCCATACACCAGAAGCGCGAATTCGCTGTGCGCAGCTATCTTAGGCGATGCCAGCATAACGACGGCGGAAGAAGCCGCAAACGGCACAACGCCCAAACCGCCCAGCCAAACCGTATTCACAGGAATTCTGAGTTCTGAAGAGACGGCGTGGTTTTGGTTCGGGTGCATGTCGGCGGCTTCGAAAAATTGATTGAATTTCTTACGATTTGTACGGAGCGAACTTATTTTGGATCAAATCCTCGGGCGTTCGCGAGAATTTTGAACCGGCGCTGGCAAGGCCGGGTTGCTTTCGCGCTCTAATCGCATCCCCGTGTCGGCAGGCCCGGCCCGCCGGTTTTTGGGCTGCGGCGCTCCAGCAAAACGACATCGTGCCAAACGCCGTTTAGGTGGCCGAGGCGCTCGCGGATGCCAACCTCGCGGAAGCCGCATTTTGCGTGAAGGGCACGGCTGGCGGTATTTTCCGCCATGATTTGGGCTTGGAGGGTCCAGTACCGCTCCGCTTCCGAGGCGCCGATGAGTCCGAGCATGAGCGCGGCGCCGACACCCTTTCCTTGTGCGTTGTGACTGACGTAGACGCTGACCTCAGCGACGCCGGCCGCACCTCACGTGTCGGCAACAGGGGTGAGGGCTGCCCAACCGTGTACGGCATCCCCCAAGCGCGCGACGAGCCGGCCGAATGGCAAGTGCGCTCTATCCCATTCGTTTTGCGATGGCGGGTTGCTCAAGAATGTCGCGAGGCCGGTCGCCAAGCCGTCGGCATAGATGTCGCGCACCGCCGGCCAATCGGTCGCGAGTACCATCCTATCGATCTCAATCATCGCTGCGCCTCCGGAGATATCTGATAGGTCTCAGCATACATTATTCGCGCCGCCGCGTGTCATGCGCGAATAACGAAAATATGGGACGGATTGCCTTCTAAAGCGATGAACGCATGTCCATATCAAGAAGCGTCATCCGATTTGAGAGAATGAAGGAGAACACTGATGGCCGTTCAAACAAGAACCATTGATCATACTGACGGTGGCACCGGTCTCGAAGGATACTTCGCCTGGGACGACGTCGTCTTTGGCGCGCGACCCGGTGTGCTGATTGTGCACGCTTGGGCGGGCCGCAGTCCCTTCGAAGAAGAAGTTGCGCGTAAACTCGCTGCACTCGGCTACGCCGCCCTTGCGATGGACGTCTACGGAAAAGGTGTGCTCGGCGGCGGTCCTGAGGAGAATACCAAGCTGATGACGCCGTTCCTCGAAGATCGCCCGATGCTGCAGAACCGATTGAAAACCGGCCTGCAAGTGCTTCGCGACCAAGCGGAAACGGATGCTGGCAAGGTGGCAGCCACGGGATACTGTTTCGGCGGTCTCTGCGTGCTCGACCTGGCGCGGACCGGCGAGGATTTCCAAGGGGCTGCGAGTTTCCATGGTCTTTTCAATAAGCCTGGCAACACCGACGGCACCGCGATCAAGGCCAAGGTTCTGGCCTTGCACGGCTGGGACGATCCGATGGTGCCGCCCGCCGATGTTGTCGCACTGGCGGAAGAACTTACCGCCGCCGGCGCGGATTGGCAGATCCACGGTTACGGCAACACGTTGCACGCCTTTACTCATCCGGAAGCGAATGCACCGGACATGGGCGCGATGTACCAGGCCGACGCCGACCGCCGGTCTTGGCAGGCGATGGAGAACTTCCTCGCGGAAGTCCTCGCTTAGCGCCGTTTTGGCGCGACGCGGCCCGGAAATTGGATTCGCCTTGCAAGGCAAACCGGGCTGAATTAAGGAAGGGATAACGGGTATTCTGCCGGATCGCCGCGCGTGCTCACATGTCGGCGTCCAGGCCACCAGCAACACAAATGGGTCTAGATCGCTATGAGTTTGTACACCGACTATCTGAATGAAATCGAAGAGCGCAAATCGCAGAATTTGGCCCCGAAGCCCATTGAGGATGGTGCCCTTGTGAGCGAGATCATCGCGCAGATCAAAGACACAGGCAACGAACACCGAGACGATTCGGTCAAATTCTTCATCTACAATACGCTACCGGGGACGACGAGCGCGGCTGGCGTCAAAGCGGCTTTCCTAAAAGAGATCATTCTCGGCCAAGCGACGGTGGCGGAAATCCCACCCGCTCACGCATTTGAACTGTTGTCCCATATGAAGGGCGGCCCTTCGGTTGAAGTTCTGCTGGATCTGGCCTTGGGCGATGATGCCGCGATTGCCGCTCAGGCGGGCGAAGTGCTCAAGACACAAGTTTATCTGTATGCGGCGGACACGGACCGCCTGGCCGAAGCCTATCGCGCGGGCAATGCGGTCGCCAAAGATATTATCGAGAGTTATTCGAAGGCCGAGTTCTTCACGAAACTGCCGGATATCGAAGACGAGATTAAGGTCGTCACCTATGTTGCAGCCGAGGGCGATATCTCCACGGACTTGATGTCGCCCGGCAACAAGGCACACTCGCGGGCGGACCGTGAGTTGCACGGCAAGAGCTTCGTCTCCGAGGCGGCGCAGCAAGAAATCCGCGCCCTGCAGGCGGAGCATCCGGACAAACGCGTGATGCTGATTGCCGAGAAAGGCACGATGGGTGTCGGCTCCTCTCGGATGTCGGGCGTGAATAACGTCGCGCTTTGGACCGGCAAGGAGACAAGCCCCTATATTCCGTTCGTCAATAACGCGCCAATTGTTGCAGGCACGAACGGCATCTCGCCGATCTTTATGACGGCCCTGGGCGTGACTGGCGGTATCGGGATCGACCTGAAGAACTGGGGCCGCGTGATGGATGAGGATGGCAACCCGATCCTCAACAATGACGGTAATCCCGTTCTCGAGGAGAAGTATTCCGTCGCCACGGGCACGGTTCTGACCATTAAAACAAAAGATGGGAAGTTGTGCGGCGCGGACGGTATGGAAGAGCTTGTCGACGTCGCGTCATCGTTCTCGCCGCAGAGCGTCGAATTTATTAAAGCGGGCGGTTCTTATGCCGTTGTCTTCGGCAAGAAACTGCAAACATTCGCTGCCGAGACCATGGGCACCGAGTTGAAATCCGCTTATGCACCCTCGAAAGAGCTTTCGCACAAGGGCCAGGGCCTCACAGCGGTCGAAAAAATCTTCAACAAGAATGCCGTCGGCGTGGCGGAAGATACCGTCCTGCACGCCGGCTCGGACGTTCGGGTGAAGGTGAATATCGTCGGCTCGCAGGACACGACCGGACCGATGACGGTGCAGGAACTTGAGGCCATGGCGGCGACGGTGATCTCACCGGACGTTGACGGTGCCTACCAATCCGGTTGCCATACGGCTTCGGTTTGGGATGTAAAGGCACAGGCCAATACGCCGAAACTCATGGAGTTCATGAATAAGTTCGGCCTCATCACGGGGCGCGACCCTAAGGACAATTACGCGCCCATGACAGACGTCATCCACAAGGTCCTGAACGACATCACGGTGGACGATTGGGCCATTATCATCGGGGGCGACTCCCACACCCGTATGTCCAAAGGCGTGGCCTTCGGTGCCGATTCCGGTACGGTCGCCCTCGCGCTGGCGACGGGCGAGGCGACAATGCCGATCCCCGAATCCGTGAAGGTCACCTTCAAGGGCCGGATGGGCGATCACATGGACTTCCGCGACGTCGTCCATGCGACACAGGCGCAAATGTTGGACCAGTTCGGAGACAATGTCTTCCAAGGCCGGATTATCGAGGTCCATATCGGCACGCTGCTCGCGGACCAAGCCTTCACGTTCACGGACTGGACCGCCGAGATGAAGGCGAAAGCCTCGATCTGCATTTCCGACGACGAGACGCTCATCGAATCCTTGGAAATCTCCAAGAGCCGGATTCAGGCCATGATCGACAAGGGCATGGACAACGAGGTCCAGATGCTCAAGGGGCTGATCGCGATAGCAGACAAGCGTATCGCGGAAATCCGCTCCGGTGAGAACCCGGCGCTGACGCCGGATGCCAACGCGAAGTACTTCGCCGAGGTTGTCGTCGATCTAGACAAAATTGACGAGCCGATGATCGCCGACCCGGATGTCGAGAACATTGATCCATCGAAGCGTTATACCCACGACACGATTCGCCCGATCTCGCATTATAACGCGGAGAAAAAGGTCGATCTCGGCTTCGTCGGTTCCTGTATGGTCCATAAGGGCGACATGAAAATCGTCGCTCAGATGTTCCGCAATCTCGAGAAGGCGCACGGCAAGGTCGAGTTCAACGCGCCGTTGGTCGTCGCACCGCCGACCTACAACATCGTCGATGAACTGAAAGAAGAAGGCGATTGGGGCATTCTGCAAAAATATGCGGGGTTCGAGTTCGACGATACGGCGCCCAAGACCGAGGCACGCACGAAATACGACAACATGATGTATTTGGAGCGGCCCGGCTGCAATCTTTGCATGGGCAATCAGGAGAAGGCGGAGAAGGGGGATACCGTTATGGCGACCTCGACGCGTCTGTTCCAGGGGCGCGTTGTGGAGGATTCCGACGAGAAGAAGGGAGAATCCCTGCTTGCCTCGACGCCGGTCGTCGTCCTCTCGACGATCTTAGGACGCACCCCCAGCATCGATGAGTACAAGGCGGCGGTTGAAGGGATCGATCTGACGAGTTTCGCCCCGCCGACGGCTTAAGCCAAGGGACCGCGTCGCGCTAAGGTGACGACTTAACTTTCGGGCCTTTGTGCCCGAAAGGCGGCTGCTATTTCTTCGGGCCCGGTGTACCAAGCATCCGGTTTGCCGGCGATCGCGGCGACGGCTTCTTCCAGATACTTGATGCGTTGGGCTTGCCCGAAAATCCAAGGGTGGATGCTTAAGCCCAACATGCGGCCGCCTTCGGTGGCGAGGTGTTCGTACGCGCTGGTGATGAGCTCGGGATAGCGCCAGGTGTCCACTTGCCGCACGGCGAATAGCTGCCCGTCGTCCCATTCTGATTGATTCGGAACCGAAACAAGCGTTGGATCGGTTCGCATATAATAAGGTTCGTCGTCGTTCGGCCAATCGAGCACAAAGTCGAGCCCCGCTTCCGCGAGGAGGTTCGGGGTCTCCGCGCTTTCATTGTAATCTTGCCCAGCCCAACCTCGTGGCTTTTCGCCGAGCGCCGTCTCGAGGGTGCCCAAGCAATCGGCAATATGCTGACGCTCTTCCGCCTCGCTCATTTTCGACGTAATCATCCGATTTAACGACCAACCGTGGGCGACAAACCGATGTCCCGCCTTTTGGCAACGCTCGATCAGATAGGGGTAGCGCGCGGCGGCCATCGCATTGGCGCAGATCGTCACTTGCAGGTCATAGCGCTCGAGGATCTCGAGCACGCGGAAGATGCCGACCCGATTGCCGAATTCGCGGCGCGAATAGTTCTGAAAATCCGGGAAGTACGAGCCCAAAGCACCGGCGAAACGCGCATCGGCGATGGCGTCCTCGGGCGGGTCGAGTTCCATGTATTCGAGGTAGACATGGGCCGATATGGCGATCTGTTTGTTGTCCGGCCAGACCAAGGGCGTGCGCCGATGCAGCGGGTCCCAGTCGTAATGCGCGTGATCGTAGCCATGCCCGTCTCGGTAGCGGATCGTTTGATCAGGCATGGCTGGTCTCCCCGGCGAATTGGGCGAAGTGGGCTTCCAATTGCGGTAGCCAATGCTCCCGCGACCAGGCCGCGATTTCGGTGCCCGTGGCTTGCCAAACGCCGTCGTGCTCGAGGATGTAGCCAAGCGCTCGGTCCAGATACTTCACACGGTGTGGTTGACCATAGAGATAGGGGTGCAGACAAATGGCCATAACACGACCGCTCTCTGCCCCCTCGGCATAAAGGACATCGAAGGTATCGCGGATCATCCGCTCGAACTCCTCGCCTTCGGTCTTGAATCGGTGCGCAAAGACGTCATTGATGTCCATCGAATACGGCACGCTGACCAGATCGCCGTGCTTGGTCCGGACCGGCATCGGCTGATCGTCGTGATAGTAGTCCGCGATATAAGTGAGGCCTTGCTCGGCCGCGAGTTCGGCGGCGTGAAGGGTGCCCGAGGCGGCCGGCCCGAACCAGCCGTTGAGCTGAGACCCGTTGGCTTTTCTCAAGATATCGACGCAGTCGCGAATAGCTTCCCGCGTTTCGTCTTCGGAAAGGCCCCATAGATAGCGCGTGTTGTAGAGGCCGTGACAGAGGTAGTCGTATTGCCGTGCCTCCATCGCTTCCCAAATGTCGGGATAGTGTTCGATGATCCCGAAGTTGAGCGAGATTGTCGCCCGAATATTGTGCCGGTTGAGGCAATCGAACATACGCCAGACGCCCACCCGATTGCCATAATCGCGGAGGCCATAGTTCAGGACATCCGGATGCGGCGTTCGCGGCCACGGGTCGCGGACATTGATCAAGGCGGGTTGGTATTCGTAATGCTCGATATTGGGCAGTACCCAGAGGGCGACGCGGGCCCCGTCAGGCCATTCCAGGCGCGGCCGTTCCGGCAAAGGTGAGTAGGGAAACCGATCCGGTTCGGGCATCGCGGCTCTCCTCGATGGTGAAATCTATATCTAAGTCTAGCTCGCAGCCTGAAGGATCGTAGGGCCTCAAGCCGCCGAATTGCCTTATTGTATCGATCGATGACGCGACGTGCCGTGCGGCGCGCGCTCAGACGAGGAAAAGGTCTTTGTCGTTCTTGAGGAGTTCGTAGGCTTTCTGGTTGACCGGCGTGTGCTTGATGCCTTTTTGCTCATACCGTTCGATCCAGACGAAGAGTTCGTCCACGCGCGCCTCTTCGTGATCGTCTGTCAGGTCTTCGACTTTCACGCCGAAACCCATATTCTCGATCCGCTTATGATTTCGGTGCACCGTCTCCGTGTCGCCCTTGGCACGGGCGGCATCGGCCTCTGCCTCAATGTAAGATTTCTGCTTTTTCAATACGTAAACGATGGCCTCTTCGACCGTCTCGAACGACATTTCCGGGAACTCCTTATTGCTGAATGAGAGGTAGCGGAACTTTCGCAAAAAGACAAATGGGCCTGTCCCACTTTACGAACGGGGAAATCGACTAATTTTGGGGGAGGGGAGCGACTACAGGAACGAATGGATGGGTTTTAGAGCAATCTTCTCGATGGTACTTCTGGTCGGCCTCGGCGGCTGTCTTGCCACTCTTAAAGAAGGGCCAATCGGTGAGCGTGGCGGAAGCTACAATCGGCAAGCTTGGGGCGTCCCGTTCCAGAAAGACGGTGTGAAGAACGGCCAGCTTCTAGAGACGCACGTCTATTTTCCTAAAACCGGGACCGGTCCGTTTCCGCTGGTCGTTTTCAGTCATGGCTCGCCGCGGGGATCGTTCCGGCCGACGGTTTTCTATGATGCGCAAGCGAAGTGGTTTACCGAGCAGGGCTATGCGGTCGTGCTCCCCATGCGGCGGGGCTATGGGCGTTCGCACGGGAATTGGAGCGAAGACTACGGTTCTTGCTACAATTCCGACTATGTGAAAGCGGGGCTGGCGACCTCTGACGATATTCTCGCCGCCCTAGCCTATTTTGCGGGCCAAGGTTTCGTCGATCCGAACCGTGTCGTGTTGATTGGTCAGTCTGCGGGCGGCCTCGGCTCGGTGGCTGCCGCCAGCCGGAACCCGCCCGGCGTTGTTGGATTCGTGAACTTCTCCGGCGGCCGGGGGTCCCGAAGTTCCGGTTCGAACTGCTCGCCCGAACACCTAGTCGACGCGACCGGGCATTTTGGTAAGACCACGACGATACCCAATATCTGGATTTACGGTTCGGAAGACGACTTTTTCGGCCCGAAGCTCTCGCAGGCGATGTATGGCGCCTTTGATGCCGCGTCCGGAAGCGACTCTCGATTCCACCTTATTGACGGTCTCGGACACAGTATTTTCGCGCGCGCGCGCCATATCGAGACGTGGGGACCGCTTATCGATGCTTTCCTGCGCCGTGTCGGTCGGCGGTAACGATTCGTATTTTCAGTGATCCGACGGGCCGGTCTTATCGTACAGCGAATGATGGCGAAGTCTGAGTCGGCCTCTCCTCCCGCAATAAAATCGAGTAATGCCCGTGAACGATTGTATTCCTGTTCCGACCTTCCATACGATGGACGATAAGCACACGCTGTCGCCGCAAGGTGAAAAACCAAGCCGCAGCGAAGCCGAAGCGGCCGTTCGAACGTTAATCAAATGGGCGGGAGACGACCCGGACCGCGAAGGGCTTTTGGACACACCCAACCGTGTGATCCGGTCCTATGAAGAGTTTTTTGCGGGGTACTCTTCCGATCCTTCCGAAATTCTCAGTCGTTCGTTTGAGGAGACGGACGGCTATGACGAGATGGTCTTGTTGAAGAACATCAGTTTTGAGAGCCATTGCGAGCACCACATCGTACCGATCCTCGGTGTCGCCCATGTCGCTTATGTTCCCGAGAGCCGCGTTGTCGGTATCAGTAAGCTCGCGCGGATCGTCGAAGCTTACGGGAAGCGGCTACAAATCCAAGAACGCCTTACGTCGCAAATCGCGAATGTGATTTTTGACGTCTTACATCCGAAGGGCGTGGCTGTCGTTGTCGAAGCACAGCATCAATGCATGACAACGCGCGGTGTTCACAAAGCCGGCGTCGCGATGGAAACGAGCTGCATGTTGGGTTGTTTCAGAGACGACCCAGGTCAACGGTCGGAGTTCCTGCAAGCGATTGGTCGGCGTTAGCGCTTTCCCTTAGCTCGACATTCGTTTGCGGTAATCCCAGCTCATCACGCGGACAGGGTCGATTATGATTGCGACCTCTTCTGTGCTTTGGGCCAGCAGCCATCGCCGGAAGGAGGAGTCTTCCGGGCCGACATAGCGATCGATCAGCTTTGGGAGGAGTTTGGGTCCCAAGTCCGGATCGAGCCTAACTCTCCCTTGGCCCCGCACGCCGAAATAGGGCGGCGTCTCGCCCGAAACTTCGAAGGCGCATTTCGGATTCTCTTCGAGGAGCTGTACGATTCGCGCGGATTTCTTACTCGCGCAGCGGATGGTGCCTTCGTCATAGACGAACCAAAGCGATACAATCGTCGGCCATCCGCTCGATGACACGACGGAAAGACGGAGTGGGAGCGCCGTCTCGCGTAAATACATCTCATACGTCGATTCATCCCAAGGGCCACTCAGTTTTGGATTTGGCAAGGCGCTCTCCTTCCTTTCCGACAGGATAGGCCGACGGCGGGGCGGGCGAAAGATATCCGTCTTCCCGTGAATTCGACCCTTTCGGTCATCTTACAGTCAGGCGCGGTCGATATCTTTCGATTGAATAGTGGTGGGCGCAGCCCCCATTTGAATGATATAATTACGGGCGGAGATCGTCAGAAATCTTCGGAAAGAAGCGCCCCCGTCGAAGGGTGAGAAGTCGACGGCGGCTGGCGGCAAAGCCCGCGGTTATGCGTTAGGTAGGAAACTCGATGGCGGCTACGTTCCCGGCAAATGTGGACATCGTCTATGCCGATGAAGATCAAGGCATGCGACGCGGTCTCACGGATTCCATTAAGGAGAACGGCTACCACGGAGTCAGGGAAGTTGGTTCGCTCGGCGACGCGGCGACAGCGATCACCCGGAATACTCCCGATATTTTCCTCGTCGATTCGTTCCTGGAAAGCCCGGCGGCCCTGCAGATCATCGAGAAGCTGCGCGGCCTCAAGCTTGGCCGTAATCCGTTCCTCACGGTCATCGCCTGCTGCGACAAGCCTTCCGCCGACACCTTGAAGAATTTCGTCGGCGTCGGCATCGATTACCTCGTGGTGAAACCCATTGCGCCGGTCGAACTCATCAAGCGTTTTCTGGCAATCGCGCAAAAACGGAAACCCTTTGAAGTGTCGAGCGACTATATCGGACCCGACCGTAGCGAGTTCACCTTCCTCGACGAACATCAAGCGGGTGAGTTGATCGAGGTGCCGAATACGGTCGGCATGAAACTCCGGGGCCAAGAGGTGACGCAGGACATCATCGACGAGTTGGTGGCCGCTGCGATGACCGAGATCAGCGCGGAGCGACTTAATCAGAACTCGAATGACGCCTCGACGATTATCAACGGCTTGCTGGAACGCGTCTCCAATGGTGAGACCAACGGTGTCCTGCGACCCGAAGGCGACCGCGCCATCCAAATTCTCTCGGACACCGGTATCCGCCTCGACCGCAAGGTTGCGGAGGAGCCGAGCGAGCTGTGCGGTTTTGTCGGCACGCTGGTCGAGCGACTACTGGTGACGAAGGAGCCAAGCGATAACCTGGTTTCGCTCTTGGGCTCGCTCGCCCCGGCCTTGCCGATCTGCTTCGGCACCACGGACGCCGCTGAAGCCGCCACCCGTCAGTTGCTCGACATGAGCAAACGGGTGAAAGTGGACTAGAGGCCCGACCGGCGGGCTAAACCTCTCCCCGGTCGAGAAATTCTTCGGCTGAGCCGTGGAATGTATAAGAAGGTGAGATCATGAAAATCATCGCTTTTCTTGCATTTGTCTTCGTCTTGTTGGCGTCCAAGGATGGCAAGGCCGAGAACGTGGTGATGGCGTTCGCGCTGGGTGCACCGCCATATACGTTTACCAGCGAAGACGATCAGAAGACCAAGAGGGACGGTATCTGGATCGACATCTATCGGGAGGCGCTGGCGTTTCGCGGTCACACATTGGAGCCGCATTTTACCAACTACAATCGTGTGGAGACGAAACTCAAGAACGGCACGATCACAGCGGTCTCGTTGCTCCAGGACCGGCTGCCGACACTCCATGCGTCCGAGAATGCCATCCATTTTCGCAACTTCGCTTTTGAGCAGCCGGGCGGCACGGCGCCGGTTCAAAGCCTGGCGGATCTCGCGGGACGGCGGCTCACCACGTGGCTCGGTGCCCGGACCGATCTCGGCGAGGCGTTTTCGAAAGCCGTGGACACCCTGTCTTACTATAAGGAGATGCCGAGCCAAGAGGCTCAAATTCGGTTCTTCGTGAAGCGCGGGATCGATTTCACGATCGTCGACGAAACCATCTTTCGCTATCTCGTCCGCAAGAACGGCAAGAATCCGGATGCCTACAAGGCGCACGATATTGTCGGCGGCTATCTCCGCTTCTCGGCCGGATTCGTTTCAGAAAAAAACCGGGACGACTTCAACGCCGGCATCCGGCACCTGAAAGAAACCGGCCGCTACGACGCGATATATCGCTTCTACGCGGATACCTACGTCGAATAGCGGTTCCTAGCAAAAAGCTCTCACGACGGCCAAGCGTCGCGGATCGGGTCGCTGCCGTCCCAATCGACGGCAGCTGCTCGGATGCCGTCGAAGATTCGGGTCCGCGCGGGTGCCATTTCCGCCATCTCGATCACGGTGCCGGGGTGACCTTCCTCCCAGAGATAGACGAAACGACCGCGCGGGCTGTCGCCGTGCTGGCCGATGCTGTAGCCGGTGGCGAGCGCCCGCTCGAGCTTTTCGTCGTAATCGGCGGGCCAACTCGACCAGTGCTGCATGCCTTCGCGGCCCGCCCCGAGGAAGTCGCGGTACATGCTCGGTGTCTCGCAGCGTTGTTGGATCAGCTCCAGTTGGACGTCGCCCGAATTTGCGAGCGCCACCGAGATATGGATACCGTCGAAGCTTTGGTCCCGGTAGCCGAACGCCGTGACCGGCAACTGCTCCGCATAGTACCAGGGGCCGACGCCGCAGACCTCCACCCAGTGTTTCATGGCGGCCTCGACATCGCGGACGACGATCCCGATCTGGCGCAACTCGCCGAACAGACGGCTCATGGTTATCTCCTCTTCGAATGCGTTTCCGTTTAGTGAAACAGCGTCCCGCCATTCACATTGTATGCTTGGCCGGTGATCATCGCCGCTTCATCGGAGGCGAGGAAAGCGATCAAATTCGCGACGTCCTCCGATTCGACGATCCGGCCGAGCGGATTGACCTGTCCCAATTGCTCGACGAGCTGCGCCCGGTACGTCTCGAGCGGAATGCCTTGTTGATCGGCGGCGGCCTGTTCCTGATAGCTCATCCGGTCGGTATTGACGCTGCCTGGGCAGACGGAATTGACCGTGATTTTGTTGGGTGCCAGATCGAGCGCGGCGCATTGCGTCAAGCCGAGGAGCCCGAACTTCGTCGCGGAATAGGCGCTCGACGTCGCCTTGCCACGCTTTGAGGCGTCGGACGCGGTGTTGATAATGCGTCCGCCCTGGCCGCGACCCATCATATGCGGTGCCGCGTATTTTATGGCGAGATAGACCGCCGTGAGATTGATATCGAGAAAGTGTTGCCACTCGCCTTCGTCGAGCGCCCAAACCGGCACGCGGTCCTTACCGATAATCGCGCGGGCATTGTTGATCAGGATATCGATTTTCCCGAACCGGCCGACGACCGCATCGATCAGGTCCTTGATTTCGGCGCTGACCGAGAGGTCGCAAGTGACCGTCTGACAGTCTCGGCCGAGTGCGCGCACTTCCTCGGCGACGCTCTCGATGCCGTTCCATTGATCGCCCCGTTCCTGCGGCGGCAAATCGGATTGCGGCCGCGCGACATCGGTCAAGGCGATGTCCGCGCCGAGCGCGGCCAGTTTGAGCGCCGTGGCGCGGCCGATGCCCTTGCGCCCGCCCGCCCCTGTGATCAGCGCGACTTTTCCTTCGAATTGAGACATGCTTTCTTCTCTTTCAATCAACTCAACGACAGCTCCCTAGAAGATACGGTGACTGTCATCCAATGCCCAATGGGCGTTTTGGAAGGACACTTGAACGATGGCCCGCGAACACGTCGATATCGACACCGATTTTTACAAAGACCTTCCCTATGCCTCCGGCATGGTCGTCAGCGGCCCGCTGCTCTACACCGCCGGGATGACGGCCCGTGACGATGACGGCAACCTCGTTGGCCCGGGCGACATGGCAAAACAGTTCGAGCAGATATTCATGCGCCTTGGGCAAATCGCAGCGGGCGCCGGGACCGATTTCGATCTCATGGTGAAGATCACGATCTTCGTGACGGATATCGACCGCGCTTATGCGGACAGCAGCCAATGGCGCCAGTACTTCTCGGGACGTCCGGCGTCGACGCTCGTCGAAGTCTCGGCGCTCAAGAGCCCGGACGTCCTGGTCGAAATCGAAGCGGTGTTCGAGGTGCCGAGCCGTTAGGGATGCTTCGGTGGACCATCAAGCGGGTGTGAAGACGGAGCCGGCATTCATGCCCCATCGGCCGTCCTTGAAGACGACGACATAAAGACAGACCACTTCGGCGATCAGCGAGTCGTCCGCGCGATATCGGCTAAAGCGAGCGGTGACATGGCATTTCGTTTGGCTGATGGCCTCGCCTTCGATCGCATCGACCACGCTGTACGCCCATCCCGCCTCGCGCGTCCGTTCGCTGAACGAGGCCAGATATTCCTGCTCCGAGTTCCACACCAGGACCGAGCCGTCATATTGGATCCGGTAGTGCGGAAAGTGCATGGACCGCGCGATCAACTGCGGGTCGGATCGATTGACGCCCTCGCAATACAGTCTCACGGATTCGATGGCGGCTTCTTCGAAAGGTTGATCTTTCATCGTGACCCTTAAAGCATTGTGAGTTGAGCTCCGCAACCTCAAGTAGGTCGCGTTGCGACGGTTATAAACCGGACGCGGAAGGCGATTATTCTTGGTCGAATTGCGAACGTCGTCGCGGGATCATAACACTTTTTGCATTTGATTTCCCGTTACCGAAACTTTCTCTAATCCGGACGTTTTGAACCCCTTATCGCATATGCCGTTTGCCGGGGTTTCGCCGGACCGGGGCGAATTTGAACCTCCCGTCAGGGAACGGTAAGCCGTCGTCCTTAAAGAGGGTCCGACAAAAACGGACCCGCGACGGAGACGATGGACTTTTCAACTAAAAATACAAATAGCGCCTGCCGGGCAACGATCACCGGCGAGGTGAGTTTCGCGGACCATTCGCGTTTTCGGGACCTTATCGCGGATTGCCTGTCGAGCCCCTGCGAGACGGTCGTTGTCGATCTCCAAAGCGTTGAGAAATTGGCCTCAGCCGCGTTGGGCCTGTTGTTGCTGGTGCACGAGCAGTGCGCAGATCAGGGGAAAGCGGTATCGCTCTGCCCACCGACCGGCGGTGTCGCCGCCAAGTTCTTGGAGGTCGCGAGATTCCACGAACTGATCCCGTATTCCGACGCCGCGGTGGAATTGGCTTTACCGGACGCCGCCGACTAGGAGACGCGCCGCCGACCGCATCGATTGAGGCGTTTCGACGGGGGCTTCGATGCCCCGGATTTTTCTGAGCGGGATAATTTGTCACGGGGATTTTGGGCTCTCACGGTGTCGACCGTCGCGGTCGGCTCGGGGACGTTTCGCCCTTTGCGACGCTCACGCTTTCGGCAATGGGGTTCCGCCGGGCGAAGATAGATGCTTTGCTACACAAAGGCCCCTGTTCCGGGCCCCCTTTAAGAGGCCTCGAAGATGACCAAATACCTCGAAGACTTGGCCGTCGGCATGAAACTCGTCTCACCGGGTGACCGCTTGATCACCCGCGCAGATATTGTCGCCTTCGCGACGGAGTGGGACCCGCAGCTCTACCACGTCGATGAAGACGCCGCGCAACGTTCGCCTTTTGGAAAGTTCTGTGCGTCCGCGCTGCATTCCATGGCCGTTTGCCAGAAACTGGCGCACGAGACGGGCATTTTCGAGTACGAGCCGATCATCGGACTTGGGATCGCCGGCCTGGCCTTCCCGAAACCGGTCCTTGAAGGCGACCGGGTCCGCGGGCAGGTGACGGTGCAAGATGTCCGCCCGTCAAAGAGCCGGTCCGATCAGGGGATCGTCACGATCCTGGTCGAGCTGGTGAACCAGGACGACGATATCGTGCTCAGTTATACGATAACGGAATTGGTGAAACGGCGGCCTTAAAGACCTGCAATTCTGCATTAAGGCACCTGTCCCGGGTGTCACAATTTTTCACGCGGACAATCGCTTTCTCAGCCGTATTCCTTTTCCGCTTCCATCGCTTTCTGCACGGCCGGGCGCGCCAACATGCGGTCGTGATGGGATTCCAGTGCCGGATAGGTCCCGAGCGGGGCGTCGACGGTCGGACGGAAGCGCCAGTACACGCGGAACAAATGAATATCGGCGATGGTGAAGCGTCCGATCGCCCATTGTCGGTCGTCCAATTTGGTGTTGGCGATCTCAAAGGCCTCGGCCAAGGCCTCGGCCCCACCGAGCCGCGCGCCATGCATCGTGGAGGCGGTAAAGGACATCCAGGAAACAACCTCGGCCTCGTCTTCGATATCACCTTCCGGCCATAGCCCCGCGTCCGGATAGGCGCGGGCCAGGTAGTAAAGCGTAGCGGCCACCTCGGTGATCACCCGTCCGCTATCGGTGACCAGGGCCGGCACTTTGCCGTTGGGGTTGATGGCCAAATAGGCGGGCGTCCGGGTTTCCTTCTTGCTCATCAACGTCGGGCACGGCTCAAAGGCGGCACCGCATTCCAAGAGGGCAATATGTGTGGCAAGCGAACTGGTCGACGGCGAAAAGTAGAATTTCAACATTTTGATCTCTCTGGCGGAATGAAGACGGCGGATGAAGATCAAAGTATCAATGACCGCCCCACGATGCGCAAACGACGCGTATACCCAGTTGGACGTCGGGGCACTGTAGGGGGGGCATCGCTCGAAGTGGCTCATGAAGCGAACTGCTGAGAAATTCTCGCGAGGAATTGGAAGAGCGTTACGAGAAATTTCGCAAGAAATAACAGCCCTTCCTCTGAGACCTACGAGAAATTCACCAATTCCAACGTTAGCGCTTTCAAGATTTCATGTTAGAGACAAATTGTCTCTTTTGTGTTAAGGTGAAGGCATGTCTAACCACGCCATTTTCCATCAGAACATCGCTGTAGACGGATTCCGTCACATTCAGCGGTACGCTATTACCCCAAATTTCGGGTGCATGGGGTTGTTTTCCCAGAAAAATGTATGCCATCGAATGGCGCCGTTCGATTTGAACGTTCGTAATCGAGAAGATTCAGCGGTCAACGCGCAGACCGGATTCACCAGTTCTGCGAGACCGTTTGGGCGCAGGCGATCAGGGCGGGCGCGAATTCGGCGATGCGGCTCTCCGCGAATCGCACAGAGGGGCCGTGCACCCCGACCGAGCCCGCGACCTCGCCGCCGCGATCGAAGAAGGGGGCCGCGATGGCCGTCGCCCCTTCGAGGATTTGCCCTTCCGAGAGCGCATAGCCGCGCGCGCGAACTGTCTCGATCTGTTGCGCGAGATCGGCGGGCGGCGGGGCGGCC
>PAZH01000089.1 GCA_002716125.1 Rhodospirillaceae bacterium
ACGGTCTGATGACAGACGGGTCACAACGGGACTAGGATCGCCGCGTCGGCGCCGTCCTCGACCAATCGTTTGAGAATATTAGGCGCGTCGTACTCAATCGTGTGGCGATGGCTGTAGTCCGTCGGCACGCTGTGGAAGCGTTCCGTGAGACCGCCGATGACGCCGTCCGCCGCCAGTTGCTGCATCGCCATCAGCGGAAGGTAGGTTTCCCGGTCCTTCGTGTGGGTCAGCTCTTTGTCCCAGGCCAAGTTCTGGTTGTAGAGGTCTGCCGGCGCATCGGCGACTGTCTGCGACCAGACTTCTTTCTTTGGCGGGTTGTCGTCGCTCCAGTCGCCCGGCGGGTAGGACGTGGTGATCAAAGCGATCTTCGCATCCTTTAAGGGGCGCTTTAGATGCGTAAAAGGCGCGGTGTCGTTCTGCGCCCAGCGATAGTCCGGCGCGTACCCGAGGGCTCGGTAGTACATCCGGGTGCGTTCCATATAGGGGATCGGTGCATTGTTCATGCGTTGAATATAGGCCGAAGGTGCAAAGGCGTCTATTGCCGCTCCGCGCGTTTGGCCCATAATCGACCTCTCACAAAGAGAGGTCGCCGATGCCCAAGTTTCCCTTCGAGATGGTCCCGCTGCCGGAAGAACGCAGCACGCTGAAACCGCGGACCACCGGTTTGACGATGATGGTCGATTTCGGCGTGCCGGTCGGTAAGCTCGAGGATCTCTTGGTGTTGGTCGGTCCGCATGTGGATTTAATCAAGATCGCGGTCGGCTCGGCGCGACTTTACCGGGAGACATATCTCGGTCAGAAAATCCGCCTCTGCGAGGGCTACGACGTCAAGCCGTTCATCGGCGGGCAGTTCCTGGAGTATGTCGTCGCCACACAAGGCTTCGAAGCGGCGCCTGCGTTCTACAAGGAAGCGAAGCGCATGGGCTTTGAAGCCGTCGAAGTCTCCGACAATTGTGTCCCGCTCTCCGCCAACCAGCGCAAGACCTTGATCAGCCAAGGCGTGGACGCCGGGCTCGAAATTCACGGCGAGATCGGCTCGAAAGATATCAAGCAGACGGCGGAAGTCCTGATCGGTCAGGCGCATGATTGCCTCGATGCTGGGGCCGATGTCGTTCTGGTGGAGGCGGCGGAGATGATCATTGATGGTGAGGTCCAGGAACACTTGATCGCGGCCCTTGAGTCCGAATTTCCGCGCGAAAAGGTGATCTACGAATTGCCGGGCCCCTGGATCAAAGGCGTGACCCTTTCCGACGTCTATCAGATGAAGAAGTTCTTGATCGAGCGCTTCGGCCCGGATGCGAATATCGCCAACGTGCTGCCGGACGACGTCTTTGAGACGGAAGCGTTGCGTTGCGGGTTGTCGGTCATCGGGCCGAAGGAATTCGCGCCCGGTGTGGGGTAGGGCGGATGGAACCCTATCGCGTCGTCGGCGCGAACGGCTCGCCCTATTCGATGAAGATGCGGGCGATTTTCCGGTATCGGCGGATTCCGCATATCTGGCAGCACCGATCCGCCCGTGTGGAAGCGGAAACCGCCAATGTGCGCCCGCAGATCGTGCCGATGGTGCAATTTCCGGACGGCTCCGGCTGGCGAGTCGATTCGACGCCGATCGCTTATGAATTGGAAGAGCGCCATAGTGCACGCTCAATCTTGCCCGAGGACCCGGCTCACCGTTTCCTCTGTGCCTTGATCGAGGACATGGCGGATGAATGGCTGACAAAGGCCATGTTCCATTATCGGTGGTTTTACGCGCCCGATCAGGATTATGCGTCTTGGTGGATCGCCACGGACCGGAACTCGACGGTAGATTCGACGCGGGCCGCACGCGAAGCTTTTGCCGATACCTTCGGTCAGCGACAGATCGACCGCATGGAGATGGTCGGCTGTACCGCGGCGAACCAGCCGGTCACCGAAGAGACCTATCGCCGTGTTTTAGCCGCCCTGGAGAGCTTTTGCGGTCTCGATGCGTTCTTGTTCGGGTCGCGCCCGTCGTTGGCCGATTTCGGTCTGTTCGGTCAGTTGAAGACTCTGGGCGACGATCCAACGCCGCGCGACGTGATGCGCCGCGACGCGCCGACTGTCTTGCATTGGGTGCGCCAGACGGACGATCTTTCGGGCAACGAGGGCATTTGGCACGAAAGCGGTGATACGCTGGCGAGCGGTGTTCAGGATTTGCTTAATCTTTGCGGTGAGGCCTATCTCCCCTTCCTACAGGCCAACCTTGCCGCGCTCGAAAGCGGTGCCGAAGAGGTTGCGTTGGAGATTTGGGACCGTCCGTTCCGCCAACCCGCCTTTCGTTATCAAGGTAAATGCTATTTGCGACTACGCTCGATGTTTGCGGGGCTGCCAGAGGACGTGAAAGAGACGATTTCTCGCCAACTCGAAAACGCGGGCGGGCTTAAATTCCTGCTTTAAATCTGTTTATTATGTCCCTGTAATAAAGGGTAAAGCCTGGAAACCTTTCAGTGTTTGTTAACGAATGTTGGGCAAGATAAAACCAACGTCGTTGAAAAAGGGCGACTTCAGCTTCCAACAAGAGGATTGCGCGGCCTGCCACATGGCGGTTGGCGAACAAACGCACAGTATGCTTTTCATCCCGCCCGAGTTTCGCATTCGCTAGGAGGCACGAACTTCGCGAAAATATTTCCCGATAGCAATTGCTAATTCCGCAATTTGGTGAATGATACTATACAACGATCCGTCGAACGTATCGGCGGGCGAATTGGTAAGATGCGACGCATAAAATTTAAGGGGTGCAGCATGAAGAAGTGTTTGGTTGCGATGAGTATCGTCGCATTTTTACCATCCGTGGCCTTGGCGCACCATCCGCTCGGCGGAATGCCGATGGAGACATTCGTCCATGGCGTCCTATCCGGTATTGGGCATCCGATCCTTGGTTTCGATCACCTCTTCTTCGTGGCGCTGGTGGGCGTCGCCGCGCTGTATACGGCAAACCGTCTTTGGTCGCCGTTCGCTTTTATCGGCGCCATGCTCGTCGGTTGCCTCGCGACCAGCTTCGGTTTCGTCCTCCCGGCGACCGAAATCATCGTGGGATTGTCGTTGCTCGTACTCGGTTATCTGGTCCTGTCCGGCCGCGCGCTCAGCATGCCGGTGGCCTTGGCGGCTTTCGCGGGCTTCGGCTTGTTCCATGGCGCAGCGTTCGGCGGTTCGATCGCCGCACAAGAAGCCGGCGTCGGCGGTGGCGTGTTGATCGGCTATCTCTTGGGTCTCGGTGTCGTTCAATATGCGATTTCGGCCGCCTCCGGCTGGGTTGCCTGGAACGTCTGGAAGGCCACGGAAGCCGCGGCCATCCAAGCCCGTCTGGCGGGCGCGGTTGTCGCTGGTGTCGGTCTTTTCCTCAGCATGGAAAACGCCGAGGGTTTCGTCTTCGACGTGATGGGCTGGTCTTCCTAATTCGCTGACCGATCAGTGAATCTCCGGTTCCGGCACGTCCTCGTCGCCGGCTTCTAGGAAGTCGAAGTCGCACCCTTCGTTGGCCTGCCGGATGTGCTGTGCGTACATCCAGCCATAGCCGCGCGGGTAGTGCGGCTTCGGTGCGACCCATTCGGCCTTCCGTCGGGCCAGCTCTTCGTCGCTGACGTCGAGATGCAGCCGCCGCCCGGGGATATCCAACTCCACCATATCGCCGTCTTGGACCAGCGCCAGTGGGCCGCCGATAAAGGATTCGGGCGCTACGTGCAGAACGCAGGCGCCGTAGGACGTGCCGCTCATCCTTGCGTCCGAAATGCGGACCATGTCGCGCACGCCTTCCTTCAGCAGTTTCTGCGGAATCGGCAGTTGGCCCCATTCGGGCATGCCCGGCCCGCCAACGGGGCCTGCATTTTGTAAGACGATGACGGAATCCTTGGTGATATCGAGATTCACGTCGTCGATCCGCATCGCCATGTCGTTGTAATTCTTGAAGACGACGGCCGGCCCCTTGTGTTGGTGCAATTGCGGTTCAGCGGCCGTGTGTTTGATGACCGCGCCGTCGGGGGCGAGATTACCTTTCAGCACGACCAGACCGCCTTCCTCGGACATCGTGTTATCGAGCGGGCGGATCACCTCGTCATTGTAAACCTTGGCGCCCTCCAAATTCTCGCCGAGTGTCTTACCGTTCGCTGTCACGGCATCGAGATGCAGTTTCGCGGAGAGGCGACTCAGGAGGCCGCGGAGACCGCCGGCGTAATAGAAATCTTCCATCAGATAGCGTCCCGATGGTCTGATATCGGCGATGACGGGTGTGTCGCGCGATAGGGCATCGAACAACGACAGGTCGATATCGACACCCGCCCGCCGTCCGACAGCGAGAAGGTGAATAGCAGAGTTGGTCGAACCGCCGAGCGCCATAGTCGTTGTGACCGCATTTTTCAGCGCTTTTTCGGTGAGAATCTCCCGCGGTTTTAGGTCTTCCCAGACCATATCGACGATGCGCCTGCCGGACGCGGAGGCCATGCGGATATGATTCGAATCCGCTGCCGGGATCGAGGCCGCGCCCGGCAAAGTCATCCCAAGCGCCTCGGCTGCGCTGGTCATGGTCGACGCGGTGCCCATCGTCATGCAGTGGCCCGGCGAGCGGGCGATGCCGCTTTCGACCTCGTCCCATTCGTCTTCAGTAATATTGCCAGCACGCAACTCGGCCCAGTATTTCCAAGAGTCCGTGCCGCTGCCGAGCGGCTCGCCGTGCCAATTCCCGCGTAGCATGGGCCCTGCGGGGACGAAGATTGCCGGAATGTTCATGCTCGCCGCCGCCATGATCAGGGCAGGCGTGGTCTTGTCGCAGCCACCCATCAGAACGGCACCATCGACCGGGTGGCTCCGCAACAGTTCTTCCGCCTCCATCGCCAGCATATTGCGATAGAGCATCGTCGAAGGTTTTACGAATGGCTCCGAAAGGCTCATCGCCGGCAACTCGATGGGAAAGCCGCCCGCTTGCAAGACGCCGCGCTTCACATCCTCTACCCGTTGTTTGAAGTGTGCGTGGCACTGATTGATGTCGGACCAGGTGTTGATGATCGCGATGGCAGGCTTCCCCTCCCAATCGTCGGCACCGTAGCCCATCTGTTTCGCACGGGACCGGTGACCAAAGGCGCGCAAATCTTGTACGCCGAACCAGCGAAAGCTGCGGAGATCTTCGGGTTTCATTCTTTTGGCCATGATTGTCGGCTTTCGATTTGTTCGAAGGGGCGCTTTGAATTATAGCGCTCGGCGAAAAAGGAAAATTTCCAATCGGCGCGGCTCTAAAATAATGGTGCCCGAGCCCCCATGTAGGGTATTTAGGCGGTATAACGTAGAAGGTGCTTTAAAACCGTAAACGATTGAATTCATAAGGAATAAGCTTGATGGCGAAGGCAGTTTGGAACGGCGTGACATTGGCGGAAAGCGACAACATCGTGATGTGCGAGGGCAACGTCTATTTCCCGCGTATCGATGTGGATTGGGGCTACATCCAGCTGAACGACGAACTGCCGGAAACTTACTGCCATTGGAAGGGGATGGCGGAGTATTACGACATCTTCATCGGCAATGACGAGAATATCGGCGCCGCCTGGGCCTACTTACAGCCTTATGAAGAGGCAGAATCCATCGCGGGACGCGTCGCATTTTGGAATGGTGTCGAAATCACCGGCCCGGACGAAGAAGGTCTGATCGAGAAACTGCCAAGCGCGCAGGTCGATAAGGAAGGCTGGAAGGGGCTTTGTTGGTATCTGAAGTTCAATGAGGGCGACTCTCTGAACCCCGCCGACATCGAAGCGAATACGGGGATTCCGGAATCAGAACTCGCCGAAGTCTGGCAGGACTACAATGTCCAACGCTACGCGAAGCAATACGGCTGGAAAATGTCGCTTCAACTGACACGAGGATAGGCGCGAAGCCAACTCACTCCAACGCTTTCGAACACGTCTCTTCGTAATGGTCGCGTTGGCTGTCGTAAGCGGTCTTGCAGCGGATTTCCGCACCGTTCCTGCGGAGGCGGTAGTTCACGATCTGGATCACCCGTTCGAGATTCTGATAGGGCGCAACGCTGGGCAGGCGCTTTTGGGCCTCTGTTTTCTCGACAATCGCCCAACCGGCCGATTGAAGTTCGACAAGAGACATCGCGTTTGGTGTTTTCGCCGTCGGCTCGGCTGACGGGAGCAACGCGGTCATAAAAGCACCGATAGCAAGGGCGTGCGTTTTCATCTTAGCGATCTCGTTTATCGTCTGAATACGCGTTTTCATCGATCCTACCCGGTTTGCCGCGTCTCGTTCAGCCCAAATTCGAAATTTTCGAAAGATTGTTTGGTCGAACGTTGCAGGCAATCTCGGAACGCCTACAATTGTCGTACTGGACGACAGGTCTACCCCGTTCTCAGAGGAGCCCAATTCATGCCCGCATCCGAACCGAATGCCATCGACGAACTGACAATTCGGGAGCCGGATGATTGGCATCTGCATGTTCGCGACGACGATATGATGGCGCTGATCGCCCATTATTCGGCGCGCCAATTTGCGCGCGCTATCATCATGCCGAATCTGGTGCCGCCGGTGACCACGGTTGCCGCGGCGGAAGCTTACCGTGACCGCATCCTGGCAATCATGCCGGATGGTCATCGGTTTACACCTTTGATGACTGCGTATTTGACGGACGAGATCGACCCGGACGAAGTCGAGCGCGGGCATGGGGAAGGCGTCTTTACCGCGTGTAAGCTTTACCCGGCGGGTGCCACAACCAATTCTGCTTTCGGCGTGACGGATGTGCGGAACATGCATGGAGTGCTCGAGCGGATGCAGAAAATTGGAATGCCGCTCTTGGTACATGGCGAAGTGGCGTCAAAGGACATCGATATCTTTGATCGCGAGGCTGTTTTTCTTGAGAAAGTCTTGGGACCGATGCGTAGCGATTTCCCTGATTTGAAGATCGTGTTGGAACACATTACGACGGCGGACTCCGTCGCGTTCGTGCAGTCCGCCGGGGCGAATACGGCGGCGACAATTACACCGCACCATCTTCGGATCGACCGCAACGCGTTATTCGACGGGGGTATGCGGCCGCACGCCTATTGTCTGCCTGTAGCCAAGCGCGCCCATCACCGGACGGCCTTGCGCCAAGCGGCGGTCTCCGGCGATCCAAAATTCTTCCTCGGCACCGATTCCGCACCTCACCCGCGAAAAGATAAGGAAAGCGATTGTGGTTGTGCCGGGATCTTTTGCGCGCCCGCGGCTCTGGAAAGCTACGCACTAACCTTCGACGAAGAAGGCGCGCTTGATAAACTAGAGGGCTTCGCTTCCGAATTCGGCCCGCGCTTTTATGGGCTACCGCTTAATGAGGGCACCATCACCTTGAAGCGAGACGACTTCGCCGTGCCGGACGCGATTACCGGTAAAGATTTAAGCGTCGTCCCATTCCATGCAGGCGAAACGCTTAAGTGGCGGGCGATGGATCGCGCAGCGTAACGCACCAGCACCGACTTTAGTACTCGTCACAAGCGGACAAAGGCGCGCGGAAAAAGGTGATGAACCGTTTGGGCGGTGGGACTTTCGAAACCGAATAGCGATTGCGAGAGGTTGTTGCCGGGGTATGGCGGCGACACGTTCACGCTTAATCTAAAAAAACTATCAAAAAAAATCTGAAAGCAATTGGCGCAGGCATTTCATGCTCCCCACCTCCGACGGGGTGGTAAGTCGTCCGCTTCTTTGATCGTTGCGAACGCGCTAGAAGAGAGGGACGACGCTTATGTTTATCGCAATCTCACGTATCCGCGCTTTGACACATCACGAAGCGGCGGGCGGCGTATTGCTCATGATCGCAGCGGCCTTTGCGTTGGTCCTCGACAACTCGCCGCTGGACTGGCTTTACGATGGCTTGCTTTCAACGCCCGTCATCGTACAAATCGGTGCGCTCGCGATCGATAAACCGCTGCTGCTTTGGGTGAATGACGGCCTGATGGCGGTGTTCTTCTTCTTGGTCGGACTTGAGATCAAAAGAGAGCTATTGGAAGGACGGCTTTCGACCTGGCAGGAAGCATCTCTCCCGGCTGTTGTCGAGAACGAGAAATAGGTGCGATGGCGCGCCTGTTTCTATTTCGCTCGTTACCTATATTGCTTCGAAGCTTGGCGCCAAATATGTTGCGCCGCGGCATGCGGTGGAAGTCCGCTAACAAATTATAACATACGGAGCGCTCGACATGGGCATGATGGAAGATAAGGTCGTCATCGTTACTGGCGGTGGTCGGGGAATCGGCCGTGGCATCGCAATGATGATGGCAGAGCACGGCGCGAAGGTTGTCGTCAACGACCTCGGCGGCGGTGCGGACGGTGAAGGACAAGACAAAGGGCCCGGGCAAGAGGTCGTCGATGCTATTCGCGAGAAGGGTGGCGAAGCGGTATTGAACGACGAAAGCGTTGCCGACTGGGGAGCCGCTCAGCGCATGGTCGAGCAAGCGAAGGACAACTTCGGTGGCTTACATGCCGTCGTAAACAACGCCGGTATTCTGCGGGACCGCATCTTCCATAAAATGTCGGAAGAAGAGTTTGATGCCGTTGTCGCCGTCCATCTGAAAGGTTGCTTCAACGTCTCGCGCGCCGCAGCGGAAACGTTCCGGAACCAATCTGGTGGCGCCTTCGTGCATATGACGTCGACATCCGGTCTTGTCGGGAACTTCGGTCAGGTCAACTACGGTGCCGCCAAACTCGGTATTGCGGGCCTATCGAAATGTATCGCTCTCGATATGTCGCGCTATCGCGTGCGCTCGAACTGCATTTCGCCGTTTGCGTGGAGTCGTCTTATCGGCACCATTCCGACAAACACGCCGGAAGAGAAAGCGCGGGTCGAGAAGATTCAGCAGATGACGCCGGAGAAGATCGCACCTTTGGCCGTATACCTTTGCAGCGACCAATCGCAGGACGTCACCGGTCAGATCTTCGGCGTACGGTTCAATGAAATATTCTTATTCAGCCAGCCCCGGCCTGTTCGCTCGGTTCAACGGACGGAAGGTTGGACGCCGGAGTCGATTGCCGAGCATGCGATGCCGGCAATGGAGCCGAGCTTCGCCGAATTAGTCCGTTCCGGAGACGTCTTCACGTGGGATCCGGTGTAGGGGCGACGTTACAGAGTTGAAAGCTTAAACGCCTGAAGTTCACTACTTCAGGCGTTTTTGTTTGCGGTTATTCCGCGGCTTCGACGTGCTCGGGCAGGGCATCTTTATCGAATCCGCTGCTCAGCATGTCTTCGATAACACCGTCTTCCATGCCGATCTGCAGCGCGTCGTTGAAGCGATTGAAAAATCCGCAAAGAGCGGTGCGCAACGTGAGTTCGACAATTTGCTCTTCCGAGAAATGCTTCTTTAGTCCCTCGAAAATCGCGTCGCGCATGTATTGCGGCTTTTCGGTCACTTGCACCGCATAGTCGCGGACGAGGCGGTCGACTTCGTCCAGACCCGGACAATCGTCTTCCAGGATGTTCGCGACGGTTTCCGGCGAGAGGCCTTGCTCGCTAAGGCGCGGCGCGTGATGTGCTACGCAATACGTGCATTCGTTCAGTTTCGAGACCACGACCAATGCGATTTCCAGGTAGCGCTTCGGTAAGAGCGCTTCGTCGGCTAAATCGAGAAGGAGCCCCATTATGTGTTTTAACGCCGGCGGCCGGTGCGCAAAGACCTTCACTTGATTGAGGAAAGGGCCGTACTCTTGCGAAAACCGTTGATAGACCGGTTGGCAGTCTTCGGGAACTTCGTGAATTTCTATATCGCGAACACGTGCCATTGGATCCTTCTCCTCCGTTTTATATCGCATGCATTTATGACGGTTTCACACATGCGGGCAAGGGCGTCTACTTCGAGATACTTTTAATATAGGCGATTATATTTTTGCGATCTTTCTTCTTTTTCAACCCGCCAAAAGCCATGCGATTTTTCGGAATGAATTTTTTCGGAGCTTGCAGATATTTTTCGAGATTTTCTTCCGTCCACTCGATACCCGAAGACTTCATTGCAGGCGAATATTTGAAATAGCTTTCGCTACCGGCTTTCCTGCCGATAACGCCGTGAAGGGAGGGGCCGAGCTTTTTCTTGCCTGGCTTCAAAGCGTGACAGGCACGGCATTTATTAAAGACTTTTTTGCCGAGTTTCGCATTTCCTTCCGCCCACACCGGACCGGCGAAGAGGAAGACAGCGGAAATCGCGATACCAGTCAGTTTCGTTATCGAATTCATTTAAAAGGACCCCCGATAAAAATCTTTCATAATCGAGAAACAGTATCGCTGGTCATTCGAACGTTCTAATCAATGGCTCTCACGACTTCGCGAGCGCTCACGAGAGCGCGTCGTCGACCTTTCACAATGACGTTATCCGAAGTGAAACCACCTCGTGATCGCCGCCGTATAGGGTGAAGTGGTCTCAAGAGGGTGGTAGCGCCGGCGGGAAACGGCGCGTGAAATAGTTGAATGGAGGGTGTCATGATTTCCTTTAAGGGCAAAATGTTGGGCTCGACGGTGCTTCCGGCGGTGGTGGCCGTGGGGCTTGGTATCGCCGGCGCCGGCTTAGCTGCGAAAGTGCACGCAGCTTGTAAGCCGTGTGCGCCAAAGCGCGGGTGTAACCCTTGCGCCGCGAAGCGCGGTTGCAATCCGTGTGGCGGTGCTTGCAATCCCTGCGGTGCGGGTGCGCAAAATTTCTCCAAGAAATGCGTTATTCCACGTCTGCAAGCAGCGGCGAAATGCAATCCCTGCGCGGCGAAGTGCAATCCTTGCGGCGGCAAACGGGGTTGCAACCCCTGCGCCGCTAAATGCAATCCGTGTGCAGCGAAGCGAGGTTGTAACCCGTGCGCCGCGAAGGGTGGCTGCAACCCTTGCGCGGCACGGCGTGGCTGCAACCCATGTGGCGGCTGCAATCCTTGCGGCGGCGCGCCAGACGTTGAATTGACGATGGCCGAGGCTGCGAGTGCTTACGATTGCTTGATCGGCGAGATGAAGGCCGCCTACAGCAAATCGAAGAACCCGATCGCGAAGAATTACACCGGGTTCCGTCTCTACAGCAAAGTTGCTTATTAGTCGGCAACACACGGCAACCGTTTCGTACAGAACTATGGTAACGACTATGCGAAGAACTACGGTGCCTACGAAAAAGCGGGTACGTTCAAGCCGGGCGCACTCTTGGCGAAAGACAGCTTTACGGTGACCGGCGACGGCAAGACCGCGGTCGGACCGTTGTTCTTGATGCAGAAGATGCCGGCCGGCTTCAACAAGGCCAGCCTCGATTGGAAATACACCATGATTATGCCGGACGGTAAGGTTTTCGGCGCAACTGGCGGTAAGAACGCAGCCGCCATGAAGTTCTGCTACGAATGCCACAACGGTGTCGCGCCCGATCAGGATGCAGTGATGCTGTTGCCGGAAGAATTCCGCGTGAAGTAACCCTCCGTAAGGTTACTTGCTAACTGGGCGGGCGTCCTTGTGATGCCCGCCCTTTTTCTGTCATATGCCCGAATGGTTCGGGCGTCATTTCCTATCTGTTTTTCGATCGCGTCGTTGTTGGTGAAGGTGCCAGCGGCGATACTGCGTCCCGTTGAAATTCGCGTCGCCCCGCTGAAGCGGATGAACGTCTAATGTCGATTCCGTTCCGGTTGTCCTTTTCCTATTGGACGTATTTTTTCTACGGCGGGCTATCGATGCCGTGGTGGCCGATCTGGTTGTCGAGTCAGGGCCTGAGCGAGGTCGAGATCGGCGACCTCCTCGCGTTTGAGCGCATATTCATTGTCGTCGTTAGTTTGATCGTCGCCCATTATTCGGACCGAACCGGACATCGACGTAAGATTCTTATTCTGTTTGCCGTCGGCATGACGGGCGGCTACGCGCTCTTCGGGGCGGCGACCGTTTTGTGGCATTTCTTTGCGATCGCGGCTTTTTCCGCCATTTGCCGCAGTCCGCTAATCCCACTTAGCGATAGCATCACGATGACCCATGTGCGCCGCGAGGAAGCCGAGTACGGTAAAGTTCGGCTCTGGGGCACGATCAGTTTCATTATTGGCAGTTATGCCGGAGGCGGCATTCTCGCTTATCTCAGCGACGACATGATCCTTTGGGGCATTGTTCTCTCCTGTGGATTCGTCGTTGTTGGCTTCTGGGTGCTGCCCGATACGCGTTCGGAAGGCGTAGCACCGCATTTCACAGCCGGGTTCCGCCTCGCGACGCGGCCGATCTTTATCCTATTCGTCATTACGGTCGCGCTGTCGATGACCAGTCACACGGCTGTCTATGTCTTTGGGAGTCTTTATTGGCGGGGCGAGGGGATATCGGAGGCGACGATTAGCTTTTTCTGGGCGTTTGGGGCGGCCTCGGAGATCTTCGTATTTTGGAAGGGGGCGGCCCTGCTGAAGCGCTTCGGGCCGGTCATGCTCATATTCTCCGGTGCTGCGGCCGGCGTACTGCGCTGGTACCTGACAGGCATATCAACGGAAGTGTGGGTACTGACCATCGCACAGGCACTTCACGCCTTTACCTTTGGCGCAGCGCATCTGGGTGGTATGACCTTTATCAGCCGGGTCGCGCCCAAAGAATTGCTGACCACGGCCCAAACGCTTTATTCCGCGCTCGCCATGGGGGCGGCGATGGCATTGATGACACCCATTACCGGCCGGCTCTATCAGATGCTAGGGCCCGAAGGTACTTTCTTTGCGATGATGGCTTTGGCGGGTTCCAGCGCGATCCTCGCGCTCGTGCTGCAGTGGCGTTGGAACGGGAAGCAGATTTCCGTCTGAATTCTATATCATTGCCGCTGTACGATTCGGGATTTGTCCCTAACTCTATGACCAATTCAATAATCGGAATCGGAGGAGATCGCGCCATGCGTGGATTGAACGGAAAAGTCGCTATTGTCACCGGCGGTGCCAGCGGGATCGGCAGGGCGATCAGCCAGCGCTTGGCGGAGGAGGGCTGCAAGGTCGGTATTCTCGACATTAACGGTGAAGGCGCTGAGAAGGCTGCCAGTGAAATCGGCGAGAATGCCTTCGGTCATGCTTGCGACATCACGGACTACGCGGGCGTCGAAGCGACGGTGACGGCGCTCGAGGGTCAGGCTGGCCCTGCCAATATCCTGGTGAACTGCG
This sequence comes from Rhodospirillaceae bacterium, assembly GCA_002716125.1. GTDB lineage: Bacteria > Pseudomonadota > Alphaproteobacteria > UBA8366 > UBA8366 > UBA6544. Next base: position 13,081 of record PAZH01000089.1, read on the forward strand.
CTGGCTGGGACCAGCTGTATAATTTTCTCGATACCGATCCCGACTTTTGGGACAAGGTTGTCAAAATCAACCTCTACGGCCCGCTGAACCTGTGCCATGTGGTCATGAAAGGGATGGTCGAGCGCGGCGAAGGCGGATCGATCGTCAATATCTCCTCCGATGCGGGCCGCGTCGGCTCTTCCGGAGAATCCGTCTATTCCGCGTGTAAGGGCGGATTAATTGCTTTCGGCAAGACGCTGGCTCGGGAGTACACACGGAACAAGATTCGGATCAATACGGTCTGTCCCGGGCCTACGGATACGCCGCTCTTTGCGGCCGTCTCTCTCGACCCTGAGGTCGGCGATAAAATTCAGCAGGGTTTAAAGCGCGCCATTCCGATGAAGCGCCTTGGCGTGCCGGAAGATTACGCAGGTATGGTGGCTTTCCTAGCGAGTGACGACGCGGGCTATATCACCGGTCAGACGATCAGCGTCTCCGGCGGCCTGACGATGCACGGTTAGGGGGGCGGATATGGCCTACGAAGACATCATCTACGAAGAGCGGGACAATACCGCTTATATTACCTTCAATCGTCCCGAGCGGATGAACGCTTTCCGGATGGAAACCTACTTCGAGGTTCTGGAGGCGTTGCAGGATGCAGGGTGGAATCCCGATATCGGTTCAATCGTATTGACCGGGGCAGGCGGCAAGGCGTTTTGCACGGGCGGCGATCAGGTCGGAAATCGGAAATCCGAACGCAACCGCCGGGGAATTATCGGTGTTCCAGTCGAGGAAATCCACGCCTGCCTGCGCGAAGTGCCGAAGCCCGTCATCGCGAAGGTTCGCGGATTTGCCATTGGCGGCGGTAACGTTATGTGCACGCTATGCGACCTGACGATCGCGTCCGACAATGCGATCTTTGGCCAGGTTGGGCCGAAAGTCGGCTCCGTCGATCCTGGTTTCGGGACGGCGCTCTTGGCTCACGTGGTCGGCGAGAAAAAGGCGCGCGAGATGTGGTACCTCTGCCGCCGGTATTCCGCGGAAGAAGCGCTGAACATGGGGCTGGTCAACGCGGTCTATCCGGATGATGAGCTGGATGAGAAGGTCGACGAGTGGTGTGCTGAGATCAACACCAAAAGCCCAACCGCCATTGCGATCGCAAAGCGGAGTTTCAATGCCGATACGGAGCATATCCGCGGTATCGGAATGCTCGGCTTCCAAGCGTTGAAGCAGTACTACGCAACGGATGAAGCCAAGGAAGGCGGCAACGCGTTCCGCGAAAAACGAACGCCGGAATTCCGCAAATACGTCCCGCGCGGCCGTGGATAACGCGTGAAACGCACTCAGTACGCGAGCGACTATCAAAAGTCGCGTTCATACGCGCCGGCGGTCGTCACCGAGGGCGGGCGAACGGTATGGCTTGCAGGTTTATTGGCAGCGGAAGACGAGTCCGGGCGATCGCTCGCCGGCGACTTCGCCGCGCAGGTCCGTTGCATCTTCCGCAAGATGCAGAAGCAGATGGAAGAAGTTGGCGGAAGTTTGGACGATGTGGTGTCGATGACAGTCCACATTACCGATGTGCGCTACAACGGCGAACTTGTCGAACTCCGAAAGGAGTTCTTTAAAGAAGACCATTATCCGGCTTCAACCTTAGTCACGGTGAAAGCGCTAAACCGGCCTGACGCGCTGGTCGAGATTACGGCAACGGCGGTTATGGTTTAGGGGCGCCGAACTCTCGGATTGTCGTCGCCCGTCGCATCCGCGACATGTTTCAGAATTCGCCGCAGCGGTTGGATGGCGACTGCCATATCCGTGGCGTTCGCATGAATAAAGGTCGAGCTGTCGATCCAGATTCCGCAATGGCCTTTCCAGTAGACAATGTCGCCACGCCTCAAGTCAGAGAGGTCGTGCTCGCAGATGGCCTGCCGTCCAATTGCGTGCTCCTGCATGTCGCTATCTCGGGGGACCTGTACACCACAACGCATCAGCGACATCTGGACCAATGCCGAACAATCGAGGCCGAGACTTGTGCGTCCACCCCAAAGGTAAGGCGTGCCGATAAAGCGGAGTGCGACGTCGCAATGATCGGTCTCATGATTTCCGACTTGCGCAAGGTGGCGTACGACGACCCAACCGCCTTCTTCCAGCAGGCGGAATCCATCTCGCTCGGTCTCCGTTAAGCGAAGAGGGGCATTCATGCTGATCAGGTGAAGCGGCGGCGACTTAAGGTCTGGCTGCGGATATACGAAGGTGCGCAATACAGCGACTGAATGGGTCGCGACTGTGGACGTATCGGTAAGGGCATCAGCTTCCGTATACCCGACGTAGCCGTCCGTTTCCGCTTGGACCCAAGCCCAACCGTCTTTGCGCTCGAAGACTAAGACGTTTTCGCCGTAGAGCAGTTCGGTGTCGATCGAGCGTCCGCTATCTGGTGCCGGTCGCAGTGCGGCGGCGGCGCATTTAATACGTGCCGGAACGCCGGGCGCGTAGGCGGGTGCTTCAATTTTCCCGCGCAACCGGGTGTCCGCAAGGTCTGCGCGATAAGCATTCAATCGGCGGTCCAGAGATTCCATGACCTCTCCAAGCCATGAGCGGCATTAACCATTCTTCTTGTGATGATGTATCACGAATTGCATAAAAACACTTCGAAACGGGTGTTCGCAAATTGGTGCGGTAAAATGAAGAAATTTCTACGAAAATTCACGATGACGTTAAGTGGGCTTTGCCTGCTGACAACGGCGGCGTACGGCGACGTGACGTCGGAGGACGAGGCGGGAACGGTGGTGCGGCTTGAGGGGGTTGCACTCGCCATACAGGACGCTTTGCCGCGTGTTCTCAAACCTGGTGAGAAAATTTATATCGGCGATATTCTCTCGACCGGAAAAGAGGCGCGTCTTGAAGTTAAGATTAATGATGGAACCATTTTCAATTTGGGCGAACGGTCTTCCTTCAATGTAATCGACTTCACTTATTTCACCGGTGAAGACGCTTCTATATCGAAAGGTGTTTTTCGCCTGCTGCAAGGCGCGGTCAACGGCGCGACCGGGAAGCTCGCGTCGCTCGGCGGCATCGATATAAAAGGCGATGCCGCAACGATCGGTATTCGAGGGACGGCGTTCTGGGTCGGCGATATGCCCGATGGATCTTTGGGGGTCGTGCATTGGAAGGGGGGCGGTCTTGATGTCAGTAATGACAAAGGCAGCGTTCAGTTCGATGGAAACGGCGAAGGCTCAGAGATTAAAGAGGGCGCGCCAAAGACGTGGGCACGCTGGAAACAGAACTACGCGCGCTGGTCGGTAGACTTCGACGCCGGGCCGCGCCCCTACGTTCCGGACCACGCCAAATAAACTGTCATCTTTCCGCACAACCGTGTTTCGACGCGTTCATGCGAAGCGTGCCGAAGCTCAGGCGGACAGATCGTAGTTTAAGCTCACGGAACATTCGGCGGACATTACTCTCGAGCTTCGCTCGCTGGATTCGAGTGAGATAAGCGATTGTATGTCGGCATGGACTCCGTTCGACGAAATCGTAGCTTTGATAACCGCTGAATAACTTGAGATATCTCTCGACACGTTTGATTTCATCTCTATCGAAGCCGTTGAATTGCAGGAGATACTCCCGCAGACCAGGGATTTCCGCCTGCCGTCGAAACCGGGCGCCATACCTGGTTTGCGGCAAGTTACGGGAGAGATTGTCGGCGAGCTCCTGGCTCATAATGTCCAAAGGCACCGTGACAGCACTCGTAACACATTCGCGGTCGCAGTCGGGCGGTAAGACGGCGCCGGCTTTCGATATCGCATCGGTTTCAAAGACGACCCGACCTTCCGGCAGGGTATAAATTCTCGCAATCACTTCCACACGCGTGGCGTGGCCTCGCCTGCGGTGATCCCTGATTTCATATGTTTTGAGCGCGATCATTGCATCGGCGCGATTGCCTTTGCGCCGCGCCTCGCGGACCCATTCCGCGGCTGAGCTAAGATTTCTGCGACCGAGTTGTTGGTGGCGGTCAAACCAACTTTCATCGGTGACCCGGTGGTTACGTTCGATAAGCGCCTGACCCAGCATTTTGATGACGCGTCGGACAATCGGATCGTCGCGCTGCAGTGCCTCGCGGTCGGCGTCTATTGCGACGACAAGCAAGTCTTTTCCTGTAGCGTGAGTCGCTGTCGTCGTCATAAACGCCGCCCAAACTAAGAGTACGAGAAACGATAACGCCTTGTATTGGATGGTTCTGAGCTTCGGGGCTTTCGATGACATTGCCGCTTTCCTATTCGCTCGGTATACCTGCTGCAACATATGAAAGCACGAGAAGGATAATTCGCATGTCAGGGGGCAATGGGCTCAGGAGCGGCGGGCAGGTACTGGTCGACCAGCTTCGCATCCACGGTGTCGACACGATTTTCTGCGTTCCGGGAGAAAGTTATCTTACGGTTATCGACGCACTGCAGGACGCACAGAATGAGATTAAGACGGTCGCTTGCCGCCAGGAAGGCGGTGCCACCAATATGGCGGAAGCCTACGGCAAGCTCACCGGTAAGCCGGGCGTCGCGATGGTGACGAGGGGCCCCGGCGCATGCAATGGCTCGATCGGTGTTCATACGGCGATGCAGGATTCGACGCCGATGGTCATTTTCATCGGTCAGGTCGCGCGCGATCAAGAATATCGCGAAGCCTTCCAGGAAGTGGATTATCACAAATTCTATGGCGCGATCTGTAAGGAAGTCGTCCAGATCGATCACGCCGACCGTGTACCCGAATTGGTCAGCCAAGCTTTCCATGTGGCCGCCTCGGGTCGCCCCGGCCCCGTTGCCGTTTCCATTCCGGAAGACATGCAGCGCGATATGGTCGATGTGGCGGACGCGCGACCGTTCACCACGGTTCGTTCGGAAGTCGGGCCGCAGGCCATGGCGGATTTCCGCGCCCAGCTGGCCGTGTCCGAACGTCCTTTGATGATTGTGGGCGGTGCCGGTTGGTCCGAGAAGGCATGTGCCGATATCCAAGCGTTTGCTGAAGCCAATGCCGTGCCGGTTGCGGCCTCGTTTCGCTGCCAAGACATGTTCGACAATATGCACGCGAACTATGCGGGCGAGCTGGGCACAAGCGCGAGCCCGAAACTGACAGCACGCCTTAAAGATTCGGATCTACTGATCGTCGTGGGATCGCGGTTAGGGGAGATGACGACCGGGGGCTACAGCCTCGTGAGCCTGCCGGTGCCACAGCAGAAATTGGTTCACGTCTATATGGACGCAGCGGAGTTAGGCCGGGTCTATGAGCCGGACGTCGCAATTGTTGCCTCGATGGAGAGCTTCGCGGCCGCTGCGAAGGACATGGAAGCGACGAGCCCGGATAGCCGGACGGAGTGGGTTCGAGAAGCCAATCAAGAGTATATCGACAATCTTAAACCGACGCTGGAGATGAACGGCGTGGACATGCATGCGGTCATGGATGTCCTGAACGAGAAATTGCCAGCCGATGCCATTATCACCAACGACGCCGGAAACTTTTCCGGTTGGGCCCAACGGTTCTATCGCTACCGCACATTCCGCTCGCAGTTGGGACCGACCAGCGGGGCCATGGGGTACGCGATTCCGGCGGCTATTTCCGCGCGTTTGACCGCGCCCGATCGGCCGGTTGTCGCTTTTGTGGGCGACGGAGGTGCAATGATGTCGGGGCAAGAAGTCGCGACGGCGGTGCAATACGGCTCGGATCCGATCATTCTTGTCATCAACAACAACTGTTACGGCACGATCCGGATGCATCAGGAGCGTGACTATCCGAATCGCACATTGGCGACCGAGTTAAAGAATCCCGATTTCGCGAAATGGGCGGAGAGTTTTGGCGCCTACGGCGCGGTTGTCGAGAAGACAGAGGATTTTGCACCTGTATTCGAGCAAGCAATGAACGCGGGCCGAATTTCGGTTATCGAAATTCGCGTCGATTTGGAGACGATTACGACGCGGACCACGATGAGCAAGCTGCGCGGTACAGGCGCCTAAGAGCGGGAAGGTATTTCGATATGCCGACGATTACGTATCTTACGACCATTCAATTCGATTTCGGTGCCGTCAAACTGATTGGAACCGAAGCCGAGGCCGTCGGTATCACCCGCCCGCTTGCGGTAACGGACAAAGGGGTCGCCGCGTGCGGCGTCTTGGACAAAGTGCTTGAGCACATTCCGGATAAGATGCCCGTGGCGATCTTCGACGGAACTCCGGAGAACCCGACCGAAGCGGCCGTCCTACAAGCGCTGGAAGCGTACCGTGAAAACGAATGCGATGGCCTGATCGCGGTTGGGGGCGGCTCGCCCATGGATTTGGCGAAAGGGGTGGCCATCCTCGTTGACCACGAGCCGCCGCTTGAGCAATACGCTGCGATCTTCGGCGGTGCTGCGAAGATTTCCGATAACGTTGCGCCGGTGATCGCGATACCCACGACAGCCGGTACAGGAAGCGAAGTAGGACGAGGGGCAATCCTGACGCTGAACGATGGCCGTAAACTCGGCTTTGCCAGCCCGAACAATATTCCGAAACGCGCGATCTGTGATCCGGAACTGACCCTCGGTCTGCCGAAAGGCCTGACGGCGGCGACGGGTATGGATGCCGTTGCCCATTGTGTGGAGACCTTTATCTCGCCGGTTATCAACCCACCTGCGGAAGGCATCGCGTTTGAGGGGTTGCGTCGTGCGATGGGATTTATCGAACGTGCCGTGGCGGACGGCAGCGACCGGGAAGCGCGCTGGGAGATGATGATGGCGGCAATGATGGGCGCCATGTCGTTTCAAAAAGGGCTCGGTGCCGTGCATGCCATTTCACATCCGCTCGGCGGGATGCAGGAACCGCGTCTCCACCACGGAACATTAAATGCGGTCGTAATGCCGGCGGTGCTGCGGTTCAATGCCGGCCATGTCGGTGATAAGTACAGCCGTCTTAAGGACGCAATGGGACTGGATGCAGGCGTCGACCTTCCGGATTTTATTACGGACTTCAACGCGAAACTGGGTCTTCCGGCGAATTTGCGCGATATGGGCGTACCGGATGCGGTTATTCCGGCCATGTCTGCTGCAGCTGAACTCGATCACTGCAATGCCACCAATCCTCGCCCGGCAACAAAAGACGATTATGAAGCGCTAATAAACGAAGCGATGGGCTAATCGGTTTGCGGAGCCGGCTGTGCGGATCGGATTTGTCATCGGTGCGGTCTGTTGCAGCCAGGTCCTAGCGCAAATCGGCGCATTTTCGGTGCCGGCGCTCTTGCCGGCACTGATTGCAGAATGGTCGCTTAGCAAAACAGAGGCTGGCTGGGTCACCGGCATCTTCTACGCGGGTTACGCGATTTCGGTTCCGGTTCTCGTGACATTAACGGATCGGATCGATCCAAAGCGGATCTATCTGCTTGGTGTTGCCATGATTACCGTTGCCGCTGCCGGTTTCGCCTGGTGGGCGGATGGATTTTACTCCGCTTGTATTTTTCGCGCACTTTGGGGGGGGGCGGTTGGGCCGGGACCTATATGCCCGGCCTCAAAGCGTTGAGCGACATTATTGAAGGGCCGCAGCAATCCCGGGCCGTGTCAGCCCACGCCGCGAGTGTAGGGATCAGTGGTGCGGCTTCGTTTTTGGTTGCGGAGACGATCGGGGCTTGGTTCGGCTGGCGATGGGGTATCGGGGTCGGCGCAATCGGTGCCGGCTTGGCCTTGCTCTTGGCGCTTGTCGCGCTCCCGAAGAGCCCACGCAATTACGATGATGCATCACGCGGCGCATTGTTGGATTTCCGGCCCGTGCTGCGGAACAGATCCGCGCTCGCGTATTCGATCGGCTATCTCGTCCACACGTGGGAGATGTCGACCTTGCGGAGCTGGGTCGTAACATTCTTGACGTTTGCGGCGCTCTGCAGCGGCGATGGGAGCGATATCGTCACGCCGGCGGTGGTTGCAATGTGTCTCGGGTTGGTCGGAACCATGACAAGCGTCGCCGGCAACGAGGCTGCCCGGCGGTTTGGTCGCGCCAACTACATCACTTTCGTGATGCTGGTATCAGTGGTTTTTGCCGCGTTTATTGGATTTTCGGGAGGGAGTGGATACTGGCTCGCCGCTGTTCTCTGCCTGCTCTACGCAGGTGTTATCTGGGCAGATTCCTCGACTTTGACCGCGGGGACAGTTGGCAGTGCTGTACCGGAATTCCGCGGCGCGACAATGGCGGTTCATTCGATGCTCGGTTATTTGGGAGGCTTTTTGGGACCGCTCGTTTTCGGCATCGTGCTGGACGCGCAGGACGGTACTACGCCGACCGGCTGGGGGATTGCGTTCATACATCTCTCAGTGGTTGTGTTGCTCGGGTTGGCGGCCTTGCGACTATTGCGTCCGCAAAGTCTTGCCGGGGATAGAGATTCGGCCTAGTTCAGCCCTTGGGCGTAATGTTTCGGAATCCGCAAATTTTGGTGAAACTTCATTGAAGCTTACGGTCTGAAACGCTATCGTTCGCGTATCGATTGGCCGTCTCGGTGCATTCCGGTTCGGTTTTAATTTGTATCGTTCGGTTGTTTTACAGCCGATTAATCAGTCTTAGCCTGAATTTTCAGGCTCAGGGAGGTTTAAATACCATGAGGAAGACCACTGGTTTTGTGACCGCGACAATCGCGGCATCTGCCTTTGCCTTTCTTATGAGCGCACCGACGCCTGCAAGCGCTGGTGCTCATAAGATGGTCGAGGGACCGAAAGTGAAGTGGCGTGTTTCGCTTTGGGGGAAGCGTCGTGCGTTTACGGAAAGTCTCGAATTCCTGTCATCCGAGATTAAGAAACGCACCGGCGGGAACTTTGATTTCAAACTTTACTACGGCGAGCAGCTCTCGAAGAGTAAAGAAAACTTGGACGGTATCTCCGTCGGCGCGTTCGACGCGGCATTGGTCTGCCAGTCCTACCACCCGGGCAAGCTCCCGGCGGCGAACGTTCTCGATCTGCCGTTCTTGCCGATCACGAACTTCGACGTTCAGTACGAAGTGTCGAAAACCATTTTCGATCATCCGCGCGTAAAGTCGGACTTCGCGAAGTGGAACGCGATTATCTTCGCCATCAACATCCTGCCGCAGTACGAGTACATGGGTAAGGGTAAGCCGCCGGCAACGGTTGCGGACTTCAAGGGCAAGCGTCTGCGCGCCCTCGGTGGCATGGGCCGTTCGGCCAAGAAGATCGGCGCGGTTCCGACGACGGTTCCGGCGTCCGAAACCTACAACGCCCTTTCGCGCGGTACGGTTGACGCCATCGGCTTCCCGTTCACCTACGCGTTCAGCGCCTACAAGCTGGACGAGGTTGCGGATTGGTACACGACCAACATGTCGCTCGGTACGGTTAACTGCCCGATCGTTGCGAACAAGGGTTCGTGGGATCGTCTGCCGAAGCAGTACCAAGACCTGCTCAACAGCTTGAAGCAAAAAGCCGTTGAATATCAGGCTGCTGCTTATCAGAAGAAAGACATTGAGAACCTCAAGACATGGCCGAAGAAGATGAAGGCCATCACTATTCCTGAGGATCAGATGGCTGACTTCCGTAAGCAGGCTGGTAAGCCGGTTTGGGACGAATGGGTCGCCGACAACAGCAAAAAGGTTCCGGAAGCTCAGGCGCTTCTTGACCTTCTGTTGAAGACCGCTGCGGATGCGCAGAAGAAGTACCCGACACAACGGACCTACGGTAAGTAAGTCCTATCGGAATGTGAATCGCCGGGCCGTCAGGCCCGGCGATTTCCTTTCCTGTTTATAGTAAGTTTATTGGGGAGTGGGGAATGGCGACGACAGAAGATGTCCAGGACCTTTCGCCAGGTGCGAGGCGCTTAGAGGCCATTGACCGAGCATGGTTTAAGGTCGAGAGCGTGTTCAATCTCTTGGCGGCGTTTTTCATTTTCGGCGTTATGATGCTTGGCGTGGTCCAAGTGATCGGCCGGTCTGTGTTTAACCAACCGGTCCGCGGCTATGTCGATATTTTCGAAATTGCCATCACGGTGTTCGCCTTCCTGGCGATTGCGTACTGTCAGAGACTGGCGGGCCACGTCCGTATGGAGATCATTATTGGCCGGTTTAAAGGCCGGGTGCTTTGGATCACCGAGGTGTTCGGTACCTGCGTCGCGCTCTTTATCGTCGTCATCTTGATGTACTACGGCTGGGAGCATTTCCTGCGCGCATGGAACTTCGGCGACAGTTCAATTGACGTCGAGATCACGCTTTGGCCGTCTAAGTTGATGGTGCCCATGGCATTTGCCATGTTGACGTTCCGACTTACCCTGCAGCTCATTGGCTTCCTTCGCCTTTGCGTATACCCGGACGCGGTTCATATCGCTATTCCGGAACTCGAAACGGTCGAGAAGATCGCTGAAGAAGAAATTAAAGCCGGACTGGCCGGCGATACCGATGGTGTCGTCCTGCCGACGGTTGATAAAGAAGGGGAGGCCGGTCGATGACTGAGTTTCAAATCGGCATCGTTTGGACGAGCGGATTGCTCGTCATGGTGTTCCTCGGTGTTCGTGTTTTCGCGGCCGCCGCTATTGTGGGTCTCCTTGGAACGGTTCACATCATCGGATGGGATGCGGGGGCCGGTATTGTCGGTACGGTACCGCACTCGAAGTCGGTCAATTACGCGCTCAGCGTTTTGCCGATGTTCATCCTCATCGGGTTTATCGCGTATCACGCGGGACTGACGCACGCATTGTTCGAGGCAGCGAAAGCCTGGTTCGGGTGGGTGCCTGGCGGACTTGCGGTGGCATCGGTCTTCGCGACCGCGGGCTTCGCAGCGGTGTCGGGCGCCAGTACGGCAACGGCGGCGGTGTTCAGCCGCGTCGCGATCCCGACGATGTTGGAAAACGGATATAGTCCAAAGTTAGCGGCAGGTGTCGTGGCGGCTGGAGGTACGCTCGCCTCGCTCATACCACCAAGCGCGATTCTGGTGATTTACGCCATTATCGTTGAAGAATCGGTGGGTGCCCTGATTATTGCCGGGTTCATTCCGGGCATTATTTCGGCGATCATTTACGCAATGCTGATCATCGGTCAGTGCATGATCAAACCGGAATTGGGCCGTGCGATCGAATCGCCGCCGATGATCGATAAGCTGAAGACGCTTCCAGGCACATTGCCAATCTTCTTTGTCGTTGGTGTGATTTTCTGGGCCATGTATACCGGTAAGGCGACGCCGACCGAAGCGGGCGCGCTTGGTGCGTTCATCGTGCTCTGCGTTGCGGTCTTCCACGGTATGAAGTGGGAGAACCTGGAAGACGCGTTGCTCGAGACGGCAAAACTGACTGTCATGATCTTCGCCTTGATCTGGGGTGTTTTGATCTTCGTCCGGTTCCTCGGCTATTCCGGCCTTCCGGCCGAATTCGCCGAATGGATCATCGGTCTAAGAGAAGAACACGGCTTCCCACCGGTCGTCATCATGATCCTGATCCTCTGCGGATATGCCATTCTTGGTATGTTCATGGATGCGATCGGTATGCTGTTGCTGACCTTGCCGGTTGTCTATCCCGCGGTCATCGAACTGGGTTATAGCCCGATTTGGTTCGGTATCATCGTGGTGAAGATGTGCGAAGTCTGCTTGATCACGCCGCCAGTCGGTTTGAACTGTTACGTGGTGGCGGCGGTCAGACCGGATATTCCACTGGGTGACGTCTTCCGTGGCATCGGACCGTTCTTTGTGGCGGACGTTGTCACGGTTGGTGTCTTCCTGGCTTGGCCGGAACTCATTACCTGGCTACCGGATCAGTTATAACGACCGGTAAAGGTAATACCTGAAACACGACTGAAGGCCGTCCCGTTCACGCGGGGCGGCCTTCACGTATTTGGGAGCGGGTGTGACCGTTATCCCGATTGAAAGCAAAGGTTAGGAACCCCTAATAAACGGCAGGACACCAAAGGGAGTATCTTTGAATGGCTCGGTTTCTATCTGCTTTTGTTGCCGTCGTTTTCTTCGCATTTCCGGCGTTGGCCGAGAAGGATCCCGTCAACACATCGTTCATCGGAAGCGTGGCGATTTCCGGTGCCGACCCGGTCGCTTACTTCAAAGAAGGGAAGGCGATTATCGGCGACTCCGATTATTCCTATAAGTGGAACGGCGCGAATTGGCGCTTTAAGTCAGCCGAAAACCGTGACGCCTTTGCGAAGAATCCATCAGCTTATGCCCCGCAGTTTGGCGGCTACTGCGCCTATGCGGTCAGCCGCGGCTATACCGCAAGCATCGATCCGGAAGCTTGGTCCATCGTCGACGGCAAGCTTTACCTGAACTATTCAGAGAGCGTCCGGAATTTGTGGTCCAAAGATGTGCCGGGCAATATCGCGAAAGGCGAAGCGAACTGGCCGGCCGTTCTGAAAAACTAGTCGAATAGGGCGTCGATATCGTCTTGCGAGATCGCGGCGCCCGCCATTTGCGGTCCTTCGAGAAGCTTTTCTTCTTCCGTCTTTTCCTCTTGCGGAAGATCCTGGGAGAGCTTCTCGGTCGTCTCACGGCCAAGCAATTCGACCATGGAGTTAACGCGCTCTTCGACGAATTTCATCGAGCGAACGACTTTCGTGACCCGTTGACCGGTGATGTCCTGGAAGGTGCAGTTTTCCATCGCGGCCATTGTCCGGTTCGAAACCGCATCACAGAGTTCAGGCGCGGCACCGGATTCGCGGAGCTTATCGACCGCTTCGTCGATCCCCTCAAGATTTTCGAGAATACCGTTTGTCGCTGTCTCCGTGGCGTCCACGATCGCGTCGAGCTGTTGGGACATCGTCGAGAAGGCATCGTCATCACCTTCTTTCTCGGCGGCGTTAATACGCGCGATTTCCTCGCGGAAGCGTTCAATATATTAGAATAAATTGAAAATTTCGGATTGAAGCGACTGCGCTTCTTCCATTTGTTCTGCCGTCAGCTGTTCGGACATTCCCGGTCGCCTTTCCGTATTCCGCGTCTCGCAATAGAAACCCGCCCATTTTGTTGTGCGTTCTTGTAAAGGATAATCTACGGAACCGTCAAATACCTGGCATATCAAATATTTGCCTTTTCATACTTCCGATAAACATTCTGTACTCGATTAATTGAACATTGGGGGAATTCATGTCGGCACCAGCAGGACGCATTCGCCACGAAAACGAACTAGAGAAATATGCACCGCCGGGACACCACGGGACGGTTAACGTCCGTCTGATCGAGAAAGATTTCTGCGGCACATTCGAGATGGCGCTTGGTATTTTGGAGCCGGGTGGAACTGCGGAACGTCACGACCACGATATCGAGCATCAGGTGATTTATGTTTTGGAAGGGCTCTGCGACGTCGAGCTCGGCGATCAACCAGCCGTCGAATGCGGACCTGGAACTATCATTGAAATTCCGCCGAAAGTAATGCATTTCGTGGTCTCGAAAGGCGAAACGCCTCTAAAAGTCCTGGTCCTCTATAGCCCACCCTTGCCGCCGCGCGACGACACGCCCGTCGATTGAACGGCGCCGCAGGGACGGGAACACTAACGAACGAAAGCAATCATGAGCGAAGAAAACTCGAAGAACGGCGCACTCGCCGGGATTAAGGTCGTCGATCTGACACGTGTCTTAAGCGGTCCCTATGCAACGCAAATTTTGGCGGATCACGGCGCGGAAGTGATAAAGGTGGAACCGCCGCTCGGTGATGAAGTCCGCGATTGGGGGCCGCCGTTCTATGAAGGCGATGCATCGTATTTCATTGGTCTGAATCGAAACAAACGCTCTATCGGGATCGACTTGCGCCAAAAAGAGGGCCAAGACGTACTGCTGCGCATTCTGGAAGAAGCCGATATCGTTTTTGAGAACTTCAAGACCGGCCAGATGGAGAAATTCGGCCTCGGCTACGAAGACGTTTTGAAGGAGAAGTTCCCGAAACTGATCTATTGCCGCATCAGCGGCTACGGCGCGGATGGACCGCTCGGTGGGTTTCCCGGATATGATGCGGTCATCCAGTCCGCTGCGGGTTGGTTTAGCGTGAACGGTACGTCGGATAGCGGTCCGACGCGTGTCGGAATTCCGATGGTGGATATGGGTACAGGCCTATACTCGACCATAGCCATGCTGATGGCGTTGGAGGAACGCTCGCGTTCCGGTCAGGGTCAGTTTATCGATATGACGCTCTATGACTGCGCAGTTTCCTTGCTGCATCCTTATCTCGCGAATTACCTACTGTCGGATAAGATCCCGCAGATCACCGGTAACCAGCATCCCAATATCGCGCCGTATGATAAGTACCCGACAAAATCCGGCGACATCTATATTGCGTGCGGCAACAACCGCCAGTTCCTCGGCCTCTGTGAAGTATTGGGTCAGCCCGAACTCGCGGACGATCCGCGCTTCAAAGACAACGGCGACCGCTCGCAGAACAGGGATGCGCTGACGGACGTGCTGCGCTTGGCGATGGTGAACGAGGACGGCGAGGACTTATGCGCCCGTCTTCTAGCAAAGAATGTACCGGCAGGGCCCGTGAACGATATTGTGCAGGTGATGTCGCACCCTCACACGGCGCATCGTTCGATGGATGCAAAGCTCGATTGGTATCGCGGTGCCGGGACGCCCATTAAGTTTTCGCGGACTCCCGGTGCCCTTAAGTCGCCGCCACCGAAATTCGGTGTTCACAGCCGTGAAATCATGGCGGCGCATGGATATTCGGAAGGCGACATCGAACGGATGATCGCTGACGGAATTCTCGTTGAAGAACGACGGAAATAGCGTCGGTGCTATAATCGGCTGATCGCGTCTTCAATTGCGGCATAGACACAGGCCCAATCGCCGGGCGCGTCTTGTCGGAAGAGTCGCATGCTCGGATACCAAGGCGTATCGGAACGTTCCGTCATCCATCGCCAATCGGGGGCAAATGGCAGCATGACCCACACGGGTTTACCCATGGCACCCGCTAAGTGGGCGACGCTGGTATCGACGGTTAACACAAGATCGAGTTGTGCGATGACGCTGGCCAATTCGGCGAAGTCGGCGACGCGTCCGCCGGGATTTGGGATGCTGATTTCATCCGCGCCATACTGAAGTCCAACGAGTTCGATATCCAGTTTTTGAAGCCGCTCGATGAGTTCGTCCGGCTGCAACGATCGCCGATGATCGTTCGGATTGTTTGGGCTGCCCCGCCAGCACAGGCCGACGCTTCTCTTACCGGAAGACTGCCAAAGGTCACTCGTCGGGTCAGGAGATACTATATAGTTTTCAGCCGCACCTATATCTTTCTCCGAAATATCAAAGCGATGCATGATGCTGAGGAGCGGTAGATGGAAGTCGGCCGCCGGGAAAGTGTCGTTTCCGTCGAGGTCATGAAAAGCGTCTATGCCGTGAACTGACGTCAAAATACGTTTCAGAGGCCGCGTCGCGACGAAGATGACGGTTGCACCTATTTCTTTCAGCCGGGGCAAAAAGCGGACGAATTGGATCACATCGCCAAAACCTTGCTCGGCCCAAACGACGATTGTTTTCCCCTCCGCGGCCTGTCCTTGCCATTCGGGTAGCGCGGCGATCTCGGGTCGCGGGATGGCTCCGCGCGACGGACGTGCCTCGAAATCCTCCCAAGCCTCTGGCATATCGCTTAGAAGCAGGCGGACCATAGCGCGATTGAGTTTCGCAGGCGCATAATCGGGTGCGACGCCGAGTGCCCGATCCAGCGTCCGCCAAGCTTCTTCGGGGTGTCCGTCGGCTGTTTCCGCGGAGCTCAAATTTAGAAGGAGTTCCGGGCTCTCCGGCGCAAGTGACAAAGCGGATCGCGCGACTTCCACGGCTTCGGATGTCCGGTCGGTTTGTTGAAGGGCCGCACACAGATTCAATTGTGCATCGAAATTATTCGGCGCAATCGCGACGGCTTCTTCGAGATGCGCGACGGCTTCCGCATGCTGTCCCGTGTGCAATAGGAGATTGGCGAGATTGACGCGAGCGGGGAGGAGGGCCGGCGCAAAGCGAAGCGCGGTTTCGAGTGCCTCAATCGCTGCCGAATGGTCGCCGCGTCGCATTTCGAGCATTGCCGTTCCGTAGTAGACAGGACCGCTCTCCGGCGCGAGTTCTAAGGCCCGCTCATAGGACTGAGCAGCGTCGTTTATCCGCCCGGTCTCGAGTAACAGATTAGCGAGGTTCAAGTGTGCGTCGGCGAAAGACGGCGCGAGATCGATGGCCTTTCTGAGGCAAGCTTCGGATGACGCTTGATCGCCAGCCGCACCGAATGCGAGGCCGAGGTGCGTATGTATCGCGGCGTCGTCGGGCTGGCCGATGGCAGCCATTTGAAGGAGTTCGACCGCGGCCGATGCATGCCCTGTGTGAAGCGCAATAAGGCCTAAACCCTGGGATGCTATCGGTTGACCCGCTAGTTCGTCCAAAACTTCGCGGTAAATCGCTTCTGCGTCGTGCAGCGAACCCTGATTGAGAAGCCTCTCGGCTTGGTCCAATGATGCGTTGAGTCGTGATGGGTCCACGCCATCGCTCCCGCGAGTCTAGGTATTAAATCTCGGGCATATCGCCCGTGCGACCTACTTAGGTGCTCTTAAGAGGAAAGCCGGTACGTGGTCTCCGAGGCCGACGGGCGTTTCGTCAGGTCCGTCATCATCTCGGACGTTCTCGCGGGCTTTCTTGCGTTTTGAGTTGCGAGATTTTCCGTTCCGGACGGAACCGTCATCGTCGGATTTCGCAGCCTCTTGTTTCGCGTTATCGGATGGCTTTTTGCTTCGACTGCCAGAACGACCGCGTCTACCGCGCGGTTTATCGTCTTCTTCTTCAAAGTCGGTGCTTTCGACTTCGTCCAGCTCTAGTCGCGGAATTTCAACACCGGTCAAACCGACGATCGTATCGAGGTAACGTTTCTCGTCCGGTGCCGCGAGCGTGATGGCCCGTCCAGACCGGCCGGCGCGCCCCGTACGGCCAATTCTATGCACGTAGTCGTCCGCATTGATCGGTACGTCGAAGTTAAAGACATGGCTCATCGCTTCGATATCGAGGCCGCGCGCCGCGACATCAGAGCAAACCAGAAGCTTGATATCGCCATTCTTGAATGCTTCGAGAGTATCGGTGCGTTGAAACTGATCCATATCGCCATGGAGCGAACCGGCTTCGAAGCCGTGCCGTTTCAAGGAGTTCTGAACCACACTTACATCGCGTTTCCGATTGCAGAATATCAGCGCGTTGCGAACGTCTTCCGAACGAAGCAGTGCACGCAGAGCGCTCCGCTTTTCGCGGTGACCAACAACCACAAGAGATTGAGAAACCGTCTCTGCAGTACTCGCAGGCGGACTGACCGTAATCTCTTTCGGGTTCATTAGGAATTGATCGGCCAAACGGCGCATCACGGGGGGCATCGTCGCCGAAAACATCAGAGTCTGACGAATTTTGGGCATCAACGAGACGATTTTTTCGACGTCGGGTATGAAGCCCATGTCGAGCATCCGGTCGGCTTCGTCGATGACGAGCAATTTTACATCGGACAGAAGAACGCGGCCGCGCTCGAAATGATCCAGGAGCCGCCCCGGGGTCGCGATCAGAACATCGACCCCGCGGTCCAGAAGACGATCTTGATCTTCAAACGAGACACCACCGATCAAGAGCGCTTTCGAGAGGTTTTGATGTTTGCCGTAAATGTCGAATTGTTCAGCAACCTGCGCAGCGAGTTCCCGCGTGGGCTCCAAGATGAGGGAGCGGGGCATGCGCGCGCGTGCGCGTCCTTGCGCGAGAATATCGATCATCGGCAAGGTGAAAGAGGCTGTCTTGCCCGTGCCGGTCTGAGCGCAGCCCATAATGTCTCGATTCATCAAGACATACGGTATGGCCTGGGCTTGAATTGGGGTGGGCGTGTCATATCCCGCGTCGCCGATGGCGCGCAGAATTTCGTCGCTCAATCCAAGGTCTTGAAAAGTGGTATCGTCCATGGAGTGGGCAGCTATGCCCTCAGTTGTTTCGCTGTCACCCATCCATTCAATCGCTGTAATCGGATAGGCACAGACCATACATCCTGCTTTTTCATGACCGCGCTGCGAAGTGTTGCAGACAAAGCGGCACAAAAGCGCGTGTTGCTTATCAAGTGGGGCTTTGCCTGTCCAGTGTGAAGAGTTATCAATCCTGGCGTGGTTCACAATTGTAGCAGGCGAAGAGATGGCGAAAACGCCGTTGGTATTGGTACCGGGGTTGTTGTGCGATGACGCCTTGTGGAAGCCGCAGATCGACTGGCTGTCGGATATTGCCGAACCGACCGTCGGAGATACCCTGCAAGACGATTCGCTTTCAAACATGGCAGCGCGCATCCTCGATTCAGCCCCAGATCGATTCGCTTTGGCCGGTCTGTCGATGGGGGGATATGTTTGCATGGAGATCATGCGGCAAGCGCCGGAGCGGGTCGAACGGCTGGCCTTGCTGGATACCTCCGGACGTGCGGATAGCGCCGAGCAGAATAAGCGGCGCCGGGATCTGATTGAACTTGCGAAAATAGGTAAGTTTAAGGGCGTCACACCACGGCTAATGCCGTTGTTGATTCATACCGAACGGCAACAAGATACCGCGCTGACCACGTGCGTCATCGATATGGCCTCACGTGTTGGGCAACAGGGCTTTTTGCGACAGCAGACCGCAATCATGGGGCGGCGTTCGCAGCTTGAAGCGATGCGGACCTACGATTTACCTGTGATGGTGCTGTGCGGCCGCGAGGACGCTCTCACACCCCTGGAGTTGCATGAAGAAATGGCAGACAGCATTCCCGATGCCAGGCTCTGTATCGTTGAGGAATGTGGGCACTTATCGACCCTTGAGAGACCGCACGCCGTGACCGCATTGTTGAGAGACTGGCTTCTGCGGAATTGATGTTTTAATTATCGTTCATGCCAAACTGCATCGCCGCTTTAGACGATATCCTGTCGCTCGCAGCACTCAATCCCGCACCGCGCGACCAGGTTCAAATCGCCGGGACAGACCCTGTCTTGGCTTCGAATTTTTTCATTGGAACTGCTGGTTCGGCGGCGATTGCCGCGACGGGGCTGGCCGCTGCAAATTTATGGCAGGAAAAGACAGGGCGCGTACAAAGCGTCTCTATCGACGTCAGGCGTGCCGCAATGGCGATGCGAAGCGACCGGTTTGTGCATCGCGACGGCGAAAAGATTCATGGTTGGGATCCGGTTTCAGGAATCTACCAAGCCAAAGATGGTCGTTGGGTTCAATTGCACTGCAATTACCCGCATCACCGCGACCGAACCGTTGCCCTTCTGGGCGCAGCGCCTGAGAAAGAGTCAGTCGCCGCGGCTATCGCGGAATGGGATGCGGAGGCACTAGAAACCGCGGTGACGGAGGCGGATTCCATCGCCGGTATGGTGCGGACACCCGAAGAATGGGCCGCCCATCCTCAATCAAGCGCCGTCGACTCTCTGCCGTTGTTCGAAATCATTAAAATCGGCGATAGCGATCCCCAACCCATGCCAGATGGTGACCGTCCGCTCTCGGGCATTCGCGTGGCGGATGTAACACGGGTGATTGCCGGTCCGATGTGTGGCCGGACCCTTGCCGAGCACGGCGCACAGGTTATGCGGATCAGCGGTCCGGGGTTAGCGTTTTCGGAAGCCCTGGTCATCGATACCGGATACGGGAAGATCGCGGCCGAAATCGATCTGGCCAGCGAGACTGGCAAAGAGACGATGCGGGACCTGATCAAGTCGTCAGATGTGTTCTCGCAAGGTTATCGTCCGGGTACGATCGCCAATCGCGGGTTTTCGCCGGAAGAAATGGCTGCGATTCGTCCCGGCATTGTATGCGTGTCTCTTTGTGCTTTTAGCCACGCGGGTCCCTGGCAGCATAAACGCGGGTTCGACAGTAT
This sequence comes from Rhodospirillaceae bacterium, assembly GCA_002716125.1. Classification (GTDB taxonomy): domain Bacteria; phylum Pseudomonadota; class Alphaproteobacteria; order UBA8366; family UBA8366; genus UBA6544. Next base: position 32,868 of record PAZH01000089.1, read on the forward strand.
CGTTCAATGCTGTAGTGGGCTTGTACACGAGCACAGCGAGGGTAGGGGAGAGCCGCCGATCCATCTCCCGGCACAATGCCTGGACTATGTCACCGGCTATCTGGGTGCCTTCGGGGCGATGGAAGCATTGCGCCGACGCGCAACCGAAGGCGGCAGCTGGCTGGTGCGGGTATCTCTCGTACAGACGGCGCACTGGCTGAAGCGCCTCGGCCGTTTCGGACCTTCTGAAGATGCGCGCGATTTGCCGGATCCGGGCTTATCGGATGTGATGGATCTTACGATGGAGACCGAATCGCCGTTCGGCACGATCCGTCATCTTGCACCGGCCGTTACCTTGTCGGAAACGCCACCCTTCTGGGCGAGCCCGCCGGTCCCGCTGGCGTCCCACGCTCCTGCTTGGCCCGCTTAAGCCATTATTTTTGCTTAATGCCACCTGGGCGAATCTTGTTGAGTTTCGCGTAAATCGCTTTAAGCGCTTCCACACGCGGCATGCCGGCTGTCACTCCGGAATTATACAGTAGATACAAGAACATACGATCTTGCGGCGTGAGTTCGTTGTGTTTGCCCCGGTCCTTAAAAATGGATTGGGTGATCTTGTCGCTGTCGTTCGGCAGGCCCAGGATTTGCGTCAGCTCTTCAACGATGCACGTCCGGATGGATTGTGGCGTGTGATGAGAGGGAAAATAAACGATCGCGCTGACGATATTGTTTTTCTTCTTATTGATCGTCGCCATGCAGTGAGCTTTGCCAGCCGATAGCGTTTTTATAACGAAGTCGGAATGCGGGATCTTCTTGTTCCGGACACTTTTTGCGATTCCATCAATGGTGTCGTAGAACAGAAAAATATTCACCACTTTGTTCGGGTTGAAACCCTTTGGCATCCGCTTTTCGCGGACAATGCGTGGCGAATAGACCAACGACATCGGATGGCCGGTTGCGGCGATCAATTCATCCAGAAAATGCACGACCATATCGTCGAAACTGTCGGGCGGTTTGCCGAGAATGCCGACGTAAATCGGCTTCTCCCATTTGCGTACATGCCCGTATTGCTGCTTCGTATATTCGTTTCCGAAGGCAACCGTATTGAAGTTAATTATAATTTGCTCATTGGTGAGCGGGGTCTCTGCGGCGGCCACGCAGGGCAGGCCGAAGATGACGGCAATCCGAAGTAGAAATCTTGCGATCAGCGTGCAGCGCATTCCAGCAGATTACCCGAAGCGGGGGTGAGCTTAAACGTCGATTTCGTCGACGAATTCAGCGTTGTTCTGAATGTACTCGAAGCGGCGTTCGGCTTTTCGGCCCATCAACGCTTCGACGAGGCGCGCGGTCTCTTTTGCCGCCTTGGCGCCATCGGTGTCGGATTTATCCGGAATAGCAACCTGAAGCAATGTCCGCGTTTCGTGGTTCATCGTGGTCTCGCGCAGCTGTGCGGGCGGCATTTCGCCCAAGCCTTTGAAGCGGCTGACTTCGATCTTCGTCTTGCCGGCGAAGACGGTCTTCATGATCTCTTCCCGGTGGGCATCGTCGCGGGCATAGGCGACCGTGCCGCCGTTGCTGAGGCGGTAGAGCGGGGGAAGCGCGAGGAAGAGATTGCCGCCTTCGATCAAGCCCGGCATCTCGCGGAAGAAAAATGTCATGAGAAGAGACGCGATGTGCGCACCGTCGACATCTGCGTCCGTCATGATGATAACGCGCTCGTAGCGTAGTTTGTTTAGATCGAAATCGCTGCGTGTCCCGCAGCCGAGCGCCTGCATAAGATCCGATAGTTCCTGATTGGCCGCCAACTTGTCCGCGGACGCGCTGGCGACGTTGAGGATTTTGCCGCGTAGCGGCAGCACCGCCTGCGTTGCACGGTCGCGGGCCTGCTTCGCGGAGCCGCCGGCGGAGTCGCCTTCGACGATAAACAATTCAGTGCCATCGGCCGACTTGCTCGAGCAGTCTGTGAGTTTCCCCGGCAAGCGAAGTTTCCGGGTCGGCGTTTTACGGGCGAGATCACGTGATGCGCGTTTGCGTTTGCGCTCGTCGGCGCGTTCCAAAACCCGCTCCAATAGATCATTCGCGTTCGCCGGATTACCGGTGAGCCAGTGTTCGAAGTGGTCTTTGACCGCGCCTTCGACCAAGCGGCCCGCCTCGGGCGAGTTGAGCCGTTCCTTCGTTTGTCCCTGAAATTGCGGATCATGAATGAAGACGGAGAGCATGACGCTGGCGCCGCCGAGCACGTCGTCCGCCGTAATTTGCGAGGCTTTCTTGTTACCCGCCAGTTCGGCATAGGCTTTGAGGCCGCGGCTCGCCGCCGATCGGAGCGCTGATTCATGGCTGCCGCCTTGGGGCGTCGGAACGGTGGTGCAGTAGGAGCTTACAAATCCGTCTTCATCTTCCGGCCAGTGGATGGCCCATTCCAATTTGCCGATCTCGTCCTCGGCGGTGACGCGTCCCGTGAAGGGGGTCGGCGTAATGGTGGCGCGGGCGCCGATCGTTTCTGTCAGATAGTCGGTGAGGCCGCCTGGGAAGTGCAGGACGGCCGATTCCGGCGTGTCGTCCTTGTCGCCGGAGACGAGGCGCGGGTCGCACGTCCAACGAATTTCAACGCCGCGATAGAGATAGGCTTTCGAGCGTGCCATCCGAAATAGTGTTGCCGCTTTAAAGCGGTTGGTTTCGCCGAATACGTCCGGGTCTGGATGAAACCGAATTGTGGTGCCGCGCCTGTTGTGTACCGGCTCGCCCTTGCTGAGCTTCGATTTTGGCTTTCCTCGCGAGTAAGCTTGCTTGTAGAGGAGCTTGTCGCGCGCGACTTCGACTTCGAGGACGTCGGAGAGTGCATTAACCACCGAAAGTCCGACGCCGTGTAGACCGCCGGACGTCGCGTAGACCTTATCCGAAAATTTTCCGCCCGAATGGAGCGTCGTCAAAATGACTTCGAGCGCGGATTTATCTTTGAATTTTGGATGCGGATCGACCGGAATGCCGCGGCCATTGTCGCGAATAGTAACGGAGTTATCCGAATCCAGCTCCAACTCGATCCGGCTCGCGTGACCCGCCACCGCTTCGTCCATCGCATTGTCGATGACTTCGGCGGCGAGGTGGTGCAAAGCGCGCTCGTCCGTGCCGCCGATATACATACCTGGCCGTCGCCGGACAGGTTCGAGCCCTTCGAGAACTTCAATGTCTTTGGCGGAATACTTCGAAGCGTCGCCGGATTTTTCGGCCGATTGAAAGAGATCTGACATAGAACCAGTATACGAATCCCGGTGAATGTTAAGCAAGCATCATGCAGTGGTTCTGTCGGTTTTAATCCACAAAATATAGTGTTTTCAAGAGGATTCACGAGATGTCATGAAATTGACGCCTTGACGGTATTACGGTCAGGTCCACTTACCATCTGCCAGGTTGCGAACGGAGAATATTCAATGGCGCGAGAGTTGCGGCAAATCGTCGAAGGCATCATCAGTGCCGATACGAGCGGGTTGGCCTCGTCACGCGTAAAGAAGGCCGCCGGTGACACCGTCTTCAAGGAGGGGGACAAGGGGCACTTTATGTATCTTGTGGAAGACGGAACGATCGAAATCGTCCACAATTCAACCGTTCTCGAAACGGTCGAGACGGGTGGTATCGTTGGTGAAATGGCGCTGGTTGAAGAAGATGGACGCCGAAGCGCAAACGCGGTGGTTCGACGCAACGCCACACTCATACCGATCAATCAAAGACGATTTCGCGACTTGGTTCAAAGAAACCCGGATTTCGCGCTCGAAGTTATGAAGGTTCTGGCGCGAAGAGTGCGAGAAATGAACGAACGCCTCTAAAGGCTTATGCGGCCTGGGCGTGAATGATGCCGCCGAGCAGTCTTTCGTCCGATATATAGACCGGAAAATCTTCCCAGTAGCCTTCCTGCTCGCCGACGTGGCCGCGTGAGAACTTGCCCTGTTCGTCGATTTCAACGATGACGTGACGCATGTGAAAGGTTTCGCCCGTGCGTTGGCACAAAAACCAGATGCCGAGGCCTTGGAAATCGAATCGGATCGGGAGTTCTGCGTCGGAATCGGGCAACTCCTTGTCCACGAGGACGAAGTCGAGCGGCCCGCCCTTAAGAGTGCTGTCGGCATATCGCACGAATACTGTGACGTCGGCCGCTTCGGCGAGGCGCTGAATCTCTTTCGTAATCAGCACTTCCATCATATTTATAGTTTCGAATTCTTTTGAATTCATAATTAAATCTCCATCCATCCTATTCCGAATCATATAGAATATAAGTTAACGATCAAGAAATATTTGGCATGTTAATTTTCTACTTGTCATTTACTTTAAAAGTCGAGTCATGACTGGTTAACCTTTTGTAAAAAAGTAAATGATAAAAGCAAATATCGACTGTCGTGCATGGTACAAAGATTGCGTGTTGTTTAGTCGATTGTGCCGGGCGGGGCAGGGCGAACATCGACGAGGGGAAGAGAATGAAAGATAGCCAGCGTTGGCCATCCTTGTTCGCGCGTACTTGCGGTATCGCGACCGCGTTTTCAATCTGCATTATTGCGTCGGGTAGTCATAGCGCGATCGATATCGGCGTTGCCGATATTATCGTCGGCGACGTATACGGTCGGAACCTTTCCAAACGCATGAATGCGGGCGAGACACTGATCTACAATCAGAAGGTTCGAACCGGCAAGAATAGCGGTGCGACTTTAGAGTTCAAAGACAAGACCCGTATGACAATGGGTGAGCGGGCCGAGATGCTGCTCGACGATTTAGTCTACGATCCCAATGAGGAGAAACTGAACGGCTTGGTCCAGTTATCGCGCGGCGTTTTGCGTTTCGCTTCACAAAAGACGGCGAAAGTCGATCTGCGCGTCCGGACGCCCGCCGCGATGATTGGTATCCGGGGGACGGCATTCGACGTCTTGGCCGGTCCGCGCAATACGGAAGTCTCGGTCATCGTCGGTAAAATCCAAGTCAGTTCCCAATTCGGCTCACAAGAAGTTGGTGCCGGCCAAACCTTCAACGTCAATTCGACGTCCGGCGCGAATTTTTCGCCTGAACAATCGGCAGAACTGGCGTCGGCGGTCGCGAAGATGCTGAGCATGATCAGCGCTGAGCAAACAATGCCGAAGGACAAGGCGGAGGCCGCGCAGAAAGAACAGAACAAACAGGCGGAAAAGAAGACGGAGAGCCAACCGAAACAGCAAACGCAGCAACTGGCGGCAAAGACGACCGGCGACCAGCCTGAGGCCTTTTATCATGCTATTCGCGGCAAGAACCTTGAGAATCTGATTTACATCGATTTGAAATATGGCCGCGTTGTCGTCGAATTGCTTCCCGACTTAGCGCCGCGGCACGTCGCGCGAATGAAAGAGTTATCGCGCGAAGGGTTCTACAACGGTCTCTCGTTTCATCGCGTGCAAAAAGGCTTTGTCGCAGAAACCGGTGATCCGACGGGTACCGGCAGCGGCGGTTCCGGGACGACGTTGAAAGCCGAGATTTCTAAAGAATCTTTCGTTCGCGGAGTCGTCGGTATGAAGCACGCGATTAACGATCTCGACTCTGCCGATAGTCAATTCTTCATTATCACCGGCCCGGCCAAGCACTTGGACAACAAATACTCGATCTGGGGGCGGGTGATCTACGGCATGGAGTTCGTCGACCTGCTTAAGCCCGGTGCGCCGCCGAAGCAGCCGGATACCATCCAAAAGATGCGCGTGGCATCGGACGTCAAGTAATCGTGAATACGGGCGTCTTTCACTTGCGGGTGGGCCCAGGATAATCTTCGCGAAACGATTCGGGGAGACGACGATGAAAGTTTGGGCTGGTGCGATTGGGGCGATATGCCTCTGCGGGGCGGCCATTGCCGGCGAAGCGGACGTGACCGCGGTCAGGGCCAGTGCTGGTGGGAATGGCACTTTCACTTTTCATGTAACGGTCAAACATGCTGATACCGGTTGGGATCACTACGCCGATAAGTGGGATGTTGTCGGGCCGGACGAAAAGATTCTCGGGACCCGTGTGCTGTATCATCCCCATGTGGAGGAACAACCCTTCACCCGATCCCTATCAGGTGTGCGCATACCGGCAGGGGTGACAAAGGTGATCGTCCGTGCTCATAACAAGGTTCACGCCTATGGCGGGAAAGAATTCGAAGTCGCGCTCCCGCGCCTACTTTTCGTTGAACCGAACGAAAAAAAAGGGCCGCCCAAGAGCGACCCTTCGTGTCTCGAAACGCCTTCTTCTTAGACGCTGTAGTACATCGCGAACTCTACCGGGTGCGGCGAGGTTTCGAAGCGCTCGACTTCTTCCATCCGCAACTCGATGTAGCCGTCGATCTGTTCGTCCGTGAACACGTCGCCGCGCTTGAGGAAGTCTCGATCGGCGTCGAGGGATTCCATTGCTTGGCGGAGCGAACCACAAACCGTCGGGACCCCTTGCAGCTCTTCCGGCGGCAGGTCGTAGAGGTCTTTGTCCATCGGGTCGCCCGGATCGATCTTATTCTCGATTCCGTCAAGGCCGGCCATCAGCATTGCGGAGAATGCGAGATACGGGTTCGCCGACGGATCCGGGAAACGGACTTCGACGCGCTTGCCGTTCGGGCTTGTCGCAAACGGGATACGGCAAGATGCCGAACGGTTCCGAGCGGAATAGGCGAGTAGGACCGGCGCTTCGAAGCCTGGAACCAAACGCTTGTAGCTATTGGTGGTCGGGTTCGAGAAAGCGTTGATCGCGCGCGCGTGTTTAATGATGCCGCCGATATAGTGCAGCGCTGTCTCGGAGAGATCGGCGTACTGCGTGCCCGCAAAGGTGCTCTTGCCGTCTTTGAAGATCGACTGGTGGCAGTGCATACCGGAGCCGTTGTCGTCGAAGACTGGCTTCGGCATGAAGGTGGCGGTTTTGCCGTAATCGTGGGCAACCATGTGGACGACATACTTGTAGATTTGCATGCTGTCGGCGATGCGGGTCAGGGTATTGAACTTGAGACCCAATTCATGCTGCGACGGTGCCACTTCGTGGTGATGCTTCTCCATCTCCAGGCCCATTTCGGTCATCGTGGTGACCATCTCCGCCCGGAAGTCGGTGCCGGAGTCGACCGGCGGCACTGGGAAATAACCACCCTTGATGCCAGGGCGGTGACCGAAGTTGCCTTCGTCGAAAATACGGCCGGTGTTGTACGGGCCTTCATCGGAATCGAGGCTGTAGAACGTGTCGTTCATGCTGACGTTCCAACGCGCATCGTCGAAGACGAAGAACTCGGCTTCCGGACCGAAATAGGCCGTGTCGCCGACACCGGTCGATTTCAGATAGTTCTCGGCGCGCTTGGCGAGCGAACGCGGGTCGCGCTCGTAGGGCTGGCTCGTCGTCGGCTCTAAGACGTCGCAGAACAAGATAAGCAACGGCTGTGCTGCGAACGGATCCATCACGGCCGTTTCGAGATCAGGCTTAAGGCACATATCCGATTCGTTAATCGCCTTCCAGCCGGCGATCGACGAGCCGTCGAACATGATGCCTTCCTCAAGGCTTGTTTCGTCAATCGTGCTGACGTGCTGCGCTGTGTGCTGCCATTTCCCCCGTGGATCGGTGAATCGGAAGTCGACGTATTTAACGTCGCGTTCCTTGATCATCTTTAGAACGTTTTCCATTGCGTCGGACATGATGCCGTATTCCTCTATTACGTCGTGATTGATTGTCTTATTCGTTGCTTTCGTATTTGGGCGTGTTTGCCGTTAAACGGCTTCGCCACCTCTTTCGCCCGTACGAATTCGAAGGGCTTCCTCGATCGCCGATACGAAAATTTTGCCATCGCCAATTCGGCCGGTGCGCGCGGCTTGCTCAATCGCTTCGACCGCTCTTTCGACCAAGGTGTCCTCCAGGACGACCTCGAGTTTTACCTTCGGGAGAAAATCAACGACGTATTCCGCCCCCCGGTAAAGTTCGGTGTGTCCTTTCTGTCGCCCGAAGCCCTTGGCTTCGGTAACGGTGATACCTTGAATGCCAACCTCTTGTAGCGCTTCTTTCACTTCATCGAGCTTGAAGGGTTTGATGATCGCTTCGATCTTTTTCATAGCTCTTTCTTTTTATTGCGTTGTCATTGGTTTGTGCTCATTCCGATTTGAACGAACGACATGTCGGCATTAGCACGCGTCGTGCCAAATGTTTGATCGCAATAAAGTTGTTTATTTTCAATGTTTTATAAGCGTTTGGCAGGGCCGGATGCATGTTGCCAGTCCGATTCACTCAAGAATGCCTTAATTTTAATCTTATAACTGCCTAAAATTAAATCGTCTAAATCTTAACCCCGCAGCAATTCCTTGATTTTATCAATCGCCTTCTCGATGTTTTCGACGCTATTGGCGTAGGAAAAGCGGATGTAGCCTTCGCCAAAGTCGCCAAAGCTTGTGCCCGCGACTGTGGCGACACCGGCTTTGGTAAGCAGCTGGTCTTGAAGTTCACGTGCCGACATGCCTGTACCGGTGATATTCGGAAATGCGTAGAACGCCCCGCCGGGATCGACGCATGAGAAACCCGGAATCTGATTAAGCGCGGGGACGATGACTTTCCGTCGCTCGTCGAATGCCTGAACCATGGTCGTGACCTGATCGTGCGGGCCTTTGAGGGCGGCGATCCCGGCGAATTGAGTCGGTGCATTGACGCAGGAATGGCAATTGATCGCGAGTCTTGTGGCGGTGTCGGCAATGGATTTCGGCCAAACCGCAAATCCGAGCCGCCATCCCGTCATCGCATAGGTTTTGGACCAACCATCCAACATGATCGTCCGATCGCGCATGTTATCGTATTGCAACAACGACACATGCTCGCGGCCGCCATAAAGCATGTGGCTATAAATTTCGTCCGAGAGGACCACAACGTCCGGATGGGCTTGCAGCCCTTCGACAAGCTTGTCCATTTCCGCTTTGGGCGTTGCACCGCCGGTCGGATTGGCCGGACTGTTGATAATAATGAGGCGCGTTTGCGGCGTGATGTTCCCGAGGACTTCGTCCGCACTGAAGGCAAACTCGTTCTCTTCCTTCAGGTGAATGGGGACGGCCTTTGCCCCGCAATAATCGATGACCGATTTGTAGATTGGGAAGCCCGGATCGGGGTACATGATTTCCGCGCCGGCTTCACCGAACATCATGATGGCGAAGAACATCGTGACCTTGCCGCCCGGGACGACAACGACACAGTCCGGGTCGACTTCGACGCCGTGGCGTTTGTTCAAGTCGGCAGCGACGGCTTCCCGAAGCTCAAGGATTCCGTTTGCCGGCGTATAGCCGTGATGCCCATCGCGCAGCGCTTTGACGGCGGCCTCCACTATGTGCTCCGGTGTTTTGAAGTCCGGCTGACCGATGCCGAGATTGATGATCTCTTTGCCTTCGCGCTCCAACTGCGCGGCGCGCGCCAGGACTTCGAATGCGGTCTCCGTACCGAGACGGTTTAAGTTTTCAGCCAATTTCATGATCGGGTTTCCTGCCTCAAGACATCCGTTGGGCGGATTTATGCCCGAGCGCGGGCGGTGGGGAAAGAGCATTTCCGCGCAGCCACGCTTGACGATGCGCGCCGCGCGGACTAAAGAGGCTGCTCGACCCTGTGGTGGCTGTAGCTCAGTTGGTTAGAGCACTAGATTGTGGATCTAGGGGTCGTGGGTTCAATTCCCATCAGCCACCCCATTTGCTCCTTCCCCCATTAAATTGGTCCAGCCCGATGTTATGGATTTTGAAGGAGGGCCGACATGTCAAAGAGAACTTATAAGCCCGAAGAGATTGTCGCGAAGCTGCGTCAGGTTGGTATTTTGCACAGCCAGGGCAGCACGATTGCGGATGCGATCCGCCAGATCGGCGTGAGCGAAGTGACGTTCTATCGCTGGCGCAAGTAGTATGGTGGCATGAAGACTGACCAGCTGAAGC